>CAIJPS010000001.1 GCA_903822595.1 uncultured Chlorobiaceae bacterium
AATGCCTGCTGATACTCATTCTTGTGTTCCGTGAACCAGACTCGCTCATTATGCTCTTTCAGCTCATGGAGAAAGGCGAGGGTTGCGTTTGTTATCATTGGCGGAAAAATTGATGTGCGTTTCGAAAACAAAAAGAAGATATCCTGTTTTTTCTCAAAAGATGAATACGTTTTCAGGCTGATTGAAGCGTATCATTGACCCATTTGTTCAGGCTTTTCCCCGCCTTTATGGCTTTGAGATGAATGGCATGATGCAGTTCCGGGTTCATTCGCAGCACAAATTTTCCGGAAAATGGCTTATCCGGTTTTTCTCCCCGCTCTGCACAAAAGTCGAGATAATCATCGACAGAATCCCTGAATGCCTGCACAATTTCATCAACACTCCGTCCCTGAAAGGTGACGACATCTTTCGTGTCGACTACCTCGCCATGAAACAGTCCAGCCTCATCATCAAACTCAATATGCCCGGTGTATCCTTTATAGTTCAGCATGGTACTCCACTCCTGCTTCTTGTAAAAAACGTCTTATTGATTTAAGCGCACCTTTGTCGCACTCTTTTTCGGGATGTGGTCTGTGAAAAACTGCACGCACCCCGTTCAGAAAAATCCGTACTCTTGATCCTTTTCCTTCGGAAATTTCTGCTCCAAGACCTTGTATCAGATTTTCAATATCGCACCACTTCACGTCAGAGCGTACCGGATCTTCAAAGATTCTGGCTAAAATTTTTTGCTGTTTTTTATGCACCAAGAAGTATCACTATATGATATCAAAACGCTATTGTTTAATGTAAAATAAATCTCGTTGAAAAAAAATCTGAGTATGTCAGTCTGATTGTATACCGTATTTATGGTATACAATATGCCGTTAAAGCGGGATTTACAATGTGTAATCTTTTGATGATGTTGTCATAATGCAACTCGCGTCCTGTTTTCTCGTCACCTTAAGCGCAATCAACGGCTATGGCACATACAATTTCAGAGTGGCTCCTGCCACTGTTCGCATGGGCTCAGTTCTCACAAAAGCCAGCCACTCCCAAGAGTTCCAGACTGGAAACGTTGAGAGCGAAACGCACCGGCAAAGATTCACGGAAAAGCATCCATCCCCCCTTGTCACCTGAAGAGGAGATCATCATCCAGATGGGAAAAGAGCACCCAACCCTTTTCATTGCGTAAGGGTGTGCACTTTTCTGCCATCACTATATTTTTCAGCATCGTTTGTGAGCTGAATGATCATTCAGCTCACAAACGGGCAACCCACGTTGTTTCCTCATGGGAGGGTAAAGCATTACCCGTTTTTTTTCTGTGAATGCTTTACAGCCAAACCCTCTTCATAACCTTCAGCATGTTCCCACAATCCTGAGGGCACGGAGTTATCCTATTGATTTGTGTTCAAGTATTTGTTATGTTCAAAGTAAATGAACAAAGAATATATTGAACAAAAATTAGCCGAGGACGAAGCAACAATCCTTCGGCAGGCTATGGAGGCCCTCCAGACGATCGCTCCATTGGAATACGCGATTGAACCAATTTACGACCCTTATAACCGGGGACACTACTGCAATGTGACGGGAAAGGTTTTCGGAAAAGAGTTTGTTTGGTGCGTCGAAGTAAAAAAAAATCTTACCAAAACAGGAGAACTTCAGGTTCTCTTTAACACGGATAAGATACAACATCCTTTTCTGTTAGCTACAAGGTACATTCCCCAGGAGGCAGCGGAAAGATTGCGCAACGCTGGTATTCAATTTATCGACACGGTCGGAAACGCCTTCATTAATCAACCGCCATTGTTGATTTTTGTTCAAGGCAAAAAACCACACAAGGAAGAAAACAGAGTTCCCACAACTCGTCTGTTTAAAGGGGTCGGCCTAAAGATCGTCTATCTTTTTTTATGCCAACCGGAGCTGGTTGAGAGGCCGTATCGCGATCTTGCAAAGATGGCGAATGTCGCCTTGGGTACAGTAAAAAGCACCATGACCGAACTGATCCAGAGAGGCTTTGTCTTCGATATGAGGAAAACGGGGAAAAAGCTCGTGGACAAAAAGAGGCTCTTTGAGCGCTGGATTGTGGCGTATCCCGACTCCTTAAAGCCGAAACTGTTGTTGGGACGATTCCGGGGTGATGGGGAATGGTGGAAGGATATTTCACTGGATCCCGCCCTCGCTCAGTGGGGCGGAGAGGTTGCCGCAGCAAAACTGACAGGATACTTGAAACCTGGCACGGTAACACTGTATGCGGACAAGAATCGTCTGGCAGAGCTGGTGATCGCAAAGAGACTGAAAAAAGAGCCGCAAGGCAATGTGGAGATTTTCGAACGATTCTGGCCGCTGGACAATGGCTTTGGTGATGGCGATACGGTGCATCCAGTCATCATTTACGCTGACCTTGTCGCTATAGGCGACCAACGAACCATGGAAACCGCAAGGCTAATATATGAAGAACACATCGATCAATATTTCAGGCAAGATTGAGCCTGAGAAAGTATCGGCTCTCAGGGAGATCAATGAAGTAGCCAAAGGACTCAGCATACATTTTTTTGTCGTGGGAGCTTTTGCGCGCGATGTGATCTTTGAACATATACATCAGATTTCCGCTCCTCGAATGACGGAAGACATTGATATTGGCATTAAGGTGGGAAGCTGGGAAGAATTCAAGCATCTGACTGACACCTTAATTGAACGAGGGCTTTTCAGCGCGACGAATTTGGCGCACCGCTTCAAAGGCATTTCATGTGCAACGGTTGTCGATATCCTGCCCTACGGGGGAATTAGCGGCGAGACCAAGCATATCAGTTGGCTGCCGAACCATGACGTGATCATGAGCACCCTCGGGTTTGAAGAGGCGTTTCAATCAGCGTTAAAGGTGCGTTTCAGTAACGAACCGCCATTGGAGATACTGGTTCCTTCGGTACCGGCGCTGGCACTCCTGAAGATTATCTCCTGGGACGATGCGTATCCAAATCGCAAGCGTGATGCCCAGGACCTCCTCTTCATCCTGGAGCAATACGAATCAACCGCTATCCAGAAAAAACTATAAGAATCCCACATACCCTTGCTCACCGAGGAACAATTCGATTCACGGCTTGCTTCCGTTAGACTGCTCGGACGGGAAATAGCGCTGTTGGGCAGCACTGAGACGGTCATAACGGTAGTGGAGATTCTGATCCGCGAAACCGATGAAAAGCAGGATTTCAGGATGCTTTCTCATATGGTCAAGAGTGTTTCGTTTCAGAGTAGCAATTTTGAACAGGCTCTGCAACTCCTGAAGAAGCTCTTGCAAGGTATTCAAGAAGAAATTCAAAAGCAGAGGACATAAACAGCCTTCAGCTTCATCAATAACAACAACAGATTCTATTACCGGAATAATTCATGATCGCCACAAAAATCGAACTGCTTGTAAGCGCTTCACAAGAGTTGATAAGCTTTTAACTACAAGTTTTTCCGTAATGACGGGTCGGTTTGACCTGATTTCTTGTTGTTCGGCCTTGTCTTTACTTCGGAAGTAATTCTTGTTGAGCGCTTACCGTAGTAAAATAAGGCTACACATCAAGGAATTCGGCTTGTATGACTTGAGATCAAGGAGCGACTTGTTGTTGACCGCTAAGTTTTGCTCAGGTAGAAAATGTCGTTATCGCAAATGAAGTTCATTCTGTAGTCTGCAATTTAGTATTTTCGCCTAAAGAAAAGATCATCATTCAGATGGCAAAAGAGCATCCGACAATGTTTCTCACAAAAGGGTGTGGTCAATTTCACCGACTATTCTTGACTGGCAGCTTACAACAATTCGGTAATTCTTTCGATCAATGCAAGATATTGCTCTTCCTGATCTGCCTCTGAAAGTTTGGAGAGCGGTGTATCGGGATCGTTTACGGCTTGAAATATTGAGAGTTTACTGTTGCTGAATCGGCATGGTTCGATGATGAGTGGTAAAATTGTTGTTCCGCAACTTTCGGCAGATTCGAGGAGCGATGGCAGTTCGTTGGTCATGATAAAATCGGATGCAAGAAAATCGGTACTGACCAGCATGATGCCTGCTTTTGCAGATACAAGCGCAGCTTTTATTTCATCATTCCATTTCATCCCGGCTTTTATTCTTGTGTCATCCCGCACATCCACATCAACTCCTTCATGCTTCAGCACCTTGAGATGAACCTGCAAGCGCTTCAGATACGCATCGTTTGCGTGCGAGTAACTGACAAATACGGTTGTTCTTTCCATAGAAGTATTTCTGTTTTTGTTTGATTTTATTGGCTTTTCACTCAAGACATCATCAATCAATTGACGAACATTTACCAGCTCATAACTATTGCCGCATTCAACATCCCGTCTCCCTTTTTCAATACGTTTTTTAAGATCAGCATGAGTATAAAAGAACGGGTTTTCTGACACTGTACATTCGCTGCAATTGCAGGGAATAAGCTTGTCAACCTTCATTTTTTCATACTTGTGGTTGATATCATCCACCTTTTCAGCAATGATGGTCATAAAATCCCTCTTGTTTGTGCCGGAGAGACGTATTGCAATCCGCCGGGCATCATAGCTTTCAATGATCTCGGCACTTGCACCGTCATGTTCAAGCAAACATCCTCGCTTCCATACCAGTTCATGATTGTTAATGAAGCGGTGCATCTCCACTATGAACTGCGATATGATTCCTCTCGGCATAAAGAGGTCGTAGGTATATTGCAGGTAGAGATTTCGAGACGAATCCCAAGGATATGCAAGGCTTGTCGAAGGCAGCTTTTCCGGCACAATGTATCGACCTGACCCATCAATTTCGTATGTGAGGAAAAACTTTCCCAATAGGCGGAGCAGCTCATCGCGAAGATCTGCATACTCCTCTTCGTTCCAGATAGTAGTGGCATCTTCACGGCTGAATCGGCCATGTTGCTTGTCAAGCAACGGATGGTCGAGCAGCTTGTAAACCGCTTGTGTACCCAGTTTGGATTCAGAAATACCGTTTTGTTGAGCTGTGTGTCACCCTGAAAATGGAGAAAGACACCAATATCATGAAAATACTGACTCATGACCAGCGCGTCCTCTCTTTTCGAAATATTACTTTTTTTACAAAGTCACTGGTGTCCGGTTGTTGAAAAAATTAACACTGTTTAACGCCTAATAATACAACAAGTTACGATACGTTTTTGATCGTCACCGACTTGAAAAAAACTTGTTATTTTTATCATTCCATAATTTTTAGAAAAGGAATGATA
>CAIJPS010000002.1 GCA_903822595.1 uncultured Chlorobiaceae bacterium
AACTTGAAGATATCATCAAGGCTGGGTACAGAAACACCCGTTGCACCGAATCCGGCGGTCCTGAGCCAGGTGTAGGTTGCGCAGGTCGCGGTATCATCACCTCGGTCAACCTGCTCGAACAGCTTGGAGCTTTCGATGATGAATGGGATCTCGACTATGTTTTCTACGATGTGCTTGGTGACGTTGTCTGTGGAGGATTCGCCATGCCGATTCGTGACGGTAAAGCTGAAGAGATCTACATCGTCTGTTCAGGAGAGATGATGGCCATGTACGCTGCCAACAACATCTGCAAGGGTATCCTGAAATATGCTGATACCGGTGGAGTTCGTCTTGGAGGCCTTATCTGCAACAGCCGTAATGTTGATAACGAACGCCAGATGATTGAGGAACTTGCCAAGAGAATCGGTACACAGATGATCCATTTTGTGCCGCGCAACAACTTTGTACAGCGTGCCGAGATCAACCGTAAAACCGTTATCGAGTACGATCCGACTCATGAGCAGGCTGATGAATACCGCGCTCTTGCACAGAAAATTAACGACAACAAGATGTTTGTCATCCCCAAGCCGCTTGAAATCGAAGAACTTGAAGCACTTCTCATTGAATTTGGTATCGCTAACTAAAAAACGGAGTACAAGCACATGTTAATGATCAGAACAATCGTCAGACCGGAAAAGGTATATGAGGTGATGCAGGGACTGCTCGATGCAGGATTCCCGGCTGTAACGAAAATCTCGGTTGTCGGACGAGGCAAGCAGCGCGGTCTGCGCGTTGGCGATGTGGTCTATGACGAAATACCCAAAGAGATGCTCTTCGTTGTGGTACCCGACAATGACAAGGATTTCGTGATACGAGCCATCATGGAGAATGCAAAGTCAGGCCCGGAAGGAAAGTTCGGTGATGGCAAGATCTTTATTTCAAGCGTAGAGGAGGTTTACACCATAAGCTCCGGTGAAAAAGAAACTGATCCAATGCTTGCGTCAGCAAAGGAGGCTTGAATGAAAGAGATCATTTCAGTTATACGGATCAACAAGGTGAATGCAACGAAGAAAGCGCTTGTCGATGCAGGTATTCCGGCATTCACCGCTACCGGCAGGGTGATGGGTCGCGGCAAGGGTCAGATTCATTATGATATTCTCAATGGCGCTGCAGAAGGTCACCCTGAAGCCATTGCCCAGCTTGGCAATGCCCCGAGACTTGTTGCAAAAAGGATTCTTACCGTCGTTGTCCCGGATGAATTGTGCCAGAGTGCAATCGATACGATCATCAAGGCCAACCAGACAGGTAAACCCGGTGACGGCAAGATCTTTGTAACGCCGATTGTCGAAACCATAAGGGTCAGAACCAGCGAACAGGGTGATGAAGCGCTGAACTAACAGAGCAATATTTAAAAGGTGTAAACGGAGAGAGCTACATGGAGGCGAACATACATTTTCCAGATCCTTCCAAAGTCAGGGAGGAGTTGATACAAAAATACCCGACCAAGGTCGCGAAAAAACGGGCAAAGTCGATTATTGTCAATGACCCGCAAATCATTCCTGAAGTACAGGCAAACGTGCGTACCGTTCCGGGAATTATCACACAGCGTGGCTGCTCTTATGCGGGATGTAAAGGTGTGGTGCTCGGGCCTACCCGCGATATCGTCAACATCGTGCATGGCCCTATCGGCTGCAGCTTCTATGCCTGGTTGACCCGCCGTAACCAGACCAAGCCCGAGTCATTGATGGACGAGAACTATATCCCCTACTGTTTTTCAACTGACATGCAGGAGGAGAATATCGTCTTCGGTGGAGAAAAGAAGCTGAAAATTGCAATTCAGGAGGCTTATGACCTCTTTCATCCGAAATCGATTGCCATATTCTCGACTTGTCCGGTTGGTCTGATTGGTGATGACGTTCATGCAGCCTCACGAGAGATGAAGGAGAAGCTTGGAGACTGCAACGTTTTCGGTTTCAGTTGCGAAGGGTACAGGGGCGTAAGCCAGTCGGCAGGCCACCACATTGCCAACAACGGTGTGTTCAAGCACATGGTAGGCCGCAATAACACTCCAAGCGTGGGCAAGTTCAAGCTGAACCTGCTTGGTGAATACAACATCGGTGGCGATGCTTTTGAGATTGAACGCATTTTCGAAAAGGTCGGCATCACTCTGGTTGCCTCTTTCAGCGGCAACTCAACGGTCGGCCAAATTGAAAACGCCCACACAGCAGATCTTAACGTGATCCTCTGTCACCGTTCCATCAACTATATGGGTGATATGATGGAGACGAAGTACGGTATCCCCTGGATGAAGGTCAACTTCGTTGGCGCCGAATCGACCGCAAAGTCGCTCCGCAAAATTGCCGAATACTTTGGCGACGAGGAACTCAAGGCAAAGGTCGAAGAGGTGATTGCCGAGGAGACACCGAAGGTAAAAGCTGTCATTGAGGAGATACTGCCGAGAACGAAAGGCAAAACGGCCATGCTCTTTGTCGGTGGATCACGTGCCCACCACTACCAGGATCTTTTTGCCGAGCTTGGCATGACAACGGTGGCCGCGGGGTATGAGTTTGCTCACCGCGATGACTATGAAGGGCGTCACGTACTGCCGAGCATCAAGATTGATGCTGACAGCAAGAACATTGAAGAGCTGAAAGTGGTAGCAGATCCGGAACTGTACAATCCGAGGAAAACCGAAGCGGAACTTGAAGCACTGAAGGAGAAGGGGCTGGAGATCAACGGCTATGAGGGTATGATGAAGCAGATGACCAGGAAGTCGCTGGTTGTTGATGACCTCAGCCACTATGAGTCTGAAAAGCTGATCGAGATTTACAAGCCGGATATTTTCTGCGCCGGTATCAAGGAGAAGTATGTGGTTCAGAAAATGGGTATTCCGCTCAAACAGCTTCACAGCTACGACTACGGCGGTCCCTACACTGGCTTTGAGGGAGCGGTAAACTTCTACAAAGACATTGACCGCATGGTGAACAACCCGGTATGGAAACTGATCAAAGCGCCATGGGAAAAAGCCGGAAACGGTGCAGGACTTGCAGCCAGTTACGTGACACAGTAATGAACATGGAAAACGGAGATTATTGAATTATGCTATTAAGACACACATCTAAAGAGGTTAAAGAGCGTGAAGGGCTGACGATCAACCCTGCGAAAACATGCCAGCCAATCGGCGCCATGTATGCAGCGCTCGGTATTCATGGCTGTCTGCCTCACAGCCATGGCTCACAGGGGTGCTGCTCCTATCACCGCAGTACCCTGACCCGCCACTACAAAGAGCCTGTTATGGCGGCAACAAGTTCGTTCACCGAAGGTGCTTCAGTTTTCGGCGGCCAGGCAAACCTTCTTGCGGCCATCGAGACCATCTTTTCGGTCTATGAGCCTGATATCATTGCGGTGCACTCGACCTGCCTCTCTGAAACCATTGGTGATGACTTGCAGCAGATCACGAGAAAAGCAAAAGATGACGGCAAAATTCCTGAAGGAAAGCATGTCATTTTTGCCAGCACACCGAGCTTTATCGGATCGCACGTTACCGGTTATGCCAATATGGTCACGGGTATTGCCACCCAGTTTGCCGTCTCCAGTGGTGTTAAAAAGCACCAGTTCAACATTATTGCCGGCTGGATGGAGCCTTCCGACATGCGCGAAATCAAGCGTCTTTCGAAAGAGCTTGGTGTCAAGATTGTGCTGTTCCCCGACACTTCGGATGTGCTTGACGCTCCGCAGACCGGAAAACATGTGTTTTACCCGAAGGGCGGCACAACAAGAGAAGAGCTGATAAGCGCTGGCGACAGCCTCTCTTCGCTTGCTCTTGGATCGATCAGTGCAGAACCGGCGGCAATTGCCCTTGAGAAGAGCTGCAAGGTGCCCTTTGAAACGCTCGACATACCCATCGGCCTCTCTGCAACCGATCGCTTCATTATGGCACTCAGCCAGGTTGCCGGAGTAAAGGTACCTGATGAGATTACGGCTGAGAGGGGTCGTCTGGTTGATGTGATGGCCGATATGGAACAGTATCTCTACGGCAAGAGAGTGGCGCTCTTCGGCGATCCGGATCAGCTTCTTCCGCTCACCGAGTTCCTGCTCGATCTGAACATGAAACCGGTTCATATCGTCAGCGGCACACCCGGTCAGCGCTTTGAGAAACAGATGCGCCAGCTTCTTGATGCACGTTCACCGGAAACAAACTTCCGCAACGGGCTTCAGGCCGACATGTTCCTGCTGCACCAGTGGATGAAGAATGAACCGGTTGACCTGCTGATCGGCAATACTTATGGCAAGTACATGGCACGTGATGAAGATGTTCCGTTTATCCGGTTCGGCTTCCCGATTCTTGATCGTATCGGACACAGCTACTTCCCGAGTGTCGGGTACAGCGGTGGGTTGAGATTGGTTGAAAAACTTCTCAATGCACTGATGGATCGCCAGGATCGTGACGCACTTGAAGAAAAGTTTGAACTGGTCATGTAAGAGTAAACAGCAATAAATTTTATGTAAGGGGTAGAAGCTATGGAACAGATCACGATTCTCGAAGGACGGCAGAAGCAGATCTTCGAAAAGAAAAAAGGGGTGGCGCAACCCGATATCGCCTGCGACACTTCAAGCCTTTCGGGATCGGTCAGCCAGCGCGCCTGCGTCTTCTGCGGTTCCCGAGTGGTGCTCTATCCCATAGCCGATGCCATTCATGTTGTTCATGGACCTATCGGGTGTGCCGCCTATACGTGGGACATCCGTGGGGCTGTCTCTTCAGGGCCTGAATTACACCGGTTAAGCTTTTCGACCGACCTTCAGGAGATGGATGTCATTTACGGTGGTGAAAAAAAGCTCTACCACTCGCTGATTGAGCTGATTGAGCAGTACAAGCCCAAGGCAGCCTTTATCTACTCGACCTGCATTGTCGGCCTTATCGGTGACGACATCGAGGCTGTCTGCAAAAAAGTGGCGAAAGAGAGCGGCATTCCGGTCCTGCCGGTTCATTCCGAAGGGTTCAAGGGCACCAAAAAGGATGGCTACAAGGCCGCCTGCCATGCCCTGATGAAGCTGATCGGCACGGGATCAACCGAGGAGATCAGCAAGTACAGTATCAACATCCTTGGCGAATTCAACCTTGCCGGGGAGGCGTGGATTATCAGGAAGTACTATGAAAAAATGGGTATCGAGGTTGTCGCAACCCTGACGGGTGACGGACGTATCGATGCGGTACGGCGGGCACATGGGGCGACGCTCAACGTTGTGCAGTGCTCAGGATCAATGACCTGGCTTGCAAAAGAGATGGAGGAGAAATATGGCATTCCCTATATCAGGGTATCCTACTTCGGTATTGAGGATATGTCGAAATCGCTCTACGATGTCGCAAAATATTTCCCTGACCGCCCCGAAATTATGGAGGCGGCAAAAGCGGTGGTGAGTGAGGAGGTGAAAAGCCTCTATCCTTCACTGCAAAAGTTTAAAAAGGCGCTGACGGGGAAGAAGGCGGCCATCTATGTCGGTGGCGCATTCAAAACCTTCTCGCTTATCAAGGCACTGCGTTCAATCGGCATGTCGGTCGTGCTTGCCGGTTCACAGACTGGCAACAAGGATGATTATGCTCGTTTGAAAGAGATGTGCGATGAGGGAACGGTGATTGTGGACGACTCCAACCCCGTCGAGCTCTCGAAATTTATTCTTGAAAAAGAGGCCGACCTGCTTATAGGAGGGGTCAAGGAGCGCCCGATAGCCTTCAAACTTGGTATCGGATTTTGCGATCACAACCATGAGAGGAAGATCCCTCTGGCCGGATTTGTCGGTATGTATAATTTTGCACTGGAGGTCTATCAATCGGTCATGAGCCCGGTATGGCAGTTCGCTCCACGAAAAGGAGGTACCCTATGAAACACGCAAAAACAGCAACACAGAACGCCTGCAAGCTCTGCAACCCGCTTGGTGCATGCCTTGCATTCCGCGGGATTGAGAACTGCGTACCGTTCCTGCACGGTTCACAGGGGTGCGCAACCTATATACGGCGTTATCTGATCAGCCATTACAAAGAGCCGATCGATATCGCTTCATCCAACTTTCATGAAGAGAGTGCTGTGTTTGGTGGCAGCCATAACCTGAAAATCGGACTGAAAAACGTCTCCGATCAATATAAACCGAAGGTTATCGGGGTAGCGACCACCTGCCTGAGCGAGACCATCGGCGATGATGTTCCCGGAATTTTGCGGGAGTATAAGAAAGAGTTCAAGAACGGAACACCAATGCCGATTTTGATTCATGCTTCAACGCCAAGCTACCAGGGCAGCCACATCGACGGCTTTCATGCCGCAGTAAGGGCAACCGTCAAAACCCTGGCCGAGAAAGGCGAGGAGCAGAGTCTGATCAACCTCTTTCCGAACATGGTATCGCCAGCCGACCTGCGCTACCTGAAGGAGATATTTGCAGATTTCCAGGCTCCCTTGATGCTGCTGCCGGACTATTCCCAGACCATGGACGGCGGCCCGTGGGGCGAGTATCATCGTATACCCCCAGGCGGAACTCCGGCAAGTGCTATTGTTTCGGCAGGCAGTGCGTCAGCAAGCATAGAGTTCGGCTCAACTCTTGAAGCATCGAAATCAGCGGCAGGCTATCTCGAAGAGGCGTTCGACGTCCCGAGATATCACCTCTCCCTGCCCATCGGCATCAAGGAGAGCGACAAGTTTTTCAGTCTGCTCGAAACACTGACAGGCAGGCCGAGGCCCGAAAAATATGAGGATGAACGGCGCCGCCTGATTGACGCTTATGCTGACGGCCATAAATATGTTTTTGAAAAAAAGGTGATCCTCTACGGAGAAGAAGACCTCGTAGTCGCCATGACGGCATTTCTCACAGAAATCGGCATGACCCCCGTACTCTGTGCATCGGGAGGAAAAAGCGGCCTTCTGAAAAAACGGATCAAGGAGCTTATCCCCAATATGGAGGAGCTGGATATCAAGGTTCGTGAAGGCGTTGACTTTGTCGATATCGAAGATGAAGCCAAAGTGCTGAAACCTGATTTTCTGATTGGCAACAGCAAAGGCTATACCATGTCGAGAAAAAACAAGATACCGCTGCTCCGTCTCGGCTTCCCGATTCACGATCGGTTCGGAGGTCAGAGAATGCACCATCTGGGGTACCGGGGCACCCAGGAACTTTTTGACCGGATCGTCAACACCGTTATCGAACAGCGGCAGAATGCTTCATCAATCGGTTATACTTATATGTAAAGGGAGGATATCATGACACTGAAAATCGCAAACCACCCCTGTTTCAACGATGCGTCGCGCCACAAGTTCGGGCGTATCCACCTCCCCATTGCACCAAAATGCAATATCCAGTGCAACTACTGCAACCGGAAATTCGATTGCATGAACGAAAACCGTCCCGGTGTGACGAGCAAGATATTGTCGCCGCTGCAGGCCATGCACTATCTGGATCAGGCAATGGTGCTCTCGCCAAACATTGCTGTTGTGGGTATTGCCGGTCCTGGAGATCCCTTCGCCAACCCGGATGAAACCATGGAAACCCTTCGGCTGGTTCGGGCAAAGTATCCCGAGATGCTGCTCTGTGTGGCAACCAATGGACTCGACCTGTTACCTTATATCGATGAGCTTGCGAAGTTGCAGGTGAGCCATGTGACCATTACCATCAATGCCATAGACCCTGTCATCGGATCGGAAATCTATGCATGGGTGAGGTATAACAAAAAAATGTACCGTGACCTTGATGCCGCTAAACTGCTGATCGACAGGCAGCTTGAAGCCTTGAAAAAACTCAAGGAGGTGGGGGTCACGGCTAAAGTAAACTCCATTATTATTCCGGGCATCAACGATACGCACGTCATTGAGGTCGCCAGGAAAGTTGCTGAACTGGGAGCCGATATCCTGAACTGTATGCCGTACTACAGCACAACTGAGACCGTATTTGAAAACATTGCTGAACCGGCTCTGGAGCTGGTTAGTGAAATACAAAATGCGACAAGCCAGTATCTGCCGCAGATGAAACACTGCGCACGGTGCCGCGCCGATGCAGTCGGCATTATCGGCGAAATCAACAGCGAAGAGATGATGCAAAAGCTTGCTGAAGCTGCAGCACTGCCGAAAAACCCCGTTGAATTCCGCCCCTATATTGCCGTCAGCAGTATGGAGGGGGTTCTGATAAACCAGCACCTCGGCGAAGCGGAACGCTTCCTGATTTATGGCATGGACGATACAGGAGAATGCATGTTGATCGATTCGAGAACTGCTCCTCCCGCTGGTGGTGGTAAAGAGCGTTGGGAAGCACTGGCCGATACCCTGAATGACTGCCGGGCACTGCTCGTCAACGGAGCTGGTGACTCTCCTAAAAAAGTCATGATGGCAAAAGGGATTGAGGTACTGGTGCTTGAGGGTGTCATCGAGGAGGCCGTCTATGGGATCTTTAATGGACAGGATCTGAAACATCTGATGAAAAGCAGCCAGATCCACGCCTGTGGATCAAGCTGCAGCGGCACCGGCGGTGGATGCGGGTAGCGAAAAGCAATTGATAACAGAGATTGGAGAATCAGGATATTTATTAACATTCACGAATAAAACATCATGGACAAACCAAAACATCACATTCTTGTTTGCGCAAGTTTCCGTGCACAGGGAACACCACAGGGTATCTGCCATAAAAAAGAGTCGCTCAGCCTGATTCCCTACATCGAAAGCGAGCTTTCCGATCGCGGCATGACCGACGTTACCGTCTCGGCCACAGGCTGCCTCAACCTCTGCGAGAAAGGGCCTGTGCTTGTTGTCTATCCCGAAAGCTTCTGGTACGGCGAAATTGACAGCGAGGACAAAATCGATGAAATCCTTGACGCTCTTGAGGAGGGTGAAGCCTGCGAAGAGCATCTGATAAACTGATTATCCAGATTGTCGTACTGTCTTTTACATCAGGAAGACAGTACGACATATTTTTTACTCATCGTTATATCTTTTTATATATAGCGAACATTAAACTCCAAAGAAACACACTTGACTGAACATGAATACTCTCTCAGTCAAAGACATTGGCAACATGCGTCCAACTATCTGACCGGGGAAATATTTTTTTAATCATCGTTATATATATCGAGAAATAACGATTCCTTTTTCCTGCCAACACCTGTTCTTTCTCTCGATTACACCTTCCCGGCGTTTCTCCGACGCCGGGTTTTTAAACACAAAAACAACGACCATGAAAAAAACAATGATGCCTGCGATGCGGATGATATTCATCCTGACGATTACCCTGCTGACGACGACTATACCGGCAAGTGCCGGAGAACTGAACCTTTCGGTTGCAGCAAGCCTTAAAGAGGTGATCAATGAACTGACCGCCGGGTACACGGCAAAACACCCTGCCACCACTTTTCTGAAAAATTTCGGAGCGTCCGGAACACTTGCCGGTCAAATTGAAAATGGCGCTCCTGCTGACCTGTTTATTGCAGCAAACAACCAGTGGATGGATTATCTCAAAGACAAAAAACTTGTCGATGGAGCCACCGAAAAGAACTTTGCCTATAACGCCCTTGTTTTTGCAGGAACAACCACGAAAAAAGTCTCCTCAATCAACGATTTACCAAAACTGGACAAGATTGCCATAGGAAGCCCGAAAAGTGTACCGGCGGGTGAATACGCCATGGCTGCCATAACAAAAGCGGGTATTGAAGAGAAACTTTCCGGCAAACTGGTCATGGCCAAAGATGTCCGCGAATGCCTCATGTACGCCGAACTCGGTGAAGTCGACGGTGCTTTTGTCTACAAGACGGATGCACGGCTGGCCAAAAAAGCAAACGTGCTGTTTACCGTTCCGCAAAAGCTCTATCCCCGTGTCACCTATCCAATGGCTCTGACTGTCAAAGCCGCCCAAAACGGTGAAGCAAAGGCCTTCCTTACTTATCTTCAGGGCAAGGAGGCCAAATCAGTTCTCGGCAAGTTCGGCTTTATGCTGAAATAATAATGCTGCACTTGACACTGGACGCCGAAAAACAGCCATAGCATAGAGCTGATGCCATAGCAGTTAACTCCGCAGCAGGCATATCGGCAATGAACTTTTATTGCTGACAGCTTCAATAAAAACAACCGAAGAAATTCGGTTGTTTTTTGTTTGATGTCCGGAATGATTTCCCGGGAAAAGGAAGGGCTTCCACTAAAAGAAAAAGTGCAACAAAAAGAATCATGGCTGATGCAGCAGTTCCGCAAGATGTCATGACAAGAGCAAGTTGAACGATCTTCCAATATTGACAACTACCGATACGGCCACTCCTGACAGGCTATTACGCAGGTAAGCGGCTTAATGGTGTTCAATGCTTTTACCGTCATCACGGTTTCAGAAGTAAACAGATTGTTTTATCCTGAAAATAAATTATTATTACTGTACATTCGGCGCATTTTCTATAAGCGCCGCAAATAAAGTAACAGCAGTCCCCGGGATTTCCCCGAATTCCATTTTTCCCTGAAGTATCGATTTTTTTTTAATCTGTTATCTCTTTTTCTCGTTCTGCAGCGAGAAAAAGAAGGCCGTGATGATGATGCGAATTGTTACTTCGAAGGGACACTCTTCTCATCCCATGCCTTCAGTTCGTCAACAGGTTGATACCATGGTGCTTACAGCCCTGACTCGACAAAATGTCAGAAAAAGAATTCCCTGTATGAACAACGCATTATCATAACTTGGCAGTAAGGAAACAATCATCAAATGTAAAATAAAGAGGAGGAACAGCTATGGAACCGTATCAACGTGCCGTTGAAATAGTGGTGCCCAATACTTATGGCGGGGAAAACGCTTTTATCAGTGTGCCGAATGACAGGCGCCTTGTCATCGAACATATTTCCGGAGAGGGTTTTTGTCCCTTTGGGCAAAAGCTGCTGTTCGGTATTAAATGTACGGCAAATGGCAACGAGGTCAGACACTACCTGGGTTCACACACCATAGGAAATTTCGGCGCCGTCGACTATTATTGGTTTACCGGATTGGTAAAATTCTATGCTGACCCGGGCTCATCAGTAATGCTGAGGGTTGATCGTGATATTGCCAAAGATGAAGCGAAGGCTCGAATGACCCTCTCCGGTTATCTGGAATGGCCATGATGGGCTCAGCATATTCACCGGATATGCACTGTTGCTGGATGATGCCGAACACAAGAGCTTGAATGCAAATCCTTTCCAACTTTAACAACAGAGGGTATTATGGCGACGCACTTCGGAAAAATCGATAACTATTATACCAATATGTTAGCCCCCAAGGGGTTTGCTGGTAAAAGGCTGATGAATTTTACAGGCAGTTTCGGAAAAGCCATTGTATGGTTTATCCCGAACGGCAGTCCCCTTCCGGACAACAAAAAACACCCGGAAGAAAACGTATTTGACGTTTACTATCAAATAGATGACTGGGCAGCGATCATCGACATATTGCGGAATGAAAACCCTGTGTACTTCAACTTCAATGATGCGAGCAATACCGCTCAGATGTATACAGGAAATGAACCTGTTGGGGAGGAAGAACATGCGCCTTAAAAAATAAAAGCAAATCAAACATATCGGGGATTTTCAGCAGTTGCCATGATGACCGTCGAACACTCGAGCCAAGGCGTTCCGGGAGAGCCGAATCTCATTTCATCAAGATCTGCGAAAGATCCTTCATCATGATCAAGCCTGAAAATTCCTGGTATGGCGTCCATCATCGTGCTCGGTTGGCAGGCCAAACCTTAGCGCATAATTCTGCCTGGACTCTGAAGAATAAAACATCTGTCACCCCAAAAAAATTTCTTACCTGTAAACCGGACGAAAGCAACTCATGAAATACTTGTTTGCGCCAAATACGATGAACGAATCGCGCGAAGTTTACCTGCTTAAGAACCTTCTCGAAACTGAAGAGATTCCCTGCTGCATCCGAAACGAACACCTCTCAATTGCTGCGGGTGAGCTTTCGCCTCAGGAATGCCTCCCGGCACTGTGGGTTTTAAATGACGCCGACTATTCCAGAGCCTGCGAGATAGTTGATGCATGGCGAAGTTCACCGGTTAAAACTCAACCCCAATGGATTTGCCCTGATTGCGGCGAAACAATTGAAGGTCAATTCAGTTCATGCTGGAAGTGCGGAAAGCAACGAAAAGAAGCGTGACAATACAGGGCTTTACATTCTTTCGAAATCGATAAATCCACGTTCGACATCTGCCAGAACAAGTTTTACCTGAATCTGCTGACCAACCTTTATTTTCCCGATATTCCTCATCAGCCAGCCTTCGGCAGGCAGAGTCAACAATCTCACCCAGGTACCCTTATCGGAATGGCCGGTAACGATGGCATCAAAATGAGAACCAATCATCGGGCCCAGCAATAAAGCGGCTTCCGACTTGCTCACACGGCGTTCCACTTTCCGGGCGGCATCCTCCTGACGGGTACAATGCGCAGCCAAATATTCCAGCTCATCAACGCCATAGGGGGCAGGACTATTGGAGAGAATTGCTTTCATCATTCTCAACGTTATTAAATCAGGAAACCGTCTGTTTGGAGCGGTCGAATGCGTATAGTCGCGCTCAGCGAGGCCGAAATGCCCAATAGCCTTCTGTCCGGGGACTTCTACCACATATTCCCCTGAACCCATCAGCTTGATAATAATCAGCGAGAGGTCAGGAAAACGCAAGGGGTCGGCCTTATGTCGTGCAGCCAGAAATCCCTCGAGCGCCGCTGCGTCAGGCTCACCGGGCAGGGCATAGCCATATTCACTTGCCACAGCTACAATTCGCATCCATCGCTCAGGTGACTTTACAACCCTGCGAAACGACGCAACACCTTTGTCAGCCAGAAAATTTGCGGTACAGGCATTGGTGGCAATCATGAACTCTTCGATTAACTGCCGCGCCCGATTCTGTTCCTGCTGTTCTATTGCAACCACCCGTTCGCCTTCAAAAACCGCATGAGGCTGAAACGTCTGAAACTGAAGAGAACCTTTTCTATACCTGCGCAACCGTAATTTTTGCGCCACCTCATCCTGACAGCGCAACTGCTGCTCCATACCCGGCACCACCAATGCGGCTTGCGGCAGTTTGCTTTCACCTTCAATCCAGGCAGAGACTGCGTCATACGCAAGCTTAGACTTATTCCTTACCAATGCCCGTTCAACCGTTGAGCTGATCACCCGGCCATGAGCGTCTACCTTCATAATGGTGACCAGCGCAAGACGGTTTTCATCAGGATTAAGAGAGGTCAGATCGGTCGAAAGAGGCAGTGGCAACATTGGAAAAATGTGGGCCGACGTATAGACAGAGGTGGTATTGTTCTGAGCATGATTATCAACGGGTGACCCTTTTTTCACCAGGGCATCAACATCAGCTACGGCCACATAAATGATGACCGACAAGTCAGCCTGCGCTTCACATGCGGTTAACTGATCAAGGTCAAGAGAGTCATCGTTGTCAATTGAGCACCAGAGCAATGAAGTAAGATCAAGAATATCCAAACCACTCTCATGACCTGGCCCGATAATTGATGCTATCTGTTTCTCAGCCTGGAGTGAAAAATCCGGCTCCAGTCCATGCTGCAGCATAGCATTGAAAGCGATGTGAACAATATCAGACTTGCCAAATTTTCTATGCATGCCACTCCCGGGATAGTTAAAAATCTGAACAACACTGAATTTCACCTCTCGAACATAACACGCTTCCAAATGAGCCTCTTCGATTGTTGAAGGAGTTCGTCAGAGACCCGGCCGTATCCAGATCTGATGAGCGGCATAATCCTCGAGCTTGAGTGCCATGGAGAGCAATTAAGCTGTGGATTGCATTCAGCCATTGCGTTCAAAGATCAACAAATTCCCCCACTATCCACAATGATTTTTGCCCTTTCCTCTGCTGAATACCTTGATATTTGAACAAACGCACAGCGCCCCGTATCTTGTGGTATTGGGTGCTTTGCAACAGTACCATCCAATAATGTTAAACCGGGAGGAAACCATGCAGAACGCTAACTCGGAGTTGATCGAAGCTGCCAGAAAGAAGTTTTCGAAGTTCAGGGATCTTCGTGCACAGTACGGAGAAAAACAGGCCTGGGAAACCATGCTCGAAGGGTTCCCAGAGCTGCAGAAAGAGCGCATGGGCCCGCTGCTTGCAATGCCGACCCTCATCGAAGGGTTCAGGCTGTCCATCCCCATTTTCAAAACGATCGGTATGGAGATGGAAGCCGTGGACATCTCGAACAGAGATATAGACGCTGCCCTCGAAATACAGAAGGTCTGCCCCTTCCTGGAGGTATGCAGGGAATTCGGGCTCGATATACCCTGCCATGTCATCTGCGAACTCGATATGGACGCGACTCGCAGGGCGTTCCCGGAGATGAAAGGCGAAATCCTCTGCCGTCAGGCTCTCGGCAGCCCCGTCTGCGTCTTCAAATACGAACGCCCGGCGAAACAGGAAGCAGAAACAGCCCTATGACAGAAATTTTTTTTTCCTTACCCGACCTCCGTATCTTCTCGTACGGCACCACTATTGCCGTGGGAGTGCTGCTCTGGATCATCGAGGGCCTCTTCCCTTTTTTTTCCGGGCAGAAGCGCCGCAGCCTCCATGCAAAGCTCAACCTCTCTGTGGCTGCTCTCAACTTGCTGATCCTGCTCCCTTCGGCCTTACTCATGGCATTCATGCTCGGCTGGTCCAAAAACGCCTGGCCAGGAATCGGGATGCTGGCCCTTCCTCCCGCTCTCGAAGCCATCGTGATCATCCTGCTCATCGACCTGTGGATGTACGTCTGGCATCGTCTCAACCATGAAACAGCATTTCTCTGGAGATTTCACTCCGTACACCACAGCGACACCACCCTCGATGTCACAACCAGTTGGCGGTTCCATTTTCTGGAGATCCTGCTCTCGGAACTCCTGCGGCTCCCCCTCTTCATGCTGATGGGTGCAGGGATCGAACACCTGCTGCTCTACTCGCTTTTCATGACACCGGTCATCGAATTCCACCACAGCAACGTCTCCATTTCGCCCACTCTGGATCGTCTGGCCCGTCTCATCATCCCCTCCCCCATGATGCACCGCCTGCACCACTCGAGGCTCAGGAGCGAACACGACTCCAACTACGGAAGCATGCTCTCCTTCTGGGACCGTCTTTTCGGCAGCTTCCAGATGAGAGACAATCTCGAAGGACTCCGACTCGGTCTCGACCATGAAAGCGACTCCGACAAGCAACAACTCTTCGCCCTGCTCTTCAGACCTTTCCGCCCATAGCACGCAACCAGCGGAAATCACGATGTCGTCACCGACGCCATTCGACCATCATTCCCCAGATCGGATCATACCCGTGAATATCATCCGTCGTACCTGACACATTGACGAGCGGCTTACCCTCATTATACCAGCGAAAGAGGCCACCTCGCAGGTTGCGACAACTCTTCGCCCCCGCCTGCCCGCAGGCACTCTCCACCCGCGCAAGCAGTTCTGAGCTGCGCTGGCCGATCGAACAATAAAAGACAAGGTCACGCCCCGCCAGTAAGGCGGCGAAGCGAGCCGTAAAGTCACCCGGGCCGGTATCCGGATCGACACGCACGGCAGTTGCAATCCTGCTCTTCTCGAACTCCCCGGCGGTTCGAACGTCAAACAGCAACGGCGGTTCCGGCCCGACAAGCAGCGCAGCCAGTTCGTCAGTTGCCAGGTTTTCCACCCGGTGCGTACGCTCGATCATCATGATTGCGGCATCGAGCAGCCAGTCGGGACCAAACATCTCTATAACAGGTTATTTCGCAAATCTGCGCCGAACCCGGATCTCAGGCGGAGCGTCAGGCCATAATTGTCAACATCCCTGTGCCAGGGAGGTAAGATACCGGTGGGTATAGAGTTTGTCAACTCTTGAGAGTTCCCTCAGTTGGTCGAAGAAAATCGTTGATATCCCGTATTGCCGGCGAATCCGGTCGATCATTGACATCCACAAATGCGCAGTCATCTCCGCATCCGCCAGCGCACGGTGAAACTTTCCGGCCTGCCGGATGGCGGCATGTGACACCAGTGTCTGCAACTTATGGTTCGGAGAATCCTGATAAATCCTTCTTGACACGAGCAGAGAGCAGCAACAGGCCCCTTCATATACCCGTTTAGCCCGTTTCAGCTCATAATCCAGAAAACGGCGGTCGAATGACGCATTGTGCGCCACGATATTATGACCGGCTATAAACTCCGAAAACTCAGCCATCACCTCTTCACAGCAAGGCTGGTCTTTCAGCATCTCATTGGTAATACCGGTATAATCCTCGATAAACCGGCTGATCCTAAAACCGGGATTCATCAGCTTTTGAAAGCGATCGACAATCACTCCATGCTCGACAAGCACCGCACCGATCTCGATAGCCCGATCACCATACGCCGGAGACAGGCCCGTTGTCTCGAAATCCAGCACCACCACACTGTCCGCCAACGACCGTTGCATTCAATAATTACCAATTATCATTACACTAGGAGAGGGTAGCCGTCAATTGCTTTTTCGTCCTCTGCAACTATCAACTCCGGCTGATGTCAAAAACCATTGCAATGCAAGCATGCCCCTGCATTGGAAAGATCAATGTCGCCAAAACAAGAGAGACAACAAACAAAATATTCCAAGGGATTGAGGCTCCGTATACTGAAAGACACAGCAATCGCTTTCAAGCAACTGATCCAGTACAATGCGGTAATTTTCAAATTCACGCTCGGCACGGGCTCTGGCAATCAATGGATGCCAGGATGCATGAAGCAATAACCTTATTTTACTCTAATCAGGAGAGTGTGCTAATGATCTAACGTTACTGATTCAGAACGCGAAGTTGAGCAATCATGACCATCTTTCGCGTCCTTTGAGCGAGGATCAGATGCAACAAACAGAAGGGCCCCAACAGCCGGGGACAAGAAAAAACAACAGAAAAAATATCCCCAGAAACCAAATTTCCTGTTTCTGCCAAGGATGGCAATCAGAAGACAGAGCGCAAAATAAAGCAAAGTTATAGCCATATCACATTTCTTTCCTGTTGAATTCACAGTAAGAGGGCAAAATCAGCTTACCGTTACGGTATCTCTTCACACTCAAGAAAGCGCAAAAAAAACAGTGACTTTCTTCTGCGCTTTCTTGAGATCCATATAAATTTTCTAAAGCAAATCAGTTAGCCTCGCTTATCGGTCCATCTTTTTTCAAGTCCGCAGCAACCTTTTTCCCTTTATTGAACTGCTCTGCAAAATAGTCCTTTACCTTGGCTGGATCCATGTCAAGAAAAGTGCCGCCTGATTCAAAATGCTGGACAAAAACCTTGTAAATCGCATAGGTTGATGCCCCTGCAATAACCGGCATGGTAACCGCGCCTGTAGACTGACCGATCAGTGGAATACATTTGATCAAACTGGCAAGGGTTCCCCCCAAGGCTACGGGAATGAAACCACCCAATAATGTTGTGATCACTGATTTCCCAAGATCTCTTCTGAATGGAACGCCATATTCAGACGAAATCGTTCTGATCATATCAAGCTGTACGCCAACCAGAGCAACCATATCAATTATTGGTAATGGAAAAAGCCCTATTCCCATTGCTGTCAGAATGTGATTCCTCGCATGTTTTCCAACGCGCTCATCACGATCCAGTGTATCATTCACACTTTCACCCACCACTTCTGCTGTGGTTTCAGTTGTGTTCTCTTTCATAAGTAATCTCCTTTAGTTAAGTAGCGGTGTAAAGTTGATTGCACTTATTACATATAATTCACACTTTCCCAAAGATAGCAAAATAAACCCCATTTAAAGAAAATATCGTATTGGATCACGAAGCATCCTATTGAACCAGTACTGGAGCCCCATGATGAATCATATAAAGGTATAATGGCTTTTCTTCAAGATTTCCGGAGCTGTCAAACTTATATCTTCCGTTGGCACCATTAAATGCATCCGAATACCGGATGGCGTAGGAAATGTCAAGGGAGTTACGTGAACCGGTGAACTTGATCGCTTTTGCAAGAATATGGAGAGCGTCGTATCCTTGCGCTGCCCAGGTGTCCGGGTATCTGCCATAACGCGCAAAAAACTTTCTCACAAATAACTGATTTTCAGGGCTCGGGTCATGCGGGTTATAAAAATCGAAAAACATTGCGCCGTCATATGCAGAGCCGGCATGTGCGCGCATTTCCGGAGTATTGCTGAAAGCTCCGATAACGGGAGTTTTCAAACCGACCTTGCGGGCCATGCGCAAAAAATCGCCGGCAATCGGTTCAATACCGCTGAAAAAGATAACATCGGCATCAACTAATTTCAGATCGTTGACCAGCAACCGGAAATCAACATTTGTACGGGAATATGACCACCGATAGACAACATCAGCATTCAATTGATCAAGACCTACCTGATACTGATATGCCAGATCTTCACCGTAGGCATCCTCCTCCCATAGCACCGCGATTTTTCGATAGCCGTGATCTATCGTCATTCTGGCAAGTTTCATTGCGATCAGGTCGCTTGACAGAATGCTGCGATTGATATAGCTGAATCCATGTGAGGTCATATCGGTATTGTTGGCTCCTATCATAAGATGCAGCAAACGACTTGACTCATAGATCGAGGAGGCCCTGATTGCAGGGCCGTCATCATAATATCCCAAAACCGCGCTCATATCAGGAATGTTTGCGAACTCTTTCGCAATATTTTTATTCCTGTTAGCGTCAAACGCATCGTCCCGTTCAATCAAGCGAAGCGTGTATGTGCCGGCAAGCTTGCGGGAATTGATTTCTTCAAGAGCCAAATGAATTCCATCGGCCATGCCATCCCGATTTACGGAAAATGGCCAGCAAACGCCAATAATAACCTTATCCGAGGGTTTGTTCAGGACAGCAAATCTGCGGGCCCCCATTTCTTCATAAGAGCCAAATTGTGAAGAAACAAGAACTACGAGCAATAAGAAGGCAACTGCCCAAAAAATCTTTTTCTTCATAGCTCAATCCTTGCCTAAAATGATCGGCAGACCAGATTGGCCGGAACCTATAACAACAACCTTGGCATTCGGAGATTGTGCCAGTTCGCGCGTAGCACGAATACCCTCCCATTTAAGCACCGAAACCGTCAGACTCTTGTTTACCGTATCGTTGTATGTACGAATACCTTCAGATTCAATCTGCAGACGCTCGGCTTCTTTTTGCGCAATCGAAAGGCGGTAGACATATTCACCCTCCCTTTGCTGTTGAACCATCTTCTCTTCAATAGCACGCGAAATGCTTGAAGGGAGGGTTATCGACTCAATGGGAACATCATCGATTTTCACAAAACGCGCAGCAAGATGAATCTTGGATTTTTCACTGAAAAGTAACTGGATAGCCTTTTGAGAGGTGTAGATTTCCTCGGGTTTATACTGTCCGAACAAGGTACGGACAACAGAGCGGACATCCGGTTGAATCGCTACTTTGACAAAGTCTGGCCCAACGTACTCATGGAGCATCGGAAGTGTGGCAGGATCAAGGTAATAACGTACCGTGTACTTTACCCTGACCGTAAGTCCATCGACAGTCAGCACATCGATCGAATCACTGAACTGCTGCTTGCGGATATTGTAAATGAACATTTTATTGAAGGGCAGAATCACGTGTACCCCCTCAGGATAGGCAGTATCAATAACCGTTCCCGCTCCAAGCCACCTCCATAAAACGCCTCGCTGGCCCGACTGAATCGAGATTACTGTCCTATCAAAAAAGAATATGACAACAAGAAGCAGAAGCAAAAACGTTGAAATCAGCGGAAGGGCGTTTTGGCGAACAAAAGATTTACTGAAGGAATTGGATTTGGCGAGCCATTCGCGGAGACGTTTCATTACGGAGTTCCTCATATTTCATGTAGCCAAACACCACTTCCGCAGAATGTGTACATACAAGCAGACATAAAACAAGCTTCAACAGATGTGTTACCCATCACTGATGGTTCAAACTTGAACCCGGTAAAGCTTTAACGATTCATTATAAAGAAAAATAATTACAAATAAAATTCTCCACTTTCATTTGGATTGCAATTATGTTACTTTTGATTGAGGGTGGGTATCTTTTTATGCTAAGAGTTACATTGATTGGTAAAATTTGACTTTTGGATTCTGTTGCTACGTAACCAATTGAATTCCTCGTTTATGCCCCCGGAAAAAAAAATCAGCACCCCTTCCTGCAATTCAATCAAGGCCACGATGCCTTCAAGAACGCAGTTCCAGTATATTTCACACAGACCTGCATGCCCTGAATTGAAGGGATTTTTACCGCTGAAAATCGATAGCCGCCAGCTCGCCGATCTTGGTCTTGACTATGAGATTACTCCGGAGGTTGCCTCCCAGCTTGTAATTGGTTCAGAATGGTTTACAAAACTCTACGAAAACAATAACCTGACTGCCGGTGACCATTACCAGGAAAGCCTGACAGATATTAACCAGGCACTTGAGATTCACAACTATACCGGACTCTGTCCAACCAATGTTCTGGAGGTCTCTCCATCTGTAGGGTCGTGTGCAGTTGCATGCCAGTACTGCCTGGTGACTGATGGCAATCATGTAAAACCAATTACTGTCTTTACAAACTACGCAGAGCGATTGGCGAACTCTCTTGAGCACAATCGCCTGAAACCCCTCTTTTACTACTTTTCACCAAAAACCGAAGCGTTTTCCGAACCACACCTTTTCAACGGTATAGCGCACGATATCCTGCGAACCTTTGTTCGCCATTTTGAGAAATATCCCGATTCTCCGGTGCGGATTTTCATCGCGACCAAGGCTGGTCCAAAGCACTTGCAGGTAACCCACAAAGGAGACTCCCTTTTCTCTTTGATGAGCCAGATTGCATCAAAAATTCAACTGAACGGCAGTATCGGCATTATGCCCCGGTACCTTCGTGAAGTACTTGAACCAAATGCCGCATCGATTGGGGAACGCCTTGACACACTGGTTCAATGCAGGGAACTCGGCTTATTTGCCGAGTCGGTTCTCTGTCAGCCTTTGATGCTCCCTTACCTGACCGATGAAAATATCGACCAGTACATGTCGCTTCTGGCATCCGCCGGTGTCCGCAACATCAAACCTGAATTTCTGACTACAGAAATACGCAACTTAGTGTTACTCGCAAACTACATCAACTACTTTGATCCCGAGCTCATTGGTGAATTTTTCCACCCGTATCTGTCGTACAAGAATCAGAACCATATCAAACAGCGCTCAAGACTCGCACCTGAACGTTCTGTTTGTGTTGAGTATCTCGAGAAGATTCGGAACTCCACGGAGAAGTATGGTATAACAATCAGTATATGCAACTGGGTAAAACAGGAGCTGAGTACGAACGCTGAATGGGTTCGCCACATTGATCAGGCATCAGCAGCAAACGGTTACCGCTGCCTTGGCTATCAGACAGGTTTATTCCCTGAGAAGAACGGCACTCTGTGAGATCGCATGCATTATCAGCAGAAAATACATGACTGTTTCAAAATATCTGCGAGAAGGCAACCATCGGCTCCCGCGATTATTAGCGATGACGTGCTCCTCACCTATGCTGAACTGGACGCTGCTTCCGAAAAGCTGGCCATCGAACTGCAAACCAGGGGCATCAAGATCGAGGAATCGATCGGGGTTCTTACGGAACGATCGGCAGATCTCCCGGCAGCATTCCTTGCGATACTGAAAGCTGGCGGAGTCTATGTTCCCATGGCCGCAGACCTGCCTGCCGACCGGCTGGCAAACATGGCTGAACAGGCAGGTATTCGCCTCCTGATTGTTCTTGACGGCATTGAAATTCCTCCCGCACTCAGAGAAAGCGTCTTGAGCAATGGCAGCAGCAAACTGAGTGAAGCCGTCATCCGACCGGAAGAATTGTCTGCAGGGAACACCGGAGCATCCACCCTTGACGAGAGAAAAAGCCGCCTGACAACTCTCGCGGCCATTCTGTTCACCTCCGGCTCTTCCGGCACTCCGAAAGGTGTTACCTTGACACATACCGCCTGCATCAATATGGCACACGGTCATATTGACGCACAAGGCATCACGAGTAAAGACCGCATTTTACTCTCCTCTTCGCCGGTGTTTATCCTTGGTTTCCGAACACTCTGCATTCCCCTGATTTCAGGTTCAGCCTTTGTCCCGGTAAGGCGGTCAATAATCGACAATCCTGACCGCCTGCTTGAACTGATGAGCCGTCATAAAGTCTCGATTGCTCTGTTTACACCTTCATACCTGCATCTGCTGAATGGGGCCGTACCAAAAGGACTTCGCTGCATCATGACTGCTGGCGAACTGCCGAACGCCGATGATGCACGGCATTACGCCCGGCATGTCGACTATTGGAATATCTACGGAGCAACTGAGGTCTGCGGCACGATCTGCATGCATCATGTCGATCCCGATGAGCAGGGCCTCGTTCTGAGCGGCAGGCCGTTTGCCGATACTGAGGTCTATCTGCTTGATGCAGATGGCAATGAGGTGCCTGAAGGCGAGATCGGGGAGGTTCATGTTATTGGAACCGGTGTTTCTCCAGGGTATCTGAAGCAACCTGAACTCAATGCAGAATATTTTATTGAAACTCGTTATGGACGCGCATTTCGCTCTCATGACCTTGCCAGATGGAACAGCAACAATGAGCTTGAGACACTTGGCCGATCAGACAATGCGGTCAAAATTTCCGGACAGGCAGTCTCTCTCGATGAGATTGAGCTGGCGCTGCAGCGGCATCCCGCTATAAAAACAGCAAAGTCAGTACACCTTAAAGGTCGTATTTTCGCTTTTGTGGAGTATCAGGAGTCAAGAGAAAAAGAAGCGGTAAACTGGCGTGAATTTCTTCAGAGGAGACTCCCCTCATACATGATTCCGGTCCATTTTACCGTACTGGACAAGATACCGCTAAATTCTGCAGGCAAGGCTGATCAAAAGGCCCTTCAGGCGATTGCAGAAGAGCTCTTCCATAACGGCTCAATTGAACAGGGTGATTCAACTCCTCCAGTGGGCCCGCTTGAGCTGGCAATAGCTGCCATATGGGAAGAGCTCCTTGATATCCGCCCGATCATGAGGGAGCAAAACTTCTTCGCCGCAGGAGGAACGAGTCTGCTTGCCATTGCGGTAAGCCAGAGATTGCATCTGCTTGGGTATAATGTACCGGTTCAGATGGTGCTGAGTGCGCTGAACGTGAGAGCGCTTGCCGAACATATTGCATCGATTGAGCACGAGCCTGACTCCCACCTGAACCGTGATCTTTCAGTTTCGAATATAGCAACGGTCGATCAGGAGGATTTCTGGATCGCTTCGGAAATCGGTCTGGCTGCGGCAGCATCCCACATTGTGCGCTTTCTGCGTGTTCACGGCAAGCCGTATGCTCCAGTTGCATGGCAATCAGCCTGGATCAGACTGCTTGATCGCCATGCCGCACTGCGCACGGCGTTTTATGCAGACGAAAAGAACAGAATTCGATGGAAGAGTGTTTCGTCCGGTGAACTCTCCCGCCATGCAGCGCTGCGCATCGATCATTGCAGCTCCATGGAAGAAGCCCGCAACATAGCCGCACGCTGGGGAAACGAACGGTTTCTGCTTATCGATCCCCCGCTTGCCAGGGCAGGCATTGTCCAAATTGAAGAGCGAAATGAAACACTGTTCTGGTTTGTGCTCCATCACTCCCTGGTGGACGGGGCATCGGCCCGACTGATACAGGATGATCTGCTTGCCCTGCTTGGCGGCAGGCAATTGCCACCGGCACCAAACGGCGTCGCCATGGCCAGCAGCGCTGAACAGCACTACCTCAATTCCAAACGGGCCGAACATGACCGCAGGTTCTGGATGAGATGCTTTGACACTCTCGCTGCTCGCGGCAGCGGAGCCTTCAGCGAATATGTAACGGATCGCCAGCGCCCGTCATTGCCCGGCAAACGAGGTTCTGAGCCTCTTGTCGAGCAGCTTGACGGCGGAACGGTTCAAACGCTTGGCCGGTTGGCAAAAAGCCGTGGAATCGGACTGCACGCTCTGCTGCTTGCCATTCTTGCATCAGAAATCCGACGACGCAGCGGAGTAAGTGACCTTATGGTCGGAAGCGGCATAACCATTCGCCCTGCAGGAGGAGAACGTGCTGTCGGACATTTCGTCAACCTTCTTCCCGTTATTCTTTTGAAGGATGGTGACCTCCCCTTCTCGGAGCATCTGCTCAACACCCAGTCAGCACTCACCGAAACGGTTGAACATGCCGCATATCCTTCAGGGATGCTCTACCGCGAGTTCCGGCAATGCCATCCCGACCTTCGCCCACGAGCCCGCACGTCACTTTTCGACATCGCCCTGACAGCGATTCCTTCCCGGACCATCAGTGACCCGCAGAGCGAAATCACTCTGGAGCCACTTTCCCTTTCCGGAGAACTTGAGCACCCTGCTGCCGGTCTCGATTTGTCGTTCAGTCATGAGCCCTCTTCTGACAGCGGTGGAGGACTGAATCTGCTTTTGAGCTGGAATTCGGATGTGTGCTCAATCGAGAGTGCCCGTGCATGGCTCTCTTCCTTCGCCGCATGGGCTCGATGGCTGGCCGAAGAACCTGAAAGAATCCATCAACCTCTTCCTCCGCTGCTTCCCTCTGAAATGGAGCTTCTGCAGAAATGGGAACAGGGAAAGAAGGAGCTGCGCCCCGATCAGCGCGCCCATGAACTTTTCGAAGCGCTCGTTGATCTCCATCCGGATCGCCCGGCACTCATCAGCCGGGAGCACTCTGCAACCTTTCGCAAAATCGATTCACTGGCAAACGGCCTTGCTGCCTGCCTCATGAATCGCGGAGTTGTTCGCGGCACTACCGTTGGAGTGCTTGCTTCAGGCCCCGAAAATCTTCCGGCCACAGTGCTCGCAATTTGGAAAGCAGGGGGAGCCTACCTGCCTCTTGCCTTCGATATCCCGGCAGCTCGACTGGCCTCAATGGCTAAAGATGCCGGCGCAAAACACCTTATCGTCCTTGACAGGCTCACACCTCCCCCGCTTCTGTGCAGCGAGATTGACACCATCATCTTTCAGGAAGAGTGTGCCGAATCAGAGCTGCGCCCAAAGAGGGATGGATCAACGGATGATATCGCCTACATCATCTATACATCGGGCACGACCGGCACTCCAAAGGGTGTTCCTGTCACACATGCTGCATACATCAATACAATACTTGGAGTTGCAGAAAGGATAGGGCTTCGTGACAATGACCGTATCGCCCTGGTTTCAACCATCAGTTTTGATGCCTCTCTCTGGGAGATCGGTCACGGGCTCTTGAACGGGATCACCCTGGTACCGATATCACCTTCCCTTCGGGAAGACCCCTGGCAGATGAAGCCATACTACCATGAACTCGGTGTCACCATTGCCTTCCATACGCCATCATACCTGAGAGTCAGCGAAAAACTTCCATTCGAGGGGCTGCGAATTCTGCTCATGGGAGGAGAAGCTCCGAACCATCAGGATGTCAGCCTGTACGCTGGCCGGCTCGCATTCTGGAACTTTTATGGTCCGACCGAAGCGACCATTGTGGTTTCAGGCGGACTCATACTGAGTGATCACGATCCGGAAAAGCCCCTGAATGTAGGCTCTCCGCTGCCCAACATGAGAATTTCAATCCGCCGTGATGACGGTTCACCCGTCCCGCCCTGCGTCCAGGGTGAACTCTGGCTCGGTGGTATGGGTATTACTCACGGATATCTCAACCAGCCTGAACCGTGTGCCCGACACTTTGTTGATACACCTGAAGCTCTTTTCTACCGATCAGGAGACTATGGCCGCTGGAGTGCAGAGGGTCAAGTCGAGATCAGCGGACGAATCGATCAGCAGATCAAGTTGAACGGTCAGCGCGTTGAGCTGGGTGAAATTGAACAGAAACTCTGCAAGCATCCTTCCGTGGTCAATGCTACGGTGCTTGCCGATGAGCTTCAGAACGGAGTCAAGATACTCAGGGCTTTTGTTCAACCCGAAAACATGGCTTCGTTTTCCCAGGCTCATCTCCTGGAATTTCTTACCGAACACCTCTCTCTGCACATGGTTCCGGCCTCCATCATGCCGGTTGCAGTAATTCCTTTAACCCCTTCAGGAAAAGTTGACCGGGAGGTACTGTTCAAACATGCGAAGGAATTGCAGAAAAACACTGACCGCCAGATGCCCCTGAATCCGCTTGAAAAGCGGGTTGCCGACATCTGGGCTGATGTGCTTGGCCACACTGTTGCACGCAACGACAATTTCTTTGCACTCGGAGGCAACAGTCTGCTCGCCGTAACGCTGGCACATCGTGCCAGCGAAGCTCTTCGACAGTCGGTATCGGCCCGCTCGCTCTTCGCAGCTCCGACACTGTCGGCATTTGTTGAAAATATCAGTTCTGTGGCCGCCATATCCCTCCAGGAAACCATCGATCAGGAAACTGATCTTGCCTCAGAAGGAGAAAAGGAGTTCTGGATTGCTCAGTCGGCCGGGCTTGACACCCGGAACTTCATTATTCCGGTACACTATCTCATCAATCAAGAGGTGACTGCCGAACGCCTGCAAAAAGCATGGGACATCCTTGTAAAGCGCCATGCGGGTTTACGCGCCTTTTTTAAAGATGATGAATCAGGCCTGTTGAGACGGCGGTTAGCGCCAGAAATCGACTGGACGCTTGAATCATCAGTTGCGTACTCTACTGTAGATGCCATTGCCTTGATAAGGGAACGCCAGTTCTCCTCCCTCTCGATGAGTGCAACACCGCTCTGGCGGGCAGGTATCGTTGAGGCAGAAAAGGGAAAAAAACGTTTTTTCTGGCTTGCCCTTCATCATTCGATTGGTGACGGACAATCAATTGGAACACTTTTCAATGAACTGGCCATTCTGCTTGACGGAGGTACGCTCTCCCCTCTCTCTCCTGGCGGAATGGTATTTGCTTCACGCGAGTACGCCTACTTGGCCTCCAAAGAAGCGCAGCATGACGGCCGCTACTGGGAAAACCTGCTGAACCGGGTGCCGGATTCCGCCTTCGAGGAGTGGCCTCTTGACATAGCCCGTTCATCGAGGAGCACACCCGGGAGCCATCGTTTTGAACTGTTGCTTGATGGGCGAACGTCAGAGAGTCTCAAAACCCTTGCACGTATTCACCACTCGACTCTCCATTCACTGATACTGACGCTTCTTGCTCTGGAAGCAGGCCGACGCACCGCCCGGAGCAATATCATGATCGGCACCACCGCCTCCGTCAGGGAGAGTGCATCCGACTTTCAAGTAATCGGCTACGGTGTAAACATGCTGCCGCTGCATCTGATTCCTGAACGTCACCGCACATTCGGGAAGCTTCTGCAATCAACACAACAAAGCCTTGCCGAAGCACTGCAGCATGCACGCCTGCCCTTTGCCCATATTTACCATGCATCCTGGAATAAACGTCCGGAACTGCGCAATCCTCTGCGCTATCCCCTTTTCGATATTGTCGTAACCGAAAATCCCGGAGGCCGCAAAAATGGTGCCGCCCGTTTCTTCACAAGCGCCGAAAGGACTATAGGCCCCATAAGCTACGAATCCACCTGCGCATCTCCTGGCCAGGACATGGTACTCATCCACGAAAACCTCGAAGGTGGAGAACTCCTTCTGCAATGGCATGTCAATGCAGCAATCTACACAGAGCAAACAGCCCGGTTCTGGCTGGAATCTCTGACGGGATGGGCTCGCTGGCTTGCAGAAAAACCTGAACGTGCGGCAGAACCACTTCCGTATCTCCTGCCGGAAGAAACACGGATGCTTGCCTCATGGCAGCAGGGTGAGATCGTAGAACGACCTCGTCTGCGTTTTCACGAACTCTTTGAAAGGATTGCTGACCAGCCGGATCAGGCTGACAGGCCTGCAGTAATAACACCTGACCGCAGACTCTCCTACCGCTCTCTTGATGAGGAGGCTAACACCATTGCGCACAATCTTTTGCAGCGTGGAGCCGCCCGCGGAAGTGTTGTCGCTGTTCTTGCTGGCCGCTCATCGCAGCTTCCGGCAGCACTATTGGGCATCTGGAAATCAGGCGCCACCTATCTGCCGCTATCAATGGAGCTTCCCCCGGAACGAATGAGTTTTATGGCCACTGACGGCGGAGTATCCCACCTCATCGTCCTTGACGGCATTGCCGTACCCGAAGAGCTTGACAGGATTGTTTCCGACCCGCTGCGGCCGGAAGAGTTGCCGGAACCGTTTCGGCGGCAATACTCAAAAAGAGCCTTTAGCGACGGACAACCCGACGATATCGCCTATATACTTTACACCTCAGGCTCTACAGGCAAGCCGAAAGGCACCTTGATTGCTCATGACAGCCTGGTGAACATGGTACTTGGTGCCGCCGGGATCCTGGAGTTCCAGGCCGATGACCGCTCACTCCTGTTCGCATCCCCATCGTTCGACGTTTCCCTGTCCGACATCGGGGTGCCGCTCGCCTCTGGTGCGGCAATCTGCCCTCTCCCAAAAAACATCATTGAGTCGCCACAACGTTTTCTTGATTTCCTGCAGGAAATGCGTATCACCGTGGCCGACATTACACCAACCTATCTCGGACTCCTGGAAGGGGCAAAACTCCCCGCCACTCTGCGTGTTCTGGTCACAGGAGGCGAAGCCCCGGCTCCGGAAGATGTAAAAAGATACGCGCATCATCTGAACTATTTCAACGCCTACGGCCCCACTGAGAACACCATTACCAGCACAATGGGCCTCCTGAAAGTTGATGAACGGCGTTTTCTGACTGCAGGCAGGCCGCTACCGAATACCAGCGTCACTATCTGCAATGATGAAGGTTATGCACTGGCGCCGGGAGTAACCGGAGAAATCTGGCTGGGAGGAGTCGGCATCAGTCAGGGTTATTTGAACCGCCCTGAACTCACGGCAGCAAGTTTCATGGAGAGCCCCCATGGCCGTCTCTACCGTACCGGCGATCTTGGTCGCTGGCAAGCTGATGGAACTCTTGAAATCATTGGTCGGATTGACGATCAGGTGAAGATGAACGGAATCCGAATCGAATTAGGCGAAATAGAGTATGCTTTGACTGCGCACCCCGCAATCTCGCAGGCTGTGGTTCTTCTTGACGAACAGCAAAGAGGTGCAAAGAGTTTGTGGGGTGTTGTCCGCCTCAAGCCGGGAGAGCAAATGCCTGAAATGGCAGAATGGAAAACCTTCCTGATGGAACGACTGCCTTCCCACATGATTCCGTCCGGAGTAATTTCGGTATTATCCATTCCCTTGATGGTATCAGGAAAGGTTGATCGGATGGCTCTTCTTGATTTACTCGATGTTCATCCGTCCAGCACGGGGCAGACTCCTCCACAGGATGAACTGGAGCAATGCATTGCCGGGATATGGGCCGACTTGTTGGAACGAAGTCCTATCCACCGCGAAGACAATTTTTTTGCACTGGGCGGTCACAGCCTGCTGGCGATTGCTGTTGCCCATCGTCTCGAAAAGCAACTCGGTCACGAGGTCCCCGCCCGTGAACTTTTTGCCGAACCGACACTCGCGGGTTTTTCTGAAAGAGTTCGTGAACTGCAGACCGGAGAGAGTGTCGATGACCTCCTCTCTGATCTTGCAACAGAAGGACAGCGTGAGTTCTGGACAGCCGAGCAGGCCGGCCTCGAAACCAGCGGTTTCAATATTCCCCTGACGCTTGTGCTGCACGGTGAAGTTCCAGAGGCAGAACGCTGGACAGATGCATGGAATAAAATAATCCATCGACACGATGCACTGCGTACAGGATTTTGCGAAGATGGATCCGGTATCCTGCGGCGGGTGGTTGCAGAACAGGTTGATGCAACTCTGGAATATCAGTTCGCCTCCTCTTTTGATGAGGCGCTTTCCCGGATCAAAAGAGGCCAGAGTGATCCCTTTTACATGGGCAACCCTGGTCTATGGCGTGCAGGATTGACCAGAATAGCCGAAAGCAGTCAGACCATTTTTTGGTTTGTCATGCATCATGCTGTCGGCGACGGAATTTCGCTTGGCATCCTCATCGAAGAACTCTCTGCACTGCTCAAAGGCGCGGTTCTCGCTCCGCTGAACTTCGGATTCGACCGGTCGGCAGCTCGAGAAGCGGCCTATATGGAAAGCAAAACTGCTCAGATTGATGCAGAATACTGGCAATTCATCATCGGCGAACTTGTCAAGAAATCCCCTGATGCCCTTGATGAATGGCCTCTCGACAAATTGCGTCCAAACGTGCGCTCCGTTTCCTCTCCCGGAAGTCATTGCTTCCGTACCTGTCTCGATCCTGCAACAGCCAATGTGCTGCGTTCCCTTGCAAAAAAAAACAGGGCAACACTCCATGCCCTGATGCTCACACTCCTCGGACTCGAAGTGCGACGCCGCACAGGTCGAACCCGTTTTCTGCTTGGCACAGCCGCCTCAGTCCGGCAGTCCGATGCGGAAATGCGAATCATCGGATACTTTATCAACATGCTCCCTCTTGCCTGCCATGCGCATGAGTCAGCTACGATCGATACTGCGCTGCAGGACATGCAGCAGCATCTGGCAGAAGCCCTCCAGCACTCAAGATACCCTTTTGCACGCATCTACCGCGATTTTCGCCAGCTTCAACTACGGGTCGGGCATCCGGGGCGATATCCGCTCTTTGATCTTGCCGTTACTGAAAATCCGGCGCTTACGGTCACCGCTGAAACGAATCCCGGTTTCAGCGCTGCTTCGGCTCCTCCTGAGCCCGACGTTACAAGCTACGAACTGAGGCGAAATGCTCCGGCACAGGATATGGTGCTGGTGCATGAGGGGATGGGTAATGGAGGACTTGTTATCACCTGGTATGTCAATGCCGCACTGTACACAAAGGATACTGCCCTTACATGGTTCGATACACTGATCGGCTGGATGCGGTTTTTCAGCAAAAATCCAAACAACTCGGCGCTTCCTCCTCCGCGAATGCTCCCTGAAGAGGAAAAGCTGCTTGAGTGCTGGCAGAAAGGTCCGCTCCGCACCTGGCCAGTAAGCACCTTTCCAGGACTTTTTGAGCGGATTGCTTCTCTCTATCCAAACAGGCCAGCATTGATCACCGACAATAGTGTTCAGAGCTTTGAAATGATCAATAAACGCTCTGATGCTCTGGCGCATGCCATACTGAAACACAATGTGCAGCGGGGTGAAACCGTCGGAGTTCTGACGGAACGCTCAACCTCACTTCCTGAAACAGTCCTTGCTATCTGGAAAGCAGGCGCATGCTATCTTCCACTGACAGCCGATCTGCCTGCTGAACGGCTTGCATTCATGGTCAGGGACAGTGCCCTTCGCAACATCATTGCGCTGGACGCTCTGGTCGTTCCATCTCAGCTCTGCAGTGATAACCTCATCATCCTGCGCCCTGAAGAGCTACTCACCGAGACGCTCGATTCACCGGTTATCAATAGCGCAATCACCCCTGACGATCCGGCCTATATCATCTATACATCAGGTTCCACGGGTCTTCCCAAGGGGGTCGTACTCTCCCATAAAGGGCTACTTAATCTCGGTCTGGGGGAATGTGAAATTTTTGGTCTTCGAAATGATGACCGGGTAATGCAGATCTCTTCTCCATCATTCGACTTGTGGATCAGCGATCTGGCCATAACATGGTCCGCCGGTGCGGCCCTGGTCCCTGTCACGCGCGAAGAGATGAATGACATCTCCGGTATGCAGAGGCTGATCCGTCGCCGGGGTGTCACCATCGCCACGATGTCACCATCCTATCTTCGCCTCTTTGAACAGGCAGATTTTCCTGGTCTGCGGTTGATCATGACAGTCGGAGAACCGCCTGTTACCGATGATTTCCGCTACTACGCGGCAAGGCTTTCATACATGAATGGTTATGGTCCCACCGAAAATACAGCGGCTACTTCAGTCGGCCAAATTCTTCATGATGCAGAGCAGATCCACGCCGGTCGTCCTCTGTCCAACACCACAGTTTATATCGTCGATGAAAACGGCAAGCCCTCTCCACCGGGTGTCACGGGTGAAATCCGGGTTGGGGGCACGGGCGTGGCCATTGGCTACCTGAATCGACCGGATCTGACTGCTGCGGCATTCGTATATATAAACGGAGAAAGACTTTACAGAACCGGTGATTTCGGACGATGGCTCCGGACAGGTGACCTTCAAATTCTCGGCAGATCGGATACCCAGGTAAAATTGCGCGGCCAGCGTGTCGAACTCGGCGAGATTGAGCATCGCCTTGCATCCTGGCCGGGCATACAACAGGCGGTTGCCATCGTTGAAACGCGACCGGACCAAAGCCAGATTCTCCGTTCATTCGTCACCATGGCTGCCGGAACAGCAATGCCGGAGTATGGTGAGTGGGTCTCCTATCTGTCGGCAACACTTCCTTCCTATATGGTTCCAGCATCCATAGTCAGCCTCGCGGCCATACCGCTCACGGCGGCAGGCAAAATAGATCGTCAGACACTGCTTAAAACTCTTGATGAAACCGAAAGCTCTCCGACTCAAGCCATAGCTGATACAAACGGTTATGCACTGCGAACACCGCCGCAGAACACTATTGAAAAAAGGATTTCGCACGTATGGTCTGAACAGCTCAAGAAACCGCTTCCCGCCCGCGAAGATCATTTCTTTGAGCTCGGCGGTGACAGTCTGAGCGCCATCGCTGTTATAAACCGTCTCGGTCGAGAGTTTGACTGCAAAGTCAACAACCTGTACGAGCATCCCGTATTATCTGATTTCGCCCTTTTCTGCCATCCCCGTCCTGATCATCTGCGGGAACTGCTCGGAAGACTCTGCATGCAATACAGCAACTCTGACTCCATTCAGCAAGATGCGGAGCATGAACGCGAAAATGCCCTGCAGGCGCAGCGGGCACTCTATGAAGCAAGGATGCGCTCCGAACGGAATCGTGATCTTATTCGACAACGCCCCCGCCGTCACGTACTTCTTACTGGCGCAACCGGTTATCTTGGAAGTTACCTCCTGCGAGAACTTCTTGCCGACAACTTGATTCATGTAACCGTGTCAGTGCGCAGCAAAGAGAACCTTGAAGGACGCGCCCGACTTGCACGGGTGCTCTCGGGATACTTCGGAAATGATGCCGGCCAGACCATGCTTGACAATCCCCGGCTTACCGTTCTGTCCAGCGACCTGCGGCATCCACAACTGCTTCTTTCACAAAGCGATTACGGAAAACTTGCTAAAAGTATCGATACCATCTATCACTGTGCTGCCAATGTAAACCATATCGGTCACTACCGGGATTTTCTTGCTGACAATGTGGCCGCAACACGCCATCTTCTGTCGCTTGCAACACGACAAAAAGAAACCACAACTGATTTTCATTTTATCTCCACGCTTTCAGTATCAGCCAGCGCATTGTTGGGCGATTTCAAGCTCTTTACGGAGTACGACTCTCCTCCCCAGGTTCCGGATGACAACTATTATATCCGAACCAAACAGGAGGCTGAACGACTGGTTATGGAATACCGCACGGAGCTACAAAACAGCTCTATTTATCGAGTGGGAAACATCTCCTTTGCCTCGGAAGGATCGCGGCTGCAGCAGAACATCAAAGATAATGCCTTTTTCCGCCAGCTTGCCGCATTCATGCGCCTTGGTGTCGTGCCTGCCGATCAACCCGCATCGCTCTGCCATGTCGATCTGGTTGCCCGCTCGATTATTGCGCTCTCTTCCAGAGAATCACTGACTAATGAGATTCACCATATTGAGACCTCTCGCCGTGACTCTCTTGCAACGCTGATGCTCTCAGCCAACGGGATGAACGATAAAATCAGGGCATGCAGCTTCGGAGAATTTCTGAAACGGCTGCGTGACGCAGTTAACGAACCGAAAATGGAGTCTGCAGTTGCAGAGACCGTTGAGAATTACGCATTTCAATCCGACAGCTCCGTCATGACGCGTCGACAGAGAGTTGTAATCGCCTCAGACAGGACGCAGCGTCTGCTGGATCATTTCGGCATCATCTGGCCCACAATACCAAAGGAAGGAGTTAATGCGCTCATGAACATGGCAATGACGGTTAACGACTGATGAGCAGATAAGGCCTGTCCTTCGTTGAGAAAAGAATAAAACTCATGATACAAAACGTCGGAACAATTCTGAACGAGCGCCATGAAATCAATAGAAAAAATAGATTATCTCCCTATTCAGAAATGGTTTATGCAGAGATCGCTAACAGATAGGAGTCGCTTTAACCACTCTTTTCTGATCCGTGTCAATCAGCCGCTCGACAAGAAAAGAGTACAGGACTCGCTGGAGAAACTGTGTCGTCTGCATGGGATGCTGAGGGCTGTCTTTCCTGCCGGGGGCAAGTGCTTTCTGAAAGAAAGTCTCTCCATTGAAGTAAAGGAACTCGATATCCGCGAAAAAAATGAAGCTGAGCTATTTGAAGAACTGGCCCGATGGCAAAGCGGGTTTGATCTGGAAAGCGGGTATCTCTGGCAAAGCGGTATCTTGCGAGGCTATAAAGATGGGAGCGAACGGCTCTATCTGGCGGCACACCACATGATTATTGATGCAGCGAGCTGGTCGATAATCCGTGAAGACCTGCAAAGACTCTATGATGGCGAAGTGACAGAAAACAGGAGTGGAAGTTACCGGGAGTGGGTTGACGCTGTCAAATCCTATACCGTGACCGCCGCAGACGAAGAAAAAGCCTACTGGGAAGAATCAATACATGAACAGCAGCAGCAAAAGTCTCTCTGGAAAGAACTTGCGGAAAAGGATAACAGCCGGTTACGACATACCAGAGTTGAGTTTTCACAGGAGATCGTCAGGAAGGTGGTGCCGCAAAATCATGAGGCGAACCATTTCGATATCAACGAAGTACTGCTGAGCGGATTAGCTTATGCACTTCATGAGGTTAGCGGCGAAAAAAACAACTGGATAACGCTCGAAAAACATGGACGTGACGGTATAAAGAGGCCCGTTGATGTAAGTCGGACGATAGGATGGTTCACAACACTCTTTCCGGTTTGCCTGACTGTCGGCGATAGCATCGGAGAGACACTCATCGGCAATCGTGAGCGGTTAAGAGCAATCCCCGGCAAGGGAACAGGATATGGAGCATTATATGGCTATGACAACATGCCCTGCATCCTTTTTAATTATCTCGAAAAACTGATCGGGACAGACGAGAGCAACTGGCAGATCCGCATTGAAGAGGCAAGCGGCGAAAGCATGAGTCCTGATAACCGGTTTGACAATATCGTCGACATCAATGGATTGGGCAGAGAAGGGAAAGCTGGGCTTTGGGTTGAAAGCTGTCTGAAAGAGGAGAATCACCAACTCCTGTGCGAGGCTTTCAAAAGAAACGTCGAAGCTGTCGCCTATTATGTTCATCGGTAAATGATGAGCGGTTCAATGCGTATCATCATAAGGGAATCTGAGTTTTTTTTCAGTAATTAATATACGAAGAGCTCCATCAGGATCGGGTGCCGCACAAGGATCCGGAATTCCGCGTGTAGCAGAGTTATCGAGGACTTTTTGTACGAATTTCAATAGCGATGGCGTTTATTCAGCATAAGTGGTGCGAATTGCCGTCCTAATAACAAGGAGAGAGTATTGCATCTGATCCGTCTCCTGAAATTGATCGGTGGTAACCCTTTACGGAAGCTTCTTGCATTTGCTTCAGCATCGGCACTGAGCACTACCCTTGTGCTTTCAGTGGTTACCTTCGCTGCCCAGCAAATCGACAAAACCAAAGAAGAGTTCGTTAATGTGCCGCTTGCGGTGCTCTTTCTGCTCTGCCTGGTGACCTATATTGTCTTTGAAAGCCGCCTGGTTGAGCGGTTTGCTTCTGATATCGAAGAAGCCATCGACCTGCTGCGCATGAAGCTGATCGGTCGGCTGCGTCATGCGGATCTCTGGCAACTGGAGCATTTCGGCCAGAGCCGCCTGTTCGCCAACATTACCCAGAGCTGCAAGGTCGTTTCATCGAACTCTCAATACCTTGCCCTGACAACCCGTTCGATCATCCAGATCGCGATGATACTCATCTATATCGCGACGGTTTCGATGATCTCATGCCTGATGTTAACAGCTTTGCTCGCAGTTGCATCGACGGCCTACTATCGCCTTGGGCTATCTCTGGAGAGATGCCAGGAAAGCCTGGCTGAGGATGAGGGGAAACTTTTTGAATGCGTCTCTGACCTGCTCGACGGATTCAAGGAACAGCGGCTCTGCAGCCGCAGAAGCCAGGCTCTGGGTGAAGAATTCAACAAGCTCTCCCGGCACACGGTTACATCGCGCAGCGAACTGCATCGGCAAAGCTGGCAGCAGTTTGTGTTTGGCGAAACCATGTTCAACCTGATGCTTGGGCTTGTGGTTTTTGTCATACCGGTTTACTCCCCCTCTGTAAGAACCGAACTGGTAAAGATATCTGCAGCGGTACTCTTCATGGTTCCTCCTGTATTCGGACTGATGCAATCCCTTACGGTCCTTCGTGCAGCCAAAGCTGCCGCAGGCCGTATGATGGAGCTGGACAGTGAACTCGTCAACATTGTGGAGCTCTGCAGTGAAGATCCTGAGCAACAAGTGCCCGCCGAGTTCAACGAGATAAGGATGGCTGATATGGTATTTGCCTATCCGGCTCCCGGTGGAGAAATACCCTTCACTCTCGGTACTCTCAACCTCAGCATCAAAAGGGGTGAAGTGCTTTTCATAACCGGCGGCAACGGTTCAGGAAAATCGAGCTTGATCAAACTTCTGACCGGGCTCTATCATCCGCATCACGGGAGGCTCCTTCAGGACGACAAGGTTATCAGCTCACCCCAGTTTGCCGGTTATCGTTCGCTCATGGCACCGGTTTTCTCCGACTTCCATCTTTTTATGCACCTTTACGGCCTTGGAGAGGTTGACCGCACTGAAGCAGAAGAACTGCTTCGCTGGATGGAGATGGATAGTGTAGTCGGTATGGAGGGAAACCAGTTTACTCGCACAAAGCTTTCGACCGGGCAACGCAAACGTCTGGCCCTTGTTGCGGCACTGCTTGAGAAAAAACCGATTCTGATTCTTGATGAATGGGCCGCTGACCAGGACGCATATTTCCGGCATAAATTCTACCGCGAAATTCTGCCAGAACTCAAGCGGCGCGGAATGACCATTATTGCCGTGACGCACGATGACCGCTATTTTGACGCTGCTGACCGCCGTCTCCATCTTGAGTACGGCTGGCTGACAGAACTGCACGCCAACAGGAAGGAGACAATATGAGACTTTTCAAGGCTGTTTTGCGGGAAATACCGGAAAATCTCAAGCCGCTCCTCTTTATGAACATTTTGTCTGCGATTGCAACGATGTCGCTTGTTGCTCTGGTTTCAACCGCTGCAAAAGAGGGCGGTACCGGCCAGATCAGCGGTCGTCTCATGCTGATGTTTGCCATAACGGTTACCCTCTATCATGTAACACACATCTATACCCTTGTAACGGCATCAGCCGATACCGAGCGCCTGATACACAAACTTCGCACGGATCTGTTCGACCTTATCCGACGTACCGATCTGGTGACCATAGAAAAGATCGGTCACGCAACTCTTCAGGGTGTACTGACACAGGATACGCAGATTTTGGCCGAGGTACTGCCCATGCTGGTAATCGGATTCCAGCAGGCTGTCATGCTGCTTTTCCTGGCAGCCTACCTTGCCTGGCTCTCCCCGGTTGCCTGTTTCCTCGCATTCGGTCTTGCCGGTTTAACCGTAGCCATACGTTTTTCGCGTGTCAAGGCGTTGCGCACCATGATGCAGGCGGCTGACGAAGCTGAAAAAAGGGTTTTCGATGGCCTTACCGAACTTCTGCATGGATTCAAAGAGATCAGGATGAACGGATTGCGTGCTGACGATGTGACCCGCACTCTTGCAGAAGCCTCCGATGAGTCCCGCACAACCAACTCACTCCTGAAAGCTCAATGGGGCCGGAATTATGCTGTTATCGAAGCAATGCTTTTTTCACTGGTTGGATTGATGGTTTTTGTTGTACCATTGTGGGTTGCCGGCTTTCATGCCGTGATACTTCCGACAACCATTGCTGTACTCTTTATTTCCGGCCCAGTGAGTACCGTCTCTTTTGTCACCCCCCTTGTTACCAAAGCAGAACTGGCACTTGAAAATATTGACCTTGTCAAACAAAGACTCTCTTCTGCAGCAAAGGACATCTCCTGCGAAGAGAGTGGTTCTCTTGACAATTCACCACTTATGATTGGCCTGAAAGATGCACAACTCTCTTTCCTTGATGCGAAAGGAGTCTCACTGTTCAAAATCGGAACGATTAATGCGGAGTTTCATGCCGGTCAGATCACCATGATTACCGGGGGCAACGGATCCGGCAAATCAAGTCTGCTTCGCATGCTTACAGGCCTCATTCCGCTTGACACAGGTGCTCTTGTTGCCGATGGCGTCGAACTTATGACAGAGCAGATGCAGGACTACAGAAACCAGTTCTCTGCGATCTTCTCCGACTTTCACCTCTCCCGGCGCCTCACCTTTATTGATAAGCTGAATCCTGAAAGGGTACGCATGATGCTGGAGCAGTTTGGCATGCAGGACAAAGTGAAGGTGAACAATGGACAGTTCAGTACCATAGATCTCTCTTCAGGACAACGCAAACGCCTGGCTCTTATTGTTGCGGAACTTGAAGATAAACCAATCATAGTGCTTGACGAATGGGCTGCTGACCAGGACCCTCACTTTCGGCAAATCTTCTACGAAGAAATCCTGCCAGACCTCAAGGCACGGAACAAGATCATTATCTGTGTGACACACGATGATCGATGGTTCCACCTTGCCGACAAAATGTACCGGATGAATGAAGGAACAATAGAAGAGAGTGAGAAAACAATAAACGGGAAAGTGTAAACCGGCAATCTGCAAATAAACAGTAGCGATCGACCATGATATCGATTACAGATCTGCTCGCCGAACTGGCTGCATTAGACATTCAGCTCAGGGTTGAAGATGGCTTGTTGCATTTCAATGCTCCTGAAGGTGTTTTTCATGATGAAATCCGTAAAAAAGTTCTGGCCGTAAAACCCGATTTGATTGCATTTCTGCAACAGGAAAGTGGTGCCGCGGTTATCGATGAATCACCGTTAACAGATACCGAACGCCGCCTTGCTGCTCTGTGGCGTGAATTTCTTAAATGTGACAAAATTAGAGCTAAAGACGATTTTTTCATTCTCGGAGGACACAGCCTGCTCTTGATGCGTCTGGTTCTCAGAATTGAATCAGCAGGATTGGGGAAAATTGATCTTTCGCAAGCAATAAAGGCAAGAACTCTTGAAAAAATGGCAGGAGTGCTTGATGAGGCCGCCAATACACCACCTGCTTTGGAGGTCTGTGAACCGTCCCTGTCAGAATTGCCGTTATCGTCCCTTCAGCTCTTCAGCTCTTCACTCACCGGGCTCAGCGATCCTTATCTCCGCGACAGCTCTCTTGCACGGTTATGGCAAAGAGCTGCCAAGCGTTACAGCGAACTGACTGCCATTGTCTATCGCAATGAAATCTTCACCTATCAGGAGCTTGATGTCTGGTCTTCAACTCTCGCAGCAGCACTTTTTGCTTCAGGAGTGAGAGAAGGCTCCACTGTCGCACTGGCTGCGACACGAAACGCATCATCAATTGCAGCCATCATTGGCATACTTAAATGTGGAGCGGTCTATCTCCCTCTGGATGACAAGATGCCCCACATATTGGTAGAGAAGCTGTTGAAATTCTGTGATGCACACTGGATAATTGTCGATCAGGATGGCCTCGAAAGGTATTCAAAGCTTAAGGAGATTCAACTCCTCGAAATAAACAAACTGAACACTCTTTCATCCGGCTCAATACTGCCGGATATTCCCGAACAATGTGGCCATAAACCAGCGTATATCATGTTTACCTCTGGTTCAACAGGTGAACCAAAGGGAGTAATTATTCCCCACCGCGCTGTTGCTCGCCTCGCGCTCAACAAAAAAGTTATTGCACTTCAACCGGGTGACGGTATGGCGCAGACTGCTCCGCTTGCTTTTGATGCATCAACCCTTGAGATCTGGGCGACACTGCTCTCAGGAGCTCGTCTGGTATTCATTGAAGAGAGCTTTCTCTGGCAGTCGGAGAGACTTGGAAATTTCCTTGCCGAAAAAGGGGTCACTGCCATGTGGCTGACCGCCTCACTCGTCAACCGGATTGCCGACCTCTCTGCACAAGCCTTCGCTCCTCTCCGGGTTCTCTTGACGGGCGGTGAAGTCTTAAGTGCCCATCATCTTAAAACCGTGATGAAGGCCTGCCCTGATCTTCAGATCTTCAACGGTTACGGCCCAACCGAAAACACGACATTCACTACCCTCCATGCCGTGACAGCCGGTGATCTGGTAACTGACTCAGTTCCTATTGGCCGTCCCATTGACAACACACAGGTCTATGTGCTTGACGAGGCCTTGCAGCCCGTCAATATTGGTGTTATTGGTGAATTATACGCAGGCGGTGACGGCCTCGCGATCGGCTATGCCGGACGAAAGGATCTTACCGATCAAGCATTCCTCACGCTGCCCGATCAGCCCGAAATACGAATCTACCGCACCGGTGATCTGGCCCGGTGGCGAATGGACGGCATCCTCGAATTTTGTGGTCGGAAAGACGGTCAAATCAAATTGCGCGGACATCGTATTGAAACCAGCGCAATAGAAGCTGTGCTTTCTGACTGCCACGGGGTTAAGGAGGCTGTGGTGATGGTTGATGGCGAAGGGGAATCAAGAGAGCTGGTCGCATTTTTCACTGCACAGCACAACGATGAAATGCTCTTGCGACACCACCTTGCTGAACGGCTTCCCATCTACATGATGCCAGCACGCTTTATCTGGCTTGATGAGTTCAAAGTCAACAGTAACGGCAAAAAAGATCGTACGCTCCTCAGCAAGATCCTGATCAGAAACCAGGAAGAGACTCCTCTTTCATTCGGTCAGGAACGGCTCTGGATAGTACAGCAAATCACACCCGACATACCTCTCTATAATGTACCTCTTGCCTTTGCCATAGAAGGAGAGCTGGATTGTGCGGCACTCAACCGCGCCATTTTCGCTCTCGAAAAGCGCCACAAGTCACTCCGTTCTCTTATGCGGCCAGCAGACGATACCAATCCGAACATTCGTCATCAACTGCTGCCTCCCGGAGATCTCGTACCCCACATCGTTGATCTCAGTTCATCCCGGGATCCTGAAGAGGCCGCAATAAAAGCCATAGCAACTGAAACAGTTCGTCCGTTCCGTCTGGAGGCTGAAATCCCTGCAAGAATCTTTCTCTTCAGACTTGGTGAACAACAATGGCTGTTTTTCATGGTCATCCACCATATTGCCTGTGATGGATGGAGTTTAGATATTCTTCTGCATGATCTTGCAGCACTCTATGCAGTTGAGAGAGGGGAAACAGACCACCAGCTTTCACCCATCAGGTACCGGTTTGCTGATTATGTCGATGTCCAGAAGAGCTTTCTGAAAAGCGAACATGGCCAACAACTCCTGTTTCGAAGATGCAAACGGTTGACTCCACCTCCGGAACCGCTTGATTTTCCGATCGACCATATTCGACCTCTGAATCGCAGTTATGCCGGTCAGACTCTTCACGTCCCTTTCGAAGCATCACTCAGTCAGGGTATTGACCAACTGGCACAAGATGCCGCCGTCACACCCTTTGTTCTCCTGCTGGCAATCGTCGAACTGCTCCTGTACCGCATTTCCGGTCATGGAAGAAACGGAAATTTTGCCGTAGGCGCCTTGACATCCGGCAGAGTTAGCGCTGAGATGAGTGACCTCATCGGTTTTTTTGTCAATACCGTGGTGATTCCCTGCCATATCAAACCAGAAGAGACGTTTATTGAGCACCTGGCCTCTGTCAGTGAGGAGTGGCAGGCTGCACTCTCCGATCAACAGTGCCCATTCGCTCAACTTGTTGAGCGAATGAATATACCGAGAACGCTCTCCAGAAATCCACTCTTTGATGTTCTTGTGGTCTGGCAGGATCTGCTTCCGGAACCCCCCGACCTGCCGGGGCTGAAAACCCGGCCGGTTGAAACCAGCCTGCCGTTTGCAAAATTTGACCTTTCATTCAACTTTGTGAAAAATGAGAAAACCATTGAACTTTTTCTTGAATTTTCCAGAGAGCTTTTTGAAGAAGAGACAATCGCCAGAATGGTTCAGCGGCTCCAATCACTTCTTTCTGCTCTTGTTGACAACCCGCTTGAAACGGTTGCAGAGCTGGATATCTGGATTCCGGGAGAAAAACATCAGGTCATTGAGGAGTTTAATAACACCACGCTTTCTCTGCCGACTCGCCGTGCCATAACAGAACCTTTTCTGGACACAGCAATTCTTCATGATGCTCTTCCAGCAGTACTCTCTGAGGATAGGTTCGTACAGAATTATCGCTCTTTTGCACGCCGGGCTGGAGCCATTGCCGCATTGCTTTTAAAAAACGGCGTTCAGCGTGGAGAACATGTTGTTTTACTGCTGCCACGCTCATCTGAAATGCTTGCCGCAATTTTTGGAATACTCATGGCGGGCGCGGTCTACGTCCCACTTGATCCGACTCACCCTCCACTGCGTCTTTGCGAAACACTCAAAGATCTTCAGCAACCCTTTGTGTTATGTGATCGATCACTGCCGGAACAACTTGCTCTTTGCTGCCGTCGTATCACTCTCCCGGATCCCGCAGAGGAAGCAGAACCGGTTTCGCTTGCCTCTCCTGATGATCTGGCCTATATCATCTTTACCTCCGGGTCAACCGGAAAACCCAAAGGGGTAATGATTGAGCATCACGCCGTACTCAACCGCATCCTCTGGATGCAAAAGACATTTCCGATCGGGCCGGGAGATGTGGTTTTGCAGAAAACGCCGGTAACCTTCGACGTTTCGATCTGGGAACTCTTCTGGTGGTCATGGACTGGAGCAGCCGTAGCCATGCTCAAACCGGGTGATGAAAAAAATCCGGAAGCACTGGCCGATGCTATCCAGCAACATCGAGTCACCATCATCCATTTTGTGCCAGCAATGCTTGCAGTTTTCCTTGACAAGATTGAGAATGGTCGAGTTGACTGCGGTCGTATAGCAAGCCTGCGGCTTGTTTTTGTCAGTGGAGAAGCACTTGACGCAACGGTTGTGGAACGCTTCAACAGGCTCATTTTTGATCGTCACGGCACTGAGCTTCATAATCTCTATGGACCGACGGAAGCGACTGTCGATGTAAGCTGGCAACCTGTTTCCCCATGGCCAACAAAAACAGCCCCACCCATCGGCCGTCCCATAGCCAACACCTTGATGTACATTCTTGATGAACATCACCGCCCACTGCCGATCGGAATCTCCGGAGAAATTGCAATTAGTGGCGTGCAGGTGGCACGCGGTTATCTGAACCGGCCGGAACTCACCGCCGAACGCTTTATTGCCGACCCCTTCAAACCAAAACTCCGGATGTATCTTACCGGTGACCTTGGTCGATGGACAACTGACGGAAAAATCGAATACCTCGGACGCTCTGACTGGCAGGTAAAAATTCGCGGCCAGCGTATTGAGCCCTGTGAAATCGAACAGACACTTGAGCATTACGGCCAGATCACACGGGCAGTCGTTGTTGCAGCAGAAAACCAGGGGCTAACCGAACTTCATGCATGGATACAATGCGAAGTGACTCCTGATAGAGCAGCTATTCGGAATTTCCTCAGGGAACATCTTCCAGAAAGTATGATCCCTGCACGTTTTTTTCCGATTAAACAGCTTCCTCAAACTGCGAACGGAAAACTTGACCGTCAACTGCTTGCGAAGCAATCACAAGCAATTCTTGCAGCTCCGTCAGACCGCAAAACTGGGAAAGGTGATCATAAACAGGTTGCCCTGACCTCCGGCTTTACGCTTGACGAGGCAACTGAAAGCCTGAAACTCACTCTTGGCTTCAATCCAGCAATGATCTCCGCGTATGATTCGGATACGCTCGCCAGAAGGTATTTCGCCATGCTTCAGGAGATAGTCAATCAAGCTTCTGATACAGAGGCACCTGGAAAAATTAATTTTACAGCGTAACAGAATCGTCGCACATGAAAATCGCAGACTTCATTTTTGATGATCCATCATCAGCCGTTGCCTCGGGGGCTCTTAACGCTGAATCGTCCACGTGTTCAGGCAACATTGCTTCACGTTTTTCCATAATCGCAGCACGTCATCCCTTGCGCACTGCGGTTGTTGATGAAGAGGGCTCAATGACCTACGCAGAACTGAATGAGCTTTCAGACCGAATAGCTCACCTCTTGCGTCATCAACAGCTTCAGCCGGAGAGCCGTGTTGGCGTCATGATGGGACGAAGTCGCTTCTATATTGCGGCTCTTTTCGGAGTCATAAAAGCCGGTTGTGTCTATCTCCCGATTGATCCTACACTGCCCCTCGAACGTCGCAGCAGACTTCTTTCAATTGCCAATGCGAAAGCTCTCATTACCTCTGCCGACAGTGCTGGCGACATGCAACGGCTGGAGTGGCTCAATTCCGGGTTGCAATTCAGTCTCACACTTGACTGTGACGATGTTGACTCTCTGGTTGAAACACCAGGAGAACTGATGTCCACTGAACTTTGGGATCATATTGCCGGTGAGGCCGCCAATGACATTGACGCCGGGGGATGGAAAAGCGCATTTACCGGACTTCCGATAACTCCATCAGCAATGGAGACATTCGGTGCAAATGCATGCAATAAAATTGCACCCTGCCTCAAGCCAGGAGCCCGTGTACTGGAAATCGGCTGTGCATCCGGCTTTACCATGCGCCACACGGCTCCTCTTGCCGCATCTTATCTTGCCACTGACCTCTCAAGGCACAACGCCGAGCGGGTCGAAGTTATTGCACGCAATCTTGGTCTGCAACAGGTTAGCAGTCGTCAACTGGCTGCTCATGACATTGACATTCTGCCCGAAGGAAGTTTCGATCTTATTGTAATGAACAGCGTGATTGAAAGTTTTCCGGGTTATGGCTATCTCCGCAATGTGCTCGACAAGTTGGTAAACCTGCTGGCTCCGGGGGGAGTTTTGTTTCTCGGTAATCTGTGGGATCTTGAACGTCAGGAAATCTATCTGGCCGACCTCGCAAAATTTGCCAGAGAACACGCTGGCGAGGGTTATTCTACCCGAAGCAATTTGAACGGCAGTTTTTTTGTCTCATTCGCCTTTTTCCAGGACTGGGCTGCACGGCGTATTGAACGGCCATCAATTAAGCGCTCACCAATTGATGCTCCCGGCTTTGATCCGGCACCCTACTCTTTTGACGTTATTATCAGCTTTGACAAACTCGGCGAGGGAATCGCATCAAATGAGAGAAAAACTCCTCTGCATTTTGATCGCAGAGCACTGGTTCCTGAGAACCCCGTTCAACCCTCGGCAGAGATCAGTTCGTCTCAAGGGGCCTATATCATATTTACAAGCGGTTCAAGCGGACAACCAAAAGGAGTGCTTGTTGAACATGGATCGGTCATCAATCTGATCCATGCGATTGAAGAAGAAATCTATACACCGCTCTTAATGAGGATTGACGCTGAGTTCCTGAACATCAGTTGTTGTTTCTCTTTCTCTTTTGATGGTTCTATTCATCAAATCTTCACCCCCCTGCTTAATGGTCATACCCTGCATCTGCCAAATGAGGATACTCGGCAGGACCCTGAACGTTTACATCGTTTTTTTGAGTCGCACGAACTGCATGTCGTCGATGCCACACCAAGCCTTTTTGCACTCCTGCTTGACTATTGGCAGGAGAGAGGAATCGGCAGTTCAGCGATCTGTTTCATCCTCGGTGGTGAGACGTTCAGCACAAAGCTTCCGGAACGGTTGTACGCTCTCCCGGGCACTCTCAACAGTGAGATATGGAATGCCTACGGGCCTACAGAGTGCTGTGTGAACGCCTGCCACTACAGGTTAACTTCAACCAACTGGCATGAAATTTTACCGCCACCAATCGGCAGGCCTATGTCGGGTATTGACATCAAACTCTGTGATAAGTCCGGCAGGTTACTGCCAGTCGGGATACCCGGTCAAATCTTGATCGGCGGTGCAGGAGTAGCCCGTGAATACATCAACGAACCTGAACTGACAGCTCGTCACTTTCTCGTGGATGAAGATGGCAAACGATGGTACTGTACCGGTGATATCGCTCGCTGGATTGAGACCGGCCTCCTGCAATTCATAGGTCGGGAGGATCGGCAGGTCAAAATACGCGGCTACCGTATAGAACTCTCTGAAATCGAATCTGCGATGCTTGCCTCTCCCCTTGTTCGTCAGGTCGCCGTAGTTGTCGCAGATCCCCGTCAGGATGGAGACCGCATCCTGGTTGCCTGGGTTGTTGCAAGCCCCGGCTTTGATGCCGTACGTTGCCGCGCTGATCTTGATCTGCATCTCCCCGCATGGATGATGCCAACATTGATTGTTGAGATTGATGAACTGCCTATCAACAGCAATGGCAAACTTGATGAGCACCGTCTGCCATCACTGCACAAAAAAGAGCTGTCGAATTCGAATGCACAAATGCAAATTCCCTTTAGCCGGGATACAGAACGCAAGCTTGCTGAATTGTGGCAGAAGCTTCTTGATGTGCCTATCAACTCTGCTGAGGATGATTTTTTTATGCTTGGAGGTCACAGTGTTCTTGGAATACGGCTTGTTTCTCTCATTGAAACCGGATTCGGTGTAAAACTGCCTCTTGCCGAGCTTTTTACCTCAACAACAATAGCCCGGATGGCCGATCGGATAGAAGCAAAACAGGCTGCCTTCAAATGGCATTCCGTTGTTGCTGTAAATCCCTTCGGTGAAAGAACGCCCTTGGTCTGCTTTCATCCGGCGGGAGGCAATGTACTTTGCTATAAAGCGCTTGCTGATGCTCTTGGCCGTGAGTGGCCGATGTACATGGTTCAGTCCTCGGGACTTGAAGCCGGGCAGTCGCTGCAGCCATCAGTGGAATTGATGGTCACCGGATATCTGCCTGAATTACAGGAGATAATCCAGGATCGGCCGATCATACTGCTTGGATGGAGCTTTGGCGGTTTGCTGGCCTGGGAGGCAGCAGAGCGGTTACGAAAGTTCGGAACAAAAATTGAACGTGTTATTCTTCTTGACAGTATAGCCTCGCCCGATCCGATACGAAGCATCCTGCAAAAGGATGAGGCTGATTTTATTGCCTCAATGTTCGATGAAATGGGACTCGGAAGCGCTGAATATTTACGCACGTTGACTCCTGACGAACGCCTCGACAGAATTATTCAACAGGTACGCAGCAATGACTATCTGCCCGAAGGTCTTGATCGTCAGCATATGCGTCGTCTTCTTGCTCTTTTCCAGAATAACGGTCTGGCTGCACTGCGTTACCAACCTCGAAAAAGTGAGGAGCGGATACTCCTCATTCGCCCGAAGCTTGCATCCAGCCAGGCACCGGGTATTCCAGGTGACGACTATAACGGCTGGGCCCAACTTTGCAACAATGGAGTGAAATTATGCTGGATCGATGGAACACACGGTCAGATGCTGATCCATCCTTTTGTTCAACGGTTGGCAGACCATATCCGCAATTATACAGAGCAGATAAAGGAATGAATATGCTTGATCGCCATACCATCCGGCTATGGACGCATGAGTTTCGGGAAGTAACAAATTCTCCTCCACGGTGGCTTGCACTTCTTGATGAAAAAGAGCGGATGCATTGCAGGCTGTTCCGACAGGAAAAAGACCGTATTGCCTATGCGGCGGCACATGCCCTGCTCCGCATGGCACTCAGCCGGACTTTGGAGCTGCCGCCAGCAGCCCTGATTATCGATCATGACAGGATGGGAAAACCTTTCCTCAATATGCCTGGCTGCATGGGTATGGCTATCACACTCTCTCATACTTCAGGCATGGTTGCTGTCGCTCTCAGTCAGGCAGGGAGTATCGGTGTCGATGTCGAGGCCATTAATCGCAAAAATATTCCTCATAATAATTTATCAGCGTATGGCCTGAGCCATGAAGAGATTGCAATGCTTGCATCGCTCTCTTTTCATGAACGCTGTGAAGCATTTATCGATTTTTGGACAGCACGCGAAGCTGTGGCAAAAGCTGACGGACGGGGTCTTTCACTTCCGTTCTCTGACATAAGGATTGATCTCTCAATGAACAAAGCCACTATTCATGAGAACGGGCCATCGCCCTCCTCTCACTGGACGCTGTGGCGTGAACAACCCTCCTCTCTTTACCGACTGGCACTGGCCTGGCCGCAGGGAAAAGGAGCATTCACAAGAATGAACGAACAACTTATTTGAACGTGCATACGCATACCTACCATGACTACTGAATCGCACGAATTCTGGCGCACACTCCTTGCTGAGCTTCCCTCACTACGGTTCTCTGCAGATAGTCCATACCTGTCATCAAGCGCCTGCACTAACGAACCTATCGTCATTGAGCATCTTTTTGACAGCGTTCAAACCCGTCGTCTCAGCGCGTTTGCTGAAACACATGGCATCACGTTCAGTTCGCTGCTTCTGGCGGTACATATGAAGGTATTGTCAATGCAGATTCCTGGTCGGCGATTCGTGACCGGTATAAAGGTAAACGCAGCCGAGGATGAAAACCCGCTGCCTCTGGTTTTTGATGCGGCAAGCCAGCATGAAAGCTGGAGTGATCTTGCACGCCATATCTCTCTTCTCGAAGAGTCGAGTCGTCAACATAGCGAGGATATGACCCTTGATGAACTGGAAGCTCTTTGCACTCGATCCCCACTCTTTGACACCCTTTTTTCTTTTAATCAGAGCCTCCCGGACAAGCCTGCAGAAAACCTTCAACGTGATCTTGAAGCCAGAATTCATGCATTGTGGCAAGCACTTCTGCCCGGCGCTGAGTTCAGTGTTGATGACGGATTTTTTGATGCAGGGGGCAATTCACTGCTGCTTGTTCGTCTGCATGAAAAGCTTGAATCCCATTGGCCCGGAGTCTTCAGTGTTGCCCGCCTTTTTTCAGTTACGACAATTGCCGCTCAGGCCCGCTGTATTCAGGAAAAAAACGAAAAGAAAGATCGTAATCTTACCCACACGACAAAGGATCGAGTAACAAAAACACCCGGCCATATTGCAATTGTTGGCATTGGAGTCTCTCTTCCAGGAGCAACAACACTGGAAGCATGCTGGCATGATGTCGCAAATGGTATTGATAAAGTCAGCTCGATACCTGAGGATCGATTCAAGGAGAGCGTCACCATGCTCAATGCCCTCGAAAGAACGATCCCGGAACAGTTTCAGGAAGCCGCCTGGCTTGAGCAGATTTTCAATTTTGATCCTGAACGTTTTCGCCTCTCACCTGCGGATGCCGCCCTTGTTCACCCCGAGCAGAGGCTTTTTCTTGAAACTGCGCTGATGGCCCTTGAAGATGCCGGTTATGGAGGCAAGTCGCTGGACAATGAAAAGATCGGAACCTTTGTCGCAACAAGTCAAGGTGCGGTCTGGACCGATTATGCTTTGAGGGTACTACCCGAGCGGGCCGAACAGCTCTTTATCAACAATGTACCCTCCAATGTCGCTACCCGTCTCTCTTTTCTGCATAACTGGCGCGGACCGGCAACCCTTGTCGATACGGCATGTTCATCAGCACTGACCGCAGTACATCTGGCCTGTCAGGCACTCATCAGCGGCGAATGCACTGCCGCACTGGCCGGAGGCGCCAGATTAATGCTGATACCGCACTCATCGGCAGCACGCTTCACCATCGAATCATCAACTGCCAGAACCCATGCGTTTGACGAAAGTGCTGACGGCACCGGTTCAGGAGAGGGATCAGTTGTCTTTTTACTGAAAACCCTTGAACAGGCAAAATCAGATGGCGATGCAGTGCATGCACTGATTCTGGGAACGGCAATCAACCAGGACGGAGCTTCAACCGGAATGGCTGCTCCAAATCCGGCAGCACAGTCAGAGGTAATTACCGCAGCGGCGGTCAAAGCCGGCGTGCCGCTTGCATCCATCTCCTATATTGAGGCACACGGCACAGGTACCCATCTCGGTGATCCTGTCGAAATTGAGGGTATCAACCTTGCTTTTTCCAGGCAGAGCAGTGAAACCGGTTTTGCCCTTATCGGTTCAGGAAAAGGTAACTATGGCCATCTTGACTCCTGTGCAGGTGCTCTTGGACTGCTTCGCGCAGTATTATGCCTGAAAAACGACCAGGCGCCACCACAGCCATTTTTCTGCTGCGCGAACCCCCGGATCAATTTTTCCAACTCTCCGGTACGGGTTAGCAGTGAGCTGCTTTCGCTGCCTGATCGTGGCAACGCGCGCCGCGCCGGAGTCAGCTCTTTCGGACTAAGCGGAATAAATGTCCATGCCATTATTGAGGCTCCGCCACCAGTTACTCACATCCCGGCGACCATGTATTCCGGATGGACTGTGATCGGCCTCTCAGCCGCAACCAGGGAGTTGCTCCTTAACTCGGCAGCTTCGCTTCTGTCACTGATCCATCTGAGACCTGATTATCCGCTTGCAAATATTGCCTATACCCTCAATACTGGCCGTGATACACTATCGGAACGATTTGTTGTCTGGGTGCAAAACCGGGAGGAGCTGCTCACTGCACTTGACTCTTTTCTCAAGGGAGAAAAACTCCAGAGAGCAATAACGGGTTCCGCAGGACGCCGTCAGAGGCAGCAATCAAAACCCCCTGTTTCAGCTCTTGCTTCTGATGAGCCATCAGCACGCCTTGCTGCCGAATCCTGGGCTGAGGGTGCCGAGCTTGTGTGGCCTCAGGAGCAGCAGGTCAGCCGTCTTCACCTTTCTCCCTCCCCCCTGCAAAGGATCAGGTGCCATCCTGATCCTCACAGAGAGAGTGCCGTACACCCCATAAAACCAATACCTCTCCAGGTACCGATTGATACTCCTGATGGGATACGTTATCCTCTCGATGTTCACGATCCTGCTTTCTGGCCTGTCAGCGAACACAGACTCGGAGGAGTTCCGACCCTTGTCGGGATGGGGCTGTTACCTCTTCTTGCCGATACACTTGACGCAAGCAGTGGGAAATTCCTGCCATTTGCCATCAAGGAGATCTCCTGGCTGCGTCCTCTTCAGACCCCCTCGATCAAGGCGGGAAGCGTCAGCCTGCTCATCACTGACCCTGAAGCAAAAGAGCAGCATGCAATACTTGGAGGAAAAACAGTTGACGGAACCTGGAAAAATTTTGCCGAGGCAACCTTGTGCAAACTTCCGTCCGTACCGCCTCCGGCGCTCAAAGCTGAAGAGTTACAAGAGAGAAGAGGCAAACTTATTCCAACCAGTGTTCGCCTGAGTGAAGCAACTGGAGAAGTCAACGTCAGCAACAGATGGAACTGCCTGATTGCAAAAGGAGATAACGGCAATGAACTCACCGCTCACCTTGAGCTGCCCGATAACGGTTTTGAAAGCAGAAATTTGCAGAACCTTCATCCCGGAGTTCTCGACACCGCCGTAAGCATTGTTCTGGATCGTGCCGGGCTCATACCTGCAAGTTGCGCCGAAGTGTTTCTCTGGCTGCCACTGCCGAAAAAGGTGTTTGTCTCCGCCGTTCGGAACCCCATGGCGGATGGAGGAGTTACCGCCGACGTGAATCTCTATGATATGGAGAGCGGTGCGCTCTGTATCTCATTTAAAATGATGCGTTTTATAGTTTCGGCAAAGAACACGGAGATACAAAAAAATCCGATAAAGGTGACCGTCGTACCCTCATTTCCTGTATGGGTCGCTGATCAGACAGCAAGCAGGAGTCTCTCTCCTCTTCCTGCGCTTGTTGTCATTGGTGAGGGTGATTTTTTCCGAAGAGTAACCGATCACCCGATAGTCAAAAAAAGTCTTGTTGCATCATGCAATTCAACAGCACTCACTGATACCGTAACAAGGGCTATAGCTGACGGCATTGTACAACACGTTCTCTTTCTGCCAGCACCGGGCGAGGATGCCGGAATCCGCACCCTCGTCACTCTTCGCTCTCTTATAAAGAACATGCATCAACCCCTGCAGCTTCTGGCGGCAGGGTCCGGGGCCTATTTAATGACAACCAAATCCGACTCTTTCATGACAGGCCCCTACACGGCACTTGTAGCAGGGCTTGTTAACGTCGCAGCATGTGACGAGGCGATGCTTTCGACCAGATATCTGGAACTGGAAAAAGAGGCGCCGATTGAGGCTCTACTTCAGGAAATCGAATCAGGCAACAACCATACGCAATCACCGGTATTGATCGATCAATCCGGCAGACGCTTTAAGCGCAGCTTCGCTCCCCTTTCCGATTTTCCTGCACCGGCAGCAACACTCTGGCCGGGCTCTGGCTGTTGTGTCATCAGCGGCGGTACCGGCGGACTTGCACTGCTGCTCGCCGAGGAGCTTGCTTCCGGAGGCAGAGTGTCGCTTGCACTGCTCTCCCGCCACCCTCTCGAACAGAGTAACGACAGTGACTCACAAAGACGTCTTGAACGACTGGAGGCGCTCAGCAGGAAAGGCATTACGTTCCGCCACTGGTGCGTCGACGTCACTGACCTTGAAAAACTCTCCGCTGTACTCAACGATGTACGCAATGTACTTGGCCCAATCACGGCAGTGGTTCACCATGCCGGTCTCGGTGAGAGTCGTATTCTCATTAACGAAACCCCGGAATCGTTTACAGCGTCAACCGCAGCCAAGGTGAAGGGTGCACACAATCTTGATCTGCTCACTCGCAACGACCCAATCGCAGCGTTTATTCTTGCAGGTTCGTTGAGCGCACTTGAGTATCGTGCCGGAACAGGTGCCTATGCAGCAGCAAATCTCTTTCTTGATGCCTTTGCCCTCTGGCGACTCAGTGAGGGGCGACCGGCACAGTGCATAGAGTGGTGTCAGATCGGAGAAATGGGAATGGCATCCAGAATCCTCGACGGTAAATTGGACGAGTACAGTCTGACCCCCAAAGAGGTTGTTCTCAATTGGCGAACAGCACTTGCCTCAGGAGCACCTCAGGTTGCCCTGCTCTACGACGAAAAAACTGATAAGAAAACAGAGGCCGTAGCTTCAACTTCAGAACAATCCAAAACACTGGAAAAGGCTTTGGCAGAGATTTGGGCAGAGATACTCGGCTATGAAAGCATTGAATTCGATGACGACTTCTATGCTCTCGGAGGGGATTCAATGTCAGGAATCGATATTATTGATCGCATCATCAAAGATCTCGGTCATCCGGTTACCTTCACCGATCTCGTTGAGTCCGGCACAGTCACGATGCTGGCTGAACGGCTGCGCCGCCAGGCTCAGACTGCAAACAGTGCGGCAAACTCGCGCAACATCCAGCTCCCCACAACCGCTCCGGAAAAGAGTCGCTATCCCCTGAGCTGGGAACAAATGGCACTTATTCAAGCCCAGATGGCGGCAGAAAAGAGCATCGCATATAACTTGCCGAACATACTCTCGCTGCCACCCGACTGCAACGCAGATCGGCTTGAATCGGCCCTTAACGCCCTTATGGCGCATCACGAAATCCTCCGCACCCGTTTTCATTTCAATGGCATCGAACCAGAAATGGAGATACTCTCCGAAGTGCGGATACAACTGAAACGCATTTGCCCGATAAATGGAATAACTTCTGATTTCTGTCGCAACTGGGTTCATCCCTTTGACCTTGAAACGGCTCCCCCGGTACGCTTCGAACTGGTCGAGAAACCTGACGGCACACCGCAAGCCCTCCTTTTCGATATCCATCACACTCTTGCCGACGGTCTCAGCCTTGAATTGCTCACAAGCGATCTTGGTAACCTCTATGCAGGAAAAAACCTGCCCCCACTCGCCTTGCAGCTCAAGGATTACGCATGGTGGAGTCGCAAGGGGGCGGGAATCGAAGCTGTGGAAAGAGCAAAACTCTATTGGCTGGATCGTTTTTCTTTACCTCTGCCGGTACTTGATCTGCCTTCTGATCGTCCTCGGCCGGCATTTCATAAGTGGCAGTGCGGCAGCGTTGCCTTCAGTCTGCCAGAGAAGAGTGTAGAGGCCTTGCGCCGATATGCTGCAACACACAGCACCACACCCTTTACCGTCGTACTCTCTGCCTGGGCAGCACTGCTGGCCCGATATTGCCGTAATGAGGATCTGGTTATTTCCGTTCCGGTAGATGCAAGGGAGAGTCTCGGCGCAACAGGAGTACCTGGCATGATGGTATCACTTCTTCCATTGCGATTTTCCTTCCACGATAACGAGTCGGTAGAGAGTTTCATCCGAGGCGTCCATACTGACCTTGCAGATGCGATGCGCCATCGTGCATGCCCGCTCGGAATGCTTCTTGAAGCGCTTGCCCCACCGGCAGCACCTGAACGAACGCTGCTCTCTGAGGTGACCCTTTCATACATGAACTATGCTGAAAGTAAAGGGGGAGATCGTGACGATAAAGAGGCGTTCCGTCTTACGGGTATCGAACGCGGCGACGGAAAGAACGATATCTCCATCTTTATGCGAGATCTCCCCGATCAGATAAGCGTCGTCTGTGAATACTATTCCGCCATGTATGATCAAGAGCGCATTGAACGCATGGGAGAACACTTCTCCGTTCTGCTTGATGCACTGCTGGAATCGCATACCGACACGAAACTCTCCATGCTTCCTTTGCTCACAGTGGAAGAAGAGAGCTGGCTTGAAGGGGCTGGAAACGCCATGGATTATCAAGTGCAGAGAAGGGGTAATCTCTTTGCTCATTTCGCTGCAACAGTACAACAACAGAATAACTCCATTGCCGTCTGCGATAACAGGGAGCGACTCAGCTACAGCGATTTATTGTACCGTGCTGGCGGCATTGCAGAGTACCTCTCTGAGACCGGTGTTTGCGAAGGTGATATTGTCGCCCTGCACATCGAACGAAGTTGTACCGCCGTAGCCACAATTCTTGGAATCAATGCCGTCGGTGCCTGTTATCTGCCTCTTGATCCATCGTATCCACCGCTCCGTATTGCATTGATACTTGCTGATGCACAATGCCGGGTAGTGATTGCTGACGCAGCCGGTCGCAAGGCATTGGCTGAAGCTGCCTTGATGGAGCAAAATGAAGCCGGAACAAAGGCTGACGGCGATGTACCGATTCAATATGTGACAATTGATGCAGAAAAGATGGCTCTGCTCTGCACTCCCCCCCCCGCAACGAACCGTGGGGATGACCTGCTTGCATACCTTATGTACACCTCCGGCTCCACAGGTATACCTAAAGGGGTAAGGATCTTCGAACACTCGATCATCCACCTCGTCATTTATGACAACTATATAACATTCAAGCCAACAGACCGCATACTTCAGGTTGCATCTTTTGCGTTTGATCTTTCAACCTATGACCTCTGGGGCGCGCTTCTCAACGGAAGCCAGCTCTTCATTTCTGATCGTAACGACATTCTTGATCCGATGGCTCTCGCAGAAAATCTGAAGCGACTGAACATCAGCGTCATCGCAATGCCTACCGGCCTCTTTCACCGGCAGGCAGAAGTAATGCCTGAAAGTTTTTCCACCCTCAGGGCGGTCATTGCCGGCGGAGAGGCCATGAGTACGGAGCTTATGCGCAGAGTCATGAAAGCCTCTCCTGAAACCGCATTTTTCAATGGTTACGGCCCAACTGAAAACACAACATTTACAACTGTCCATAAAGTCTGTCATCAGGATCTGAAAAAAGAGAGTTTGCCCGTCGGCCGTCCAATCCCTCAAACCATAGTGCGAGTGCTCGACCAGAACGATAAAAAAGTCCCGATCGGTATATGGGGTGACATTGTTACAGGCGGTGAAGGGATTGCAGATGGCTATCTGAACCGTCCGGAGCTGACGGTTGAGAGATTTTTTTATGGAGAGGACGGTATCTATTATTATCGGACAGGTGACCTTGGACGATGGAGACGGGATGGTATTCTTGAATTCGGAGGACGCAAGGATGGTCAAATCAAACTAAGAGGCTTCCGTATCGAACCGGGTGAAATTGAGGAGGCACTTTTACAACACCCTTCAGTAGCCGGAGCTGCGGTTCTCTTTCGACGGGAAACAGGTGAGCTCATTGCCTGTTTACTGACCAGGAATGAAGCACTTGAGGCTACCGAACTTCGTTCCTGGCTTATGCATCGCATTCCATCCTATATGGTGCCTGCCCGCTTCATCAGACTCACTCACCTGCCAGTCAATTCCAATGGCAAACTTGACCGCATCCAGCTCAATCTGGACGCGAATAACGGAGAGATCATATCCGACAGTAATGCCACGTCCGGAGGATTGCCTTCAGGCGAAACCGAAAAGATGGTCGCTGAGGTTTTTTCCGAAATCTTCCAGCATCCTGTAGAAAATCGCAACGTGAGTTTTCTTGACCTTGGCGGTCACAGCCTCATCATCATCAAGGCCATCAACCGTATCGCCCAGCGTTCAGGCATCCGGCTCACCATAAACAACTTTTTTGCCACTCCCACCGTCGCCGGGCTTGCCTCATGCATTGAGACTGGCAAACACCATGATGCTGGAGAGCTCAGGATTCCCCGCGCTCCGGAAACCGCATTTCCTTTTGCCAGCCACGCTGAAGAGCGGCTCTATCTGGTAAACAGTCTTGATGCGACTTCCGCTGCCTACAACATGACCTTCTTTTTCCGTGCAGGAACCGATTTTAATGCCGATACGCTTCATGAGGCACTTCTGGCGCTTGTTGAGCGTCATGAATCTCTTCGTACCGGATTCGAAGAACGAGATGGCATAATTGTTCGTCAAATCGAACCTGTCGAGGCGATCACCATCGGATGGAGTGAAGATGATCTGAGCAGGTATGCCAACCCGTCAGTCGAAGCGCTCCGGTTAACGGAAAAGGAGGTTTCGCAACCCTTCAATCTCAATAAACCTCCGCTGCTGCGCGTCAGAGTGATACGCATTTCAAAAGAGCAGACACTCATTCTCATCATAACGCACCACATCGTTAATGACGGCTGGTCATCACGTGTTTTTTTACGTGAATTGCAGCAGTCGTATTCCGCTGCAGCAAAAGGAAGCAGGGCCAAATTCCCCCCGTTGCCTATCACAGTTCGCGATTATGCGCTTTGGCAGCGAACCCGAGACTGGTCAGAGACAGCAAGCTGGTGGAAAAACACCCTGGAGGGTGCTCCTGGACGGATTGAACTTCCCTGTGATCGACCTCTGCCTGATGTCCCTACGAACAAGGGTGCCATCTTAAAAAAAGAGCTGCCACAGGAGACCGCCGAGGCGCTTAAGCAGATTGCTCTCCACAACGGCGTGAGCATGGCTGCGCTGGGGCTGGCCCTTTTTTCCGCCCTTCTCTTTCGCCTGACCCGCCAGAACGAACTGGTCATCGGCATGGGTGTTGCAGGACGCGACAGCGCTGAACTGGAAGGTCTGATCGGTTTTTTTGTCAATGTTTTGCCCATCCGCATCAAACTGGATCAGGAGAGTGAGTTTGACAGCCTTCTGAACGTTGTTCACAAGACGCTTATGGAAGCCCTCGAGCATCGTGATTATCCCTTCGACTGCCTGATACGGGATCTGGCGCCAAAACGTACCGGAAACCGGCAGCCTCTTATCAATGTGGTCTTTGAGTACCAGCGGTTTGAACCGGTCAACACGGCACTCATTTTTCCTCCGGCTCCGGATATCAGTGTATCTTTTGCCCGTTCACTGGAAGAAGTAATTTATTCAAAAACCGCCAAGCACGACTTGCTCCTCTTTTATGTTGACCAAGAAAAACATACCGCGCTGATGATCGAATACGATACCGATATTTTCGATACGCTGACCATCGAACGATGGCTATCCTATTTCATTCAATTAGCCCACCATCTCTGCATCGAAAATTCAGCAGCGGCTGGTTCCGGGAGTGAAAAGCCATGAATAATCCACTTGAGCGGATACCTCAGCGTTATCCGCTTTCATCGGTTCAGTATGACATCTGGTTCGACCACTGCCTCTTTCCGGATACACCGCTTTACAACGTTGGATGCTACAGCCAGATCAATGGAGAGCTCGACCTGCATCTTTTCAGACAGGCAATAACGCTGCTCGTAAAGGAAAACGATGCGCTGCGCATGGTGTTGACCGAGCGGGACAACACTCCTTTCCAATCATTTCCAGACATGGATGATGTCAACATCACTCTTGTTGACTGTTCCATTGAGCGCGACCCGCAACAAAGCGCTGTCCGACACATCCTGAACATCCATAATCAACCGTTCCGGATTTTAGAAGAGCCCCTTTTCCGCAACAGCCTTTACAAACTTTCGGAATACCGCTATTTCTGGTCGCACGTCTATCACCATATCGCTGTCGATGGTCGGGCAATAGGTCTTGTTGCCCATCGCGTTGCAGCACATTACAACGCCCTCTTGAACGGTCGCCCACTCCCCTTCAGGCCGGAAATTTCATACCGTAACTTCCTCCATCACGATGCCTCGGCCCCTGACCCGGACAAGCTTGAGGGTCACCGTCAATACTGGCAAAAAAAATTCACCCCGCTGCCCGCCCCCCTCTTTTCTGCTCGAAACAGATACAGCGTGTGCACGGAAGCAGTTCCTGGTGGGGTTCTCATCGGACATCTTCCCCGCAAACAATATGACCGACTTGGGAGACTGGCCGAATTGCATTCCGTCTCCCTCTTCCACGTGATGATCGGGATTCTCTATGTCTACTTCACCAGAGCGCAGGAACAGGATGAGTGTATCATCGGATTACCGGTATTGAACAGGAACTCGCCAGCGTTCAAAAAAACCATAGGCCTCTTCGTCAGTATTATTCCTGAACGATTCAGCTATGGCAATGAGATCAGCTTTACCGAGCTGATCAAGGCGGTCTCAAGAACCTTGAGGCAGAGCTATCGCCATCAACGCCTCCCGGTAAGCGAGATCAATCGTCTGTCAGGAGTGTTACAGAAAGGCAGAAAAAGATTATTTGACCTCGGCTTCTCTCTGGAAAAAGAGGATTATTCGTTTAGTTTCGGATCCACTCCCGTCGGTGAAACCATCTGGAATATTCATAATTTTGAACAGATTCCTCTCGTCATATTTATGCTGGATTTCTCCGAAAACAAGGAGATCCAGTTTGATTTATGCTACAACCAGGCCTATTTTGATGCGCCTGAAATAGAGTGCATACAGGCTCGACTACTGCATTTGATTGAAGCGGTAGTTGCCAACCCTGAAAAGCGGATCAGCAATCTTGATATTTTGCCGCCCGCTGAAAAAGAACAGTTACTCATCAACTGGAACGCCACAGATGCGCCTCTGCCGGAAAAATCGCTCCATCAACTCTTCGAATCTCATGCCGCCGGAAGAGCGGAGGCTACTGCCCTGGTTTTTCAAAACATGAGGCTAAGTTACGCTGATCTCAATGCAAGAGCCAATCAGTTGGCACACGCCATGATTGCACTCCGCACAGAGCATGATGCCCCGATCGCCATTGCGCTGGATCGCTCTGCGGAGATGATTGTCGCGGTGATAGCCGTACTCAAGGCCGGTGGATGCTATCTGCCCCTTGATCCCTCCTATCCTGCCGAACGTCTCGCCTTCATGCTTGAAGATTCTGGCGCAAAACTGCTCATCACACGCCAATCGCTACTCAATAAATTGCCGTTTACCGCAGCTCATACCCTTTGCATTGATTCCGATCAGACATCTATCGCATCACGAGCGAAAAATAATCCCGATCTTGCCCTCAGCCAGCAGCAACTCGCCTATATCATCTACACCTCAGGCTCCACCGGTGTTCCAAAAGGGGTGGCTATTACACATCGCGGGCTGAGCAATATGGCATTGGCCCAGATCACCGCCTTCGGTGTGACCTCAAGAAGCAGGGTGCTGCAGTTTGCCTCCTTCAGCTTCGACGCATCAGTTTCAGAGATTGCAATGGTCCTTTGTTCCGGAGCAGAACTGCATCTGCCGGATGAAGAGCAACGCTTTCCGGGGCCATCGTTGCTGCACTATCTTGATGCTGCGGCCATCACCCATCTGACCCTGCCGCCGACAGCTCTTGCCCTCCTGCCCCGGAAACCGTTACCGGCCCTGGAGGTTCTTGTCGTAGCCGGCGAACCATGTCCCCCGGCTCAGGCCTCCTTCTGGTCGAAAGGACGACGATTCTTCAACGCCTATGGTCCGACCGAAACAACGGTCTGCGCCACCATTGCTGAGTGCAGCCACGACGACATCCTGACTGACGTGCCTCTTCTGGTCGGCAGACCCATAGCAAACACAAAACTCTACGTGCTTGACCGCAATCTGCAGCCAACCCCGACAGGCACAGCCGGAGAACTGCATATCGGCGGCATCGGTCTGGCAAGAGAATATCTGAACCGTCCCGAACTCACGGCGGAAAAGTTCATTCCTGATCCGTTCTCCATTGAGCCCGGTGCCCGACTCTATAAAAGCGGCGACCTCGTCCGCTATCGGGCGGACGGCAACCTTGAATTTCTCGGTCGTCTCGACCATCAGGTCAAGATCCGCGGATTTCGCATTGAACCAGGTGAAATAGAATCGGCACTCACCGCCCATCCATCAATCCACTCTGCCGTGGTCATTGCCCGAAGAGATGCGTCCAGTCAGCAACACCTTATAGCCTACCTTGTGACACGTGACTTGCGGCCCACGATCACAGAGCTCCGGAGCATACTCAAAGGCACGCTTCCTGATTACATGCTACCCTCAGCTTTTGTTTTTCTGGAATCAATGCCACTGACAGCCAACGGCAAAGTCGACAGAAAATTGCTTCCCGAACCGGACTGCATGCCAGCCAATAATTCCGCCGCACCCCCGCACGATGATATTGAAGAACTGCTTGTGGACCTCTGGGCCAAGGCGCTACATCAGAAAAACTGCGGCATTCATGACAACTTTTTCGAGCTGGGCGGAGAGTCACTCTCTGCCGCCAGATTCACGGCCATTCTCCGGGATGCGGCAGGCATCAGCATACCAGTCCGCTGGATTTTTGAAGCTCCCACACCCGTTGAACTTGCAGAACGAATCCGCTCATTCGACCAGAACACCGAACAGCTTCTTCCAATTCCTGTCAACAGCATTCTTCCCGACACGAGCAGAATAACTCCCGATCTTCTTCCCCTGATTCACCTTTCGCAGGCAGAGATCGATCACATTCTGACAACTGTTGAAGGCGGAGCCGGCAACATACAGGATATCTATCCCCTGACACCGCTCCAGGAAGGCATGTACTTTCATTCCAGGTTGCAAAAAAATGGTGACTCCTACATGAGTCGTCATCTTTTTGCAGTTGACTGCCTTGCTCGTGCCGATATCTTTACGGCTGCCCTGCAGTCTGTTATTGAGCGCCATGACATGCTCAGGACATCAATTGTATGGGGCCCGCTGCCTGAACCGGTTCAGATTGTCTGGCGTCATGCCCCGCTGATTGTTGAGCAGCTTGATTTCCATGAAAGTAATGGATTGATTGCCAATCAGTTAATGAACTCTTTTCCGCGCCATAACCGTCTCGATCTGGAACGTCCACCCTTGCTTCGGATAGCACTTGCACAGGATGGTGAGCGCTGGCTGATGCTTCTTGTCTCTCACCATCTGATAATGGATTACACAACGCTGATCGTGATGCTTGATGAGATAACTGCACATATTGATGGAACACTCGAGCGCCTTCGGGCACCAGTACCCTTCCGCAATTTCATTGCCCAACTACACGAAAGAAATACATCTGGGAGTTCAGAACCGTTTTTCCGCGAAATGCTAAGTGATATTAAAAACCCTACCGCTCCATTCGGACTGCTTGATGTAAACGGTGACGGCTCAACAATCGTGGAATCGCATCGGGAGCTCTCAATAGATTTTACCCTCCGGCTTCGCGCGGCGGCTCGTCACGTCAGTGCGACGCCAGCCGCCATCTGCCATCTTGCCTGGGCACTCCTTCTTTCCCGCTGCTGCGGTCAAAAAGAAATTGTTTTCGGCACCGTACTGACAGGACGCATGCATGGAGGAACCGGAGTCGAGCGTGCAGTCGGCATCTTCATCAACACACTCCCCCTTCGCCTGACATGCGATGCGCAAACGGTTGCCGAAACTCTTCGACAGACCCAGCATCGCCTTCTTGCGCTCATACGTCACGAATATGCCTCCCTCAGCATGGCTCAGCGCTGCAGTGCAGTTCCAGCCTCGATGCCACTGTTCACATCACTGCTGAACTATCGGCATACAGCCAAAAAAAATGATGCTGCATTCCGCCTTGAAGGAGTTGAACTGCTCAGGCATAGTGAAGGAGAAAGCAATTATCCGGTCGGGCTCTCCATCGATGATTTTGGCGAGGGACTTGACCTGACTGTTCAGATTGACGCATCAATTGATCCTGAATGGATTTGCAACATCATGCAATCTGCCCTCGAAGTTCTTGTCAAGGCTCTCGAAGAGGCTCCCGAAACGCCAATTGCAGAATTGGAGCTCTTCACCCCGGAAGAAAAGCAAACAGTACCCTGCCAGCACATCGGTACCTCACAGCCTCAAATGACCAATGCCACGACTCACCAACGTGAAAGCGGCACACTTTAATCGCAATTCCAAGTTAATAATGAATTCATTAAGCATAGCATCAACGAAGAACTGCTACCCGGTGCCGATTACCCATCAGCCATCCAAGTCGTTCTCATTTGTCCCGCTTTTCAGCTGGGAGGTTCTCCGTTCTTTCCGTGATGTTCATCAATTATCGTATACTGCATGCAATACCGGATGGCCCGTAACACCTCCGTAACAATTCAAAAGTGAGCCATGACACCAGAGCAATTGTCGCAAACACTCGTACAGAGTGAAGAGCTGGCCTGCAATCCCATAGCAGTCAAATTTGTTACCTCGCTCAGTGACCTGCCCGAAGGGGTCAAAAAATTCGGAGCCTCTTCAGGGGAGCACGCTCCAAAATCATTTCTCTGCGCCATGTGGGGCGACTGTCTGAGGGGCGCCGGCCCTTTCTACACGACCAGAGAGCATCAGGTTTGCGGCGGCGGCGCAATAGCTGCTGGCTTCGGAAGCCTTTTGCCTTTAGAGGCTGCCGAGAAATTCATGATCGGTGACGGGAAACTGTTCGGAACAATGGATGCCCTTCGCTGCTCCCTCGCATCAACCATGCCGTTCGAAGATGGAGAGTTTGCAGCGCAGATCGTCGGACCGCTGTCAGCCATGAATGACGATACCCTGCGGCCGGATGTGGTACTGATCGTCTGCAAGCCCTTTCAGGGACAGCACATCCTGAGGGCTTACGGCTTCGACAGCGGCGAACTGGTTCACGGCATAGCCGGCGGATCGACCTGCGAGATGGTGTCAAGCTATGTCATGAAAACCGGAAAACCGACGTTCACGCTTGGCGACACCGGCGGCAACGCCGGACTCGCTCTCGCACCCGATGACCTGCTTCTTGCCTTTCCGTACGACAAGCTCAAAACAGCCGTCAGCAATCTGACGCGAATATGCCGGACATCGAGCATGCACCGGCATACCATCGTTCATGAACACTGACCAGTAACATGTGCAACAAAATTCTTTTTCCAAATGCATAAAAATCAGGAAGAAAACATCGAAGCAATAACGAAGATGGCACTGCAGTTCCTCGCCGAAGCGATCGGGCAGTGTCCGACCGGCCTGGAAAGCAGCACGAACAGGGATATCGTTTTTGCCGTACTCGGCTTCCAGTATGGTGCCGTTCAGAGCGCCGCCTACGTTGCCGGTCTCGGCGAAGATGCCTCTGACGGCATCACAGCAGATGTCCTCCGGAGAATCAACGGTATGGACAAGGAAAGTCTGTCGAAATTCCTTGCCCTGATGCCGATGCTTGCAAAAAAAGAGTATCCCCCGATCGGTATCGGCGGCAAAGCCATTATCAGTTTTTACAATTCCCCCACTGAAGAGGAGAAACTGGCAACACTCTCATCGCTGCGGGAAATTCTCCGTCAGATCGAAAAAGCGTAAATCCTGAATCGACGTTTCCTTCGTTCTCCGTAAATTCAGTGCAGGAAACACTCGACCAATACAAAACAAGCGTGACCATGGCAAAACAGAAGGTACTCGTGGCCGGAGCTTCAGGCTATCTCGGCAGGCATGTGGTCAGGGAATTCGCCACGCGGGGCTACAGTGTGCGGGCCCTCGTCAGAAGCCGCGAAAAGCTCACAGAGGAAGGGCCCAACTTCGAACCAGCGGTTGCGGAGGTCATCGAGGAGATTGTAATCGGAGACGCGACCGACACGCCATCCCTGAAGGACACCTGCAAGGAGGTAGATATCGTCTTCTCCTGCATGGGCCTCACTAAACCTCAGCACGACATCACAAGCGAACAGATCGACTACCTCGGGAACAAGGCTTTGCTGAAGGACGCCCTCGCCAACGGCGTCAGAAAGTTCATCTACATCTCGGTCTTCAACTCCGACAAAATGATGGATTCTGAGATGGTGAAGTCGCACGAGCTCTTCGTGCAGGAGCTTTTGGCTTCCGGCATGCCCTACACCGTAATCCGGCCGACCGCCTACTTCAACGACATGGGCATGTTCTTCTCCTTCGCCCGTAAAGGTCACGTCTTTCTTTTCGGCGACGGGTCGAACCGCTTCAACCCGATCCACGGTGCCGATCTGTCGAAGATATGCGTCGATGTTGCGGAAGTCGAGGGGAACAGTGAAATCGCTGTCGGCGGGCCGGACATTTATACCTACGACGAAACCAACCTCATGGCGTTTGAAGCTCTCGGCATGGAGCCGAAAATCACACACCTGCCCTTATGGATCGGCGACATCGTCCTGTTCGCTATAGGGCTCATCAACAAGCCCCTGAAAAGCATCATCTCCTTCGCTCTCTCCGTCAGCCGTATCGACAACGTCGCCCCGGCAACCGGCACACGGCATCTCAAGGAATTCTTCCGTGAACTCGCAACCAAAGGCGGTTAGTGCTCCGGCGAAGCACTTTCATGCATTGTCCAATCATTTCCACGCACAGGGTGGATAAAATTCGCTATAATATCCTTACAAGAGTTGCTATAACGGTCATTCTGCATTCCATTATAACCAAATGGAGATCCCATCATGTCATTAGACCAAGCAAAGCTGTTTATCGAGAAGATGAAGTCGGACGAAATATTCAGCAAGCGTGTTCTGGCCATCGAGGACGTTGCCGGGCGGCTGGTGTACATTGAGAGCGAAGGTATTGATTGCACCGAGGCGGAGATTAAGGAAGTGTCGGGCGAGTTGAGCGATGAGGAGCTGGAGGCTGCCTCGGGAGGCAGCAAGTCGCATTACGGAATACGATTCTGTTAGTTAGTGCTATACAGCCGACCGGAGGGAAAAACCCTTGAATTCAAGCAGGATCTCTCGTCGCAAAAAAACATCCTCAAAACAGTGACCGCCTTTGCCAATACGGTCGGTGGAATAGTATTGATCACTGTCAAATATAACCATCATTTATTTACATCAGGCAGGAAAAATCCCGTAGGTTACGGGCGAGATTAGCTTTACGGTTTATGTGGAATATAGCGCTGTTTGCAGAAAAAAACACCCCGCCCAAGGAGCGGGGTATCTTTTTTTAAAAGAAGCTCAACATAGTGCATCCAGTCTACCGCCGATCGCCGTCATTGTGCTGGTTCTGGTTGTTGGGGTTGCCATTGCCATGCCGCTGTGACTCTGCGTCCCGATACCTCCGAATGTCATCTGGACGATGTTTTCTTATCTTGGGGGGAAGGTTGTTCTCATGAATCAAAAGCCACGGCCCGCGATAGTCCCTCGAGTTATACCACGCCCCATCCTGATAGACATAGTATCGATCGTCGTATCTGACAATATCGTAAGGGCTCCCTACGGATACTGAAAATCCCTGGTCCGGCAAGTCGATAAAATTCGGCTGGGAACCAATAACAATAGAGACGCCACCTCCCCTCCTCGGACTCATGCTGAACCCTTCCTCACAATTAAGTGGTAAAGTGCCAAGAAGAACTCCTGCAAGTCCGGCAACAAACCAGATGTTTTTTTTCATCGTTACACTCCTGCTAACATTTATTATAGTTCCGATAAGAGTCCTCCGCTACTGATGCCGTGTAACCTGCCTGCACCCCCGTTTTTCTCCGGATCTTTCGGTGCCATACAACCCAAGGTACCTGCTCGTAGAGCCGGACACAATCACTTTAGAATTACAATATACAACATTAAAAAGTTTTTTCTGGTATCATACAACCGTACCAAAAAACCTGCCGACTCCTGCCGTAAGCCCCATTGCGAGAGCTCCCCAGAAGGCGACACGGATTGCGCCCTTGATAACAGGTGCTCCACCGGCATAGGCTGCGGTAGCCCCAAGAAACAGTAAGGTCACGAGTGCTGTTGCAGATGAGACTTCCGAAATGCGGCCTGAAGGCGCGAGCAGCACTGCGAAAATCGGGATAACCGCACCTGCTATAAACGAAATTGCAGAAGCAAATGCAGCCTGGATCGGTCGTGCCCGCAGAGTCTCTGTAATGCCGAGTTCATCGCGGATATGTGCTCCAAGAGCATCTTTCTTCATAAGAGCCTCTGCTACCTGCAGTGCCAGCGGTTGATCGAGTCCGCGGGCTTCATAAATTGAGGTCAGCTCCTCCAGTTCGTGCTCCGGGTCCGTTTCCAGCTCGCGTTTTTCCCTCGCGATATCGGCATGTTCGGTGTCTGCTTGCGACTGAACCGATACATACTCCCCTGCCGCCATAGACATGGCACCGGCGACAAGACCAGCCACACCGGTTAACAGAACGGTGTCCTGAGAAGCACCAGCAGCAGCCACGCCAATAACAAGGCTTGCTATCGAAATGGTTCCATCATTGGCGCCAAGTACGGCAGCGCGAAGCCATCCGATTCGGGCTGCTTTGTGTGACTCCCTGTGAATATGTGGTATCAAACAACATCTCCTGTTAGCCCAATTTTTTGTTTGGATTGATCCACCCTGATCTGCGGATTTTTGAATTATCTCTGCTGAAAACAAAACCCCTCTCCCATTTCTCGATAATCGTCAAGGCCCAGTTGTAATTTTCCCCATGGTATATTCTCCTATAGTGCGCGATGAATAAGCGCCGGAGCATGTTGCACCGTACGGGCGAAATGAACGTCCGGTTTACCAAAAACCATGGCATAACCTACAATATGGTCATCCGGTATACCAAGGCGTTGGCGAGTCTCGGGTAACAGGTCGCTGATGACCCGGTTTACCAAACCATTCCAGACCGTACCGACCCCATTGGCCTGGGCGAAAAGCTCAAAGTAGGATAGCGCAATCAGGCAGTCCTGCATCGGAGTTGCAACGCTCTTTGGTGCCGAGGCAACCAGCAAATGTGGCGCGTTACGGAAAAGGAGATCAATATGATGCTTCTCCCATATCCGCAAAAAATTGGCATAGTAAGCCGTTCCTGCCGGAAAAGCACCCTCATTGACAAGCCTTCCCAACCCGGTCATCACTTCGTCACGAAATTGTGCACTCTTCTCTTTGCTGTCGAGTACCGTGAAACAAACCTGACGTGCATTCACACCGGTTGGAGCATGCCATGCAACATCGAGAAGGCGCTGAAAAAGAGCTGGATCAAGATTTTCACTTTTATAGCGCCGCACCGATCTTCTGCCTTTTATCAGCGTTTCAAGTTGCTCAGGATCGGGATATCCCCCTTTGAGAGAACGGCTTAGTGCCGGATCAAGCCCGAATATTGAGACAGAACCTGTTGGACAGATCGCCAGACAGTGTTGACATTTGTAACAACTTGCCTCTTTTTCATTGGCAATAAACGGGTATCCATCTTCCGCCATGGCGATGATCCGTGCAGGACAATCAGCAACACACTGACCGCAACGAGTACAACTTTCGTTATTTATTTCAAAATCAAACATCTTTGTCACTTAATTTTTTTTTGAACAATCACATGCTACGAATTTTAAAGCCGGCAACAGCCTCATCTATTCCTTATTCGTCGGAGAACATTAACAAGCTCAAATTCGCGGATTGTTTTTCAGGTACTCTCCGATGGCGTCAGCCGCCAGTATGGCATCAAACACCTTTTGGATATGGGTCTTGTCGTGCGAGGTAAAATAAAAAACAGAATATCTATTTCAGAGTACCATCGTAACCTTTGTCATCTCGATTCGGAAGAAAAAACTCAGGAGTTCGATCGCCACACTGTTTGATTTTATCCTTTGCCTGTGATCATGTATCTTGTCGTCATGAGGTCAGTACCTGAAAAGAACCAGCCGAAGCATGATGTCCACTTCCTTGAACTGCCAGAGTACTTGAATCGTTAACAGAAGAAAAGCGACTGCCTGGGGAGAATATGCCGGATGAAAAACAAAAAAGATGCAATCGGCCTTGAGGGCTCCATCTGGTTTCAGAAGGCGGAGAGCCGATTTCTTGGCGGCGACCGGATAGCATTGCTGGAAAAAATCGATGAGCTTGGCTCCATCAGCAGTGCTGCGAAAGCCGCAGGAATCAGCTACAAAACGGCATGGCATCTGGTCAACATGATGAACAACCTCTCTGAAAAGCCTCTGGTTGACCGCATGACGGGGGGAAAAGGGGGCGGAGGCACCGTTCTGACCAGGGACGGAAAAAAAATTATTGATCAATTCCGGGTTGTTCAGGAAGAACACCGAAAGTTTCTCCAGAATCTTGAGGGGCGTCTCGGTGATGCCCGTCATCTTTATCAATTTCTTAAAAGCATATCAATGAAAATCAGTGCACGCAACGTTTTTTCAGGAACAGTGGAAAAAGTCACCAGAGGTGCAGTCAACGCGGAGGTCATCCTTTTGCTTAAAGGGGAAACGCGCATCACCTCGGTTATCACCAACGGTGCCGTTGACAATCTCGGTCTGAAAGAGGGGGTGAATGCCTATGCCATCATCAAGTCAAGTTCCATCATTATCGCACAGGAGCTGCACGATACAAAGCTGAGCGCAAGAAACATACTGCCTGGCAAGATCACAAAAGTTATTGAAGGACCGGTCAGCACAGAAGTTGATCTGGAAATCGGTGAAGGCAATGTGATTTCCGCCATCATTACGCACGGAAGTTCTGAAAAACTTGCACTCAAGGAGGGCGACACGGCCTGTTCAGTCTTCAAGGCATCAAGTGTTATCATCGGTGTAAACTGAATGCTTTTTTTGCGAATTAATTAAAAAAAACAAACTTTTTTTTGGTAAATTGCAAAAATAGAGTTAACAATCGTTAAATGACAGCTTACAAAAGGCGACTTATGAAATCAATGACCTCTATAATCTTTCTGCTCGACTGCTGCTGTTGCTATTGGCGGCATTATTCTGACACAAGGATATCGGGAAAGAGATTGTAACTCGCATGATTTCATGAAGTACATATTGTCTTGCAAGCCGGTTCTGAATGTCAGAGCCGGCTTTTTTTATTTTCACCCGGAATATCAAAAAAAAACAAACCGATAATCAAACGAGAGCACTGCATCATGTCAACCACATCAACCCTGTCAACCATGTCAACATCAACAACATCAGCGCCCACGTGCCTTGGGATACCTTTGCCGATTGTCACACTGAACCGGGTGGTGCTACTCGCAGGCATCACTGCGGCCATCGTCTTTCAGCAACCGCTTGTAACCACCGCGCTTTTTTTTATCATTCTTTCAGCAATTGTGTTTGGTAAAAAAGGGAGTCTTATTTTCATGGTCGGATCGCGCCTGTTTGAAAAGCAAAACCTGAATGCGGCAACAGAGTACCCGAAATTGATGCGGTTCAATAACTCGATTGCCGCAATTTTGCTCGGCGGCGCCCAAATTTCATTCCTGTTGGGAGCACCGCTTGCGGGGTGGATTTTTTCGGGTATCGTTGCAATTGCTGCATCGGTAGCCCTTGCAGGATTCTGCTTCGGCTGCTTCCTCTTTTACCAGTTTAACCTGCAACGCTACAAGCTTTTCGGTCAACAACAAAATTAACGTATCGTACGGGGTACCGGCACGGTATGCCGTGCCCCAAGCCCCAAATCCAACAACCAAACAAAGGAGAGTATCACATGAGTTCCGAACATTACCGCTTTGAAACGCTTGCCCTTCATGCAGGTCAAACTGTCGATTCCACCCAGTCTCGCGGAGTACCGGTCTATCGCACCAGTTCCTATCTTTTCAAAAACACCGAACATGCTGCAAACCTGTTCGCCCTGAAAGAGCTCGGCAATATTTACACAAGACTGATGAACCCGACCACCGACGTTCTCGAACAGCGGGTCACACAGCTTGAAGGTGGTGCTGCATCTGTTGCTCTCGCATCAGGAACGGCAGCCATTTTCAACACGATTATCACCCTCGCAGAAGCCGGCGATGAAATCGTTTCCGCAAACAATCTCTATGGCGGCACCTATACCCAGTTCGATGCCATTCTTCCCAAACTCGGCATCACCGTCAAATTTGTTGACCCCAAAGATCCGGCCAATTTTGAGCGTGCAATAACCCCGAAAACAAGGGCGCTCTTCATTGAGACCATCGGAAACCCGGTGCTTGACTATACCGATGTCAAGGCCATTGCAGAGGTGGCTCACCGCAACGGACTTCCGCTGATTGTGGATGCAACCTTCACAACCCCTTATCTGCTCAAAACCATTGATCTCGGAGCAGACATCGTCATCAACTCCCTGACCAAATGGCTGGGCGGCCATGGCTCCGGTCTCGGTGGTATCATCACCGATGCCGGGCGTTTCGACTGGAAAGCCGGGCGTCATCCCCTTTTTACCGAACCCGATAACAACTATCACGGGCTACGCTGGGCCATTGACCTGCCGGAACCCCTTGCGCCAATCGCTTTCGCCCTTCGGGTACGGACGGTACCGCTCAGAAACCTCGGAGCCTGCATTTCTCCCGACAATTCCTGGATTTTTCTTCAGGGGATCGAAACCCTGCCCGTCCGTATGGCCCGCCATTCGGAAAATGCACTCATCGTTGCGGAACACCTTGCACAACACCCTGAGGTGGCTTGGGTTCGTTATCCGGGACTGAAAAATGACCCCTCTTACCCCGGCGCTTCAAGAGATTTGAAAAACGGGTTTGGCGGCATGGTCGTCTTCGGCGTAAAAGGCGGTTATGATGCAGCCGTAAAAATCATCGACACCATCAAGCTCTTTTCGCACCTTGCCAATGTCGGTGACGCTAAAAGCCTGATCCTCCATCCGGCAAGCACCTCGCACAGCCAGTTGACGGCAGAGCAGCAATTGCAAAGCGGTCTTTCACCGGATTTGATCCGTCTCTCCATCGGTCTTGAGCATCCCGATGATCTGCTTGAGGCTCTCGACGAGGCGCTTCAGACAGACGAAACAAATCAGTAACCATGACCAATACCAAACGAAATATCTCTGTTGTTCTCGCTGATACACAGTTTTTAACCAATGAGGCGTTGCGGGCAATGTTGACACCGCTCTACAAGGCGTTTTATACGGTATCAACCAAAGCTGGCTTGCAGCAGTATCTGCAGAAAGAGGGCATTTCGCTCATCATCACCGATTATATCCTCTTCGATTTTGATTCAATCAGTGAACTCGAGGATTTGAGAAAAAATCATCCGGAAATAGGGATCGTGGTTTTGACTAATTCAATAACGCACATAAAAATAAAGGAGTTAAACGATATCGGAATCAGAAATATTGTTCTGAAAACCGATGATTCAGAAGAGATTTTTCATGCCATCGATGCCGCGTTGAAAGGGAAAAAATATTATTCAGGTGATGTGCTCGATATTCTCCTGAAAAAGGATGGTCCTTTGGAAGATGCGACCATCCTGACCACCTCGGAAATCGATATTGTCCGGATGATTTCGAGCGGTCTGTCAACAAAAGAGATTGCTGTAAAAAAGCATATTAGTTTTCACACCGTCATGACACACCGGAAAAATATTTTCCGTAAGCTCGGCGTGTCAAGCAGTCCTGAATTGCTCATGTATGCCATAAAAGCGGGGTTGATCGACAATATCGAGTACCATATCTGATTATACCGCATTTACGGTATGCCAAATCACCGTTTAACGGGATTTCCATTGAACGGGTTATTGATGATATTAAAGTTATTTTCAAACACCAAAACAGGTAACAGCTATGGGACGCATCGCAAAAAAACTGACTGACCTTATCGGCAACACCCCTCTTCTTGAGCTTGGAAATTTCGGTCGTGAACATCAGGCTCTCGGAGCAATTATTGCCAAACTTGAGTACTTCAACCCCGGTGGCAGTGTGAAGGATCGTATCGGCTTTTCCATGATCGAGGATGCTGAAAAGCAGGGACTGCTCAATAAAGAGAGCATTATTATTGAGCCAACCAGCGGCAACACCGGTATTGCACTGGCCTTTATTGCCGCCGCCAAGGGATATCGGCTGATACTGACCATGCCTGAAACCATGAGTATCGAACGCAGAAACCTGCTCAAGGCGCTTGGTGCAGAACTGGTTCTGACACCTGGTCCGGAAGGAATGAGCGGAGCCATCAGAAAAGCAGAAGCACTGAACGCGGAATATCCGAATTCTTTTGTTCCGCAGCAGTTCAAAAACCCGGCCAATCCAGAAATTCACCGCAAAACAACCGCCGAAGAGATCTGGAACGATACCGATGGCAACATTGATATTTTTGTCAGTGGTGTTGGAACCGGGGGAACGATTACCGGCGTCGGTGAGGTACTCAAACAGAGAAACCCGGGAGTGAAAATCGTTGCTGTTGAGCCATTCGATTCGCAGGTTATTGCTGGCGGTAAACCAGGTCCGCACAAAATACAGGGAATCGGTGCCGGATTTATTCCTGATATTCTCAACACCGGCGTTATTGATGAAATTATCCCGGTGAAGAATGAGGATGCCTTGCGTACGGGTCGCAAACTGGCCAAAACGGAAGGACTCATTGTCGGAATCTCTTCAGGCGCGGCGGTTTACGCAGCTCTGCAGCTTGCACTTCGTGAGGAGAACAGGGGAAAACGCATTGTCGTCATTCTGCCGGATACCGGAGAGCGCTACCTCTCAACACTGCTCTACCAGGCTGATGAGGAGCCGGTCAAAATCTGAACCGGCTGAAATAATTATTTAAATCCGGAGAATCATCCGGCAGAGGAAGTTTTACTTATGGAAACAAAAAGTGGCGGCATCATTGAAGAGGCTATCAGACGGTTATCCGGTCACGGTGATGCTGAGTGTGACTCTCTGGGACATCATGAGCATCTGCTGCCCTCGATTGAAAAGCTCAAGGAGATTGTTGAACTCCTGCGTTCAATAATTTTTCCGGGATATTTCGGCGGACCCGTCCTGCGGCAGCAGTCGCGTCATCACTTTCTTGGTGTACGCATAGAAAAGCTTTATGGATTGCTTTCTGAGCAGATTCTCAGTGTTCAGCATTTCGACACCGAGAAAAGTGGATCGGTTAATGCCGCAGAACATGCCTCAGAAAACGCCAGCCAGTTCATCGGACTTCTTCCTGACATCAGGCGAAAGTTGTGCACTGATGTCAAGGCCATATACGACGGTGATCCTGCGGCGAAAAACTATGGAGAGATCATCTTCTGCTACCCCTCCATCAGGGCAATGATCAATTACCGGGCGGCGCATGCACTGCTGTCGCTTGGTGTACCCCTGATTCCGAGAATCATTGCTGAAATGGCCCACTCGGAAACCGGTATTGACATTCATCCGGGAGCCCATATCGGCGACCATTTCTGCATTGATCATGGTACCGGCGTGGTCATTGGTGAAACCTGCATTATCGGCAACCACGTGCGGCTCTACCAGGGCGTAACGCTTGGCGCGAAGAAATTTGCACTCGATGACGATGGCAATCCGGTGAAAAACCTGCCACGCCATCCCATTATTGAAGACAACGTCGTTATTTACTCGAATGCCAACATCCTCGGAAGAATAACCATTGGTAAAAACTCGGTTATCGGTGGCAACGTCTGGCAGACCGTAAGCGTTCCGCCAAACTCAAGGGTACTCCAGCAGAAAGCTGTTGAGAGCAGCTTTACCGACGGACTCGGCATTTGATTCATTGAGCGATTAAAACAAGATCATGCAGTTTGAAACCCTTGCGATTCATGACGGACAGGCTCCTGACCCCCATACGGGATCGGTAACCGTTCCCATTTACCAAACATCCACCTTTGAGCGGGAAGACTTGCAGCATCACGGCGAATTCTTCTACTCAAGAATCGGCAATCCTACAAGGAAAGCACTTGAATCGACCATTGCCCTGCTCGAAAACGGGCGCTACGGCCTCGCCTTCGCCTCCGGAGTAGCCGCCACCCTGGCGGCACTTCAGGTGGTGAAGCCTGGAGAACACATTGTTGCGAGTAATGATATTTACGGAGGAAGCTACCGTATTTTTGAGCAGCTTCTCCGTCCGTTGGGCATCACGACCACCTACGCAGCAAGTGAATCGACAGCGAGTTATGAGGCCGCTATCACTCCGGAAACCAGGCTGATCTGGATTGAAACTCCAAGTAACCCGCTCCTCCAGCTCTCCGACATTCGGGCTCTTGGCAAACTTGCAAAAGAGCGTGGCATCCTGCTCGCTGTTGACAACACTTTTTTAAGCCCCTACTTCCAGCGTCCGCTTGAACTCGGCGCCGATATTGTCGTCCACAGCACCACCAAGTATCTTGGCGGCCACAGCGACGTCATCGGCGGTGCGGTCGTCACCTCGCATCCGGCGCTGCACACCATCATTAAAAATTACCAGGGCGCAGCGGGGGCCATACCTGCTCCCTGGGACTGCTGGCTCATTCTTCGCGGTCTGAAAACGCTCAAAATCCGCATGAAGGAGCATGAAGCCAACGCCCTGCACCTCGCACAATTTCTTGAAACGCACCCGGCGGTGGAACGGGTGTTGTATCCGGGCCTCACCTCCCATCCCCAGCATGAACTGGCAAAAGAGCAGATGAGCGGCTTCGGGGGAATGGTGACCTTCGCATTGAAAGGAGGACTTCCGGCTGTCGAACAACTGGTAGCGCGAATCAAACTCTTTGTCCTTGCTGACAGCCTCGGCGGTGTCGAATCGCTCATCGCTTCACCGGCAAAAATGACCCTTGGAGCACTCTCCAGAGAGGAACGTGCGCGGAGAAAATGCACCGATAACCTTGTGCGCCTCTCCGTCGGCTTGGAAAATGCCGAGGATCTTGAGGCGGATTTGTTGAACGCCCTTGCATTGTAAGGGCACGCCATGGCGTGTCCCTACAGAATTCGTGTTATGGCCCGATGTGATTCATGGCATGATATGACGATAAAAGAAATAATGAAGAAAGGTCACAAATGATTACTATTGAGCTGAACGGACAACAACAGCCACTTCCGGAGGGTTCTGCCGTAAGCGATCTGCTTGCGACTATCGGCTGCGACGGAAAAAGTGTGGCCGTAGTAGTAAACGAACAGATCATCCGCCCCGACAACCGCTCAGCCCACCTTCTGCACGAGGGCGACAAGGTTGAGCTCCTTATTTTTGCAGGCGGTGGTTAACCGATTATATGATATTATGGATTCTTTGCAGCTTGGCTCTTATACCTTCTCTTCCCGCCTGATTCTCGGAACAGGAAAATTCAGCAATGCAACGGTCATGCTCGAAGCCGTCCGTGCATCCGGCGCACAACTCGTTACCATCGCGCTGCGCCGCTTCAACCGCGAACAGGCTGAAGACGACCTCTTCGGCCCCCTTTCTGCAATCGAGGGGATTACCCTCATGCCCAATACCTCAGGAGCATCAACCGCCGCCGAAGCTGTCCGGGCGGCCCACATTGCCCGAGAACTTTCCGGCAGCCCCTTCATCAAGGTGGAAATTCACCCGAACCCGCAGCATCTGATGCCCGATCCCATTGAGACATTCGAGGCCGCCCGAATTCTGGCAAAAGAGGGCTTTCTGGTTATGCCTTATATCACCGCAGACCCCGTGCTGGCCAAACGACTTGAAGAGGTCGGCTGCGCCTCCGTCATGCCTCTCGGATCGGCTATTGGCAGCGGCCAGGGAGTTGCCACCGCCGCAATGATTGAGATCATCATCCGTGAAAGTGGTATTCCGGTCATTGTCGACGCGGGACTGCGCTCCCCTTCCGAAGCCGCCCACGCCATGGAGATGGGTTGCGGAGCAGTGCTGGTCAACAGTGCCGTGGCCGTTGCAGGTAATCCGCCGGAGATGGCTGAAGCCTTTGCGGAAGCGGTTTCGGCAGGAAGAAAAGCATTCCGGGCCGGGCTCATGCAGAAAAGCGGATCAGCCATAGCCACCAGTCCCCTCACCACCTTTCTGGGAACCTATTGATGAGGCCGCTACCGGATTGGCTTACTGACGAACGTGAGACGGCTGCACTTGCCGCTATGCTCTCACCCGACTCATCAAGCTCTCTTGAAGCGCTTGCGGCTGAATCGAGAGCAATCACCCTGCGCCGTTTCGGACGCACCATGACGCTCTATGCCCCGCTCTACCTCTCGAACTACTGCTCAAGCGGCTGCGCCTACTGCGGATTTGCCTCCGATCGAAAAACCGTGCGCCACCGTCTTGAACCGGATGAGATCCGCCGTGAACTGGCTGCCATGAAAAAGCTCGGCATCAGTGATATTCTCCTGCTTACGGGTGAACGCACCGCCGCTGCCGACTTCGACTATCTACGAAAAAGTGTAGAAATCGCCGCGCAGGAGATGCAGCGCGTCTCGGTAGAGGCCTTTCCCATGAGTGTCAGTGAATACCACGCACTTGCCGACTGCGGCTGCACCGGCATAACCATCTACCAGGAGACCTACAACCGCGAGCGATACGAAGCGCTGCACCGCTGGGGACCGAAAAAAGATTTTATTGACCGGCTTGAAACCCCGGCACGAGCACTTGAAGGAGGCATAAAAAGCGTCGGGCTTGGCGTCCTGCTCGGTCTCTCTGATCCGGTTGAGGATGCGCTGAGTCTCTATCGGCACCTCCGCCATCTCGGACGGAGATACTGGCGGGCAGGCATGTCGCTCTCCTTTCCGCGCATGAGACCTCAGACCGGCGGTTATGAGCCCCCCTTCCCGGTTGACGACCACCTGCTCGCCCGCATGATCTTTGGCTTTCGCATAGCGCTTCCGGATACGGAGCTGGTACTCTCTACACGGGAGAGTGCGACATACCGCGACGGCATGAGCGGGCTTGGCATTACCAGAATGAGCATTGAAAGCCGCACCACCGTTGGCGGCTACCATGACACGGATAAGAAGGAAAAGGGGCAATTTGAAATTTTTGACGACCGCACAGCCAAAGAGTTCTGCGCTGCCTTGCGCAAAAATAATATTGAACCGGTCTTTAAAAACTGGGAGCCCTCCTATAACGGCCCGTCAACAGAGGGAAACAATGCTACGATTCACTCTTTAGAAGCAAAACCATGCCATTGACCGACAAACAGCGAGAGCGATACGCCCGCCACCTCGCACTGGAGGAAATCGGCGAGAAGGGACAGGAAAAACTGCTCGAAGCAAAAGTGCTCGTGATCGGTACCGGAGGGCTTGGCTCCCCTGTCGCCTTCTATCTTGCGGCCGCGGGCATCGGCACCATAGGACTTATGGACGGCGACAAGGTCGATCTCAGCAACCTCCAGCGCCAGATTCTCCATACCACCGCATCAATCGGGCAGGAGAAGGTCTCATCCGCTGAGGAGAGACTCCACAGTCTCGATCCAGACATCAAGCTCAAGCTCTACCCCTTCAGGCTTACCGCAGAAAACGCTCCGGAGATCCTTGCTGATTACGATTTCGTCATCGACGCCACCGACAATTTCGACTCAAAATTCCTGATTGCACGAGCCTGCCACAACGCGACAAAACCTTACTCCCATGCTGGTATCCGCGAGTTCCACGGCCAGACCATGACCGTCCATCCCGGCAAAACCGCCTGCTACCAGTGTGTATTCCACGAAGAGGGTGCACCCGCCCCAGCCACGCCAAAAGGACCACTGGGAGCGCTCCCCGGCCTCATCGGCACCATACAGGCCACTGAGGCGATAAAACATATCCTCTCTATCGGATCTCCCCTCGTCAATACCCTCCTGACCTGCGACGCACTCTCCATGACCATCCGCAAAGTGAGCGTCCAGCGTGACCCCTCCTGCCCGATTTGCGGAGCCTCGCAAGCTGAATAAAGGCCATTCTGCCCCCTCCGGACGTTGCAGGAGTGCCGTAACGGATGTACATTACACAGCAATAACCGGCATCACCACCTCAAAACCGTTTCATGCATGGCCGTAACCAGTAACCTCCATGCCGTCCTGACTGGCGACCTTGTCGGCTCTTCGCAGTTGGCGAGCAACCAGAGCAAGCAAGCCATGGAACTGCTTAAAACTTCAGCCTCACTCTATGAGCGATGCTTCCCCGGTACCGTCTGTGAAAAAATGGATACCTTTCGCCACGACAGTTGGCAACTTCTCCTGAACAAACCGGAACAGGCTTTCAGAGTTGCGCTCTTTCTGCGCTCCGCTCTCAAGATGGAATCAGACGCAACCACGAAGTATGATACCCGAATCTCCATCGGTATCGGAGCGATCGACTACATTTCCACAGAGAGAATATCCGATTCGCGCGGGCCAGCATTTACCCTTTCAGGCAAAGGAGTTGACACCATGAAAAGATCATCTCTCGCACTCAGCATCGAAACGGTGGAAACAGAATCATGGAGCGACATGATACATGCCGTCATACCGCTTCTCGACTGCATTGCAACCGACTGGACACCGACGGAATCACGGGCCGTCAACGCTGCATTGATGGGCCGGACACAGGAAGAGAGCGCTGCTCACTGGGTGTCAAAAAAGAAAAGTTCCCCTTCCCGGCAAGCCATAGGAGATTCCCTGATACGCGCACACTGGAATACCGTACACTCCGTGCTGCAACATGCGGAAAAAAAGTTGCGAGATGGCGCAATAAAGCAAGCCCTTTAACTTGCTTTTATTAAAAGAAAACTTAAAAGCTTGCAATGGACAAAAAACTCTCCATAAAACAGCCTGTATTGAAGAAACGATATTCCAATCAAGCAAAACGGTAGCAATGGAAAAGATTGCCGCAATACTCATTGCTGCCCACTGCATGGCTGATTTTTTTCTCCAGCCAAACAAAATGGTACGCAACAAGCAATTGCCGCTCATGCTCATCCTGCATGGAGCCATACACGCCGCAACCGCCTGGCTGTTGCTCCAGCACTGGCAAAACTGGCAGGTTCCACTCTCTGTTTTTATTCTTCACTCCATCATCGACTTCATAAAACAACGGTACGGAAAAGAGAGTGTCACCACCTTTATTGCCGATCAGACGGTGCATCTCTTCAGCCTGATCCTTCTGGCCAGTTTTCTTTACCATAATCTGCAAGGGATGCAATTCTCCGGTACCGGATACCAGCCACTTATCGGGTTTGCCGGCTTTATCACAACCGTAAGGGGAGCTGGTTTTCTCATCGCTCTTTTCACCAAAGAGCTCATCAGCAGAAACAACCTCAAACTTGACGGGCTGCAAAATGGAGGAGCACTCATCGGTCAACTGGAACGAGGAGTCATCTTCCTCTTTTTCCTGGCAGGACAACCCGAAAGCATCGGACTCCTTATTGCCGCCAAATCAATCCTGCGCTTCGAAGAGTCAAAAAGACACAAACAGGCCGAATACATTCTTATCGGCACCCTGCTCAGCTTCGCGGCAGCCATAGCGCTTTCCTCCGCCACGCTGTGGGCGATGAAGCTTTGAAGAGCGTTTTTTCACAGGTATACTCGCCAACAAGAAGTGAAACACAAAACTGATTACTGCTCTCCTCGATAAAATGAGATGAACGGAGTTATCACACCTGGTTATTTTTATGAATTCCTTCGCAATAAGCCTCTCTATGTCTTATACTTCGTAATGATTCACTGCAGAGGTGAAAACCGTAAAGAAAAAATGGATCAACGAGTACCCTTTTCCCCTGACACTTCTTCTGTTCCGCGTACGGAAACCTCCGTCACGATCATTTCAGCCACAATCCTTTCGAACTTTTCGAAGACAAGCCCGTCATACTATGATGAAGCCGTATAGCAGCAGCTCCTATCTTTTTGGAGGCAATGCCCCTTATATCGAAGATCTGTACGAAGCCTATCTCGACAATCCCGGTTCTGTTTCTGAAAGCTGGCGGGCATACTTTGACGCCATGCAGAATGTGCCGGGAGCCAACGGTGATGCTCCGGATATAGCGCACTCCCCTGTACAGGCATCATTTGCTGAACGAGCCCGCCTCGGGCCAATCTGCCGGGTGCTTGCCAGTCCTGATGCCGAACTGGGTCGCAAGCGGGTTTCGGTGCAAAAACTGATTGCCGCCTACCGTAACATCGGCTCCCGCTGGGCAAATCTTGATCCATTGAAACGCCAGGAGCGGCCTGCATTACCCGATCTCGAGCCCTCTTTTTACGGCTTTTCCGATACCGACATGGATATTGTCTTCAACACAAGCAATACCTATTTCGGCAATGAGACCATGTCATTGCGTGAACTGCTGCAGAATCTGCGTGAGACCTACTGCGGCACCCTCGGCATTGAGTTCATGTACATCACCGACCAGACAGAAAAAAGGTGGTGGCAGGCAAAGCTGGAAACCATCCGCTCAAAACCGGATTTCAGTGCACAAAAAAAACTGCATATTCTTGAACGACTTACGGCGGCTGAAGGGTTCGAGCGCTATCTGCATACCCGCTTTATCGGCCAGAAACGCTTCTCCCTTGAGGGCGGCGACAGCTTTATTGCCTCCATGGATGAGCTGATTCAGCGTGCCGGAAAAGCGGGAGTCCAGGAAATCGTCATCGGCATGGCGCACAGGGGACGGCTTAATGTACTGGTCAACATCATGGGGAAAAATCCGCTTGACCTCTTTGCGGAGTTTGAGGGCAAACATGCCGATGATCTCCCTTCGGGCGATGTCAAGTATCACCAGGGCTTTACCAGTGACCTTGCCACTCCGGGCGGCCCGATCAATCTTTCACTGGCCTTCAACCCTTCTCACCTTGAAATTGTCAATCCGGTTGTCGAGGGGGCGGTAAAAGCCAGGCAGGTGCGCCGTGGCGACAGGGATGGCTCACAGGTACTGCCAATACTGGTTCATGGCGATGCTGCCTTTTCGGGGCAGGGTGTGATCATGGAAACCCTGAACCTTGCGCTTACCCGCGGGTATGGCACAGGAGGCACCGTTCATATTGTCATCAACAACCAGATCGGCTTTACCACCTCCGACCCTCGCGACAGCCGTTCAACAACCTACTGCACCGATGTTGTCAAAATGATTGAGGCGCCGGTGCTGCACGTCAATGGTGACGACCCGGAATCGGTTGTTCTTGCAACACAGATGGCGCTCGATTACCGCCAGGCATTCAAGCGTGATGTGGTGATTGACATTATCTGTTTCCGCAAGCTTGGCCACAATGAGCAGGATACACCAGCCATGACCCAGCCGCTGATGTACAAAAAAATTGCGCTGCATCCCGGTACCCGAAAACTCTATGCGGAGAGACTTGAATCGCAAGGTGTCATCGGCAAGGAGTACGCAACCGCGCTCAGCAAGCAGTTCCGCAAGGATCTTGATGAAGGCAAATACAGCACCAACCCCGTACTGGTCAATAAAACCATCTTTACCGCCGATCCGGCAGCCGGACGCAATGAAGCCTCCGAAACCGGTGTTCCTCTGGCGGAGCTGAAACGGCTGTCGGAGATGATTACAAAGATTCCTGAAGGGTTTCAGCTTCACCCCCTCGTTGAAAAAGTGGTAAACGACCGTGCCCGGATGGGTCGCGGAGAACAGCCTCTTGACTGGGGTATGGGTGAGCATCTGGCCTTCGCCTCACTGGTTGCCGGAGGCTACCCGATTCGCATTACCGGCCAGGACAGCGCAAGGGGAACATTTTCGCACCGCCACTCCGTATTTCATGACCAGAAGCGGGAAAAGTGGGACTCAGGCATCTACATACCGCTGCAGAATGTGGCCGACAATCAGGCCGCCTTTACCATCATCGATTCGGTACTCTCCGAAGAGGCGGTACTCGGCTTTGAATATGGCTACTCCATCTCCGCACCCGATACCCTGGTCATCTGGGAGGCGCAGTTCGGTGATTTTGCCAACGGGGCGCAGGTGCTGATCGACCAGTTCATCACCTCCGGAGAGGTAAAGTGGGGGCTGGCATCAGGCCTTACCCTCATGCTGCCTCATGGCTATGAAGGGCAGGGGCCTGAACACTCTTCCGCCCGGCCTGAACGTTTTTTGCAACTCTGCGCTGAAAACAACATCCAGGTGTGCCAGCCAAGCAACCCGGCCCAAATCTTCCATCTGCTCCGCCGCCAGATGACAACGATGAAGCGCAAACCACTGGTAATTCTTACACCGAAATCGCTGCTCCGCAACAAAGAGGCGGTCTCTCGGCTTGCCGATCTCTCTCTGGGAAATTTCCAAAACATTATCAGCGATGAGACGGCATCTCCTGATCAGGTGCGCCGGCTTCTCGCCTGCTCCGGAAAAGTCTACTATGACCTTATTAACCGGCGCAGGGAAAACACACAGGAACATGTGGCCATTATCCGTATCGAGCAGCTTTATCCTTTCCCCTCCGACGAGTTCAAGGGAGAGCTTGCACGCTATCCACAACTCAAAGAGATTGTCTGGTGCCAGGACGAACCAAAAAACCAGGGGTACTGGCGTTTTCTCCAGCACTATATCATGAACGTAATGAGCCCTGGCCAGCAGTTCGGCTATGCAGGAAGGCTTGCATCGGCATCTACCGCATGTGGTTACGCCGCAACACATGCCATACAGCAGAAAGCATTGCTCGATCAGGCTTTCGGTGAGTTCAGCCTTTTTTTCAATAAATAATATCCAAGAATG
>CAIJPS010000003.1 GCA_903822595.1 uncultured Chlorobiaceae bacterium
AAGGTATCGTGTTGCTGATCTTTTTCTGGATACCCTGCCCTACAATGCTGGTGCGACAGCAAGTGATGCGCTGTGGGCAGGATTGCCTGTGTTGACCTGTATCGGTGAATCGTTTGCCGCCAGAGTGGCCGCAAGTCTGCTCAATGCCATTCAGTTACCAGAACTGATTACGTTAAAACAGGAAGAGTATGAAGCTCTGGCCATTGAATTAGCAACAAATCCAGAAAAGTTGAGGGCGATCCGACAGAAACTTGACAGGAACCGCCTCACAACGCCTCTGTTTGATACCAAACTCTTCACCCAGCACATCGAAGCGACTTATAGAGCAATGTATGAGCGCTATCAGGAAGGGTTACCGCCTGAGCATATTGCTTGCTCACCCGTTGGTAGCCGCGGGTAATTCATAAAGGCTTCCATCAGGACATTTGCACCGCTGAAGGGGCTGATCTGGCCAGAAAGAACCTGTTGTTCGATCTTCTCCTTTGAGCCGGTGACCTCGGAATTGGAGAAGAACTCTCTTTTAAGCCTCTCTTCAAGGAGGGTGTAGAGCAGGTTTTTGAGTTGCTGGTGGCGCCTCTCTTCCAGCGTGTTTCGTTCCCGCATTTGTGCAAAGAACATTGAGATATTTTGCCAGACCTCCTTGATTCCAGCGCCTGTGAGGGCAGAGGTGAGGAAGACCTGCGGTTGCCAGAAGGAGTGTTTTGCTGGCAGCATCCGGAGGGCCGCTTCGAATTCAGCTCTTGATATTGCGGCAATGCCTGCCTGATCCCCGTCAGTTTTGGTGATTGCGACAGCGTCTGCTATCTCCATGATGCCTCTCTTGATGCCCTGCAGCTCATCACCAGAGCCCGGCAGCATGAGGAGCAGGATAAAGTCAACCATTGAGTCAACAAGCACCTCGGATTGTCCTACACCGACGGTTTCCACCATAATGACATCATAGCCGGCAGCTTCGCAGAGGATGATGGTTTCATGGGTTTTCGGCGATGTGCCTCCCAGGTAGCAGGAGGAGGCCGTTGGGCGGATAAAGGCCTCCTTTCTTCCGGCAAGCTTTTCCATGCGTGCCTTGTCGCCGAGAATACTCCCTTTCGATTGCTTGCTGCTCGGGTCTATTGCCAGCACGGCAAGCCTTAACCCCTGGTTGATGATCTCCTCGCCGAGTGCCTCGATAAAGGTGCTTTTGCCCGCACCTGGAGAGCCGGTTATGCCAATACGGATGGCCTCTGTTTTTTTTGCAAGGCAGCGGTCGAGAATCTCATGCGCTTTGCGCTCATGTTCCGGTCTTTGCGATTCAATCAGCGTTATGGCACGGCTGAGCATGTGGCGTTCGCCGTTCATAATGCCTCTGACCACCGTATCCACATCGGGATCGTAGTGTCTTGTCATGGTGTCGTGTTGTTCGGCCAACCATTTTCACTAATTCGTCGCTTGAGATTTTCGGAGAAAATCAAAGCAGCGTTTTTTACTTCCCGAAAGTGGCCTGTACCTTCAAAAATCGCAAGTGTCAGATCCAAACCCTGTATCGGATCATCAAAAGAGCAGTCAGCTATGAAGGCCTTTACATCGGCTACAGGTATCACAATTGGTAGCTTTCCGTGTAAATACCAAACGACAAACCCCGGCATACATTCGAATGGCAACTTCACAGGCCTAAATGTTTACTCCACTTGTGTATAACTACAATGAGATTGATCCGCATAAACTGCGGATGTTTGAACTGTAACGCCATATAAAACATAAATCAGAACCTTTCTAAAATATGGCAAATAACTATTTGGGGAAGAATTTATATATGTCTTTTCTGTGAAGAAACCGGATAAAAGAAATTACTTTGTTTTCAACAACCAAGCCAATTCTATAATCTCCGATTTTAATTCTATATTCTGAATCAAAACTTTTTAATTTCTTTAAATTCTTAACCTCATTCAAGCTTTTGGCGTTTTGTGTATCTATAATGCAGCTTGCGATTTTTTTTAGAATAGACTTGTCGCTTATTTTATTTGTATCTTTTTCAAATCTTTTATCAATAAGGACAATCATTGTGAAATCTTTTTGAGGAATTCATTTGTGTCAATATATTCATCTGTTCGCCCGTTTTTTATAGCATTCGCCATTCCAATTTCCTCAATTTCTTGCACAGATAAAATTTTTGATTTTATCCCGATTTTTTTTGCCAGATCAAGTAATAATTTCAGATCTGAGAGTGATTCACTTTCTAATATAGCTTTCTGCATATTCTTGAATAGTTTGGTTAATTGCATGGTTGCATTTGGCAAACATATCTTATCCTCGGAATTATTTTTAGTCAAAAATATCAACGATACGCTATGCTGTAGCATCAATATCAACGTTTTACGTGCAATTTCCAACGTCCCATTCGGTTACACACGGGGGAATGCACAATAATAATCGTAGTAGGGGCACGGCATGCCGTGCCCCTGCAAATGCGGTTACACCAGTGCGATCAATTTTTTCAAAATCGTGATGGCTGCTTCGGCAATGACGGTTCCCGGTCCGAAGATGCCTGCCACCCCTTTTTCATAGAGGAATGCGTGATCTTTTTCGGGAATGATGCCTCCGGCAATAACAAGGATATCCTCACGTTGCCGGGCTTTGAGCTCCTCAATGATTTTCGGGATCAGGGTCTTGTGGCCTGCGGCAAGGCTTGATATGCCAATCAGGTGCACATCGTTGTCGAGTGCCTGCTGCACCACCTCTTCAGGTGTCTGGAAGAGAGGGCTGATATCGACGTCAAACCCGACGTCGGCAAAGCCGGCGGCAATGACCTTTGCGCCACGGTCATGCCCGTCCTGCCCAACTTTAGATACCATGATTCTTGGGCGGCGGCCGTCAAGCGAGGCAAAGGTATCTGCCAGTTTCTGAGCCTCTTTAAAGAGTTCGTTATCCTGCATCTGTGACATATAGATACTGCTGTTGAGCCTTGTAATGGCGCGATATCTTCCGAAAGTTTTCTCGCAGGCTGATGATATCTCTCCCAGGGTAGCTCTTTTTCTTGCGGCATCGACTGCCAGTTCAAGCAGGTTGCCCGTACCGGATGCAGCGCTCTCCTCAATGGCCTTGAGTGCAAGGGCACATGCTTCACTGTCGCGTTCAGCTTTGATTGATGCAAGTCTGCGGAGCTGTTGATTGAGTACCAGGGTATTATCGACTTCGAGCAGCTCAATGTCGGTTTTGCTTGTGGTCTTGTAACCGTTGACACCGACAATAATCTCTTTACCACTGTCGATTCTGGCCTGTTTGCGGGTTGCGGCCTCTTCGATCTGCAACTTTGGGAGCCCCTGTTCGATAGCCTTGACCATTCCTCCAGCCTCTTCAATGTCGCCGATGATCTTCCACGCTTTCGCCGCGAGCTCTGCCGTCAGATATTCGACATACGAGGAGCCTGCCCAGGGGTCGATGCTTTTGGTGATATCACTCTCTTCCTGTAAATAGAGCTGGGTATTGCGTGCAATCCGGGCTGAAAAGGGGGAGGGCAGTGCAATTGCTTCGTCAAGCGCATTGGTGTGCAGCGATTGGGTGTGGCCGAGCGTTGCCGCCAGAGCTTCCAGGCAGGTGCGGGTGATGTTATTGAAGGGATCCTGCTCGGTCAGGCTCCAGCCAGAGGTCTGGCAGTGGGAGCGGAGCATCAGGGATTTCGGATTTTTCGGGTTGAACTGCCCGACAATTTTTGCCCAGAGCATTCTTGCTGCCCGCAACTTGGCTATTTCCATGAAATAGTTCATCCCGGTTGCCCAGAAGAAGGAGAGGCGTGGCGCAAAGGCATCGATGTCAAGTCCTGTTTTCAGGCCGGTACGGATATATTCAAGTCCGTCGGCAAGGGTAAAGGCAAGCTCAAGATCGGCTGTTGCTCCCGCTTCCTGCATGTGGTAGCCCGAGATGCTGATCGAATTGAATTTCGGCATGTTTTCGCTGGTATAGCGGAAAATGTCGGCGATAATGCGCATGGAGGGTTCAGGTGGGTAGATATAGGTGTTTCGAACCATGAACTCCTTGAGGATATCGTTCTGTATCGTACCGCTGAGCTTCTCGGTCTGCACTCCCTGCTCTTCAGCCGCGACAATATAAAAGGCCATGATGGGCAGCACTGCTCCGTTCATGGTCATGGAGACCGAAATATCTCCAAGCGGAATCTGGTCAAAGAGGATTTTCATGTCTTCTACCGAGTCGACAGCCACGCCTGCTTTTCCGACATCCCCGATGACCCTTTCATGGTCAGAATCATAACCGCGATGGGTTGGAAGATCGAAGGCGACGGATAGTCCTTTCTGGCCTGCGGCAAGGTTCTGGCGGTAAAAGCTGTTCGACTCTTCGGCGGTTGAAAATCCTGCATATTGCCGTATAGTCCAGGGCCGGGTTGTGTACATGGTGGTATAGGGGCCGCCGATGTAGGGCGCAAATCCCGGAGCAAAGTTCAGTTGGTCAGGCTGTTCAATGTCGGATTCATGGTATATGGGTTTGATGTCAATCCCTTCCGCAGTTGTCCAGACAATCTGCTGAGTCTCTGTGCCAGCCGTCTTGGCAACAGGGGCGGAAGAGAAAATATCGATCTCTGAAAAGTCCGGTCTCATTGCACTCCGGTTTTACGTTGGTAGGATTTCAGCATTTCAAGAACGTTGATGCCTGTATAGATAAAACTGTCGAGGCCTGCGGCAAAGAGGCGCTCCTTTGCTTCGGGTGGCTTGCCTGCCATGACGATAATAGTGTTGCCATCAAGGAGGTGAAGTCTCTTGCAGATGGTTTCCGCTGTGGGTACGGGATCTTTTTCGGCGATGCAGAGCACAACAATGTCCGGTTTGTTCAGCAGGATGGTGTTGTATGAACTCTCTTCAAGTGGCAATGTTGCCCTACCGGCAATCTCGAATCCCCCGCATTTGAAAAAGTCTTCGGCGAAGGCTGCCTGCTGGAAGCTGACGGCCGGGTTGCCCTGCATCCAGATAAAGAGGGATGGTGTACGGCCAGACTTCAGACTGAAAGAACGGCTTTTCAGGCGTACCAGTTCATAACCGGCTGTTTCATTGCCTTCCGGAAGTTGTTCCAGTGCAAGTTCCAGCGCGTCGATATTTTCTTCTTGTTCGGCAGTGAGTGGCCAAGGGTAGCGGTTGATGCCAATCAGTGTCTTTTTCCGGTTTTCGAGGCTTCGTAGCCGCTTTGCTGCTGCTTCGGCAATCATGGAATCAATAATGCCGCATTCGGTTGCCCTGGCCATACCACCTGCTGCTTCGATCTCTTTGAAGATAGACCATGCTGATTCTGCAAGGTTTCTGGTCATGGCTTCAAGGTAATGCGAGCCGTGAGCCGGGTCAACAACACGGTCAAGCGAGGCCTCTTCCTTGAGAATGAGGTGAATATTGCCGGTAATTCGTTCTGCAATCTTCGTATTGACGGAGAGGCCAGTATCGAAGAGTCCTATCTGGATGGTATCGTAACCGCCGAGAATTGCTGAAACGGCTTCAGTGGTCAGCCGGAGTACATTGGTGTAGGGATCGAGCAGGGAGTGATTTCTTTCCGATGTTCTTGCAAAGAGGGCTGGTAATGTTGATCCCGATGCACCGTATGCCTTCAGGATGTACTGAAGCAGGTAGCGCAGGGCTCTCGGTTTTGCAAGTTCAGTAAAGTGGCTTGACCCAACAGGGAGGATGATTTCCATGGCCGCCAGAATACGGTCAGCCGGAATACCTGCCTGGAGAAAGCGGTCCAGGCAGTCACTTGCTCCGGCAAGTGCCAGTGCAATTTCCTGGGCAGCGGTCGAACCCTTGTCGTGAAAGGGTATGGTATTGATCGCAAGAAAGCGGAATCCGGGAAGCGATTCGCTCGATCTGAAGAGTTCAACATCTTCATCTTGTGAAACAGCCGGTATCGTTGCAAGAACTCCGCCGGAGCTTATGGTGAAACCCTCAATGGAGACAAGTGTTTTGAGCAACTCTGCAGCAGGAGGAAGGTTGCCGGAAAAGTAGATGGCTACGGCAGCGGTTTTGATTCCTGCCAGGAGTCGGGTGAGGTTGCCGATAGAACAGAGAGCGGGGTTGGTTATCAAAAACTCGATTGCCGCAGCATCGAGTTCAAAACTTGTTAATGCCGCCTCGTTTGCGCTTTGTGGATCATGAACGGTAATACGGTGGCAATTCTTCCATGAATTGACCACTCTGCCGGGTGGAAAATCAAGGTGCTGCGCTTTCGCTTCATGGGAGTGCCAAGGTTCAAGATCAAAGCCGTCTGGCGTGTGCCAGATTATGGTGTCATAAGGTTTCTCTTTGAGTTCGGCAACTGCCTTGTTTTTCCAATCAGCTCGGCTCACAGCCGGGAACTCAGAAAAGAGAGAATCAAGCCGGGAGTGTGTCATAACGATGCATCCTGCTGGTTTTGCTCAAGGTTGTACTTGCTGAGAAGTTCCGAAATTTTGTATTTCATGTCTGTCGGCAAAGCGGTGTTTTCGACAAATCCTTTCTGTTGCAGCCACCAGGTTGTCTGGAAGTCTTTGGTTGTCGGTTTGCCGGTGTACTGTTCAATGACCCGTTTGCCAGAAAAACCGATATTGCCGGCATTATGTTCAAAGAGCTTGATTCCCCTTGATCCGATGCCGATCGCGACGCCGCCAAGCGTTGGGTCGGTAATGATGGTAATGACGGGAAGTCCTGCTTTTTCAACACTTGATATAGCGACGTGCAGTTTTGGCAGTCCAACCATCGAAGAACATCCCTCATGCATTCTTGCGCCACCTCCGGTAGCCTGAATAACAAGCGGAACGCCTCGTTCAATGGCAGTTTTGCTCGCCCGCCAGATTTTTTCTGCCGTGGACATGCAGAATGAACCGCCGAGGAAATTGAAGTTGGTTGCACAAAAGACAACAGGTTCTCCCTCGATTGTGGCATCTCCGGTTACAAAGGATGCTGCCGCACCTGTTTTCTGTTGTGCCTCACCAATTTTCTTCTGGTAGTCAGGAAAATTAAGAATATCCTTGTCAACAATGTAGCGGGTATTCTGGTGTTCGACGAATGAGCCCTGGTCGAGGACAAGGTCGATGTAGTCATGCGCGGTCAGCCTGACATACCGATATCCGCATATTTCGCAGGTGAAGTTGTCGGTAAAAAGTTTTGAATAGAGTACCGGATCAAGCACTTTTTTGCCCGCATTGTCAATACAGTTTTTGTGCCGGGCAATGAAGAGTATCTTTTCTGGTTTGGGAATGAAGTAGGAGACCGGTTTTTCGAAGGAGACAATCTCCTCCTCGGTAATGGTATCCCACTGGCCGATCTTTTCCCATCGTTTCATTCTTTCGGCAAAGAGCTCGTTTGATGGTATTTTGCTGAGCTTGTCGAGCCATTTTACCAGTGAGCTTTTAAACGATTGAAGGGAGGATTTCGGGAAATGGTGTGCTGGCCCGTCCGGTTCGGTGATGATGTCATCAATGATGCCGTTTTTCAGCCCCTCCATTGCCGTTATCTGTGAAATTTCAGCGGCAAAGTTGGCCTTGTCCCTTGTGCGGAAGAGAATTGATGAACATGCTTCAGGCGAAATGACCATATAGGTTGCATATTCCATGGCGAGTACTACGTCGCATCCGGTCAGGGCAATGGCGCCTCCACTGCATCCGCGGTTGATGATCACCGATATGGTCGGTACGGTTGCTTCGGCAAGCAACTGCATACATCGTCCAATTTTCCAGGCAATTCCCCCCCCTTCCGACTGTTCGGTAGGATCTGCGCCTGCAGTGTCAATGATGGTAATGATGATCCGGTTTTCCTGTTCGGCAAGCGCAATGGCTTTGTTTGCCTTTTCAAATGCTGCCGGTGTCGGCATGCCCTGATTCCATTTTGCTATCTCATCGGGATTTCTCATCAGTTGGCGCATGAGGCCAAAATCAGAGGTTGGACCTGATTGCTGGCCAATCAGCATGACGGGCCACCAGGAGTTTTCCCCATTGCGCAGTACCGCCCGGTGGGTCTGGATGATGCAACTGCCGTGGAGATCATTCTGCAGGCACTCTTCCGCTGCTTCAAATACGGTCAGGTAATCGAGGTGTTTGGGGCGTTCGGGGTGAAAGGAGAGTTGATACTTTTCGTATTCGGTGAGCTTTTCAATACTTTCGTGTGAGTAACTGAAGCCCTCTTTTTTCTCGAAAGGCAGATAAAAATGTTTCACTGGTTACAAGCTGCTTTGTCTTGATTGGTTAATGCTGTTTTTGAGCAAAATTCAAGAAGAACCCTGTTGGTCTCTTTAGGGTGAAGAAACACGATTTTTTTTCCGCCTGCCCCTTCTTTTGGCAAGCCAAGTGGATTGATATTGAGGGATTGAAGACGCTCCGTTTCTTTTTCGATATCGTCGGTCGCAAATGCGATATGATGCATACCGTCGCCGTTTTTTGCAAGAAATTTTGCAATCGGACTTTCCTCGCTCATGGGTTCCAGCAGCTCGATTTTGGTCTCTCCGATGGTTATAAATGCCACGCGCACCTTCTCGGAGGGAACTTCTTCGATTCTGATCGCCCCGGGGGCGCACCCGAGAACGTTTTGGAACGTCTCAAGTGCGCTTTCAAGGTTTTGGACGGCAATCGCTATATGGTCAATTTTTTTAATCATACGTCCTTTGTAATGGATTTGCTTTTAACTGCGTAACCGATTGTCTGCAAACCTTCCCTGATCTCATCAAGAATTGCCGGATCGTCAATTGTCGCCGGCAAGGTATACTCTTCGCTGTTGGCAATTTTTCTCATGGTTCCACGGAGAATTTTGCCTGAACGGGTTTTTGGCAGACGATCGACGATAATGGCGCTCTTGAACGAGGCAACAGGTCCGATATTCTCTCTGACGTATTCGATGACATGTTTGATGATCTGGTTGTGTGGTGTATCAACATTGTTCTTGAGGACGAGGAAGCCAAGCGGCACCTGTCCTTTCAGATCGTCATGAACGCCGATGACTGCACTTTCAGCAACGTCAGGATGTTCGCAGAGGGCACCTTCAATTGCTCCGGTGGAGAGCCGATGACCAGCAACATTGATGACGTCATCAGTACGCGACATGATATTTATATACCCATCTTCGTCGATAAAGCCGGCATCGCTCGTCTGGTAGTAGCCGGGGAACTGCTTCATGTAGGTTTCGACAAACCGGTTGTCTGCTTTCCAAAGCGTAAGCATGGTTCCCGGAGGAAGGGGCTGTTTTATGACGATATCTCCCATTTGGCCAGCGGGGAGCTGCTCAAGATCCGAGTTGACGACCTGGACATTATAGCCAGGCACAGCCCTTGACGATGATCCGTACTTGACCGGTCCAGGTTCAATGCCCTGACAGTTTGCAGCAATAGCCCATCCCGTTTCGGTCTGCCACCAATGGTCAATGACCGGTACATTCAGTTGCCTCTCAGCCCACTTGACCGTATCGGGATCAGCGCGTTCACCGGCAAGAAAGAGCGTCCGGAAATTGGAGAGGTCATAGTTTTTGAGGTATGTGCCGTTCGGATCCTCTTTTTTAATGGCCCGGAATGCTGTTGGTGCAGTAAAGAGTACCGATACGTTATATTCGCTGATAATTCTCCAGAAAGTGCCTGGATCGGGCGTGCCTACCGGCTTGCCTTCGAAAATCAGGGTGGTGCATCCCTGAAGCAGGGGAGCATAGACGATATAGGAGTGACCGACAACCCAGCCGACATCGCTTGCTGCCCAGAAGACCTCTCCCGGTTCAACGTTATACACATTTTTCATTGACCATTGCAGCGCCACCATGTGGCCGCCGTGATCGCGAACGATGCCTTTTGGTTGGCCGGTGGTTCCTGAAGTGTAGAGGATATAGAGGGGGTCAGAGGATTCAACGGGGACACATTGTGCGGGCTCGGCGCCGAGAAGAGACTGGTTCCAGGTCAGGTCGCGCTCTTCGTTGAGTTCCGCCTTGAGCTGGTCGCGCTGTTTGATGATACAGATTTCAGGCTTGAAGTGGGCCAGTTCGATGGCAAAGTCGAGCAGCCGTTTGTAATCAATAATTTTGCTGTGCTCTATGCCGCATGATGCGGAAATGATTACCTTTGGTTTGCAGTCATCAATTCTTACGGCAAGCTCGTGGGAGGCAAAACCACCGAAAACGACAGAGTGGATGGCTCCGATTCTTGCACAGGCAAGCATGGCTACAACGGCTTCGGGAATCATGGGCATATAGATGATAACGCGATCACCTTTGCGTACCCCTCTTGATTGCAAAGCACCGGCGAAGAGTGCTACGATGTCCCTGAATTCCCGGAAAGTATAACGTTGCTTGGTGCCGGTTACTGGACTGTCATAAATAACCGCTAACTGGTTGCCGCGTCCTTCATCCACGTGGCGGTCGAGAGCATTGTAGCAGGTGTTGGTCATACCGCCAGCAAACCATCGATAAAACGGGGGGTTGCTGGTATCGAGCACCTTGTTCCATTTCTTATACCAGTGGAGCTTTTCGGCGGCTTCTCCCCAGAAGGCTTCCGGGTTCTCAATTGATTGCTGATAAACGGTGTTAAAGGACTGCGACATACGAGTGACCCCCTAAGAAAAAAGTAGGTTAATGAAAAAGAAGGGAGGACGGATTAGTAAGGATAAAAGAACGGATGGTAGGATAGTAGCGGAACATGAATTGAAGCTCTTTGTTTTTGAAAACTAATGTTAACAAAAAATACACAGTAGACCAATGAACATTTCTCATTGGAGTGGTTTTAGATCCTTGAAGAGTTGAAAAAACTCTTCAATTGAGAGTGCTTCAGCTCGAAGTTTCAGGGTATGGCTCTCCACAGATTCAAGGTTAAAGCTCTCTTTGAGATTGTTCAGAAGGGTTTTGCGGCGCTGGTGAAAGGCTATGCGGACAAATCGTCGGAATCCGTCAGGATCGTGCAGAGTGTCATTTTTTTTTGGTGTCATCCGGATAACGGCACTGTCGACCCCCGGTTGAGGCCGAAAGACTTTACGCCCTACCTTGAAGAGGCAGGTGACATCGCAGAATGCCTGCAATTGGACAGCAAGAATGCCGTAATCCTTTGTGCCGGGTTTTGCGACAATCCTCATGGCAACTTCGTGCTGCATCATCAGGGTTGCGGAGATAATGCGGTTACGGTGTTCAAGAAGTTTGAAAAGAATTGGCGTTGTAATGGAGTAGGGTATATTGCCAAGAACCCTGAGCGGTTTTTCCTGTGCAAGTGCCGCAAGATCGGTTTCAAGAAAGTCGCCTTCAATGACTCTGAGCTGCGGGTACTCACTCCGTATGAACTCAGCAAGCTTCCTGTCTTTTTCGACGACTGTGAATACCGGACAGCACTCCACGATCTCTCTTGTCAGGGCTCCGAACCCCGGGCCAATTTCAAGAATGTTCTCTTGATTGCCAACTCCTGAAGCAATTACAATTTTTCTTGTGATATTGCGGTCTGTAAGAAAGTTTTGTCCTAATTTTTTTTTCACCGCTATTTCAGTATGCTTATATTCAACAACTTTTTTCATGGGGTTTGCAATTTTTTGAGTACCATAGCCAAGCGGAAGTACTTTTTATAATTTAAGTTATTCTGGAAGTAATGGAAGAAAATAACATCGGGGTCGCTGCTGCGCAATATGTTTCGCGGGGAAACAAGGCTACCCGTACCGGGTTTGGTGATGCTTTGCTTGAAATTGGTCAGGAGGAGAGCTCTGTCGTCGCGTTGTGCGCCGATCTGACAGGCTCCCTGAACATGAATTTGTTTCGCGATGCTTTCCCGGACCGCTTTATCCAGACAGGGATTGCAGAGGCCAACATGATCTCCATGGCTGCCGGTCTTGCTACAACTGGCAAAATACCGGTTGCCGCTACGTTTGCCGTCTTTGCAACCGGCAGGGTTTACGACCAGATCCGCCAGTCGGTCTGCTACTCGAACCTCAATGTAAAGATCTGTGCTTCACATGCAGGATTGACGCTTGGTGAAGATGGTGCTACTCACCAGATTCTTGAAGATATCGGACTGATGCGTGGTTTGCCAAGAATGAGTGTAGTCGTGCCTGCTGATTACAGCGAAACCGTTCGCGCGACCAAGGCAATTGTGAAACATGAGGGTCCGGTTTACCTCCGTTTCGGAAGGCCGAACGTTCCTGATTTTTCACTTGACGAGGATGGATTTGAAATCGGCAAATCAATTGAACTGCACCCCGGCAGGGATGTTACCGTTATTGCCTGCGGCATTATGGTCTGGAAAGCCCTTGAGGCTGCCCGCATACTCGAAAAAGAGGGGGTTGGTGTCAGGGTGATCAACATGCACACCATCAAGCCGATCGATACCCTCGCAATTGTCCGTGCGGCAAATGATACCGGAGCTATTGTTACAGCAGAAGAACATCAGATACATAATGGTCTTGGCGATGCCGTAGCACATGTTTGTGCCCTCAATATTGCGGTGCCGATCGAGATGGTGGGTGTCGAAGACCAGTTTGGCGAATCCGGGAAAGCCGATGAACTTCTGGAAAAATACAAGCTGACAACCGGGGATATTCTTGAAAAAATTTATCTCGCCTTACGCAGAAAAAATTGAGGGGAACCATTTTTTACAATTTACGGGAGAGAACAACTGATGGCAATGCCGAATTTGGGTGATATGATGAAACAGATCCAGCAGGCTGGTGAAAAGATGCAGGATGTACAGAAACAGCTTGAAAAGATCGTGGCCTATGGTGAAGCCGGAGGAGGCATGGTCAAAGTCAGTGTCAGCGGCAAACAGAAAATGCTTGGTCTGACCATTGACCCGGATATCATGGATGATGTGGAAATGGTTCAGGATCTTGTTCTGGCTGCGGTGAACAATGCACTCGACGAATCCGCCCGGCTTGCGCAGGAGGAGATATCCAAAGTGACTGGCGGGATGATGAATCCGGCGGATATACTCAAAAACCTGAATCTCGGCCTTTAGCTTTTCATGCGTTATACTTCGGTAGCTCTTGAAGCCCTTATTGATGAATTCGCCAAACTTCCCGGTGTTGGTCGCAAAACCGCCCAGCGCCTTGCGATGTATGTTCTGCGTGAACCGAGATCTGAGGCGGAAAAGCTGGCCAGAGCCCTGCTTGAAGCAAAAGATAACGTTATCCGTTGTTCAGTTTGCCAGAACATTACCGATATTGGTACCGACCCTTGTGCTGTATGCAGCAGCAAAGCGCGTGATCGTTCGGTGATCTGCGTGGTTGAATCTCCCGTCGATATGCTTGCTTTTGAAAAAACCGGCCACTTCAAAGGGCTTTATCATGTTCTTCATGGTGTTATCTCACCCCTTGACGGTATAGGTCCTGACGATATCAAGGTTCGTGAGCTGTTGTTTCGGCTTTCAGTGCCAGAGAGTCTCGCAGTCAGGGAGGTCGTTCTCGCCCTGAATCCGACTATTGAGGGCGAAACAACAGCACTCTATCTCAGCAAATTGCTCAAGCCACTCGGTATCCATGTGACAAAAATAGCGAGAGGGATTCCCGTGGGCGCGGAGCTTGAATTTATTGACGAAGCCACCCTTTCACGGGCAATGGAAGGCCGTACTGTCGTTTAGCGTTTTTTTTGCAAATGCCGTTTCAATTCCGAAGAATGAGTTCAGAAAAAAAGTCAGTGTTGATTCTTGGCGGCGGCCTTGCCGGTCTGACCGCAGCCAAACGTTTGACCGATAAAGGATTTCAGGTCAAAGTTCTCGAAAAAAGAGAGATTTTCGGAGGCAAGGTTTCAGCATGGAAAGATGAAGAGGGTGACTGGATCGAATCCGGGACGCACTGTTTTTTTGGTGCCTACAGCGTGCTCTACGATCTCATGAAAGAGATTAAAACTGACCATGCCGTGGTGTGGAAGGAGCATCAGCTCACCTACACGCTTGAGGGAGGAAAGCGCTTTACGTTCAAGACATGGGATCTTCCCAGTCCGCTCCATCTCCTGCCGGCGATTGTGAAAAACGGCTATTTTACTTTTGGTGAAATGGCGGCTTTTGCAAAATCCCTCATTCCCCTTGCGCTGAAAAAAGAGAAGTACGCGCCGACCCAGGATCATCTCAGCTTTACTGAATGGGCGAAAGAGAAGAAATTCGGCAATCGTCTTCTGGAGAAAATGTTCCGTCCAATGGCTCTTGCCCTCAAGTTTATTCCGCCTGAAGAGATTTCTGCCAAGATTATCCTTGATGTTACCGAGACCTTTTACCGTATTCCTGATGCCTCCCGCATGGGTTTTCTCAAAGGTTCTCCCCAAGAGTATCTGACGCAACCACTTATTGACTACTCGGCTTCAAAAGGTGCGATATTCAAGAACAGAACGGTGGTCGAAGAGCTGCTCTTTGATGGTACGGAAATCAATGGTGTGCAACTCCGCAATGGCGAGATCCTGACGGCCGATTACTATCTCTGTGCCCTGCCGATCCATAACCTGAAAAAGGTGCTTCCTGATTCCCTGAAACGACAGCACCCGTTTTTTGGAAACCTTGATCATCTTGAGGGGGTTCCGGTGATTTCAGTCCAGATCTGGTATGATCGGGAAATTACCTCTGCCGACAATGTTCTTTTTTCTCCGGATGGTGTTATTCCGGTCTATGCTAACCTTGCACGTACCACGCCCGATTATGCTACACTCAGGGGAGAGCCCTTCAACGGGAAAACCCGTTTTGAGTTCTGCGTCGCTCCGGCAAAAGAGCTTATCGCTCTCACAAAGGAGGAGATAATCCGTCTTGTTGACCAGAGTGTCAGAAACTGCTATCCCGAAACGTCACGTGGGGCCAAAATCATCAAGTCAACCCTCGTAAAAATCCCCCAATCCGTCTATGCTCCCTTGCCTAAGATGGAGCAGTTCAGGCCTACCCAGAAAACACCACTCCGCAACCTTTTTCTCGCAGGCGGATTTTCCCGGCAACTCTATTACGACTCCATGGGCGGTGCTGTTATGAGTGCCAATCTTGCTGTGGATGGCATTGTGCATGATGCTGCCTTGAGGGAGGGGTAATGAAGCCCGTTATCGATGCCACCGAAAAAATTCATGTGGAGAATGAACTTTACCGGTTGAACCGTGCACTGCTGGCGATCAGCACTTGCAACCGGGCAATGCTTCATGCCGATAATGAAGTGGAATTATTGCTTGAGGTCTGTCGCATTGTTGTTGAAACCGGTGGTTACCGGATGGCGTGGGTTGGTTATGCGGAAGATGACAAGGAAAAAAGCATTCGCCCTGTTTCCAAGGCTGGTTTTGATGACGGATATCTTGAGAAACTCAAACTCTCCTGGGCAGATAACGAACTTGGACAAGGGCCAGGAGGAACCGCAATTCGAACAGGCAGGCCATTTACAACCAGAAACATGCAGTCAGATCAGCGCTTCAAGCCATGGCGTTCTGAAGCACTATCACGTGGTTATGCCTCATCCCTTGGTCTTCCACTGAAAACAAGTGACAAGGTGTTCGGCGTGTTGAATATTTATTCCAGTTTGGCGGATGCATTTAACCCGGATGAGACAGAACTGCTCACAGCACTTGCTGACAATCTGGCCTACGGCATCACGATGCTGCGAACCCGCGATGCACATGAAAAAGCGGAAAATGAGATACGGGAGAGCGAAGAACGCTACCGAAGCCTGTTTCAGAACAAGCATACCGTTATGCTGATCGTGGATCCTGATGATGGACATCTTGTTGACGTCAATCCCGCTGCGGTCGCCTATTATGGCTGGCAATATGATGAGTTGTGCCAGATGAACATCAGCCAGATCAACATGTTGACCAAAGCTGAAATAAAGGCAGAAATGCAGTTGGCCTGCGACAAAAAACGAAACTTCTTTCTTTTTCGTCATCGCCGCGCAGATGGCACTGTTCGTGATGTGGAGGTCGTCAGTGGACCGATTTCTATCAAGGGTCACTCTCTGCTTTATTCTATCGTTAGCGATATTACTGAACGCAAGCATGCTGAGCTGGAGATGAGGCGGAGTGAGGAGCGTTTTCGGAAACTGTTCGAAAGCCATGCGGCGGTCAAGATTCTTCTTGATCCTGATACGGGAAATATCGTCGATGCCAATCATGCGGCCGCAGACTTTTATGGGTGGTCTGTTGAAGAGCTTCGGCAGAAGAATATCCGGGAGATTAACCCGATATCAGTTGAGGAGATCAAGAGCAATCTTGACAAGAGCCGTTTAGCAAAGCAAAACAGGTTTATTTTTTGTCATCACCGCTCGGATGGTTCTGTGCGTGATGTGGAGGTCTTCAGCAGCAAGGTCGAGATTGCGGGAAAGGAGTTTCTTGATGCCATTATTTTTGACATAACCGAGAGCAAGCTGGCTGAAAAAGCATTACGTGACAGTGAACGGAAGTTTCGTACCATTACCGAGCAAATGGCAGAGATGGTTTTTGTTATCGATACCAGGGGAGTTTTGACCTATGTCTCGTCTGTGATTGAAAAAATTTTTGGTTATAAACCTCATGAGGTGGCAGGGCATCTTTTTACCGAATATCTTACGGAAGAGGATGCACCCAAAGCTTTAGACATCTTTAACAAAACCCTGCTTGATCAGTTGATTGACCAGATTTATGAATTAAAGTTTACTAAAAAAGATGGGTCTCGCTTTTATGGTGAGGTACATATACGTTATTATAGCGATCAGGTCTATTCCGGGATGATCGGTTTGATCAGGGATATTTCCGAGCGCAAGAGTGAGGAGAAGGAAAAACAACAGTTGGAATCTCACCTCCGCAAATCGCAGCGTATGGAGACCATAGGAACCCTTGCTGGCGGTATTGCGCATGATTTCAACAATATCCTCACGCCTATTCTTGGTTATGCTGAAATGGGAATCATGAGCCTTTCCAAGGAAGATTTCTTGCTCGAATACTTCAGTGAAATCATGCTTGCTGCTCAACGGGCACAGCAGCTTGTGGCGCAAATCATGACTTTCAGCAAGGCCAAGGAAGGTGAATTGACTGTCGTCAACGTTAAGGCAGTTATCAGTGAAGCATTGAAACTCCTTCGACCATTAATACCTGTCACCATAACCATTGAACAGCGTTTCGAATCCTGCCGAAATATTCTGGCCGATTCGTCGAAACTCCATCAGGTTATTCTTAATCTCTGCACCAATGCCTTCCATGCGATGGAGCAATCAATGGGTGTTTTGACGATAGAGCTCCGTGAAGTCACTCTTGAAGGCAGCATGATGAAGCTCTTTCCGGATCTTGACCAATCAAGAAATGTGCTTATCACTATTTCTGATACCGGGTGCGGTATGGATGAAACAACTATGGAGCACATTTTCGAACCATTCTTCACGACAAAACCGGCCAATAAAGGAACCGGCCTCGGGCTTTCCGTTGTTCATGGAATCATTAAAAGTTTCAGGGGGAGGATTACTGTTGAGAGCAAGCTGGGAAAAGGAACAACATTTACGATCTATTTGCCAGTGATTGATGACAAAGCCTTGAAAGATTTGACGGAAACGATTTATGCCAGGGGAAGCGGCACCATCCTCATTGTTGACGATGAAGATGCGGCACTCAACATGCTTCGGTTGATGGTAACAAAACTTGGGTTCAAGGCTGAAGCATTGCAATCGTCTCAGCATGCATTGGAACTCTTTCAGCAGCATCCCGAAAAGTTCGATCTTGTCATCACGGATCTGACCATGTCTGAAATGACCGGGGTCGAACTTGCTGAAAAAATACACAAAATAAGTCCGAAACTGCCGATAATCCTGATCACCGGCTATGCCGAAGGTATAGACGATCAAGGCGACCTTAATCAGTCAGGAATCCGCAAACTCCTGAAAAAACCTTTAAGGATGACTGAGATTGCTTCCGTACTCAAAGAGTTGACAGCGCCAGCTTGAAAAACTCGGGGTTGATGAAATAACTCCATAAGGAAAGAGTCCTCTCTTCAGCATGATGTGGATGAATGTTATGTCTGAAAAAAGTAATTTTATGATAATCCGCCAATTGTATACATTGAAGTAGGGTATTTTTTGTAAGGTTTCCCTCTTCGGTTGGCCTCTGCGTGACTGCGTCAGGGTGGCTGATGTCGGTAATAATTCTTGTCCATAAATCAGTTTTTGACACCAGAGGAGTTATTGGAATGCCGGAACATCAGATAGAAATAGTCGATCTTGCCACCACCACAACTCGCCCCATGAACCCCGTGGCATTCATGCGGGTCGGTTATGCACATTTTCAAATGATCGTTGAAGAGGGGTGTCCTGTCGATTTTATTCATCTGGAGGTCAACGAAAGTTATCAGAAACTGACTGGACTGGAACAGGTGACAGGTCTCAGGATGAGGAATGTTTTGCCGGGAGTTACCGAGTCGAATCCTGAGTTTATCGAAAAACAGAGAGCGGTCGTTGAGTCAGGGATTCCTGACCAATTTGAAGTCTACCTGAAAGCCCTGAAGAAATGGTATGACATTTCCCTCTACAGCCCTCAGAAAGGGGAGTGTGTTGCACTGTTCGATGATATCACTGAACACAAGAACACTCAAGAAACTCTAAGGCAAAGCGAAGATCGATTCAGACTGCTCTTCGAAAACCACTCTGCAGTCATGATTCTTCTTGACCCTGTTACAGGCATCATCATAAAGGCTAACCATGCAGCAGCAGAGTTTTATGGCTGGTCCATTGAAGAGCTGCAAAAGATGCATATACAGCAGATCACCAGCGCCAATCCTGAGGAGGTGAAAAGCAATATGGAGAAATGCCGGACTTTAGAGCAAAATCGTTTTTTATTCAAGCACATGAGAGCTGACGGTTCTGTCCGCAACGTCGAGGTATTCAGCAACCAGATCCATGTTGCAGGAAAGGATCTCCTCTATTCCATCATTCATGACGTCACTGAACGCAAGCATTCTGAAGTAAAGTCCTTTGCCGTTTTTGTCGCAAAACAAAACGAGTATACTGATGCTGAAAAAGCGATACGGCAGTTGGACAAGCAATACCAGACACTTATAGCGGCCTCCCCCGACAGTATCATAACAACTGATCTCAATGGGGTCATAAGCAGCATTTCGGATATTGGTCTTGAGATATTTGGAGCAAGCAATAAAACTGATCTTACAGGATTGCCTTTCTCAACAATTGTTTACCCCGGTAATGTACATGTCATTGAAGAGATCTTTGATGTAACACTCCGTGAAGGGCTTGTCCAAAACAGGGAGATCCTTCTGAAAAAGAAAAACAATACGGTTTATTCGGCTGAAATAAGCGCGGCGTTGATCCAGGATCATAACGGCGCGCCATCGTCATACATGATGATTATACGGGATATTTCTCAGCGCAAGATCATTGAAAACGAACTCTTCCATGCCAAAAAATTGATCAGCCTTGGCGAAATGGCTTCCGGTATTGCGCACGAAATTTATCAACCGATAAATAATATTGGACTTATGGTTGATAAAATGCTGTTGAATGCCTTTAAGAATGATTGGAGTTGTAAAACGGAGATTAAAACAACCTCTGAAAAGATATTTGAAAACATTATCAGGGCCCAGACCATCATCGATAACATTCGTTCGTTTTCAAGCACTGACAACAACTATATCTCTTCGGATGTCAATATCAATAAAAGTATTCGTAATGCGCTTCTGATGGTCTCCGAGCAGTGTAAACATCGCTCTATCGCCCTTGACTTCAAGCCTGAACAGGAGAGATTTCCCGTCACCGGTAATATCTACAAGTTTGAGCAGGTCATGTTTAACCTTGTAAAGAACTCCATGGACGCTCTTGAAGAGAAGAAACAGCTCAATATCTCGCCTTTTGAAATGAAAATCCTGATACGCTCCTTTTCTGTGAACAACTCAGTTGTCATAAGCGTTGAGGATAACGGCATAGGAATCGGAGAAAAGGATATGGAGTACATCATGCACCCCTTCTATACAACCAAAGAGTCCGGAAAAGGGACTGGACTTGGCCTTTCGATCAGCTATGGAATAATCAAGGAGATGAATGGTGATATCAGGATCAAGAGCACTCCCATGCGCGGGACATCAGTTATCATTACGCTTCCAAAAACGGTAAAATCAGCTTGAGAAAACCCCTGACACCTTTCCTCTGACAGTTACTATCCGGCTTTAAATTTGTCTTTATTTTTCTTTGGAAATTATTATCTTCCAATCCGTCATTCAATTCAGCGGATTGGCGACTTGCCCTTGTAGCTCAGTGGATAGAGTACTAGTTTCCGAAACTATTGGTCGGCAGTTCGAATCTGCCCAAGGGCACAGGGGAAGTAAAATATTTCGGGGTGTGGCTCAGTTGGTAGAGTGCTGCGTTCGGGACGCAGAGGTCGTGGGTTCGAGTCCCGCCACCCCGACACCAAAGGCGATTATGGTTATTATATATCCATAGTTGCCTTTTTCCGTTTCCCTCTTCAGTTGCCGAGCGTATACCAGAGCAGGAAGAGTGAAGAAATGGTCATGAGCAGAAACGTTGCGATACCCAATATGTTGGACCAGCCGTTATTGGTGTATTTTCCCATGATCTTTTTATTGTTGCAGATATGCAGAATCAGCGCAATAAGGACCGGTGCAGTTACTCCGTAGAGTACGGCTGTGTAGATCAGTGCCTGGATGGGACTTATTTTGGTGAAATGAATGAGCAGGCCGATAATGAGTGAGAGACCCATCGTTATGTAAAATCCAGGCGCCTCGTAATATTTTTTGTCAAAGCCTTCATTCCAACCGAAGGTTTCGGCCATCATGTAGCTCAGTGAACCGGCAAGTACGGGAATGGCAAGAAATCCTGTGCCAATGACTCCAAGAGCAAACAGGAGATAGGCCTGCTCTCCGGCAAGTGGGCGCAAAGCACGGGCAGCCTCTTCAACGGTATTGACATTGTGGATTCCTGCATTGAACAAGACGGTACCCGCAGCAAGAATGATAAAGTAAAAAACCACATTGGTAAAGAGCATTCCCCCTTTTACGTCGGCCTCCATGTTGTCTATGTTTTTTTTATCCACAATCAGCCGCTTTTCATGGCGCTCTTCCACCTCCATTGACGCCTGCCAGAAAAAAAGATAGGGAGAGATTGTGGTGCCAAGAATGCCAACAAGCGCCATAAAATAGGCTTTGTCGGCTGTAAAAGTCGGCAGAAAAGTATCTCTCAAAACATGAGTCCAATCGACATCGATCAGAAAAGGTATCAGGATGTAACTGAAAAGGGTGATACAGAGCCATTTCAGGATCAGGGCGATTTTATGGTATGACCAGAAAATGACGCTGTAGAGAATCAAAAGCGTGAACAGGAGTGAGAACAAAAATGCCGGAACAGAAGGAAAAAGGAGGTTTCCTACCGCTCCCATTCCTGCAATGTCTGCGCCGATGTTGAGGGTGATTGAGGGAAAGCTGATGAAGAGAATGGCGTAAAGGAGTGGCTTTGGATAATAGCGCTTTATGGTGCCGGTAAGGCCGTGGTTGGTCACCAGTCCAATGCGGGCGCACATCTCCTGGATAGAGACCATTAACGGGTAGGTTACAAGGGCACTCCAGAGTAACTGTGATCCAAATGCAGCACCAGCCTGGGTGTAGGTTGCAATACCCGATGGGTCGTCGTCACTTGCTCCGGTGATAAGGCCCGGACCAAGCGTTCCCCAGAATCTTTTTATAAGGCCCTCTTTTTTTGATTTGGTTTTCACAGAATATTGATAATCATTGTTTACGGTGGATACAAACCGGAAGAGAAAGACGTTTTTGTGAAAAAGAACCTGCTGTATTCAACCAGCATCTGAAAATATCAAAAACCCTTAACTTATATTATTTCTGTAGGCGAGACGGTCTGTTTTCATGGGCATTGACTGACTCGTTCCGAGATAACCTTAAACCGTGCTTGAAAATTCAAAACCATCAATGGAGATTGCCATGAATGAGACCATACAGACCATTCTAAAACGAAGAAGTATAAGGGCTTACCAGGCCAGGCAGATTAGGGAAGAGGAGTTGCAGGAGATTCTTTTATCCGGGCAGTATGCTCCGACGGCCATGGGGCAGCAGCCTTGGCATTTTACCGTGCTGCAGAATCCTGATCTGCTCGAAAAGCTCCAGGTGCAGTGCAAATCTCTTTTTCTGCATTCCGATAATCCGGATTTGCGTGCGGTGGCTTCGCGTGAAGAGTATCATATTTTTCATCATGCTCCCACACTGCTGATAGTTTCTGGAGATTCGCAGGCTATTACGCCATTGCAGGATTGTGTACTGGCGATGGAAAACATGCTGCTTGCCGCTGCTTCGCTTGGCATTGGTTCCTGTTGGGTTCATTCGGTGGTTATGCTTTGCGAAAACGCAGAAGGCGCTGCGGCATTCAAGAGTCTTGGCCTTGGTATTCCGGAAGAGTATGCTCCGTATGCTGCGGCAGTTTTGGGATATAGTGCTGTGCCTTTGCCGGAAGCTGCTCCGCGAAAACCCGATACGGTGAATATTGTGCCGTAAAGAGGAGTCGTTCGGCCGTGGGAACGTTCATTGATTGCTCTTGAAACAGATCATGAAAAATGCAATAAAAGCTGAAGGGTTTGCATCTCTTTCGGAAGCCGAAGCGGCAGAGCGGTTGGCATTGGAAGGATATAATGAACTGCCCTCTTCGGGGCAGCGCTCTCTTTTTTCATTGGTGTTTGGTGTTGTTCGTGAGCCGATGTTTTTGCTGCTGGTGGCTTGTGGAGTGGTCTATCTTGTGCTTGGTGATATCCAGGAGGCGTTGATGCTTCTTGGGTTTGTTTTTTTTGTTATGGGGCTGACCCTCTACCAGGAGCGAAAAACAGAACATGCGCTGGATGCGCTCCGTGATCTTTCCAGCCCTCGTGCCCAGGTTGTCAGGGACGGAGCAGAACGTCGTATTGCGGGGCGCGAGGTGGTGCGGGGTGATCTCTTTATCGTCAGTGAGGGTGATCGTGTTCCTGCCGATGCACAGCTTCTTTCATGCCTCAATATGATGGTTGATGAGTCTTTTTTGACCGGCGAATCTGTTCCTGTCAGAAAATCTGATGAGAGGCGTGAGGCAAAAGAGCAGCACCCGGGGGGAGACGATTTGCCATTCATCTATTCGGGAACTATGTTGGTTCAGGGGCAGGGAATTGCGCGGGTCATCGCAACCGGCATCAAGACCGAAATCGGCAAAATCGGCAAGGTGTTACTGGCCGTTGAACCTGAAGAGACACTCTTGCAACAGGAAACTGGCCGATGGGTACACCATCTTGCGCTGGTCGGTCTGTCATTATGTATTCTGGTGATTATCCTCTACAGTCTTACTCGTGGAGACTGGCTTCATGGATTGCTGGCCGGAGTTACCCTTGCCATGGCCACGCTTCCTGAAGAGCTGCCGGTTGTTCTGACCATCTTTTTGGCTATGGGAGCGTGGCGCATTTCAAAAAAACAGGTACTTACCCGCCGGATGCCAGCCATAGAGACCCTGGGCTCAGCTACAGTTCTCTGCGTTGACAAGACCGGTACGCTTACCATGAATCGCATGTCGGTCAGCAAGCTTTTTGCCGGAGGAGCTTTTCTTGATATCGGAGATGTTTCACGGCACTCTATTCCGGAAGAGTTTCATGAACTTCTTGAATTCAGTATTCTGGCCAGTCAGCTTGACCCTTTTGACCCGATGGAAAAAGCGATCAAAGAGAGAGGGGATGATTATCTGACCGAGACAGAGCACCTGCACAAGGACTGGGATTTGGTGCACGAATATCCCTTGTCCAAAGAGTTGCTTTCCCTTTCGCGCGTATGGAAATCATCGGAACGGGAGGAGTATATTATTGCCGCCAAGGGCGCTCCTGAGGCCATCATCGATCTCTGTCATTTTGACGATCAGGAGATAGCCCGGCTTTCCTGCCATATCAGTGAAATGGCTGACCAGGGATTACGGGTATTGGGAGTGGCAAGGGCATTTTTTCAGCAACCGGTTTTGCCCGGCGAGCAGCATGACTTTGTTTTTGAATTTCTCGGTCTTATCGGGCTTGCTGATCCGGTGCGTTCTGCTGTGCCCTCGGCAATAGCGGAATGCTACAGTGCAGGCATCCGTGTGGTGATGATAACCGGCGATTATCCTGGTACGGCCCGCAATATTGCCAGGCAGATTGGACTGAAAAAAGCTGACGCATGGATTACTGGCCCGCAACTGGAAGGGATGACGGAGCAGGAGTTGCAGCAGCGGATTAATGAGGTGAATATTTTTGCAAGGGTTGTGCCTGAACAGAAATTGCGCCTGGTTACTGCGCTCAAGGCTAATGGAGAGATTGTTGCCATGACAGGCGATGGAGTTAATGATGCTCCAGCGCTGAAAGCTGCGAATATTGGCATAGCCATGGGAGGACGCGGAACGGATGTTGCCCGTGAGTCGGCTTCACTGGTATTGCTCGATGATGATTTTTCTTCGATTGTGCAGGCTATCAGGCTTGGTCGCCGGATTTTTGACAATATCAGAAAAGCCATTGCCTATATTTTTGCAATTCACGTTCCTATTGCCGGAATATCGCTCTTTCCGGTATTGTTTCAGTGGCCGCTTCTTTTACTGCCAGCTCATATCGCTTTTTTGCAGCTTATCATTGATCCTGCTTGCTCAATCGTTTTTGAAGCTGAGGGAGAAGAGAGTGATGTCATGAAACGCCCTCCAAGGAACTCCAGCGAGCCGTTGTTCAGCCGCAAAATGGTCGCTTTCAGTCTTATGCAGGGAGTCATTGTTCTTGTTGTTGTTCTCGCCGTTTTCTGGTTTGCCCTTTCAAGGGGTCAGGGTGAGCAGGAGGTTCGTGCTTTGACCTTTACCACACTGATGATCTCGAATCTTGGTCTGATTCTGACAAACCGATCCTGGAGCCGGACATTTGTTGCTACCATGCGCTTTCCCAACAGAGCGTTATTCCCTGTCGTTGCCGGTGCAATAATATTCCTTGGAGTTGTGCTTTATGTTCCATTTTTTGTTAATCTGTTCAGATTTTCCGCCTTGCACTCTCTCGATATCGTACTCTGCATTGCCGCAGGAGTCGGAAGTGTCATCTGGTTTGAAGCTGTGAAGTGGGTTGGATCCTCCGGATTTTTCAAAAAAAAAGTATAACTGTCGGCGACAACGAGATAAGATAAACAGTCATGACCATAGCAAAACAGAACTATAATTTTCAGAAAGTTGTCGTCGTAACCGGTGTTGTTCTTTTTATTGTCAAACTGGTTGCCTGGTATCTTACCAATTCCGTAGCTATTCTTACTGACGCACTGGAAAGCACCGTAAATGTCACCAGTGGCTTTATTGGCTTGTACAGTCTTTATATTTCAGCAAAGCCAAAAGATACCCTTCATCCTTACGGCCATGGCAAGGTCGAATTTATTTCAGCGGCTATTGAAGGTACCTTGATTGCCTGCGCCGGTTTGCTTATTATTTATGAAGCAGCCAAAAATCTTGGTGATCCGCAACCGGTTGCCCAGCTTGATTACGGAATACTTTTGATCACGGCAACTGCCGCGATCAATTATCTTGTCGGAGCACTTGCCGTTAAAAAAGGGAGAAAAAACAACTCTCTTGCCCTCCTTGCCAGTGGAAAACATCTACAGTCAGATACCTACTCCACCATCGGTATTATTATCGGCCTGATCATCTTGTTCCTGACAAAGGTAGCATGGCTCGACAGTGTTGTTGCCTTGATTTTCGCGCTTCTTATTGTTTTCACCGGCTACAAGATTATCCGCGACTCTCTCAGGGGGATTATGGATGAGGCTGATGAGAAATTGCTTGGAAAAATGGCGGGATTGTTGCAGGCCAATCGCAGTGCAGAGTGGATTGATCTTCACAATCTCCGTATCATAAAGTATGGGAGTACACTCCATCTTGATTGCCATTTGACTGTTCCCTGGTACTTTAATGTACACGAAGCACACCTTCAGATTGACAACCTCAACAAGCTGGTCAATGACAATTTTGGTGGAAGTATTGAGCTTTTTGTCCACACTGACGGTTGTCTTGATTTTTCCTGTGAAATCTGTAAAAAAGGGGAGTGCCCTGTCCGCAAGGCTCTGTTCAAAAATAGTGTTGTGTGGACTGTGAAAAATATGTCAGACAATCATAAGCATAATGCCGGATGAGGCAGTGCAGAAAATAAAATGATAACAAGCTCAAGGTTAATTTTTTTTGCAAGCTGAAAGAGACTCTAATCGGTAATACGGGCTTTCAGGAGTAATGGCAGGTGGTCGGAGTAGCCCCCGGTGTATCTTCTTTTTTCATAGGTGGACCAGGGCTTTTTACCGGAATAGTCGAGGAGTCTGAAAAAGGAGAAGCAGCGGAATGCATCCTTTGGGGCATAAAGCCCGCTGTTATCCAGCATTCCTGCGCTGAGGAGTATCTGGTCGATCTGTTGCCAATGATTGTTGTAGAAGTAGCTGCCTGCTCCCTCGCAGCCGCTCCAGCAGTTGTAAAGGAGTGCATTGCCCTTCGCTCTGAGTCTTGAGGCATCGAATGTCGAACCGAGTACCGCTGTCAGGGAACGAGCGCCTGGTTCATCGTTGAAGTCACCCATGACGATAATATCAGCTTTTGGGTTACCAACAAGCAGACTGTCGAGAATGTGTCGAACCACTTTGGCGGCAGCAATTCGATTTGGTTCACTCCACCTCGTGTCGAATGAGCGTGAAGGCCAGTGATTCAGAATAACGTGAAAGGGATGAGTGCTGGCTGAAAATCCGGCAACGATGATCTTTCTTGTCGGCTTGCGTTGACCCGGTACGAAGTAGGCTCTCGATGTTCTCGGATGAATTGTTTTCGGGTTGTAGGCAAGTCCGATATCAATGCCTCTCGGATCAGAAGAGTCATAATAGATGGAGGTGTAGTTTAAGCCTTGCATTCCGGAAATTGTTTCATCAAAGATGCGCCGGTTTTCTACCTCGGCAAAAGCTAAAACATCCGGATATTTCCTGTAGTCAGGGTGCGCCTCAATTGCGGAAAGGAGATGGCGGATGCGCATCTGTTTGAGGATGAGTCTTTTATTTGTCCATTGCAGTTTTCCTTCCGGGGTAAAATCGTCATCCTCGGTTGCAGGATTATTTTGTGTATCAAAGAGATTTTCAACGTTCCACCACATGAAGAGCACGGTTTTTTCCCGCTTCAGATTTCCGATGACAGGGCAGGATATCCATGATGCCACTCCAAAAAGGAGAAAAACGCAACAGAGCAATTTCCGCATAACCTCTTTCGCTCTAATTTTTTTTCTTTACCATAATGATTATGTAACTTAATCGGGATTTTCCAGTTATCAATATTTTTTCCAACGATCCGGGAAACATTATGACCCAGAAGAGTGATGTCAAGGAACAGGCGAAAGATATCCTCGAAGAGACCCTTGACAGGGAGGCGGTTATTGTGTTGGCAAGGATTTCCGAAGAGATGCAACTGATCTTTCAGGCTCATCCAGAACCAGCACTGGATAAGGTTAAGGGGATTGTTACCGGTTTTTTTCTTGAAAATGGGAAATCGGAACAGTTTATTGACGACTGGATAAAGACGTCCGAAGAGTATAGTCGTGCAAGGGGGCTGGAAGAGCAGTACCAGCCAAAGGCGATGTTGTCTGATCTGGGAGTCTTCAGGTTTATGAGCTTTTTGAAAGACAAAGGGCTGACTGACGATCAGATTTCCATTGTGCTTACCGGGGCAGTGCAGCAGGCGGCTGATGACCAGGTGGGTGAGTAAAAGAGAAGTGGTTTACGGTATTAACGGTCATCATGAGCGATGGCCAATCATTCTAATTACAATTGATATATGAAAAAGACAACGCAGCTCTACGAAGGTAAAGCCAAGAAGGTTTTTTTAACGAATGATGCTGATCTGGTCATACAGGAGTTCAAGGATGATGCAACAGCATTCAATAACAAGAAAAAAGGGAGTATTGCCGAGAAGGGTGTAGTGAACAACGCTATTTCCTGCAAGTTATTTACCTTGCTTGAAGCGCAGGGCATCCGCACTCATTTTGTCGAGAAGCTCTCTGATCGTGATATGCTTTGTCGTTATCTCGATATTATCAAGGTTGAGGTCGTTGTGCGCAACATTGCAGCAGGCTCGCTGGTGAAGCGCTATGGTTTCAGCGAAGGAACGGTACTGGATATACCGATTGTCGAGTTTTATCTGAAAGACGATGATCTTGATGATCCGCTTATGAATGAAGCACACGCTGTCGCACTTGGCGTTGCCACCCTTGAGGAGCTTGCTTTTCTGAAAAATCGTGCGGAAGCAATTAATGCGCTGCTCAAAGAGTTTTTTGCCGAAAGAAAATTGAAACTTGTCGATTTCAAGCTTGAGTTCGGTCGCCACAAAAACGAGATTCTTCTTGGTGACGAGATAAGCCCCGATACCTGCCGTTTCTGGGATCTTGAGACAAACGAAAAAATGGACAAGGATCGTTTTCGGTTTGATCTTGGTGGCGTTGAGGATGCTTACAGCGAAGTACAGAGAAGGGTTCTTGACCTTGACTGACACCAATATTCCCGGACGAAGGAGCGCTCATGCTTGAATCTGCGATTTTCTGGCTGCAGAATGCCGATCCTGCTGCTGTCTATCTCTTCCTGTTTCTGATCGCTTTTCTTGAAAATGTTGTGCCACCAATACCCGGAGATGTCCCTATAGCGTTTATCGGGTATTTGATCTGCAAAAGTGAAATAACGTTTGCCGGAGCTCTTTTCTGGTCTTCACTGGGTTCTACGGCCGGCTTCATGCTTGTCTACATGCTCAGCAAGCATCTTGGGTTGAAATTGTATGCCGAGGGCGAGAGCTCCGCACAGCACTGGTTGTCGAAAAATGTTCACCGTTTTTTCCCTCCATCGGATATGGAGCTGCTTCGCCGAAAATTTGCCACTCATGGCTATCTCGCAGTACTGGCGAACCGTTTTCTGTTCGGTTCAAGAGCGGTTATTTCGGTTATGGCTGGTTTGATGCATCTCAAGACGCCATTTGTTCTTCTTGCTGCCTTGACAAGTGCTGTTATCTGGAATGTGCTTTTGCTCTATGGCGGTTATTTACTGGGAAGCAACTGGCAGGATATCGGCAGTTACGCGGCCATGTACAGCATTCCTGTAACGATTGCTTTTGTTCTGATGCTTTTTCTTGTCGTATGGAAGTTTTTAAAGGAAAGAAAGCAGGGGCATGAATAATTTTTTTTGTTATTTATCACACTCGAAGTAAGTTGCAGCTTTTTTTTATTCATTCACAAGTATTTTTGTTGATATACCATGGCAAAAGAGTTAAAACTGTATCCTGCCGAAAAAAAAGGCGTGCTTCTTGAGCTTGCCTCGATTGATGATCTCAGGGAGATGGCCCGCCAGGTTCGTCGGGATGTTATCAGAATGCTTGCTATGGCCAATTCCGGTCATACGGGCGGTTCGCTCGGCATGGCTGATATATTTACTGCGCTCTATTTTCGGCTCCTTCAACATAAGCCACATGAGTTCTGGAAGCTTCATGACGTGGATATGGTTTTTCTCTCCAATGGTCATATTGCTCCGGTATGGTACAGTGTACTTGCCCGTTCGGGTTATTTTCCTCTCAGCGAACTGAATTCCCTGCGACAGGTCAACTCCTACCTGCAGGGTCATCCTACCTCTGAAGCGAAGCTTCCGGGTATCAGAATTGCATCCGGATCTCTCGGTCAGGGTCTTTCTGCCGCAGTCGGTGCCGCGATCGGTCTTCGTCTTGATGGCTGCCAGGGAGATGTTTTTTGTCTGATGGGCGATGGTGAATGCCAGGAGGGACAGATATGGGAAGCGGCGATGAGTGCATCCCATTACAAGCTCGGGAGCATTGTCGGCATTGTCGACTACAACAATCTGCAAATTGATGGCGAGGTTACCTCTATTATGAGCGTTGAACCATTTGCCGATAAATGGCGGTCATTCGGATGGGATGTCTTGCAATGCAATGGCAATGATATGGGGGATTTTGTCAATACGGTCGAAAAAATCAAGGCGTGCGGAAATCGCGAAAAGCCAACCGTGATTCTTGCCACAACAATTATGGGAAAAGGTGTTCCCTTCTTTGAGGGAAGTATGCCCGATAAATCCAACTGGCACGGCAAGCCTCCGTCGAAGGATGATGCGATCAAAGCACTTGCCATCCTCGGAGAGACCCGGTTTGGCGATTTTTTGAGCTGAAGCGGTTTTATGCAAATTTTGGCAGGTTTATACAAAGGACGGAAAATCAGGAGTTCTTCTTCGCTCGCGATACGTCCCTGCAGTAGCCGGGTGAAGAAGTCAATTTTTGATACTCTGACGGCACGGATTGATTTTGATGGAGCATCTGTGCTCGATTTGTTTGCAGGCTTCGGTTCTCTTGGTTTTGAGGCGTTGAGCCGTGGTGCGCAGTCTGTCTGTTTTGTCGACCAGCATCTTGATGCACTGAAGGCGTTGAAGGCAACCACACTTCAGTTGGGGGTTCATGATGCTGTCAAGATTATCAATAGTGACGTTTCAGCATTTCTCGGGCGTGCGACGGGGTCGTTCGATCTTGTTTTTTGCGATCCGCCCTATTCCTGGCCTGATTATGACCGGCTTATTGAAAAAATTTTTGAAGGCGCTTTTCTTACCCCGGATGGTCTGTTACTTATTGAACATAGCACGCCACTCAATTTTGTGCAGTCTCCGTATTACTCCTTTCACCGGGATTACGGCATGACAAGAGTTACTTTTTTTCAGCATTGACTTTTTCTCAACCGATGAAACAGAAAGCCATTTATCCAGGAACGTTCGATCCGTTTACCAACGGTCATCTTGATGTGCTTGAACGTGCCCTGAATATTTTTGAGGAAGTTATTGTTGTTATTGCAGAGAATTCCCAGAAGCACGCCCTTTTTACAGCCGAAGAGCGGGTTACAATGACAAGGGAGGTTACCTGCGATTATTCCGGCGTTTCTGTTGAGGTACTGCACAAAGGACTTCTTGTAGATTACGCCCGTCAGGTGGGAGCGAGAGCCATTGTCAGGGGGGTGAGGCAGGTCAAGGATTTTGAATACGAATTTCAGATGTCGCTCCTGAACCGCCAACTCTATCCGGAGGTGACCACCGTCTTTCTGATGCCGAATGTCAAATACACTTATGTGGCGTCATCGATCATCAAGGAGGTGGGTATGCTGGGCGGAGATGTCAGCAAATTTGTGCATCCCTGTGTTCTGGAGAAGATGCATCAAAAACGTGAAGCACAGAACGGATAAAAATCATAACCAATTATTCATATATGTCAAGAACACTTCTTCCGGAAGAACAATATCTCACCCGCAGGGTGCTCAGTATGCAGGAGTCGCAGACCATGCGAATCAGCAATCTTGCTGGTAAAATGAAAGCTGAAGGCCTTGATATTGTCAGTCTTTCAGCCGGCGAGCCGGATTTCCCCACTCCGGCACATGTCAACCAGGCTGGTATAGATGCCATCAATGCTGGATTTACCCGTTATACAGCAAACTCTGGTATTGCGGATCTGAAAAAAGCCATTGTTGAGAAGTTCCGGCGCGATAATGGTCTTGATTTCCAGGAAAATCAGATCATCGTCAGCAATGGCGGTAAACAAACCCTTGCAAACACCTTCCTTGCACTTTGCGAAGAGGGTGATGAGGTAATTGTTCCCGCTCCTTACTGGGTGAGTTTTCCTGAAATGGTTCGTCTCGCAGGGGGTACACCAGTTATTGTTCATGCTACGCTGGAAAACGAATACAAAATAACGCCCTCCCAGCTTGAGGATGCCATTACCCCGAAAACAAAGATCGTTGTCCTGAATTCTCCTTCAAATCCAACAGGGGCGGTTTATAGTGAAGTTGAGGTGCGTGCCCTGATGAAAGTTATCGAAGGAAGGGGTATTTTTGTACTCTCCGATGAAATGTACGACATGATTGTCTATGGCGATGTCCGCCCCTTCTCTCCCGCCAGCATTCCGGAAATGAAGGATTGGGTCATTGTGAGCAATGGAGTTTCGAAAACCTATGCCATGACCGGATGGAGAATAGGCTACCTTGCCGGTCCCAAATGGCTTATCGATGCCTGCGACAAGATACAATCGCAGACGACATCAAACCCTAATGCCATAGCCCAGAAAGCTGCTGTTGCTGCTCTGACGGGCGATCAGGGAGTTGTTGAAGAGCGCCGTGCTGAATTTGAAAAGAGGCGTGATTATATGTTTGAGGCTCTCAACAGTATCCCTGGATTCAAGACGGCGCTTCCGCAGGGCGCATTCTATATTTTCCCTGATATCAGCGGTGTGCTTGGTCAGACATTCAATGGTGTGGTTATGAAAGACTCGGCAGATGTTGCCGAATATCTTTTGAAGGTTCATCATGTGGCAACAGTGCCGGGCGATGCGTTCGGCGCACCCGAAAACCTTCGTCTTTCCTATGCAGCATCGATTGCCTCGCTGGAGGAAGCTATAAACCGGATCAGGAGAGCTTTCAAATAGAGTGCCTATGCTGAAAGTTCGTCGCAGCCAGCTTTATACCTTGTGGTTTGGATGGTATTCCCGTCGCCAATTCAGGAGGTATTTTAACTCGGTTCGCGTTTTTATGCATTCCGGAGTGCAAAGAATGGATCTTGGCACTCCGGTTGTTTTTTACGCAAATCACGCTTGCTGGTGGGACGGCTTCTGGTCGCAACTTTGTACCGAAGAGTTTTTTCATCAGAATCTGCATATCATTATCGAGTTTCAGCAGTTGCGGAAACATCGCTTTTTTACCCGTATTGGAGCTTTTTCTCTTGACCGCTCCCGTCCGAGGAGTGCGATCGCAACTATTCAGTACGCTACGGAATTGCTGACTGCTGAATGTGAGCGACAGAATGCCTTGTGGATTTTTCCCCAGGGAAAGATTGAGCCCATAGATAAACGTCCACTTTTCTTTTTTAAAGGCACCGCGTCAATTGTGGCTCGGGTGCTTGAAAAAATCCCCCGGATTTACCTTGTTTCAGTTGTCAGCCGGATTGAATATCTTGAGGAGCAAAAACCCGAGTTATTTTTGTCTTTCAGGGAGCCGCTTCTGGTGACCCCGACAGAATTTCCGGGTACGGATGCTCTCACAGCGTATATGCAGAGGATGACAGAGACGCATCTTGACGAGCTCAAGGAGAAAATCATCAATCGGACGTTTGATGATGAACAGATCATTCTCAGAGGGACTCCATCCATAAACAGAAGGATTGAGGCCATCAGACAGTTTCTGCATCTGCCCAATGAATGATTCTGAAGAGGACGCGATATCCGCTCCTGAAACGATTTGTCCGGTTTTTTTGTGTAATCTGTTGTGTCAATTTTTTTTATGCACCCGGCTAAATACACGACATCAACAATGTCCCCGGTTTCCGGTGTGGGTGAAAGAGTATAAATTTACCTGACTTGAAGGTCAAAAATATTTTGCAGCAAAAGTTTTTCTGTACATCAAAGCATCTTATTTAATGTCATAAACTTATATAAGTTGTAATAATATAAGAATATATGCGGGCTTGTTCTTTCCCGTATTCCAAATGAACCGGTTATGAGTAATGTTATATGCAGTTGTCTTTTAGGTGATAATGCAAAGGTAAGGTTGCGGCTCTCACAATTGCTGCACAGTGAGATGGAATCTATTTATGGAGCTTTTCCTGATGATGTTTCCGATGATATCTGTGAGGTTGAATTACAGGGTTGCCGGCGGGAGTTTTTTATCAACAATACAGGAGTTCCATTCACTATCGGTCTACAGGTTATTATCGAATCTGACGGTGGTTACGATTTTGGCGTTGTTTATTCGACTGGTCAGATTGCCCGCAAAAAGCTCCAGCTCAAAGGGCTCGACAAAAGTGGCCAGGAGTGGACTGCCGTGTTACGGGTTGCAGACGAGAACGACATTCTGGCTATTATTGAACTAAAAAAAAGGCAGGCGGAAATTCGGGATGTCTGTCTGAACAAGATTAAAAAGCATGAACTTGATCTGAAACTGGTTGATGTGGAATTGCGCATGGACCAGCAAAAATTGTCGGTCTACTATACCTCGTCACATAGGGTGGATTTCAGAACACTTGTGCGTGACCTTGCCGGAGAGTTCAAGGCAAGAATCCAGATGGTGCAGATTACAACACGGGAGGAGGCCAGAAGGGCCAATGCCTTCGGGCCATGTGGTTGCCTTCTTTGTTGTTCGAGCTGGCTACCGAAAATCCATGCCAACCCCTTTGCCGAAAAATCTCAATATGCTGAAGCCGCAGGTAATGAGAGCCACGCATTCAATATAACCGGGTTATGTAACCGTCCAAAATGCTGTCTGGGTTATTCGAAACATGAAAAAGGGTGCCGTTCCCAATCGAACGGTAACGCAACGCTCCCTGTGGCAGGCAGCAGGGTTTCTACTCCAGAGGGGCCTGCTGTTGTTGAAAGCGTTGATGCCCAGAAAAAACTGGTCTGGCTTCGTTACCTGAAAAGCGATCAGACACGCAGACTTCCACTCAACAAGTTCAATGCCCTGTTTGTCAAGAAATAAGCACCGCGCTTCTCTTGCATCAATCGCAATTTCCGGATCTCAACAGGCGCAGCACAGCCAATTCTCAGTCGCTACTGATTATTCGGCTGTGCTGCCTTGCTGCGACGTTTTTTTCAACCGGGCGCATTACTTTGCCGCACTCGGGACAAAAATCGTATACAAACATATACCGCCAGCTATGGCCACAGTCAGGGCAGGTAATATTGAGAGGATAACCACATTTCATACAAAACTTCTCGTCCCCGCCCGTAACGTTTTGACACCCTGGACAATGAAAAGCGTTCATTTCGGTCTCTTTTTTGTGGAACTGAATCATCTGTACTCCTCTCTTTTATTCGCTTTCATGTAAAGCAGAGGAGAGTTCATTGGTTGCGGAACATACGGTATCAATATAGTGAAAATATCGCTTTTTTCTGTTATGAGAGATTTCGATCCAGGTACAATATGGCGACGATAGCGACCCGGAATAACCGTTGAGTTGTTATATCGTATGATTTTCCTCTCCAGGCAGGGAATTTTTTTGTTGCTCTATTTTCTATATTGCAGCCTTGAACAGTAGAAAAGCATGAAGGCAGTTTCTTTCTCGGAAAGAGCCATGCTTTTTTCCCGATTATTTTTTCAGACCACTCTGCGGCGGAATATCATTTTGATTTCAGTGTAACCGTATTTTTCTTTTACCCAATGCATCAGTTTACGAAAACCCTTGTTACAACAGCACTCCCTTATGCCAACGGCCCGGTTCATCTTGGTCACTTGGCGGGCGTCTATCTTCCTGCGGATCTTTATGTCCGCTATAAAAGACTTAAGGGTGAGGATATCATTCATATCGGTGGTTCGGATGAACACGGTGTTCCTATTACTATTACAGCCGAGAAAGAGGGCATTTCACCCAAGGATGTTGTTGATCGCTATCACAAGATGAACCTTGAGGCCTTCCTGAAGTGCGGTATCTCTTTTGATTATTATGGCAGAACCACTTCTGAAGTTCATCATAAAACTGCACAGGAGTTTTTTACTGACATTGAGCAGAAGGGGATTTTTATACAAAAGAGTGAGAAGCTTTTTTTTGATCGCAAGGCTGACCGCTTTCTTTCTGACCGTTATGTGACCGGAACATGCCCGATCTGCAATAATACGGAGGCCAACGGCGATCAGTGCGAACAGTGCGGCACCCATTTAAGCCCGCTTGAGCTTATCAACCCGAAAAGCAAACTCTCTGATGCGACACCGGAACTTCGCGAGACCATGCACTGGTATTTTCCGCTCGGGCGTTTCCAGGAAAAGCTTGAGGGCTATGTGCATAAGCATGAGGATGACTGGCGGCAGAATGTGGTCAATTATACCCATACGTGGTTGAAGCAGGGATTAAAAGATCGGGCTATAACCCGTGATCTTGCATGGGGGATCAAGGTGCCTCTCGAAAGCGAAGAGGCTCTGGGCAAGGTGCTCTATGTCTGGTTTGATGCGGTGCTTGGCTATATCTCCTTTACAAGGGAGTGGGCCTTGGAGCAGGGGCAGAGTGAAAGGTGGAAAGAGTACTGGCAGAACCCTCAGTGCCGCCTTGTTCAATTTATCGGCAAGGATAATGTGGTCTTTCATACCCTGATGCTTCCCGCAATCCTGATGGCCTGGAATGAAGGACGACAAAACGGCTGCTACAATCTTGCCGACAATGTTCCTGCTTCGGAGTTCATGAATTTTGAAGGAAGAAAATTTTCAAAGTCGAGAAACTATGCGGTTTATCTTGGCGAGTTTCTTGAGAAATTTCCGGCAGATACCCTGCGTTACAGTATTGCCATGAACTATCCTGAAAACAAGGATACCGATTTCAGTTGGCAGGACTTTCAAAACCGGACCAACGGTGAACTTGCCGATACCCTCGGAAACTTTATCAAGCGGTCGGTTGATTTTACCAATGCCCGCTTTGAGGGTGAAGTGCCTCATGAGTCTACTCCTGAAGAGTGGAGCGCTCTGGGAATCGACTGGCTGGAGAGCCTTGAGCAACTTGATTTGGCTTATGAAGGGTTTCATTTCAGAGAAGCAGCTTCTCTCGCCATGGATATTGCGAGGGCTGCGAACCGCTTCCTTACCCTTTCGGAACCATGGAAAGTGGTCAAAATTGATCGTGAGGCTGCAGCAAGAACGATGGCTCTCTCGCTCAACCTTTGTCATGCGCTTTCCATTGCCCTCTTTCCGGTCATTCCCGAAACCTGTAACCGCATTCATGCCATGCTTGGGTTCGAAGGGCGCATCGAAGAGCTTGTGACAACAGGGAAATCCCTTGTTGCTGAACTTCTTTTACCGGGGCTCAAAAAGGGGCACAAGATCAGCGGGAAGTCAGAAATTCTTTTTAAAAAAATAGAAGAGAGCGATATTGCGCCGGAACTTGCAAAAATTGAGGGACTTTTGGCTGATGCCGTAAAACGCGAGGCTGGAGCTGAACAGCAAAAGATGGAGTTCAAACCGGTAATCAGCTTCGATGATTTTTTGAAGGTTGACTTGAGGGTCGCACGGGTTATTGCCGCTGAAAAGGTTAAAAAAGCCGCTAAACTCCTGAAACTGCAACTGCAGGTTGGTTCCGTAACAAAACAGGTGCTTGCAGGTATTGCCAAATACTATTCTCCGGAAGAGATGGTTGGCAAAAATGTGATCATTGTGGCCAATCTTGCCGATCGCACCATCCGTGATGACGTTTCAGAGGGTATGATACTTGCTGTAGAAGGCGCTGACGGGAAACTTTTTGTCATAGAACCGGAAGGAAATGAAATAAATGGCGGACAGATACAATAAAAGTTTGCAAATGAAGATTTATTCCGTACATTGATAGCACAAACATCGTGGGGTGGAGCAATTGGTAGCTCGTCGGGCTCATAACCCGAAGGTTGCAGGTTCAAGTCCTGTCCCCACCACCAGTTAAGCCGCCTCTTCAAAGGGCGGCTTTTTTGTTTAAGAGGTTAAGAGGCACCTATTATGAACAACCTGTGTTTCCAACCGCGGTTCCATTTCTCAAAAAAGGGTTTCTTCCAACTCTTTGCCTCAGTTATTATTGCGCTCTCCCTGTTTGCACTTTCAGCTTCGGCTGAACCGTTGCTTTGTGGCATCGACCGGCTTGAAGCCTCCGGGTTCCGGGAGCTCTCTGGCTTGAGGGTTGGTCTTATCACCAATGCTGCAAGCATCAGCAGGAAAGGGGAGTCGGATTATGCACTCATGCTTCGCAGCGGCGTTAAACTGAAGTTCCTGATGGCTCCTGAGCACGGTTTTTCCGCAGATATCGAAGCTGGCAAAAAAGTTGGCAGCAGCGTGGTTTCAGATTCTCTTCCGGTATTCTCACTCTACGGGGTATCAAAAAAACCTGATATCCGCCAGTTGCGACAGGTTGACCTGCTTCTTTTTGACCTTCAGGATGTTGGTACCCGTTGCTATACCTATATTTCAACCATGAAGAGCGCTATGGAGGCCTGTGAAGAGGCCGATATCCCCTTTATGGTGCTTGATCGTCCCAATCCGGTTATTCCTCTCCAACCCGAAGGATTTATGCTGGCTCACGGATATGAATCCTTTGTCGGTGCGGTCGATATTCCCTTTCTTCACTCCATGACGGTTGGAGAGATTGCCCGGCTTCTGAAAGAGGAGTACTTCAAGAAACTTGATCTCAGGGTAATTGCGATGCAGGGATACCGACGGGACAAGTTTGCAGACGAGTATGAGGGGTTCAGCTTCAGGAGCCCTTCACCGAACATCAGAAGTGTCGATACCGCCATACTCTATCCTGCAACAGTCTTTCTTGAGGCAACAACGGTCAGTGAAGGGCGGGGTACAGATGCTCCCTTTATGCAGTTCGGCGCCCCATTCATCAAAAGCGTGGAACTTGCTGATGCTCTCAGGAAGTACCGTTTGCCCGGAGTGCTGTTCAATACCATTGTTTTTCAGCCAGGCTCAGGCAAGTTCAGTGGCGAGCGCTGTTATGGCTTGAAGCTCTCTGTCTGCAACCGGAAAGCATTCAGCCCTTTCAGAACAGCAACGGCTATTTTGCTTGAACTTCAGCGTCTTTATCCGGAAAACATAGCTCTCGATAAAAGAGGTCTGTTTTTTGACCAGCTTGCAGGCAGCCCTCTTTTCCGGGAAATGATCAAAAAACAACTGTCTCTTGAAACGATTATGAAAGAGAGTCGCAGGCAAGTGGAGCAGTTCAGCCGGAGCTCTTCAGCACGTTATCTTCTCTATCCCTGAAGTATCCGTTTTATCGTGGAATACAAGGTCTGCCCGGCAGCCCGTTTTTCGAGAGCAGTATCTGCCAGAGCTGAATAGAGCGGGCACGAAATGAACCGGAGAAACTCAGAAGGTAGTAACGCCACATGCGGCGAAACGTTTCACTGTAACGCGATTGCAGTTCAGGCCACTGCTTCTCAAATTTCTTATACCACGCCTTGAGTGTCAGCGAGTAGTCGTAGGTAAAGACATGCCAGTCTTCGAGCGTGAAGAGCTCTTCGTAGTTTTTCGTGATCTGGCTTGCAGAAGGAAGCATGGAGTTCGGAAAGATGTATTTGCAGCTCCAGGGATCTCCATTGGTGCAAGGCTGGTTGCTGCCGATGGTATGCAGCAGGGTCAGACCATCGGGTTTCAGACAGTTGCTGACCATATCGAAATAGTTCCGATAGTTCTTGTGTCCCACATGTTCGAACATACCTATTGAATAAATTCTGTCGAAAGAGTCCCGTAAGTTGCGGTAGTCGGTTACTTCAATGGTGACTGGCAGGCCAGCGCATTGCTGCCTGGCAATTTTGGCCTGTTCGGTTGACACGGTTATGGCTGTTACCGCAACGCCATAGTGTTCGGCGGCAAACCGGGCAGCTCCGCCCCAGCCACAACCGATATCGAGTATCTTCATTCCGGGTTGAAGCTGGAGTTTATCGAACACCAGACGAAGTTTGTTCTCCTGGGCCTCGTCAAGGCTGTTGGTCTCTTTCCAGTAGCCACAACTGTAGATCATGCGTTTATCAAGCATGATTTCGAAGAGGTCGTTACCGGTATTGTAATGTTTTTCTCCCACAGTAAACGCTCTTGAAGGATGCTGCAGGTTGACGGTCTTGCCAATCCATTTACCGATGATGTGTACAGGAGGAGCTATTTTTTCATCGGCTTTTACACTGAGTATCCGGAAAAAGAACTCCTCAAGGTCATCACAGTCCCACCAGCCATCCATATACGACTCTCCAAGACCAAGGTTTCCCTCGGTGATGGTTCGACGGAATACACTGGGGTGGTGTACCTTGATGTCCCACCCTCTATTACCATTGATACTGATATCTGCCGGCTCGAAGATGCGTTCCAACCTTATTTCCCGAGCAAATTATGACGAGGGCATGTCTGGCACCTCAATCTTGAGTTCCTTGAGAATATCCCTCTGTGCCTTGGTAAGCTCGGTGTGAATGTGCCCATACTTGCCAGTGTAGGTCAC
>CAIJPS010000004.1 GCA_903822595.1 uncultured Chlorobiaceae bacterium
ATGGCTCAATATGGACTTTGTCTGCATTGACAGTCTTGATAGTGATGGATTGACGGCCAGAGCGCTGGCCGCCTGGAGCTATGGCCATTTTGAGGATAATGTGTTCTATACCCTTAAAGACACTCCCTGCGGAGATGTCATTGAAAAGGATGTCTGTTGTTTTCCGACAAGCGTATGTCAGCTTTTTCCCCGCGACCAGGTTCTCCAGGATCTGCATGCAGAAAGTTATGTCGGGGTAACACTCAAGAACCATGCCGGGCAGCCAATCGGTCTGATTGCTGTTATTGGATGCCGCCCCCTTGTAAAACACCAGTTTGCAGAAACTGCGCTGAAAATAGTGGCAATTCGTGCAGCCAACGAATTAGAGCAGTTGCAGAACGAACTTGCTTTACAATTGAGCGAGAAAAAGTATCGTGATCTGTTTGAGAGTGTCCCGATTGGACTCTACCAGTCGACCATGGAGGGAAAAATAATTGCAGCAAACCAACATTGCCTGAAGATTGCCAGATGCAGGAATTTAAAAGAGCAAGAGGCGTGGTTTGCCCAGGATACGCGGCAATCCTATGTACGCCTGGAAGATAGTGGACGAGTCCGGGATCTTCTTTTAAAACAAGGGTATGTCAACAATTTTGAGGCAGATTTTCTCCTCATGGATGGTACCATTGCCACACTCAGTAACACAGCAAAAATTGTCTTCAATGCAGAGGGAGAGCCTGATTTTATCGCCGGGTCGTTTATTGATGTCACGGAGCGCAAGCGGAATGAGGAGGAAAAAGCAAAACTTGAAGATCAGCTTCACCAGTCACAGAAAATGGAGATGGTAGGAAGACTTGCTGGAGGAATAGCGCATGACTTCAACAATATGCTTACGCTTATTCTCGGCCACATCGAAATGGCTCTTGAACAGTTTGATCCATCCCACACAGTCTATGCCGATCTTCAGGCTATCCACGAAGCGGCAACCCGTTCTGCCGATCTGACCCGCCAGCTCCTTGCTTTCGCCCGGAAGCAGATTATCATACCTGAAGTTCTTGAGCTAAACCGCTTGATCGAAAATATGCTTCCCATGCTACGGCGCCTCATTGGTGAAAATATCAAGCTGGTATGGATCCCTTGTGGTAAAAGCACCCTTCTGAAAATCGATCCATCGCAGATAGACCAGATTATTGTCAACCTTTGTGTCAATGCCCGGGATGCCATAAGTGGTAATGGCATCATCACGATCGAGACTGGCCAGCTCTTTGCCTCTAATACTGGTAACCCTGAAAATCCTGGTGTTGATTATGTGGTGCTTTCTGTCAGTGATGACGGGTGCGGAATTGACAAAAACCATCTGGATCATATTTTTGAGCCATTTTTCACCACGAAAGCGCCGGGGAAAGGTACTGGTCTTGGCCTCTCAACGGTCTTCGGGATTGTCAATCAGAATAACGGCAGTATCGAATGCCGGAGTGAACAGGCAAAAGGTACGACCTTCACCATTCATCTGCCTCTCTACCAGGCAGCATCTCAAGCAGGCCAGGATGGTGATGGCAAGCAATTATTGATTCATAAAGGCCATGAGACCATCCTGCTTGTGGAAGACGAACCGGCTATTCTCAAGCTCTGCCAACTTATGCTTGAGCGCAATGGCTACGTAGTGCTTGCAGCCGCAACTGCCGCAGAAGCCATAAAAAAATCGGAAAACTATCGCGGAACAATTGACTTGCTGGTTACGGATGTCATCATGCCGGAGATGAATGGATCCGAACTCTCAAAAAAACTGCTTTCTGTTCGTCCGAACCTTAAAACACTCTTCATGTCGGGCTACACCGCTGACATTATTGCCAACAACAATCTTCTGGAAATTGGGGTTAACTTTCTCCAGAAACCCGTCACCACGAAATCACTGACACAAGCCGTGTATAATACTCTTAACTTCAGAAACTGAATAAACGGTGATTTCTGCACTCCCGTCCACAGGGTATACGATTAACAACCCAACACAGAGTACCGGTATCCGATTTCCCTGCTCCTGCATGTCAGATTTCGAAAAACAAAGCTTGTTCCGGCCTCAGCAACTCATCATGTATAGCATTCGCGGGCATAATCAACATACTTCCCATCACTGAACGGCACAAGATTGATGACTCCGTCAGGGCTTTTCCTGTCCAACCACTTCATAAAATTGCTGCCGCGCCATTGATTGAAATCCCCCTTGAACCCGCCATTGTAACCATCATTTTCAGGAAACAAATCGATAAAATTTTTGATGAGCCCTGTCGTAAAAAAAGCTTCATCCCCTCCAGCCCTATAGGGAGCCGTTTTACAGGGATTGGTCATATCAGCGACACTGCAGAGTGGGCTTTTTTCGATCAGGTAACCGCAATGACTCCCTTTTTCAACATTGGCAACGGCAGCCCAGCTTTGATCGGAAGCAAGCTCCCTGAACTGCGAGGAATTTTCTGCTTTATTTTCTGACCATGATGGCGGTTGAGACATAGTAAGAGATGCGTTGTCACACTGACCAATAACCATGACACCTGGAATTGGAGATTCTGCAAGCGCTTTCCGATAAGGCGCCATTCCAGGGGCAAGAATCGGAACATGCATATCAACAGGGGAAAGCTGAATAAAACCAACAGGATTTGCCCGTTCTTCATCTGACCATGAAGACATGGGTGAGGATACTTCAGGAAGAAACTCTCGATCATAAAGCACCGGATCAAATGAACGCGAAGTACTTTTGCCTATTTCCTGCAACTTCTCAAAACCAACCGAAGCAACCTGGGCATGCGCACCACCAACGGAGTGACCGGCAAAAATAACATTATTATTCTTCATAAATCCGGTCTGTTTTACCAGCTCACTGCTATAAAAAGAACGGTTCCGGTTATGCTCATCGATTCTGTAGAACTCATCGGTTGCGCCGTATTTCACAAGATATGATGCCGCAGCATAAGCATCCTGACCAACCCTCGGATTTCCCCCGAAATCAATCCATGGCATAGCCACTGACTGCATGTGTGATGCGGTCACAAAAGCCATCGCCCAGTTATGTTCGACAACAGCCGACGAGTAGTTGTAATAGCTCGAAGGATTAATGCCGAAAAGGGGATTATCATTCATCAACCCGCCAATTATTTTTTTTGGATAATAGAGCAGGTCATTACCAATTAAAAAACCATGACTGAACATCACAAGACCTTCTGCCTGACGGTTTTCAGGATAGAAGAGCTCAATAACAACTTCGATAAACTGGGGAATGTGCTTGTCGTACTGTATCCAGGTATGAATACGGTCAAAACAGTAATTATTGATGCAAATAGGCTGCATAATATTGAAAAGGTTATCGTTGAAAAATGAGCCTCAAATGGATGATATTATACGTATAATTTCCACAAAAACGGAAAGATCGGCCACTTTTTGCCAGAAATGCCCTTCCGCATTTTCCAACGGTTTCACTCACTTCCGATAGGATGGATTGAGACGAAGCCAAATCAAAAACAGGCAGGGAAAAGCGGCTGTTTTTTTGTAACATCCTCTCTTTCAAACAGCAAAAAGCCTATGAACGTCAGCCCCTTCATCCTCATTCCTGTTGTGTTTGTTATCGCCATGATGGCCGGTATAGCAATCGGCCTCTTCCTTGCAAAAAGAGCTTCGGCAGGCCGGAGAGAACTTGTCACAATCGGGGCATCCACCGTGAGCGGTCGGGGTGCTTTTGCCCTGAAAGCGATCCGTGAGGGTGACATTATCGAGCGCTGCCCTGCCCTTGAGGTAACCGACCAGGACGTCGGAGGAGAACTGCTGAACTATGTCTTTTACGGCAGCACAGAAAGTGCCCGGCTCGTGGTGATGGGTAACGGTATGCTCTTTAACCACTCATCGACACCCAACGTCGCCTACTACCGCGAGCAGGGAGCACTCGGGGTGGAACTAGTCCTCTATGCGTTACGCGATATCAAAAAGGGCGAAGAGCTCTTCTACACCTACGGAGAGGAGTGGTGGGCCACAAGAGCATAATACACAGATTCATAATCGCTTTAAGAGAATCCGCTTCATGGCAGCTTCGTCAAGCTGCACGGCATTGCTTTTGCTGCGGGTAGCGGTGACAATGCCATCAAGATCTTCCAGAGTAAGCCCGAAACTGCGCAACCGGGGAAAAGAGAGCAGCTCCTGCCACTCCTGAAGCGTTTCAAGCAGCCTTTCGCACCCTGCATAAAGCTCCTTGTCGGCAACTCCCGAGAGTATGGCGCCTGCCTTTGCATATTTCTGCAACGCTGGAAGGCTTCCGTCAATGGAACGGAGTTGGACAATATTCTCCCTTGTCGCTTCGGCAAGCAGAGTGGCGCAAAGAGTGCCATGCGGTATGTCAATCAGGCCACCGACCGATGAGGCAAAGCCGTGCACAATGCCAAGACCGGCATTAGAAAGCGCAATGCCCGACATCAGTGCGGCATAAGCAATATCACCCCGCACACCGCTATCGCCTGCACGGTCAGCACAGGCAGAAAGAAAGGAGCGGCTGAAGCGCTCAAGTCCACTGCAAATGAGGGCATCGGTATAGGGTGTTGAAAAGGGAGAGGTAAAAGCTTCAAGAAGCTGTGTACAGGCATCCATACCTGATGCAGCCGTCAGTTCCGGCGAAACACTCACCATCAGTTCCGGATCGATAAGAGCAATATTTGGCACCAACGCCACATGGCGGAGGGAGCGCTTGAAACCGTTCCGGCCAACCCGGCTGATGACCGCGTTGTTTGTTACCTCGCTGCCGGTACCCGAGGTTGTCGGCACAGCAATAAAGGGCACCTTCCGCCCGTCATGCTGCATGAAACCCTCCTGCCCCTCAATAAAACGCTCAACCGGCAAATCATAACGAAGCATCGCTGAAATAGCCTTGCCGGCATCAAGCACACTGCCCCCACCGACCGCCAGAACAACATCAATCGAAAGCTCCTTGTACTCTAAAACGGCACCGTCAACAAGTTCCGGAGAGGGCTCCCGGTCAACAACGAAATGGAAAGAACGCATTCCGCCAGATTGCAGGCTCTCCATCAAATTCGACAGACGGCCTGACTGCTGCAAGGCATGAGCGCCAGTAACGACAAGCATATTTTTACCGAAGCTTCCGGCAAGTCCAGCAAGCCGGGAAAATCGACCGGCACCAAAATGAATTGCCGGAAGCGGCAGCAGGGAGAAATCAGGAAGAGGGTTTGGTGTAACCATAAAAGATGTGCCCTTTTTGTATTTTTTCAAAAACAATTTCCTTCCGGAACAACAAGATCATCACTAAATACTGTCATGCGATTTCTGCCATCTCTCTTCGATTTGTACATGGCATCATCGGCATTTTTCATCAGCGTCAGTTCGTTCTTACCATGATCGGGATAAATCGCAATACCGATGCTGCATGAAATATTGATGGCATGGCCTTCAACATCGAACGTTTTCATTAAGGTGTTCCTGATGTTTTCGGCAATCGCAACAGCATTCGATATCTCGGCAATTTGGGGCAGTAACACGACAAACTCATCACCGCCAAGACGGGCGACTGAATCTCCGCTTCTCTGCAAGGTTCTGAGCGTGCGGGTTGCCACCTGCTGAAGCAACCCGTCACCGATCGCGTGGCCAAGCGTATCGTTGACAATTTTAAACTTGTCCAGATCAAAGATCATCAACGCAGCCATCATCTTGTTCCTTTGGCACTGACCAAGAGCCAGGCTTATCCGGTCAGAAAGAAAACGACGATTTGGAAGAGCAGTCAAATCATCATGCATGGCCAGATTTTCAATAACATACTTCTGATCCCGAAGTATTTTATGTTCCTCCTCGGCAATCTTTTTGGCAATAATATCCCAAACCACATCTGCTATGATGCTTATCCATTTAACATCATCCTCATCGTACTCACAGCGCTTGTTTCCAACTGCGAGAATCGCAACGACCTTTTCATCGCGTACTACAGGAACAACCACTTCACACCGCACTTCGACATGACCCTCCGGCATCTCTTTGCGATTCCTGACGGCGGAATAATCATGATAGATAATCGTTCTCTTTTCCCGGACAGCATCTGCCCACGCCCCGGCTTTATCAAGGTTATCGTGCTGATAATTTATTGCCGGCATTTTCATATTCTTCATGGTGTTGGTTGAACATACCTGCATTGAGATTTTTGTCTGATCTTCCGAAACAAATTGAAAAAAGCCGATCGAGCTTTCCGTCAGCCGTTCAGCTTCATCAACGGTCGTCTGCAACAACTCCTCTGTCGAATGGGTCGCTGCCATCAGGATCAACGAGAGGTGAAATGCTGTGACCATTTCGTAGCGCTTCCTCACGGTGACGTCATGAATGATTGAATAGAGAAAATCCTTGCCTGCAATCTCAACCTTGTTGCTGAACACCTCCACATCACGAACAGCACCGTTTGCCTTCCGGTGCCGGAATGAGAAGTGATTTTTCTTTCCGGATCGGCTCTCTTCCATGGCTGCCTTGATTTGCTCAGGAGAGAGGGTATTGATCTCCTGTATGTGCATCCGGCAAAGTGTTTCAATTGGCCACCCGTAAAACAGTGCTGCGGCAGGGTTGGCATCAACAATCTGACCATCCTCCGGATCGGTAATCAGCATCACGGTATGATGGTTCTGAAACAGGTTCCGGTAACGTTTTTCACTTTGATGCAGATTTTCCTCCGCCAGTCGGCGTGCATCACTATCCCGCAACACGGTAATTCCATATGCAAGATTGTCAGATAGAGTTCTGAGCAGCACGGTCTCCATGACATCAAATGCATCTGAATAGGCGGAATAAACAGTTACAGCGCCAAACACCTTATCGCCAGCTTTCAGGGGGAACCCCTGAACAGAAGCGTAGCCTCGCTTTATAGCATCCATACGCCACGGTTCGAATTGCGGATTGTTCAGAACATCACGCACAAGCGATGGCTGACCCGTACGGATTGCCGTTCCTGACGGGCCGCGTCCACGATCAACATCTGCCCAGGAGACCTTGAGTTTTTCCCGGTACCCTTCATCAAATCCTGCCAGGGCAACAGGGCGGACACTTTTTGCCTGGTCCTGTTCCGCATAACCAACCCATACCATCCGATAGCCGCCGATGTTAACGATAATATCGCAAACAGCATGCAACAATTCCATTTCACTACCTGCATGAAGAACGCGCTCATTACATTTGCCTAATGCCAGAAGGGTGCGATTCAACCTTTGAAGCTCGTTCTCCGACTTCTTGCGCTCGGTGATATCGGTCCCGAGACCAATGACGAAGGGCTTATGGTCAATGATTACCCTTTTGCCCCTCAACAGATACCAGAGAAATTCAGGACCACCTCGCCGAAAAACTCTCACTTCAACCCAATCCTCAACACCGTTACTGATAATATTCCCAATTTTTTCTCTAACCAGCAACCGGTCATCGGGATGAATACTTTCCAATGCGCTGGTAGCCGTCATCTCCTGTTCGGATTTAAACATGACTGAATCGCGCAGATAGTCGTTCCACATCACAAACTGTCCGTTGGCATCCAGCAAATAGAATAAACCGGGAACAGCATCGATGATCTCTCTGACGAAATCATGATCATTTCCAGCATTTGCCAAGGTTCAACTGCGAAGGTTGAACTGCGTCTGACATTCTACTCTCCTGTTTTTGCGGCATGGCATGTCAACTTTCGACGTTTACAGACCCGCTGCAAAACAGCTCTTTGCGCGGTCGCCCGAAATAAGACACTTGCTGTAATCTAATTGAAATTATAGCAATGATAAATCGTTTTTTGTTGTCGAGTATGCGAGCGAAGCGTCAAAAAGAGGGCAAGCTCAGAAGCGGTCAGAACCTCCGGATTTTCAAGCAAACCGCTCCATCAACCTGCATGAAGACTCAAAATCCTCCTGTGAAAAGATCTCCATGGTAAAGACACGACTGGCCAATGGTTGACGTACAAGTTCACCCATAAGCAGCTCAAGCGTTTCTGGCTTCAGGTGGCTCAGGGAGTTGTGATCTTTTCCGTCAACAGTGCCGTGGACATGCAGCACTTTGGCGTATTGAAGGTATCGCTTGAGATAGTCGGCTGTCGGAAAGCCGTAATACTCAAGATGGCCCACATCAAGCGTGACAGAGAGGCCGAACTCTTCGACCACAGGCCAGACAAGCTCAAAAGGGTAGTTGAGATTTTCAACACAGAATTCTGATGCCGGTACAGAGGTACCCTTCAGAAGCATTGTTATGGAATCGCGCAGTGCCTCCATAAAGAGTCTGTTTTCAATAGCTGAAAAAGCGTTGATATCGACACCCGGACCAGCCTCAAAGTGCATGACATAGGCTGATTTCGGCAGATCACGGGTCAGCTCGATAATTCTCAGGCATTTGCCGACCGAGCGCTCCCGCTCCCGGCGGTCAGGATGGCCGAGATAGACGTCGAGCGGCAGGTGCACCGAGTAGGTCAGCGTATTCTCTTCGGCCAACTCCGCAAGTTGCAGCATATCAGCAGGAGAGGGCAGGTTGCTGAATTCATCCGACTCGAAGAGAACCAGCTCAATATCGTCAACCTTATCCTTGAGGAACTCCGCATTGGGGATGATATCGGCGGGAATGATATAGGAGCTTGTCCCGAAGCGAAAGGGAAATTTCTGTTTACAGATCATGGTGGTCAGTGGGGTAATTGTTGCTGAAGTTGGGCCATCAGCTCATGGATGGAGTGCCAGTTGAGAGCCCCGGAATGCTTCAGGCGGGCTGCAAAATCCACCGCAGACTTTCCTTCAGTATAGTCCCTTTCGCCGATACCGACAGCCAGCAAAACGGTTTTGCCTCTTTTAAGAGCCTCTTCGGCCAGCTCAAGATTTACCAGGTTTCCTGAGCCAAAAGGCACCTGGCTGAGCACAACGGTGTCAGCTCTCAAGATCATCTCCATCGCTTGTGCAATCGCATCGGCACCGACCGGTGAAAATGGCTGTTCAAGCACCACCGGAATGTTGAGCGCGCGGGCGGCTTCCGCATCAGAATCAAGTCGGTTCAGCACACCGGTGGTCACCTCATACCCCTCAATAAGAAGTCTGCGGTAGAGCTCAATACCGCTTCCACCACCGGCAATAACGTGAACACTCTTCTCCAGCTTTCTCCGCCGCCTCAGGCTCTCAATTGCTCCCGATACCTGCAAATAACCGGTATAAGGATCTTGCTGCACCGTAAGGTCGCAGTCATAGACGCGGCTCAGCAGTTCAGGCTCAAGCACCTCGGCGGGCGTTCCCGCTTTTGCGAGGGTGCCAGCCTCCATGAGAAGAAAACGGTCGGAAATGCCAGCAGAGAGCGTCAGATCATGGCTCACCAGCAAAATGGTCATCCGTTTTTCACGATTGAGGTTCATGAGAATCTGGAGCACCTCCTGGCGATGGTTGATATCGAGATGGGAGATCGACTCGTCGAGCATGATGATCTTCGGCTCCTGCGCAAGCACCATCGCCAGGGCTACGCGCTGCTGCTCCCCCCCGCTCAATTCGGTAAAGAAACGATCGCGCAAGCCCAGAACATCGGTATAGATCATGGCACGCTCGACAAGGTCATGATCGAGCGAGGAGGGTGTTCCCCACCACCCCATCGAGCTGATTCGACCGTTCATTACAATCTGACTGACGGTAAAAGCCATGGGTGAGTCGATTTTCTGCGGAACGACACCAAGCAGGGATGCACGGACGGCTGGCTTGATGCGCTGGACATCCTGCCCGAAAAGCTCAACCGCGCCTGAGAGGGGTTTCAGCAGTGCGGCTGCCGTTTTTAAAAGAGTACTTTTTCCGCAGCCGTTGGGGCCGATAAGCGAGACAAACTCCCCCTCCTTCACCGTAAAGCTGACGTTGTCAAGCACCCGTCTCTGCTTGTATCCGGCGGAAACATTTTTGAATGTCAAGGCATCTTGTTCCATACTATGCTATCCATGCCTGTTTCATTCTCCGCTGAAGAATAATAAGAAAAAATGGCCCCCCTGCAAGGGCGGTCACAACACCGACCGGTATCTCGATTGGCGCAAGCAGGGTGCGGGCAGCAGCATCGCAGAGAACAAGAAAAGTGCCCCCGCCAAGAGCGGCAAGAGGGACAAGCCTTCGATGATCCGGCCCGAAAAGGGCACGCATGACGTGAGGCACAATAAGACCGACAAAGCCTATCATACCGGAAAGTGAGACTGCTGTTGCCGCAAGCAGCGTCGCAAACAGGAGACCGATTACAATAACAACATCGGCACGCAATCCCTGGTAATGGGCCATCTCGCGGCCAAGCGCAAGGGCGTTGAGCTGAGGAGAGAGGAGCCAGATTCCACCGAGACCTGCAAAAATAAGCCCGGCAGAGAGGAGCTGCTGGCTGGCAGTGACCGGCTGCAGACTGCCAAGCATCCACCAGATCACATTGTGCATTCCTTCAACACTTGCCGTAGAGACCAGAAACATCACAATGCTCGAACAGATCGAGCTCACAATAACGCCGCTGAGAATAAGACTGTAAACGGAGGGTTGTCCGCTTGAACCCTGGCTTGCAATACCATAGACCACCATCAGCGTCAGGACGGCAGAAACAAAGGCCACCACCGGCAGACTGAGGGTGACGAGCACTCCCGAACCAGCAAGAATGGTGAGGGTTGCTCCGAGACCGGCCCCACCACTCACACCAAGAACATAGGGCTCGGCCAGAGGATTACGCAGAAGCGCCTGAAAGACCACACCAGAGGCCGAAAGTGCCGCACCGGTCATCATCCCCATCAAAAGACGACTGAACCGAAGCGAGAGAATGGCACTGCCCGAAGGCGACTGCAAATCAGGAATACCGATGCCCGAAGGGCCGAGCAGCATGGAGAGAGCAAGCAGCAAAGGAAATACCACAAGAAAAAGAACAACCCTCCATGTTGCCTTGACCTTGCCTTTACCAGTAAAACTGTTATCGGCGCATATCGGCGAACCCTTCATGCCCATCAGTTTTCCACACCCTTTTGTGCCGCAATGCCCTGCTCATAGCCATGTTTAACCATTCTCATCTCGGTAACCGTATCGGCGGCAGCAACAAGCGCCTTTGGAGCATTTCGGCCGGTCATCACTACAATCTTGCCCTCACCTTCCGAACGGAGAGCCTCAAGCAGCGGCTCAAGAGGAATAAGGTTCTGGCCAAGGGCAAAACAGATTTCATCGAGCAGCACAAAGTCGTAGTCAGAGGAATGAAGCGCCGCAATCGCAGCATCAATCCCTTTGCGGGCCGCAATCCGGTGCAACTCCATACTCGGGCTTTCGCGATCTCTCGGAAGAAACCCTTCTCCGAATTGCTCCCACTCCACCCCGTCGAGCTGGCTGAAAAATTTCTGTTCGCCAACCGAATCGTCAGATTTGACAAACTGGATCACCCTGGCACGCATACCATGGCCCAGTGCTCTTGCCAGCATTCCAAAGGCCGCGGTGCTTTTTCCCTTGCCGTTTCCGGTGAAAAGGAGGATACGTTGTTGTTTCATGAAGTCATGATTTCGATTCATACATTAATAACAAGTTGTATTTCTGAACTTTTCTCAACTCCTCATATCCATCTGAGCTTATCGTTGTTATTTTCTTTTGCTATATTCTGTCATTAAATGATTTCGGCATTCATTTTGGTTTTGCAGCAATCATTCTTTATTGAAAAGACTTAAAAATAGCTCTGCCTTTTCATGTATTTCATTTATTGTTTTTTGATCTTTATCAGTTTCTTTTAATACCCAATATTTATTTTCATTCCATTCGAAAGCTCTATTTTCGCCAGAACCACGTTGAGTTATAAATCCCCAAAACCAAAGGTCGTCCCAAATCTCAATATCGTGACCATGATAATATTTTTTAATTTCCAAGTTAATACTATTAAAACACCAGTTTTGACAAGAACCTATTTTTTTGAAGATAGCAATTATAACTGAGTCAACAGGCATGTGAGGCAATCAACATATCCAAGGGACCAATCGGAATTCCTTTTTTCTCTAATTCAGCTCGAATTTTTCCGTATTCAAGAGTTGCATCATAGCCATAATCAATAATTTCAATTGGAGTCAGGAATTTCTCCAATGCCTCTCGGTTTTTTTCAGCATCTGAACTCTTTTCAATTCCAAATTGCAACTCAGCCAATGTTATGGATGAAATCCCAACATCTCCAATTGTCATGATTTGAATTTTTCAAAAACCTCAGCAGGTTTCTTCTTGATGATATAAATGCAAATATTTGTATCAAGCAAGTATTCCATTAGTCTAAAGATTCTCTTTGTTGTTGATCAGGCTGGTTTCTTTCGTCCATAAAATCTGATGTAAAAGAATCTGTACTGTCAATCAAATTTTGCCAAGGACTATGGTATGGAATAAGATAAAGCGTATTACCCACTTTTTTGAGGTAAACTTTATCATCGTTTATCCTCATTTTTTTTGGAATCCTGATAGCTTGAACTCCTTTATTTTTTTTAATTTCAATTGCTTCAAGTCTCATAATCTGTGAATTTTAGAATTCAAATATATTCAAGTTGCTTGAATCTGTGATTAAAATCTCCTTACATTGACCTGCAACTTTTTTCAACTCAGAACCACTCTCCAAATGTACCGATTTTTCATCCTGATACATGCGAAAGACTCTCTTGCTGGTAGTGATTAAGCCTTTAACGCTGACTGAAGGAGGAATCTGACTCCAACACCACGCACAAGAAACAACGAGGCTGACAGACGCATCAGCCTTAAACTTCGGCGAATGGTGAGGCGAATGCGCATTCAGGATATCCGGCATTGGGACTTGCATGAAGCGACGCTCCCTGATGAACAGCTTGAAAGATATCAAAAAAATGAACCCGCCCATCAATCGATGGGTAGACTTGGAGAGAAAAGGTGTCGAGCGAGAGGGCGCCGATGGGAGAAGAGAGCGGGCTGATATTGACACTGAAATCAAGCATCGCCATGCTCTTTTGCACAGCGTGGCTGAGCTGCGCTCCACCGTGCTGATGATGATAAAGAGTGGTCATGGATACACCTTGTCAATAATGGTAAAAATTTTCTTCAGATCAAGGTGGCAGGAAAAGTGGGCCGCAAGAAGTTCATAGCTCTCCTGGCGACCTTTTTCATGCTTTTGCAGCCTGTATGAGGGTTCCACAAGAGAGAGAAACCACTGCCGTACCGCCGGTTCATCAAAAACACCATGAAAGTAGCTCCCCATCACCCTGCCGTCTACGCTCACCGCTCCGTCAAGGTCATCCTCCGGACAGTTGTTCCGCGACGTCACCTTTATGAAGGGTGCACAGGCATCAGAAACAACGCTCCGACCCATATGAATTTCATATCCTGAAGGCTCAACGGTTGTTCCAACGATGGTGCCTCGTGCATTTGCAAGGTATTTATCCTCTTCAAGCACCGTTTCAACATCGAGCAGGGCGAGTGCCTTTGTTATCCCGGCAGGGCCCTCAACACCATGAGGATCAGCAATGGAGTTCCCCAGCATCTGGTAGCCTCCGCAAATCCCAATAATGATCCCCCCCTCTTCCCTGAAAGCCCGGATTTCAGCCTCCCAGCCAAGCGAATACAGCCAGGCAAGATCGCCCCGCACATTTTTTGATCCCGGAAGAATGAGCGCTTTGTACCCTTTCAGTGGGCGCGAATAATGAAGATAGTGCAGCGCAACCGCCGGGTCATGCTCAAGCGGCGACAGATCGGTGAAATTGGAGATATGAGGAAAATAGATTGCCGCGACCCCGATTTTACCCTCTTCAGGCCCGCCTGGAGGATCGACCTTGGCCGAAAGCGGCACGGCATCTTCGGCATCAATGGCAAACTCCCTGAAAAAGGGAATAACCCCAAGCACGGGAATACCGGTCATTGATTCGAGCATCTCCACGCCATCACGAAACAAATCGATATCCCCGCGAAACCGGTTGATGATCACCCCCTTGACCAGTGCGCGATCTTCAGGCGGAAGAACCGCAAGCGTTCCGACCACCTGGCCGAAAACGCCTCCGCGGTCAATATCGGCAACAAGAATAACTGAAGCGCCGGAGAGCCTGGCGGTTCTGAAATTGACAAAATCGCGGTCGTAAAGGTTCATCTCCGCGCATGAACCCGCCCCTTCGATCACGACCAGTTCGTGCTGCTGCATGAGCCGTTCGAGACTTTCGCGGGCTGCTTCGGCCCAGAGAGTGGTATCGAGAAAATAACCCTTCGCTGTCTCTGTCGTGCAGACCTTTCCCTGCAGCACCACCTGTGCTCCGGTGTCGGAGTTCGGCTTCAGGAGCACAGGATTCATGTCAGCCGTCGGCACCACCCGTGCGGCCTCGGCCTGGGCAATCTGCGCCCGGCCGATTTCACAGCCGTCAGGAGTAACACCGGAGTTGTTCGACATGTTCTGCGCCTTGTAGGGGGCAACATCGATACCGGCATTGCTGAAAATCCGGCAGAGCGCCGTGGCGACAATACTTTTGCCGACGTCAGAGGCTGTGCCAAAGATTGCAAGTGCCCCTGACTCTTTTTCTCTCTTTACCATGTTTCGTGGCGTATAAGGGTTTCAAAACATTCGGCAAGTACATAAAAGCTCTACTCTGCAGCCGTATAACCATGCTCAGAAGTTGACTTTTATTCCGGCATATGCAGACCTGCCTGGCGTTGCGTATGCCCATGCCTCTTCATACCAGGTATCGAATACATTGTCGATCCTGCCATAAAGTTCAACCTTGTCAGTCAAATTCCATGATCCCGCAAGATTGAGAAGAAAATAGTCGGGCAGTTTGCTGACGGGATTGCCGTTCAGCTCCCTTGACGACGTGACCTCCTTTCGCTCATCCACCCATTGCACGTTGGCACTTAAACGCCCTGACCTTCCGATGCGATATCGTCCGCTGATACCCGCCTTGTTTTCAGGACGACGGACAAACTGCTCGCCATAAGGATTTTCCGTCTGATTATACGTGTAATTCATGGCAAGCTGGAGCGCTTCGAGTGGCCGCCATTCAAGAAAACTTTCTATACCACGGGTTTTCGACTCGCCTGCAACTTGCGAATATTTCCAGGTTGCCATATCGAAATCAATCCTGTCATCAAAAACAGAGCTGAACCAGGTAACTCCTCCCCGAAGGTTTTCACGCAGACGATGCTCTATTCCGACATCCCAACCGGTGCTGCTTTCCGGTTTAAGTGTCTCTGATCCATAATCTGAAAAAAGCTGGTAGAGCGAGGGAGCAAGAAAACCGGAACCGTAACTTGCCTTGACAATGGTATTGCCTGCCTTGTATGACGGGGCGATCCTCCCAGTCACTTTACTGCCAAAAATCTCATGATCCTCATAACGAATACCTGCAACCAGTTTTGCTCCGGCAATACTCCATTGATCCTGGAGCCAGGTATTCCCTGAGAGCACCGACTTGTCGATAGCGGGCGCCCCCCAAACATAATCATGATACTGCATGTGTTCATTTTTGCCTGATAAGCCGAAGGTCAGGGTATTTGAGTCTGCGACATTCATATCTCCCTGCCATCCGGTTTCATACATTCCACCAATGAAGTTGTTCGTTTTCAGGCCATCATTATCGAAATCCGTCCTGTTTTCATCGGTAAACTGGGCAAAAAGAGTGGATGCAAGCCGCTTGCCTGTGTTTTTCAACGCAAACCGTCCAACATACTGCCGGCTGTCATTATGCAGCTCCTTCAAACCATAGGGATCCGGATCTGAACCGTAAGTCGCCATATTAAAATTAAACCGGTCTCCGGTATACCCGTTGGCTGTGTCATCATATTTTACGGAAGCATCGGTATACCTGAATGTTGTCTCAAGAACCGTTTCCGGCGAGAAATCATACGAGCAGGAGCCTGAAAATGTTGTGTTTTGATAACCATCTTTTTCACTGGTATTTCCATCGTGCGCAATTGCCGGATTACGATTGTCGGCAAAAGAAAAACCATCCGATTTCAGGCGTGCAAGGCTTACGGCATATCGTGCATTTCCGGTTTTTCCATTCAAGCCGCCGTACATCTTGCTGGTACCATAGGAGCCGCCTTCAAGAGCGGCATAAGATTTCAGGGGACCCTCCCCTTTTTTGGTCAGAATGTTGATAACGCCCGCAGTGGCATTGCTTCCGTACAAAACACTCAGGGAGCCTCGCACAACCTCTATCTGTTCAACGTTATCAAGCGTCAGATTGGATAGTGTGGCCGTACGGTTTGTGGATGCGGGATCGTTGATGGGAACACCGTCAATCAGCACAAGCGTGTTTTTCGCATCTCCTCCCCTAATAAAAACGGAACTCATGGAACCGGCTCCGCCATTGGATGCGACATCGATACCGACCACACCTTTGAGCAGTTCTTCTACACTCTCCTTGCCCGAAGCTTTGATATCATCAGCGGTGAGAACCGTTACCGATGCACCACCGGCATTGCTGATGGAATTGAGGGTTTTTGTGGCCGAAACGACCATTTCTTCCCCGGTAAAGCTTTTTGGTTGCTCTGCACCGAGAAGACCCTTGCTGCACAGTAAGCCCGCCATGACAACAAGAAATACTTTTTTGTTCATTTGTTTTTCACCTGTTTTCAGTTTTAGAAATACATCAACTGACAGGGGCTATCTAAAGGCGGTGTGTAACGGCATTAAAACAGTGCTGGTGATTATTTTTGCAACCGGATTTGGCGGAGACAAACAGAAACGTGAAACCGGGTATGAAACCCTGATGTTTCGGGAAGTTCTGCCGTATCCAGCAAAAATACCGTGCAAAAAGATCAAATGGAAAGCAATGCAAAAGTGGTACAGCTTTGCCCCGACTATAACCCGTAGTCCGATCTTGTAATGCAAATAATAACTGGCAGGTCTCCTGACTATAACGGCTTCATTCCGCTTCGGGCCTTCCCGCAGTTTTCCTGGGAGGAAAAGAGTGCAGTGACCTGAAACGACCGCCAAAAAATTCTGCATGAGGCCATGCATGGCTTTTGGGGGTTAACCGTTGTACAGTTGCGGGTACAGTTTACGATTTTCACGTAATTCCCTATTCTCCGGCTTTTAAACCGGCACCAGCTACGAAAGAACACTTGTTGTGCGCCATTTTAAGAAAATTCCCCGATAAAAAAAACAGAGAAAAGCATTCATTGCTGATTTTTCCAAGCGTTCCGCACATTTCCTGCTGAACACCCCGGCAACCTCCTGCAGTAAACAACGCGTCATCGATTTTGTCTTTAAACTCGTTGAGACCTCTGTCAGGACTTTGCTTATATTCCGGCCTTTTTGATCGGAACCTCTATAAAGGTGCGCAAGTTCAGATGCACCGTCAAAGTCTGAACAACGCGGCAATGCTGTTATGCGATAACGTGTTAGAGGTTCCAATGAGTCATAACGCAATCCTCTATGTTCATGGATACCAGACCGTCATTGTACGAGAGCACTGTCATTATCTCAGATCGGGAAGCATGGGAGCAGATAAATCTGAAGGATGCTGGAACAATCGAGGTTGAAATAGGCTTCGGCAGCGGCGAATATCTTCTCAGGAGGGCATCGGAATACCCAGACAGACTGTTTATCGGCATCGAAAAGAAATCCGGCCTGATAAAGGAAGTGGCAAAAAAAGTCGAAAGCCATAACCTCAATAACATCCGGCTGCTCGATTCGTGCGCCAGCAACGTCTTTACCTACCTGTTGCCTGCCTGTTCTCTTTCACGGGCCTATTCACTCTTTCCCGATCCCTGGCCAAAAAAAAGGCATATCAAGCACAGACTCTTTTCGACGCAATACCTGCGCCTGCTCAACAACCGGCTTATTTCAGGCGGCGAAGCGCTCATTGTGACCGACAGCAAAGATTACTGCAACTGGGTGCTGAAGCAGCTCCCCGGCGCCGGCTTCGAGGTTGAAAACAGCACCATACCCCCACAATTCGACACCAGATTCGAGCGGAAATGGCTGGAACAGGACTTCCGCACCTTCTTCAGGATTCTGCTCAGGAAAACAGTGCACATCGAAGCCTGATCGCCCCGGCCGCCTTCTGACCCCCAACTGCTTTGGATGCCGTGAAGCCGCTCAACAGTCCGATTAAGCGCAGAACAACGCTTGCAGACTGCTCCCATCATCTCCAGGCAGCATCACTGCAATGGATGTGGAGGCACAGAGTAGCCGAATGGATTTTGTTTTAAGCGCACTCCCCTCTATATTTGCTTTGATAACGGCTTGGTGTGACTCATGCCGATTATTCCTGATAGGTACTTTGCCCGAACAAAAGAGATCGAATGGAAAACTCGAACGATCACTATGACAGCCCATGGAAAAGTGCCATTGAGCGCTACTTTTCGGAGTTTATGGAGTTTTACTTTCCTGCGGCTCATGCAGAAATTGACTGGTCAAAGGATCATGTTTTTCTTGATCAGGAGCTGCAAGCCGTCGTTCAGGATGCCGAGTTAGGTAAGCGTTTTGTTGACAAGCTGGTCAGGGTGAGTGTGCTGAATGGTGATGAAAAGTGGATATATATTCATGTTGAAGTGCAGGGCACAAAACAGGCTGAGTTTGCCAAACGCATGTTTGTCTACAACTACAGAATTTATGACCGATATGACTGGCCTGTTGCCAGTCTGGCGGTGCTGGCGGATAAACACAAACAATGGAAACCAACCTTTTATGGTTATACCGTATTGGGGTGCAGTCATACTATCAAATTCCCGGTTGCCAAGCTGACCGATTACGAAGATAAGCTCGACGAATTATTGGCATCGGATAACGCTTTTGGATGGATTACGGCGGCTCATATCCTGACCCAGCAAACCCGAAAACAACATCAGGAACGCTACGAAGCCAAACTCCGTTTAGTACGGATACTCTATGAGCATCACTGGGAAAAACAACGTATCATTGATTTATTATATATCGCAGATTGGTTGATGCAACTCCCGGATTGGTTGAACAGCCAGATCTGGAAAGAACTTGAAACAATTGAGGAGAACAAGAACGTGGAATACATTACAAGCATAGAACGAATTGGTATAGCCAAAGGCATCGCCAAAGGCCGTGTTGAGGGACGTGACGAAGGCCTCGTCAAGGGCCGCGTCGAGGGCGAATCAAGGTTATTGAAAAGGCAGCTTGAGCGTCGCTTTGGCCCGTTGCCTCAGTGGGTATCAGAGCGATTAGGGAGCGCCAAAGAGGAGGAGTTGGAAACATGGAGTGAAGCTGTTCTCACAGCCCCGACTCTGGAAGCTGTTTTCGGAAAAACTGACCCATCGTAAAAGAGTTACTGGCGATGTACTTTCACTGAATAACCGAAATTCAACGGTGCACTGGTTAGGCATGGGAACCAGGTTGTTTTCCATGCCCTTCATTCCCCTGCTTCGAGAGCCGTTTATATCGTTTTATTTCCCGGATGCCCATGCTGAAGCAGATTGATCATAGGAACAACGGTTGATCAATGTAGACAGGAAATCGGACGCAAACCTTTGCCTGAAACCGAACCTGAACATCATGTTATTGAAAGCGAAAATATGGAATCAATGTTTGCATGACCTTTAAGTACCTGCAACTGGATAAATTAATAAGAGGTAACAGTGAAAAAATGAATACGAAGCAGCTTATTGATGAAGCAGTGTCTCTGCCAGTTGAAGAACGTGCATTAGTGGTGGATTCGCTGCTGCGCAGTCTGAACCAGCCAGAATCAGAAATAGACAAAAAGTGGTCTGAAGAAGCGAAACGTCGTCTTGCAGAACTGCGATCAGGTCAAGCACAAGCAATTCCTGGTGATGAAGTCTTTGCCAAGGTGTGGAAAAAGTTTGAATCATGATCTTTTCTTTTCACCCTGCTGCAAAGGAAGAGTTCGATAAAGCTATCGAATATTATGAAAACTTAGCGCCCGGATTGGTATGATTTCGCTCTGGAAGTACATTCCGCAATCAAACGATCAATCGAGCATCCAAATGCCTGGGCTGTGCTCTATGGAGATGTGAGAAGATCTCTGGTAAAACGATTCCCGTATGGAGTGCTCTACTCTGAAGAAACTGCTGGAATATTCATTCTTGCGGTAATGAATCTCCATAGAGACCCGGGATATTGGAAGAACAGAAAATAGAAACTCAAGACGCCTGCCGAAAAGCCCGGTGTGAGCCAGCTATACACTTTCCCCGGAATACTCACAACCACAACATCGAGCTTCTGGATCTTTCCTTCGGGCGCATCCTTCCAGGTAATCAACCCCATATTCTGTTTTTCGGCATCTGCCCGGTTATAGATGACCTCCGCTGCGGTCTCTGCATGTATGGCCCAGTGTAGTTTATTCTGTACGGTGGCGAAAAAGCGTTTGGTGGCCTGGGCCGTCACGTCGTAGTCGATGGAGGTTGCATAGATATCGGTGACCTTCTGGTAAAACTTGCGTTCACTCAGACGAATTTCCCGAATGCGCTGCAACTGCTCTTCAAAATACTGGTCGGTAAGGATGGAGCCACCGCTTTTCAGGCGTTCGTCATCCATGGTATAGCCCTTGATGGTGAACTCCTCAATGATAGTGGTCGCCCATTTGCGGAACTGCACTGCGCGTTCGGAGTTTACCTTGTAACCGACGGCAATGACTGCTGCAAGACTGTAGTGTTTGGTGTTGTAGCTTTTTCCGTCAGATTCAGTTATCCGAAAATTTCGGATAACTGAATCTTCCTGCAATTCACTATCACTGAATATCTTTTTCAGGTGATAGTTGATAGTGCGCACGTCCACGTCATAGAGCACTCCCATCATCTTCTGGGTAAGCCAGATATTCTCATCGGCATAAACTGCATCGATGCCGCCTGTGCCACTGGCTGCGATGAAGGTCAGATATTCGGCCGCCGAGGAGCGGATAATAGAGACCTCCTTACCTGATTTTTTTCTCCCGCTCAAACCATCCCCCCAAGACTTATTTTCACTGCATGGTGGTCATGATTTCCGGAATGCCCCAAAACATTTTTACCGATTTTCATTAGACATTTTCTTCATAGTAATATGAGTAGTCAATACCTTTCATAAACATTTCGCGGTCGTTTATTTTGGTGGTAAGCGCTTTTTCCAAAAGTGTTTTTAAAACACAACTTTTGGTTGGACTTTGCATCATTGCGTTCATATAGTCTTGTTTACTTATTTTACTCCAATCAACGCATTTTTTAAGGCGTTTTTTTAGTATCAAATCCAACCATATTCGTGTGCTTCTTCCGTTACCTTCCATAAAAGGATGTGCAATATTCATTTCAATATATTTGTTTACGATTTCGTCAAATGTATTTTCAGGCATTGCTTCTATTTCCTTTAAAGTGCTGCATAGAAAGCGTGATATAGCAAATTGAAAACCTCCTTTTGAAATATTCTTTTGTCTGATTTGCCCTGCAAAATCATATAATCCGCCAAATAAATAAGCATGTATTTGTTGTAAACCTTTGGTTGAACCAATTTCCAGGCTATTGATAAAAGTACTTTCAAACAATGCATACGCTTTTGTTTTACTTTTTCCGTCTATACTCTCATCACTGTATGTAAACCATTCAATAAATCGGTTTGCCTTTTTGCCCGGAAATTCTTTGCCTAAGGCAATAATGCCGCTGTAATCCAACATATCAGCAAAACGTCTTTTGCCGTCTGGAGCAAGAAACTTCAACTGGGTAGTAGCACTAACCACTTGGCTATTTTCTTTCTTTAACTTTGCTTTAAGGTATTTCCAATAATTGCGATTTTTTGAATAGTCATCTTGGTCGGTAAGCACTGCAACAATATCCAACACAGAGAACCACCACTTGGCATTTTCTTCATCCCAAATAGCGCGTACTTCGCGGTCGTCAAAGAAACGAATGGATATTTTTGCGTTACGCATAGTTAAATTTCATTTATTTCGATATTATTTTATTGAAGTTATGATATTTTTTTTGAAGCAGAAGTCTGCGGTCTTTTTACAATGAGGCATAACGGATGGCGGTATGAAATCGTTGGGGATTACGGGCTACTTTCCTATCCAGTTTCACCGAACTTGATGCGTGGCAGCAAGCTTTAATAACCTCTTATACCCCGATGTATTATACCGCG
>CAIJPS010000005.1 GCA_903822595.1 uncultured Chlorobiaceae bacterium
ATGGTCATGAGTAGTTACCAGAGCAACGGGCGAGACAATCGCAAACATATCGGTATCGGCAATGTGGCGGTTCAACCCGGAAGAATTGAAAAACCCCGGAACTCGGCGGCAGCCGTTCAGCGACTGCTTCGATACCTCTCACCCTTCCGATTGAAGTTACTGGTCGTTGCCTTTCTGGTTGTGCTCTACTCTTTACTCGGACTGAGCGGGCCTTACCTGATCGGCCGAGCCATAGATGGCTTCATATTGAAAAAAGATGCCATTGGTCTGGAGAAAATTGCCCTGTTAATGATTGCCGTCTATCTCTTCTACAACCTCTTTCAACTGATTGCAGGCTGGATTATGGCCAAAGTCTCCCAAACTGCCCTGAGGCAGTTGAGCGGGGATCTTGTTACCCACATACAAACCCTGCCGGTCAGTTATTTCGATCGCAATTCATCCGGTGGCTTGATGAGCCGGCTGACCAATGATATTGATGCCATCAATCAGGCGGTCTCTCAAAATGTCACCTCTCTGGTGGCAAGCGTCCTCTCTCTGATCGGAATCATGGTCGCCATGTTTCTGCTCGATGTATGGCTTGCCTTGACTGCACTGCTTGTTATTCCGATCATGTTCTGGTTCACGCAGTTTGTTGCCCGCAACACCCGCAAAGGTTTCAGGGAGCTGCAAAAACAGCTTGGAGAGATGTACGGCATCATGGAAGAGTCCATCAGCGGGCTCAAAGTGATCAAGGCATTCCGGCGAAACGCCGAAGTGATTGAGCGGTTTCAGTGTCAGAACGAGAAAGTTTTTCAGGCGGCAGTCTATGCCAACAGCTTCGCCATGATGCTCATGCCGTTGACCAACGTTCTTGGAAACCTCTTTGTCATTGTCATTGCAGCCGTTGGAGGGTGGATTGCCCTGAAAGGGCTGGTAACGGTCGGTGTTATTGCCACCTTCATCATCTATGGACAAAACTTTATCCAGCCCCTTCGCCAGCTTGCGAATATGTACAACACCATTCAATCCGCCCTTGCAGGGAGTGAAAGAATATTTGAGATTCTTGATATCCCTTCGGAGGTCGATGATGCGCATGAAACGGTACCATCGACCATTGCAGGTACGATCAGCTTCGACCGGGTAACCTTTGCTTATGAGAAGGGAACCCCGGTCGTGCGTAATATGACCTTTGTTGCGGAGCCGGGTAAAACCATCGCTCTGGTCGGCCCGACAGGGGCAGGAAAGACCACCATCATCAACCTTTTGACCCGCTTTTATGAGATCAGCAGCGGAGCAATCACCATCGATGGTAAAAATATCCGCGATTTCGGCAAGGCCGCCCTGCGCAGCCGACTTGGTCTGGTGCTTCAGGATACCTTTCTCTTTTCCGGCACCGTAATGGAAAATATCCGCTTTGGTCGGCTCGACGCCACCGACACAGCGTGTATCCATGCCGCAGAGCTTGCTGAAGCCGACGAGTTTATCCGGCAGTTACCACAGGGTTACGATACGGTGCTCTCAGAGCGTGCGGGCAACCTGAGCCAGGGGCAGCGCCAGTTGCTGGCCATTACCCGCGTTATTCTGGCAAATCCCGACATCCTGATTCTTGATGAAGCGACCAGCAGCGTCGATACCCGTACCGAACTCCGTATCCAGAAGGCCCTGCTGACGCTGATGAAGGGACGCACAAGCTTTGTTATCGCTCATCGGCTCAGCACCATTCGCGATGCCGATCAGGTACTGGTGATCGACAAGGGCTCCATTGTCGAAAAAGGGACACATCAGGAACTCCTTGCCTGCCGGGGGATTTATTGCAATCTTTACAACAGCCAGTTCAAGGGGCTGGCCATTTAGATGCGGCATTGTCCGCTTCAGTTTTAATAACCGATACCAACCCTCGAAAACCATGTGGTGGATCTATGCGTTACTTGCCGCGTTCTTTGCCTCGTGCACAGCAATACTGGCCAAAGTTGGTGTAAAGGGAATCAACTCCGATCTGGCGACAGCAATACGCACGATCTTTATTTTACTGATTGCCTGGGGAATTGTGTTTGCAAGAAAGGAAACCAGCGGCATTGCCCTGATATCCCCCAACAACTGGCTTTTTCTCGGCTTGTCGGGAGTTGCCACCGGCCTGTCCTGGATTTTCTACTTCAAGGCGCTGCAGTTGGGCAATGTCTCACAGGTCGCTCCCGTCGACAAGCTGAGCGTTGCGCTCACTATTTTTCTCTCGGTGGTACTCCTGCATGAAGTTG
>CAIJPS010000006.1 GCA_903822595.1 uncultured Chlorobiaceae bacterium
ACATGAACGGATATTACAGAGACGGTTACATCGTTACGTAATCTGGCATTAGCGCTCCAAGCCCTTGAGACGCGAATTGAAAGTATCCTATGACCGATTATTCAGATATCTTAAGTTCTGTCCAGAAAAGTGCTGCAAAAAGGATAATCTATCTCCCGCATGCTGTCCGGCAAATGTCGCGACCAGACAGGATGATTTTGGTTGCGGAAGTCAGAAATGTGGTTAAACGAGGGGAGTTGGTTGAGGATTACCCTGAAGATGTGCGTGGACATAGTTGCCTTCTTCTGGGTTATAAGCTTGATGATACACCAATTCATGTAGTTTTCTCACCGAAGGAGGATTATCTGGCTGTCATAACTGCGTATATTCCCAATCTCGAAGAGTGGGAGTACGATTACAAACGAAGGAGGAGACGATGAACTGCATGTATTGTAGCGGAAATATGGAACGGGGGATTGCACCCTTTCATACCGACAGGAAAGGCTATCACATCACGTTAGACAGAATTCCTGCATGGGTATGCGCCCAGTGTGGCGAAGTCTATTTTGATGAACCCGAAGTTGAAGCCATTCAAGAAGTCCTCTGCACACTGGATCAGCGGACTGAAAAGATGGCGAAATCTGCTTGATATCCGCCATTGGAGTAAAGATGGCGAAATCTGCTTGATATCCGCCATTGGAGTAAAGATCATGTTAGAAGTTACCAAGGCTGAACACATAGAAGAGTATCGTATCCAGATTATGTTTAACAACGGAGCATGCGGGGTGAACTTGAATAAAGCTCTTTTGGGCACCATGTTTGAAAAACTGAAAGATTACAACACCTTCAGGAAATTCGAACTATCGGATGTCGTCCATACCATCAGGTGGGAAAACGACTCTGCCTTGGCTCCAGAGTATCTTTGTGAAAAAAGGTAGAACAAGGCGTTGCACTCGGATGCGGCTGAACGGCAATAATATTCTATTTAACAGATTGCCATCCGATATTGATAACAATTCAACAATGTCAGGTATTGATGTACACGCGAAATTTCAGATTTTATGATACTCAAAAACAGCAAAGGGGGTATGTATGAGTATAGCAGAGGCAATTATTAAAGATGTACAAGCATTGTCAGAATCGAAACAGGCAGAAGTTCTTGATTTTGTACAATATCTTCGCTCAAAGGCAGAAAAACAGGAGATAAAAGATTGGGCTGATTTATCCTCATCCTCTGCGATGCGAGGGATGGAAGACGAACAAGTTTCGTATTCGATCAATGATATTATGGAATTATTTTCATGATTACCGAAGCTCAGATTGTACTGTTTAGATTTCCCCAAACAGATCAAACAGAAGCAAAGCTTCGCCCGGCCCTTGTACTGCGTCGATTACCTGGCCACTATGACGATTGGATGATTTGCATGATATCGTCACAACTCCATCAAAAAATTCCTGACTTTGATGAAGTTATCACTTCCACCGATTCAGATTTCCGCCAGTCGGGCTTGAAATGCTTTTTTAACGCATCAACCAGCCACTCAAACCCGATTTTCTCCTGCTCCAGCCGTATCTGATGGCCAAGCTCATCCCGCCCCAACTGCCCGTAAAGCGCCTTCTCTTCAGCGGTCAGGCGCGTGAGGGGTGCTGTTTCGTGAGATGATTTATGGTGGATAATGGCCTCATCAGATTTCTGTGTCGGTTCGATACCAGAACGTTGCGGTTCCAGCTCCAATCGGATCAAGTAATCCGGCATCCACCAAATTCAGCGGCAATCGCGCCATGCCGTTTCAGCAAGGTCATCAAACCTTACATTCTTTGCATCTCGTCGAGTAAATCCGGATGCCGGTCTATGAGTTTCAACAACTTGACCAATGGTGCCGGAGGGCGGGTTTCGCCACGTTCATATCGGGAAAATGCCACTTTACCTACACCGAACGCCAGAGCAAGCTTGGCCTGCGTGATGTTCAGCTTTTTTCGGATGCGTCGAATGTCAGCACCAGGGTCACCCTTTACGGCTCTCACTAATCCTTCTTGAGCCTCTCTATAGCGCCGATAACTCTCTTCGTCCCAGATACCTTCGCCGCAATGCGAGCAGAACTGGCCATGCATTGCGTGCAAGGTCATCGACTTTCCTCCGTATGAGAGCGTTTCCTCTACAACTTTATCTATCATTCCGGCACAACCACATGAAGGGCATTTCATCGTATTTCCAATTCATTTTGCTTTAAACTGTATCACCGGTGGTCGACTATCTGAAAACCCTGTGATTTTAATATAAACGAGAACTCCGTCCACCGTTTTGCCATGATATACATCCTGCCAGAACTGGTGGTCGGCGTGAGTTGTCATAGATTTATAGAAATCTGCTCTTTTCAATAAAAGCACTACTTGACGCATGTCTGATTCGGTCAAGCCCAAAGATAAACCTCCTTGCAACGCAGTTCTTGTGAACGGTCGTGAGGTTCTATCAGCAACTGTTGCCTGCACTTCCGTGAGCCTGTAATGCGGTGCTTTTTTCTCCAAAAGAAATGTTTTGCTTATTTGGATACTTTAATCAAAATGATAAATTCCTTCAAAAAAAGCAAAGGCTTTTCAGTGTTCATTGAAAACAGGCCTTCGGTTTAAAGCGCAACCCCCGCTCAAACTCTCCCCAGTGCCTCAACCAGCCACTCAAACCCGATCTTCTCCTGCTCAAGCCGTATCTGATGGCCCAGTTCATTCCGCCCCAACTGCCCGTAAAGCGCATTTTCTTCAGCGGTCAGACGCGTGAGTGTACCAGTTTCGGGAGATGGTTCAACGCCCCAGAGTGTTTGATGCTCCATCAATGTTTCACTGTCCATCAGCAGGGAAGCCGCTTGTGGAAAGAAAGCGCGCAACTGGTTGAGGATGGCGAAGCCGTGGGTGTCGATGTCGCCCCAGTAATGGATAACGCGGTCACGCATCCACTTGACTGAAGCCAAGTTCTCGAACCCATAGCCGGCTCCAAAAATCACCGTTGCTTCTGGCACCTCGGGGAAGGCCAGAAAGTTGATTTCGTTTTCGGTGATGAAGACCTTTGTAACAGGCAGCTCTAAACGGGCAAAGGTCTCCTGCGTCAGGGTGATGTCCTGATCGCTCTCCGTTGGCAGCAGTGCCAGTGTCGGGTCAAGGATTCGGAAGCGCACCCGCAGGGGTTTGTCCTGAAAGCCGTAACGACGGCAGAACCCTCCAATGCCAACTGCCGTTGCGTCAATCTCCTCCGTCGGAAGAACGAGGTCGAACAACTCCCCAAGCACGCCCCTGTGTGTTTCGATGAATTTGCTGTGCACGCCGGGCAGGTCGATCTGGCGCAGATAGATGCCGGGCCGGGGGTGCTTGAGACGCCAGGCGACAATGGAGAGAATGCGGGGCCACTCTTCCGCCAGTTCGAGGGCACGCAGGGGGCGTTTTGCGAGCCAGGGGAGTAGCGCGGGCTGCCAGTCGCGGGTGAGCGTGACCATGGCGGCGAACTGCCGGGCCTCTTGCCGCTTGCCAATCCAGCCCAGAGCGTCGTCGAGTGCATCAATCCAGATTTCATCCGGAAGTTCATTGGCTCCCAGAATGCGGTGGTTGATGCTGCGCCACACCATGCGGTAGTGTTTGCCTCCACTTGAGAGTCGGGCAATCCAGTCGCGCACTTCCTGAAAAGAGTCGCTTAACTCTCTGGAGTCGGGCCCTTTGAGCGTCAGGCGAAGGGGAAAAACCGATTCGCCGCCAATCAGGGAGGAGAGGATGAGGCCCCGATCCCAGAGCTTCTGCACCTGGGCCTTGAGTTCGGCGGGGGTTGTCCAGCTCATTCCACCGACCTCTCTTTTTCGGTGCGATACTCTTCGATGGTGAGGTTGCGCAACTCCGAGCAGCGTCCCTCCTTGTTGTGGACAAAGCCGACGCTGGAGACGAAGGGTTCGATGATGTGGATTTTCTGCAACGGGGTGACGATGAGCAGTTGCAGGTTGAGCTGGGCAAAGAGTTGCAGGCCGTACTGGGCAGACTCATCCGAGCCGCGTCCGAAGGCTTCGTCGATGACCACGAAGCGGAAGGAGCGGGAGCGCACGGCCCCCCATTCAAGGCCGAACTGGTAGGCAAGGCTGGCGGCAAGGACGGTGTAGGCGAGTTTCTCTTTCTGCCCGCCGGATTTCCCCCCTGAATCGGCGTAGTGCTCATGCTCGCTGTTGTCTTCGCGCCATCGTTCGCTTGCGGCAAAGACGAACCAGTTGCGCACATCGGTCACTTTGGCGGTCCAGCGTCGGTCGAGGTCGGAGTATGCTTCACGGCCACGGAAGCGGTCGATGATGCGGCGCACCTGAAGGAATTTGGCTTCGGAGTATTGCGCGTCATCCGAGCCGGTCAGCGTCCCTTCGGTGCAGGCTCGCAGCTCCGACTGAAAGTCACGAATGTCGGCATCGGGGCTGATTTGTACTTCGAGGGTGATGTATCGGCCCGGATTGTAGTCGATTTGCGTGAGCGATTCGTTGAGCTTCGTAATGCGCTCCCTGATGCTCTCCCGTTCGCGGGCCAGTTGCGACTGAAAATTGGCAACCTCACGGATGGTATTTTCGTTGAGCAGCTCCTTGAACCGATCCTCAAAACGCGGCAGGTCGTCGGCCTGGAGTTGGGCGAACATTGAGCGATACTCGTACCCTGCGGCGATGTTGACGTCCACCTCCCGGGTCTCCAGTTTCCACTCCTCTTTGTATTCGGTCATCGCCCGGATGATCTTTTCGCCCAATCGGGAGAGTTTCCGGTCTTCACTGTCGATTTTTGCCTGAAGCCAGTCGCGCATCTCGCGCTCGCGGTTGTCGCACGATTCTACCGTCAGCGACTGGTCGCCGAAAGCCTCCTGGCGCATGAGCTGGAGCGTAGCGAAACGCCCGGCAGCTTCGGGCCCCGCTTCATTGAGCAGCGTGCGGGTCTGTTGCTGCGCCTCCGTGATGACGCTGATTTTCTGCTCTATTTTTGAGCGTTTATCCTTTTTGTCGTCAAGTTGTCGCTCCGTCTCCTGCAGTTCGATTTCGAGCGCGGCCAGTTGGTCGGTGAGGGTTTTGAGGAGATCCGAGGCCGCTTCAAGGTCACGCTTCTCCGCTTCGAGCCGGGCGATGGCAAAGGCTATTGGCTGCCAGTCGAGGTCGCGGAAATCAGGATATTCATCAAGCTTGGAGAGGATGGTGAGCCGCTCCTTGAGCGATTTTTGTTCCTGCTGCAGGGAGCTGATGCGGCCTGCGAGTTCGGTCAGCTCCTCTTGTTGGAGTTTGGCCTTCTTTTCGAGGGCGGCGATTTTGGCGGCATTGCTCCATCCAAGCACGTAGCGGCTGCGGTCGTCAAGGCGGTGGCGGTCATCCTTTTCGTGGCGTTCACCGGGTGACTTGATTTGACCTGCCTGGGTGATCGCTTTTTTCTCTCTGCGGAACTCATCCTGGCTTTTGCAGCAGACCAGATCAAAACGATGGGCCACCTCTCGTTCCAGCCAGTCAAAACAGGGGGAGTCGGCCTTGATGGCGAGCTTGCGGGCCAGTGAGTCGGGGTGATCGGGTAACGCTTCGCTGCGAGTTTGCGGGCGCAGACGAAAATAGACCAGCCTCCCTTTCAGATTGGTGCGCTCCACCCATTCGGCCACCTTGGGGTAGTGGATGTCGGGCACCAGCAGCGAGAGTCCGAAGTTGCGGAGCACCCGTTCAATGGCACCCTCCCACACTTTTTCCTCTTCACGCACCTGAAGCAGTTCACCGGCAAAGGGCATCTCCGTTTCGGCGATACCGAGTGCATGGCAGAGCGAGCGGCGCATGGCAATCTGTTTTTCGTCGATATTGCTCATGCGGGCCTTGAGGCTCTTGATTTCTGAGCTCAGTTGCTCATGCTCGTGACGCCCCTGGGTGAAGAGGACGCCCGCCTCATTGAGATCGTTCTGAACCCTTGCTTCAGCCTCAGCGGTTGTTTCGTGCATGGCGGAGTGGCCAGCACGCTGGAGATGAAACTCCTCGGCGGTCGCGGCAGGATGCTCTCCCAGTTGGCGTGCAAGTTTACCGTATCGGGCCGATTTCTGGTTGCGCCGCTGAAGCTCCTCCTCTTGCTGGCGAATCTCTGCCGCGATACTTTCAATCCGGTCGCCGCCGTTTTCAGCGATGGTTCGGTGTAGCTCCCGCTCACGATCCCGCTGGGTGCGACGCCCAGTTTCAAGGCGTTCGATGGCGATCTGGTAACGGCTCAGCTCCTCACTCAGCGAGGCATGGCGTTTGTCGAGCAGTTCGAGCTTGAGGGAGGCGAACCAGGGGCGCAGGGTATCGCGGGAGCCGCGCAGCTCTTCGGCTCGCTCGGCCATAGTGTGGTGCGTGTCGCAATCCGCCACCAGAGGGCCCAGCATCTCGATTTGCCGCTTTGCCTTGAGAACCGCTTCGTGCGCCCGGTTGAGATCTTCGAAATGCTGGATAAGGGCGGCAATGCGCGGCTCAACCGTGAAAGGCTCAAGCATGTGGAGGCGCACAAAATCGGTCAGGTTCCCGACCGACTTGAGTGAGACGGTTTGATGAAAGAGGTCGAGCGCCTGTTCATTCTCAATGCCGAAGCGCCGCCGGAACCAGGCGCCGTAGGGAGGAAAGGTTTCAAACAGCTCGACTCCCGCTCCGCGCAGACGCTTGCGCAGGGCCCCGATTTCGGTACCAAAGCCTGAAAAATCGACAGCGATGGAGAGGTCGCCCTCATAAGCGGCATAGAGGCGGGCGGGCTGTGTGGCATCCTTCATCCAGAAAATTTGGGCGAGGGTGACGGTCTTGTCGTAGCCTTCGTTGTGAAAGACGCCGAGAATGACCGAATAGCCATTGAGTTCGCGCAGGGCAACCGGCTTGGCACCGCCTCCGAGGCTCTCCTGCCGCTCCGATTTGAAGTAGCCGAGTACGTAGGAGCGCAGGGTGCGTTCACGGTTGTCGGCACCTGCCGCCTTGTTGTAGGCAATGCGCTGGCTTGGTACCAGCAGGGTAGTCACGGCATCGACCAGTGTCGATTTCCCGGAACCGATATCCCCCGTGAGGAGGCCGTTTTTTCCGCCAAGCTTGAGTGTCCAGACTCGCCCGTCGAAGGTGCCCCAGTTGAATATCTCAAGTCGTTGCAGGCGAAAACCGGCCAGACGGTCATCGGCAATAAATCCCATTTCAAGCGCCTCACTCATCATTCTTCTCCAACGGTTTTACAGGTCGCGGCAGGTATTCATCAAGCCGGTTGTCAAAATCGGCCAGCCATTGGGCGTCAATCTTTTTTGATTCCTGCTTTTGCGAGAATGGCGATAAAAATGACTTGTGCAGAGTTTCCATGTAAAGGTTCCCAAAAAGAAAAGATGGTACGTTCATTGGGGCGCAGAGTAGGGTTGAACATCAATAATTCGACGCAGATCTTTGAGTAAAAGGAACAAATGATACGGATCCGTCGGTGATGGAATAAAATCAAAATGCGCATAAAATTGCCGCGCAGCATCATCTTTGACATGGACAGCGAGGGCCCGGATGCCTGCAATGTCGGCAGCTTGCATGGTTCGCCGCATTGCATCTTTCAACAGGCCAGCACCAACTCCTCGCTTTTGCCACTTGTTGCTCACAGCCAAACGAGCGAGTAACATGATTGGAACCGGATGATGGGCGAGCCCCTTGGTCAGGCGTTGCGGGGAATCTTCGTAACTCACCTGACCGACGACAAGTGTATAGAATCCGACAATCGAGATATCTGCCAGACCAACATAAGTTTGCGATGAAGAAGCCAGTTGACTGGAAAGGGCATAGCGAACAAGAAATCGGTTAAGCTCTTCGTTGCCGCAATCAAACCCGTCAACGGCATGATCACTGCACAGCTTTTCAATGGAGAAGTGCGTAGGCATAAGGTGTTACGCTTGTTCAAAAATGCTCTTTTCCTGAAAAAGCTTTTTGAGCCTTGGCAACTCTCGTGGCGGGGCATCAAGAGCAGCAACAAATGCTCTCCATTGTTCGTCGTCAAGGGTAAAAGAACGGCGATCGGCCAGAGTCTCTTCGGCACGAGCAAGAGCGCTCTCAAGTACAAATTCACTTACTGAGCGACGTGCGGCAAGTGCGGCGATGCGCAACATCTTCTTGGCCTGCAGGGAGAGGCGGAGGTCAAGTTTTTCGGTTTTGCCGATTTGTGCAGTCATGGAAAATTCTGTTTTATTGCTTTCTGCATGAGAATATAAAATAAATGCCAGACTTTGTCATGACAGAAAAAACGTTTTGTCGAAAACACTGATATTTTTGTCCGAGCTGCGCTGAAAAGTAGTGACCCAGAGCTTTGTATCCAGAGCAGAACCCCTTTCGCATATAGTTATTGCTTGGTGGAATCACTGAAAATGGTGGATGCTGTCAGAATATGCTCAAATGGTTCGGATTTATCACGGAACTCTTCGGGCTTTCATCTTTCAGAGCAAGATATTTCAATGCCGCTTTGTAGAGGTTCGAAGATCTTTCCCAGAGGCCATTACACTCCGAAGGTGGAGCATCAAGATCATGTTGGGCCGCATCTCCACTCCATGCCCTGCACGCTCCACCACAGAGATAACGCATCAGGCAAGAACTGCATTTATGATTCGTATCCACAGTATGATGCCGCAACGCTGTAAATGCTGCGCTGTTGATCACCGAGTTCAATCCATCCGAAATAACATTTCCCAGATATGAATGGGGTTGGTGATAGGCATAGCAGGGAAATGATTCGCCTGATGGCTCAACATAGAGGTTCTGGCCAAGTCCGCATGAGCTGACCGGCTGGAAACCATGTTCGATCATCTCCAGTGGGTCAAGGTGGCAACCCAAAGCTTCGGATGTCGGTGGCTCATTCCACTCTTGGGCTCTGCCGAGTGGCAGAATAGGCCTGAAACGGGTACGGCTGACTCCAAGACGGGATGCAAGTGCCCGAATCTCTCTGCCTGTATCCGATTTGATATCAGCAGCACGAAGTACAGCAGCAAGGGAGAGTTCTGCAAAGGGGAGAGAACCGGATTTCCGTCGGTTGTCATGGCAATACTTTGTATAAGCCTCAAGGTTTACCAGAAGTTTGCTGTATGAACCAGCCCCGCGACGCAGGTCATGCTCTTTCTCCCCGCCGTCAACACTTACAATCACCTGTTCGAAAGCATTCGCAATAAGTGCAAGATCTGCCGCATTCAATGGCATTGAAAAATTTGATCGCAGAGCCAGCTTGAGCGGTGAAATTTGCTTGCGCAGAGATGCCAGCATGAGGAGCATCTCACTTCTTTGCGTATGAAGCAGTGGTTCTCCGCCGGAGATGACAATTTGCCGGAAATTACCGGTTACAGCCTCCAGTATCAAACGCTTTATAGCTGTAATGCTCATTTCCTGTTGTTCACCGTCAATACTCTCTCCGGCGTGTGCATAACAGTGGGTGCAGTGAAGCTGGCAGTCAAAAGTGAGGTGCAGATACAGATTGTTCAGCGCCGCAGAAACGTGCATCCGTTCCATCAGTCCTCGGAGTGATGCTTCGCCACTCTCTCGTGTTCGGCTAATACCCATACTATGCAGCCGAAGGGCAGTAGCAGGTACGTCGCCATGACGAGCAAGCTCTACAGCGGCAACAATCGCTTTTGCTGTGCGTGCTGTCTGGAATGGGTGAGAATGCTCACGGGTAAGTTCAGTAATCGGCCCGATTCGCATCAGCGGATGGCCATCTTCAGCCAATCCCTTCATGGCAATCGCCTCTATGTTCTCTTCGGACGCCATCTCTTCGTCCAGCCTCTGCCGGATATAATCAAACACAACACGGTATGCCTCACAGTAGGGATCAGGCGCAGTTATATCGCCACCATCAGCCCAGGTATTGTAGGGGCATCCCCCTTTACAGTATGGGTAATGGCTGCACTCACGGCAAGTTTCGTTTATCGTTGCTCCACACCGGTTAAACATCTGAGCAGCAGCGCTCTCGGACAATTGACGCAAGGATGGTTTGTCGTCAATGGAGCCGAGCCGGTATTCTGGCCTTCCGGCAAGTCGCTGGCAGGAGTAGATATCGCCCAGCGGGTCAATAACCAAAAACATGCCAAAACAATCCTGGAAGGTACAGACCCTTCCAGTACCTGAAGCAACAGCCTGACAAAGCTGATCGAGCGAAGATATTTTTATTTTCTGCCGATTGAGGAGGTAATAATCGAGCATATCGCAGAGAAGCGCACCATAACGGTCAGAAGAGAGTTCAAAACCGGAAGAGTTGTCGAGAGATGGAATTGATGGGTGAATAGAGAAATGAAGGCCAGTTTCAAGAAAAAAATCGAAGACCTCGCGCCATCTCTCCGCAGTTTGCGGGGTAAAGGTTGCAATGCAACCAACATCAAGACCGTATGAGCGGGCCAGTTTTATTCCTGCTATAGTTTTTTTGAAATACCCCTCTCCACGTTGACGGTCGTTCAGCTCTTCAGGGCCGTCAAGGCTTGTGCCGATATCAACCTTATGTTTTTTAAACAGTTCACAGTATTTATTGTCAAGAAGCCAGAGGTTGCTCTGCAGGTTAACGGAATATCCGTTTGACCCGAAACGATGGAGCATATCTTCCATCAGTGCTTCTATGACGGGGTAGCCCGCAGCAAGTGGTTCTCCGCCGTGCAAAGTGACCTTTGCCTTTTTTTGTCCGGTCTCAGATAGGACAGACTCCATGAAACCGAGGATACCACCAATATTTGAGATATTTAGTTTTGGACCACCTCGTGGGCCAAAACAATAGGTGCAACTGGCGGGACAGATCAGTGATGGCACAAGCATGAATTGTGGCTCATGCCAAGAATGTAAAACACCATGAATCAAAGTTTGGGAAAATTACTGATCATAAAAAGGTGTTTCGATAGATGGTTATAGCTTAAGCATAGCTAAAAATCAGATAGCTTAATGCCTATACCAGAATCTGTATGTGTAGTTCCCTCAGGAAAACCACAATGATCATATTGGCCATAGTCACTTTTATAATCAGAATGTGGTGTTTGGATTATTTTTTTTATTTCATTGGTTAAAATATGTGGGTCGTTTTTTGAAAAAGATATAATCACTTCTGCAACCGTTTTACGGAAATAGCGATCTTTTGCGTTGAGTTCCATTACCAATGGGGAAATAGCACGTGTATCACCCAATATCCCAAGAGCTTTTGCAGCGAAATAATTTTTATTACCGAAGGCTTTGATTAAAATGTCAAAAGCCTCCGGCTCATTTGATACGGCTATCCGATTATAGTCGTCATTGTCCCCTTTGATGATATTACTCCACTTAATTACTCCAAGCCTTCCAAGTGCATCTACTACCGATTTTCGAAAATTGCTATTATTATTATTAAGTTGCTTGATCAAAGGGTCAACAGCACGTGAATCACCCAATATCCCAAGAGTCTCAACAACAGTTGTATAGAACGAAGAGTCGAACCAAGAATCTTTATCAATATCCAGAACTTTGTTGATCAATGGGTTAACAGCACGTGAATCACCCATTTTACCAAGAGCGGCTGCTACTTTGCTGTAATCCCTATGGCTGAGCGCTTTGGTTAGTGGCTTAATAGCTCGAGGATCACCTAGTTTTCCAAGAGCCTCTGCTGCTGCATCAATAACTTCGCACGTAAACGAATAACCATAATAATCATGCTTATTGTTAAGTGCTTTAATCAGGGGTTTAACAGCACGAGCGTCCTTTATTTCGCCAAGAGCCGCTGCTGCTTTTGATGCTATTTGCGAGGCCTCATTATTACCTTTGTCATAGAATTTCAAGGTATGCAGCGCCCGTTTCAATTGTTTTATTAGAGGTTTGACAGCACGAGCGTCCTTAAGTCTGCCAAGAGCCTCCGTCGCAGTTATACAGACATCCTGATTATTATCCCTGAGCATTTTAATCAACGGTTCAACAGCTCTGATGTCACCGTGCTTACCCAGTGTTTTTATAGCCAATATCTCCATTTCATGGCTATTGTTGAGCATTGTTAGTAAATGCTCAACCGTGCGAGGATTTTTCAGCTTTGCTAAGATGTTCGCCGCAGCTTCACGGACATTTTGATCTTTATCGCTGAGCATATTGAGCAATGGCTCTATAGCATGTTGGTCACCAAGTTTAATGATAGCCTCCGTTGCTGATTCTCGTACCTTGATGTTGCTGCTACCAAGCATCTTGATCAGGGGTTGAACGGCTCGACTATTTCCGAATTTGCCAAGAGTTTCAATTGTAGCTATGTTAGCTTCAACATTTGCAGATCTGAGTAAACTGATTAAAATATTAAAGTCAACAGCATCTGGTTGAATGGATTCTGCAAGTCGTTTAACGTACTCCTCATCATCATTGGTTATGATTTTATTCCATTTAGTAACTCCCAGTTTACCAAGTGCCTCTGCTGCCGCAGTACGTACATAACCTTCATCACCAAGAAGCATGGTTAGTGGCTTAATTGCACGAGAACTTCCCAGTTTACCAAGAGCTTTTGCTACGGCATAACGTACATCACTATGGAGTCCATCTCTAAGAACCAAGATTAGTGGGTCAACAGCACGAGAATCACCAAGTTTGCCAAGAGCCTCAATCACACCTATATTATCCTCATCGCCGAGTGCCTTGATTAAAATTTCAACATCTCCAGTGATGACTTTACTTCCCCCAGCTACACCCAATTTACCGAGCGCCTCTTCTGCGGCTTTACTTAAATCATCGTCGCGATGACCAAGAAGCAGCTTTAGTGGCACGATGGCTCGTATATCACCCAAAATTCCTAGCGCCTTAGCCGCTGCTTTACGTTCATGGTTCAAGTAGCCGTACTTGTGATATACGCTGAGTGCTTTGATCAGGATATCAAAAGCCTCTGGCTCATTTGATGCTGCTATTCGATTAAAATCATCAGCGTTACCATTGATGATATTACTCCACTTAGATACACCAAGTTTACTAAGAGCATTTACTGCTTTTTTGCGAACATCCTCATATTGGTCGCTGAGCATTTTGGTCAGTGACTCAACATTACGAAAATCTCCAAGTTTGCCAAGAGCTTCTGTTGCTACTTGGCGGACACTCCAAACATCATCGTTAAGCGCTTTGGTTAGTGAATCAACAGCGTGCAAATCTCCCAGAATGCCAAGAGCTTTTGCTGCTTCTTCGCGGACGCTCCAATATTTATCGCCGAGCGATTTGGTTAGCGGATCAACGGCATGAGTGTTACCCAGAGTTCCCAGAGCCTTAGCTGCGGACCTTCTCACAACCCAATCTTCATCGCCAAGTATTAAGATCAGATACTCAACAGCATCCAATTTACCGAAAGCTGTCATTATAGTATCAAGAGTCTTATCTATATCTTCTTGTCTATACTGACTTTTCCACCAATCTTTATCGCCAAGCGCCTTGATCAAGTGGTCAATTGCTCGTGGATCCCCGATTAAGCCAAGAGCCTCAACTGCATCTTCACGGAAATAACGATTTTTATCGCCGAGCACTTTGGTCAGTGGTGCAATAGCTTGTGTATCACCCAGAGTTCCCAAAGCCTGTACCGCAGCTTTACGAATCCACCACCATCTATCACCGAACACGTTATCCAGAAAAGGAGATTGTAATAAAGCAATATTGTACTTTATTTTTAGCCACTTCAGCATTGTAATGCCTCCTTTCATTATCCTCCAAGTTGATAATCTCCCTCCTCATCACTGTCCATCATTTCAGTAAACTTCCTCGCAGTCTGTAGCCAAGTCTGATTCTACAGTGAAAAATCTGGTACAGTATGGTATTGGAACTACTGATGGAATCTAATTATTTTTACAGTTTATTTTCCGATTTGGAAGAGAGAAGTTCAACACCCTCTGCATGTTTTGCATTTCCTCAAGTAAATCTGGATGCCGGTCTATGAATTTCAATAACTTCATCAACGGTAAGGGAGTAAGGGTTTCGCCGCGTTCATATCAGGAAAATGCCATTTTGCCTATAGCGAATGCCAAGGCAAGCTCTGCCTGAGTTATTTTCAGCTTTTTTCGGATGAGCCGGTCATCGGCAATAAATCCCATTTCAAGCGCCTCACTCATCATCTTTCTCCATCATTTTTACCGGTCGCTGCAGGTATTCGTCAAGTCGTTTATCAAAATCGGCCAGCCACTGGGCGTCGATAAATGCCTTGATAATCCGGCGCACCTCTATCATCTGTCGCTCTCCCCGCAACCGGCGGATAAAACCAAGCTCGGCAATTTTATTCAGCGTGGCATCAACCTGGTCAATCAACTTGACCTCATTGCTGGCGGGGGGGAGAAAAATCCTGATCAGCTCCACCACCTCATCCCGCGAAAGAATGAGACGTGTGTCACCAGCGCCAGCATCAAATTCGGCCAGTTTTTTGCGCAGCAGCGCCAGCAGTAGGCTGACCGGGTAGGAGAGCTGGCGGCGTGCCATCAGGCGGAGAGTGCTATTTGTCCCCTCCGTTTCGCCCTCACTGCGTGAACGCAAAAAGGCGTATCCTTCCGACTCATCGAGGATCAACTCCAGCCCAAGCACCGCTACGTAATCGCGTACGGCGGCCATCAGGTTGAGTAAAGCGCTCCATAATGCCGGATTCTCCTCCTGGTAGATCACCCCCTTCAAAAGGGGAATGACGATGGAAGAGAGTTCCAGAGCAGAAGAGTGCAAGCGGCCGGTTTCAATCTCGGTATGGTTCATCATCAGTTTCTCATAATAATAAGACGCTGCAAGGTTGCCCGGCGGGTAACACCCGTTTCGCTCTCCCATTGCACCTCTTCCTCTGTTGTTTCATCCACCGTCGTCTTGAACTTCTCCCCGGCAAGTTGCAGATAGGCCACCAGTTCAGCGAGCCCGTTACGCAGAGGATGACGCTCAATAACCTCCCCGAGGGTAACCTGGCTGCGCATCTGAAGTTCCAGACGGATATTTCGCAGCAGCTCCGCCTGGTCAACCACCACCTGGGCGTAGAGAACGGCGGTATCAATCTCCGCATCTCCCTCATCAAGAGCGACACCGGCAATCAACGGTTTGAAGGGAGCGCGGTACAGGGCTCGCTCGAAAGGAAGTTCGATGAGCGCGGCGGAACCGTCAAGAGGCATGAAGCCGCCTGAAGGGAGATCAACGCGCAAATCAAGGGCCTGGGTTTCGATGTTGTGCAGAATATCCATGATGCGGCGATTCTCAAGCCACGCCTTGTCATCAAGAAAACGGCGCAACTGTTCGGAGAGGCGGGCCACCGTGCGTTGGGTATGCTCTCCAGCCTCCAGCCAGTCGTAGTGAACACGCCGCAGACGGCTGTCGGGGCGCATGGAGACAATCGGCGGCAAGGCCAGCACCTCTTCGAGCAGCAGGCTCAGCTCCTCCTGACGTGATTGCGACATGAGAAAATCCCAGAAAGCGCGGAAGCTTTTCCCCTGATCTGAATCGGCGATGGCATCACGCTCGCCCATGATCTGCTCCAGCAGCGCCCCCTTGGCCCCCTCCCACAGGGCAATGCGCTCGCGCACGCGGCGGTCGAGGGTGCGAAAGTTATGCTCCACCTCACGAAAATCGGTCAGCAGCTCACGAGCCAATTGCAAAAACTGCTGAAAGCGATCCTTCAGGCCTGTATCATCAAGCAGCGATATCTCTCCGTCGCGGATCCGGGCAATTTCGGCATCAATATCGTCACGTCGCTTTTGCAGCTCCGCAATCCGCACCTGCGGGTCGGCCTGGCTCCCCATGCTCATCTGTCGCAACAGTTCAAAGAGAGTGAGCAGTCGCGACTCCGTCCCCACAAAAGCACGCTCGGCTAACCCCTCCAGCCAGGCCAGCGCCTTTTCGGTTGAAGCGGTCAGGTCAAAGTGGGGCTCATCCGTCCCGTCCGGATAGAATTTGCGCAGCCACCCCTTGTCGTTGTCGGCCCAATCGTTCAGGTAATTTTGCGCTGTACCGGGAAACTGGTCAGCACCGAGCTGCTGGCGCAAGGAAAAAAGCTCATCCTCCAGCGCCTCAACCAGATCAGCCTGCGAGAGAATCCGCACATTGGGCACAATAAAGACCCGGTGCAGAAACCCGGCCACGAGCGGCGCGTGCTGGGCGCACAAAAGTCGCCATGCAGGATGGTTCTGACGGAGCAGGTTCAGGGTGGAGTAGTCGAGAGCCAAAAGTGCACGATTGATTTTAAAGGAAAAAGCGCCGCCGGAAGCGGGCCCGTTTTGGGGGTGAAGTTACAGCTTTTTCAGCGGTTTTCTCTCTGTTGCCTTTTTTTGTCAACTCGACCGAAGGGAGAGATCTTTTCTGGCAAAAGCGGTGAAAAGGTATCTTGTTGCAGCTTTGAGTAATCATTGATTTTTCGAAAACCAGGCTGGAAGAATACTGTCTTTTCTGGAAGGAAGAAATATCAAAAACTTACCTCATTGGGAGGAAAGTTATTACTTTTTAAAAAAATCTCGCCATTGGAGTAAATGATTATGTTAGAAGTCACCAAGGCAGAATACATCGAAGAGTATCGGATACAGATTACCTTTAACAACGGTGCAAGCGGGGTGGTCGATCTGAAGGAGTCCCTGTGGGGCACTATGTTTGAAAAATTGAAAGATTACAACACATTCAGGAAATTCGAAGTATCGGACGTTGTCCATACCATCAGGTGGGAAAACGACGCCGATCTCGCTCCAGAATACTTGTATGAAAAAATGGTTGAACAAAGCACTGTAAACGGTCACGGCTGAAGAGGCATAAATCACATTAAGCTGGCCCGAAGGTGAACACCTTACTTCTGACTGGTTGGAGCGTTACGTATATCAATAAACGCGGCTTACTTTTGCAACAACCATCGGTAAAGCGGCATGACCGTAACGGCTATTCCGTTATGCTCAAACTCTTCTGCTCCGCTGAGCGTGATAATCAGGCCGCTGCGCAAACCGAACTTGTTGCAGCACTCTGTCAGGCCGCGAAGCTCACGGTGACGCGTTTTTGCATCGCTGAGGGTGGCCGCAACCTGAATAGCCTCCGTCACATCGAAACCCGTTTTGACAATGAAATCACATTCAGATTTGTCCTTGAAAAAGTAGATCTCCTTTTCCTGCCGCTTGAGTTCCAGAAAAACAGCCTGCTCCAAAGCCTTGCCGGTATCGTCCGAAAATTTGAAGTCGAGAGCATTCAGCAGCCCGGTGTCGATCACATAGACCTTTCTTTCACCCAGTTCCCGATCAACAAGCGAGCTGGAATATTTTCTCAGTATTTGGGCGAGGTAGATGTTTACAGCAGCTTCGAGGTAGTCGTACAACAGGTTTTTGCTGATCTTGAATCCCGATGACTTCAATTCGTTATAGATATTGTTGACCGAAAACTGCTTTGTTGCCGATGCGATGATCCGCTTCAGAAAGAATTTCAGCGCAGGGAGGTTTTTGATCTCGTACCGCTCAACCAGGTCACGGTAGATCATAACATTGAAATATTCCTGCAACACCCGGTTACGCAACGCATCATCATAGCCGATTACCTCCGGAAAACCACCATGCTTGAGATAGTTCTCCAGATGATGATTGATGAGGGCGATTGAATGCGTACTGTTCAGGTCTGGTGTCACCTCCTTGAAGGTCAGGTACTCACTGAAGGAGAGGGGAAACACTTCATAACTGATGGTTCTGCCTCGCAGACTGGTGGGGATGTCGCTGCTCAGGAATCGGGCGTTTGAGCCGGTAATCAAGATATTTTTCGTGCCACGGTCATAGATGCGCCGCACAAACTCGTCCCACCCCTCAATATTCTGGATTTCATCGAAGAAAAAAGAGCACTCATCAAGGAGCATCTCCGGATAGAGTTCCTGCCATGCCTGCAAGAGGAGATCCAGCTCTTTTGTTTTCAGATCCAGCCGCTCATCTTCAAAGTTGATATAGAGGATTGAGGTTATCGGCACTCCCTTTTGCAAGAGGTCACTGATGACGTTGAACAGCAAAGAGGTCTTGCCGCTACGCCGCACCCCCACAAGGGTAATGATCTTGCCCGTGTCCAGAGGCACCTGCAACGATCGCCGTTTCAGGGCTGGCAACGCAGTGACATGGAAGTCTCTGATGATACGTTTTATGATTTCTTTCTTCATGGTGGAGATAATATACGAGATTTCTTCCTTGTGGAAAGGAAGAAATTGCGATATAAGTGGAGGGCGCTTTTCAGCGGTTCATAACGCTATAAGGGATATGAAGCCTGACATAATGACCTCAATAATTGGAATATTGTGCGCTCAAAAAAAATAGTATAAATTGTTTGAGGGAACCTTTTGAGAGTCGTTGGTATCATGAGACACTTAAGATTGAACACTGGATTACCATGCCCCGCGTAGCCTTCTTTTTTGGTATTTCGATCTATATGTACATGGATGATCATGAAAAGCCTCATTGTCATGCAATGTATGGTGATTATGCCGGTTCGTTCAGTCTGGAGAGTGGCGACTTATGCGCTGGCCAGATGCCGACAGCACAACTCCGCAAAATAAAAAACTTTATTTTGAGTAATAAAGAGGATTTAATGATAAAGTGGAATGAACTCACTGCTTGAAACACCATGGGTGCAGGTTGTAGAAGTGTTGCCACTTTCAGGCCTGAGATTGAAAGTCAGACTCACGAATGGTCAGGAGCTAACCCTGAATCTCGAAGCGTTGATACAAAGTCGCGATGCCTATTGGCGCTTGCGTCAGGAGAGGTATTTTCGTCAAGTCAGTATTGACCCAATTGGCGGTATATGCTGGCCAGAAGGAGAAGACCTTGCTCCTGACGGGTTGGAACGTTACCTATAATCGCTCAACCGCTTCAGGCGTCACGCCTGTGATGCTTGCCGCCGGCCTGAACCCTGTAGCACAAGCTTCCATAGTGGTTTCCACAAGGTTAAGATCCTTGATCTGCAGCGTTCTGGAAGGGGAGTGGCAGACCAGCTCGTAATCGTGGGTGCCGATGATGACGGTAATCCCTTTCTGGTGGATTCGTTTCAGGTATTCGAGGATTTCAAGTGAGGTGTCGGGGTCTAGATTACCGGTTGGTTCGTCTGCAAGGATGACAAGGGGTTCGCGCACCAGTGCACGGGCAATGGAAATTCTCTGCTGCTCTCCTCCCGAGAGGCGGAGAGGCATCAGTTTGGCTGCGTTTTCAAGTCCGACACTTTCGAGCGCATGCATCACCTTTCCCTCAATCAGTTTTTCCTTTGTACCGGTCACCTTCAGTACAAAGGCGAGGTTGTCGTAGACGTTGCGGTCTTCGAGGAGTCGGAAATCCTGGAAAACAATGCCGAGCTTGCGACGCAAGTGGGGGATCTGCCGCTTTTTGATGGTGCGCGAACTGTATCCGGCAATGCGTATTTCACCTTTTTTCGGGCGCACATCCATGTAGAGCGACTTGAGCAGTGTTGATTTACCACTGCCGCTTTTGCCGACAATATAGAGCAGCTCTCCGGGCTCAATGGTCAGGTTGAGGTTTTTGAAAACCGGTTTTTTATCGAGTTCAAGGTCAACGTTGCTGAAGGAGATCATAGCTCTGGTTAAATTTATTTTCTGTTCCGGG
>CAIJPS010000007.1 GCA_903822595.1 uncultured Chlorobiaceae bacterium
ATGACATCTCCGCAGGGAGTGTCTTTAAGGGTATAGAACACATTATCCTCAAAATGGCCATAGCTCCAGGCGGCCAGCGCTCTGGCCGTCAATCCATCACTATCAAGACTGTCAATGCAGACAAAGTCCATATTGAGCCATTCCGCGATATGTCGGGCAAGTGCATTAAAAAAAGGCTCTTTTTGCTGGATATAGCTTGAAGAAGAGAGAAATATCTGTATAGCTTCGATTTTTTTCCGTTCAGTGATGTCAATACCGATACCGATCAGGAATGGCTTGCCGTCCATGATTATTTGCCGGCCTGTCATCAGGAACCAGCGAAATTCGGGGCCGCCATGAAGCAGTACTCTTCCTTCCACATCTTCTTCAAGGCCATACTTAAGTACGGAGATGATTTTTTCCTGGACGAGTTCCCTGTCTTCCGGATGAATTGTGGAAATGGCCAGGACATGCCGCATTTCATTTTCAGGTTTTCCGACAATCTCATCCCGCTGGAAGTTATTCCACCCGGTATAATAACCTTCTGAGTTTACGATATAAAAAGTGCCGGGAATACTGTTGATAATGGTTTTACTGAAATGCTGCTCTTTTTGCCCGATCTTCTGAGCCATTTTCAGTTCGGTTATATCAATAATGATTCCAACGTACCGGTTGACCAGGCCATCAGCATCTTTGAAGGGCGTACCTTTAGACATAACCCAGCGCTGCTTGCCGGATATACTCCGCACACGCCACTCAACGGTAAACTCATGGCCACGTTCGACTGCGTTCAGGACAATTTGTTCTATCTGGTCTTTGTCTTCATCCCACATTGATTGTTTCCATATCTCGTAAGATGCCTCGCAGGAAAGTGGTTCCAGACCAATCAGACGCCAGAGTTCATCCGACCATATGGTGCGGTTGGTCATTAAATCCCACTCCCAGCTCCCGGAATGGGTTGCATCGATAATGAGTCGCTGGCGTTCATTCGTGACAAGCATGGCCTGAGCCATCTTTTTGTGCATGCTGATATCCGAGAGTATGGCCCGGCAGTTCGTTTCATTCTCATTGATGAGCGCTTCAATGCGCACGGTTTTCTGCCTGAGAGTATCCTTTTCAGACGCGGAAAGTTTTACCTCGCAATAGTTTGGCTCTTTGTGGCTGAACACTCTCTCCATCAGTGCAGCGAACGTCATGCGGTCTGAGGGAACAATAAAGTTTTTCAACCGTTTTCCGCGCAACCGGGATCGTGAGACATCAAGAATTTTTGCAGCTGTCAGGTTTAACTCGACTATCTCGCCGTCCGGTGCAAGTGTCAGGTATCCCAACGGAGCGAAGTCATAAAGATCGGTGTATTGTTCCAGACTTTTTCTTAGTTCTTCTCTCGACTCTTTCAGCTCTTGCTGCTGTATTTCAAGTTCGATCTGGTGAACCGCCAGCTCATGTATCAAACGAAGCATTTCCTCAGGTGAAGCGGAAACACTTACGTTTGTCAGTTGATTTTTTTGAAGGCTCTGTTCAGCTCGGGAGCGCAATTCAGAAAAATCATCAGCAGGTGAATCGTTTTGAGACATGAGCTGTTTTTTCGATTTCAAATTTTATCAGGAATTCGGGTCATTTATTTCAAAAAATGTTGTAAAGACTTGACTGTTTTTGTCCTCTCCATCTTGTAACCTGTTCGATGTCGTGACTTTAATCCATCGTGTTTTCTGATCCTGAGGATGGACAATGCCGATAACTTCTCCGTTGACAGGCTTACCGGAGCGTAATGCGACGACTGCCGGGTGTTCTTCAGGAGGTAATTCGGTTCCGTCTGCCTTGACAAGTTTCCATTGCAGCTCGGCAATATTTTTCCCCTGCATCTCTTTCATGGAAATTCCTGTAATCCGCTCTGCCTCTTGATTTGTCATTTTAATAAATCCGTCAGCCTGCTGAACCATAATACCAACGGGCATGGTGTCAATCAAAAACCGGAAATTTTTCTCAATTTCTCGCAGACTTTCCTCCAGTTTCTTGGCGACAGTGATATCAGTAAAGGTAATTACCAGACCGTTAATGCGGTTTTCCTGTGTACGGTATGGCATGATCTTGACGGTAAACCAACGATTGTTACTTGCAGAAACCTGTTTTTCACTGAAAACAAGAGTATGAAGAACCTCGCGGGCATCGTCAACCAGTGCAGGATAGTGCAGATCGGTAGCAATATCCGTTATCAGGCGTCCAACATCGCTTGCAATCACTTTAATGACGGATGATATACGGTTGGTGAAGCGTCGTATGTTGAGCTCATCATCAAGAAAAAGTGTTGCAATGTCCGTGCTGTTCAGCAGGTTTTTCATGTCATTGTGGACCTGTGAAAGGTCAGTCACTTTCGACAGCAGTTCATGGTTAACCGTCTGCAGCTCTTCGTTCAGTGACTGCATCTCCTCTTTTGATGTGGTCAACTCTTCATTGGTACTCTGCATCTCCTCGTTGGCTGACTGCATCTCTTCATTCGTGCTTTTGAGTTCCTCCTCAGAGGTCTGCATCTCTTCACGTATGGTGCTAATCTCTACTTTTGCATTTTGGAGTTCTTCAGTAAGCGAAGCAAGCCTGCTGTCATGGACATTCGCAACGGGATCCTGACCAGAAGCTTCTGGTATATTCCTGGTAACGTCAGTAAAGACAATCATGACCATGTTTTTAGGGAAATCCGGTTTTTCTATCAGTCTGACTGTCAAGTCAACGATTTTTGTTCCTCCATTTGTTCCGACAACCACTTCCTTTTTGGAAATCTCGCCTTTCTCGCGGAGCACATTTCTGACCAGAATATTCAGCTCATAGCAAATCCCTTCCCTTGCCATTGCGAATATATTGAGGTTGGCTTTTCCTGCTGCCGGTTCGAGGTAGGTGCCGGTACGACCGCTTATATAAAGAATGTCTCCGTTCTCATTGGTCAGTACTGCCGCGGGAGTATAATACTGGAGCAGGAGCTTGTCGCATATGGTATTCAGGTTGAGATCGGATGTCATCGGTTTGCTCTGTGTCGCCGGAATATTTGAAATATCGTGTAAAGAATGAGTAAAGGATTCAGGGAAATCAATATGCTCAGGCCTGTCTGCCTGATAAATATGACGGAAAAGACGGGCTTTGCTGTCAATTGTCTGGAAAAGTTGACTACAGAAGACGACCGTTTCAGCATTTCCAAGAAAGAGAATTCCGCCGGGATTAAGGCAGTAATGAAACAACGGGATCAGTTTTTTCTGCAGTTCCTGCTCCATGTAAATCAGCAGATTACGGCAAACGAGAATATCGACCTTGCTGAAGGGTGGATCCATAATAACGTTATGGGGAGCAAAGACAATAGCCTCGCGAATCGCTCTTGTGATTCTGTAGCCCAGGTCATCTTTTTCAAAGTATTGACTGATACGGTTCGCAGAAACATCAGAAGTAATATTGTGTGGATAGATTCCTGTTCGAGCCTTCTCAATGGAGTTTTTGTCGATGTCTGTTGCAAATATCTGGAGTTTGAAATTGCCGGAAGGTTTCATTTTTTTAACTACTTCTCTGAAGACAATAGCGAGAGAATAGGCTTCTTCGCCTGTTGAACAGCCTGTTACCCAAGCACGAATAACACTACCAGATGGACGGGATGCGAGAATGGATGGAATTCCTTCTTTTCTCAGAACTTCCCAAGCATCAGGATCCCGGAAAAAAGAGGTTACCCCTATCAGCAGCTCCTTGAACAGCAGCTCGATTTCTTGGGGATTCTCCTGCAAATAGTGGACATAGGTTGAGATTTTTTCAATTTCGTGGATACCCATTCGTCTTTCTATCCGGCGATAAATCGTGTTTTTCTTGTAAAGTGAAAAATCATGCCCGGTATGAGTTCGCAACAGAATAATAATTTTTTTCAGCGAGCTCAGTGCCTGCTCCCGGATGGTTAATGTCGGGTTTAAAAAGATGGGGATATGTTTCACATAAGCAATGATTTTTGACGGAAGAATTTCTACTGGTACGATAACGTCCGCCAGTCCTTCATCTATAGCGCTTCGAGGCATTCCGTCAAACTTTGCGGAAGAGGGTTCCTGTACAAAAACCCCGCCACCTTTTTCCTTGATAGCGCGCAGTCCAAGTGCTCCATCGGAACCCATACCAGAGAGAATCACTCCGATGGAATGCTGCTTAAGGTCATCGGCCATTGAACGGAAAAAGAAATCAATAGGAAGCCTCAGGCCACGTGGTTTAACCATTTCAAGCAAAAACAATTTCCCGTGCAGTATCGACATGTTCTGGTTCGGAGGAATCAGATAGACATGGTCCGGCTCGATTTCAAGATTGTCACTGACCTCGCAGACGGGCATTGCGGTAACCCTCTGAAGCAATTCAACCATAATTCCCTTGTGCGTCGGGTCAAGGTGCTGTATGATAACAAAGGCCATGCCGCAGGGATAAGGAACATGCTTCAGAAACAGTTCGAGTGCTTCAAGTCCACCGGCTGATGAGCCAATACCGATGACAGGAAAAGGACTTTTTCCTTCAGTCTGGAGTGTACGGTCTTCACCTTCTTTTATTTGATCACTGACAGTGATGCTCTTTTTCATGATACGGTTCTGTTTTGAAAACTTTTATCCGTAACCTGGAGCAAACATTCCGAAAACTCCCTCATTTCAGCTTTATGCCAAGCAAGTTTTATCAGTCAATTTGCTTCTCTTAAAATGTAGTTAATTGCAGTTTAATTATTTCACCAAAAACTTGTGCCGGAAGGTCTTGCAGATTTCCGGCTCACCTGTCATTCAAAATTTGGTGCGTCATAAACTGATAAAGCCGGAGAGCATGGTGAGCTGTGATTGTAACTTGCAGACTGTTGTGATTTTGGTTTCGTATCGTTCGGCCCCCTCTCTTTTTTTGTTGCATGTTCAACTTTGTGTCCGGTTTGTTACTTTGCAAGACATAAAAAATTGTTTCTACAATCAACAGGCTCAATAATGGCGAACCAGGCGACAATCGCTCCGCGTGAAATTCCTTTCAATTATACTTCCGCAGGCGACAGGCAGGCGATATCGTTCCTTCTTGGTCCGGATATTGTGCAGATGCTTGATGAGCTGCGCGATCTTCGGGTTACCGGAAGGTCAGCACGGCTTCTGATGGGCATTATCGGTGAAATTCTCATTCATCGCCGCAATCCCTATCTTTTTCAGGAGCTGGTGAACTCTTCGGCCCGCCGGCGTCGCCTTTTTGAGCGGGCGTTTACCGAGCTCGATACTATTGTCGATATGGCAAATGGTGAAACGAGGGTATCCTCCATTGTGGGGGCTGTTCGTGAACAGCTTGAGCGGTTTCGTTCAGCAGTTGAGCATACACCTGAACTTCGCCGCCGCCTGAAGCGAGAGCTTGGCGCGATTGTTGGTGTGAAAAACGTTCTTTTTGATCCGTTTTCCCTTGCAGCTCATGCAACGGATGCTACTGACTGGAGGCTGCATCTTCCTTCGGCAGTTGTAACGCCTGATCAGGAGTCGCAGGTTGCGCCGCTGGTTACGGCAATTGCGGCTCTTGGCCTCAATATTATTCCCCGTGGTGCCGGTACGGGACTGACCGGTGGGGCTGTGCCGTTGCGGTCGAGGTGTGTGATTATCAACATGGAAAAATTGAACCGTATCCGGGGTCTTTCGGTGCGTGATTTTCAACTGGAAAATGGTCAGATATCGCAGGCGTCAGTGATTGACGTTGAAGCGGGTGTTATTACAGAGCATGCGATGGAGGTGGCCGATGAACATGGGCTTGTTTTTGCGACCGATCCAACCAGTGAGTGGGCTTGTACGGTAGGAGGAAATATTGCTGAAAATGCCGGCGGAAAGATGGCGGTACGCTGGGGCACCTGTATCGACAACCTGCTTGAGTGGCGGATGGCTATGCCTTCGGGAGAAAACTGGACGGTAAAGCGTGCTGATCACCGACTGCGTAAAATCATGCATGAGGATATGGTGACTTTTGAGGTGTGGAATGAGTCGGGCAAGAGGATTGATCGCATTGAACTTCTTGGCACCGATATTCGCAAAAAAGGGCTCTGGAAGGACATTACCAACAAGGCGCTTGGCGGAGTGCCCGGCCTTCAGAAGGAGGGGACTGACGGGGTGATTACTTCAGCACATTTTGTGCTCTATCCGAAGTATCCGGAAAAAAGAACGCTTTGCCTTGAGTTTTTCGGGCCTGACATGGATGAGGCCAGCAGGGTGATTCTTGAGCTTTCGAAAATATTTCCGCTCCATTCTGAGAATCGTGAGGCGTTGCTTGCTCTCGAGCATTTTGATGATGAGTATATTCGTGCTATTGATTACAAGGTGAAGGCGCCTCGTGCCCAGACGCCAAAAGCGGTTTTGCTGATCGATATTGCAGGCAACAGTGCAGAGGAAGTGCAGAGTGGTGTGGAACGGGTGGAGCGACTGCTTGAGCCCCATCCCAACACCTTGATGTTTCTGGCCAGGGATAATGCGGAGGCAGTACGCTTCTGGGCTGACCGTAAAAAGCTTGGTGCCATTGCAAGGCGAACGAATGCGTTCAAGCTCAACGAGGATATTGTTATTCCGCTTGAAGCACTCGCAGAGTTCTCGCGATTTATTGATAAACTCAATATTGAGGAGGAGCGTTATGCCCAGCGTCGTTTTGTGGAGCGTGCGCTCGATATTCTTGCAAACTCAAAAGTAAACGAGGATGGCGGCCAGTTTGCCTCCAAGATTCCTGCCGGGATTGAGCTTTGCCGACTGTTCAGTGGGAAGATTGATGCTGAGCCTGAGGAGTCGCTCCGTTCGCTTGCTGTTGTGCAGGAACTCAGCGGTGAGCTTGGAGAGCTGGTTCAGGGTTATCCCGATATGCAGGCTGCTTTTGATGGAGCTTATCAGCATGTGCGCGACCGCCGTATCGTCTTGGCCACACACATGCATGCGGGTGACGGCAATGTCCATGTCAACGTACCGGTGCTTTCCAATGACAGGCCCATGCTTGAGCGGGCAGACAAGGTAATCGACCATGTTATGGAAAAGGTGGTCTCTCTTGGTGGTGTTGTGTCGGGTGAGCATGGTATCGGCGTTACCAAGCTGAAATATCTTGATCCTGCTATCGTTGAAGAGCTTTCGAAGTACCGGCGCAGGGTTGATCCTAAAGGTATCATGAACCCCGGCAAGCTTGACGATTATAAGGTGCTCGACTACATTTTCACTCCCTCATTCAATTTGCTCGAACTTGAGGCGCATATTCTGAGGCGGGCCCAGATTGAGGAGCTTTCAAAAAAGGTTGATTACTGCATCCGGTGTGGGAAGTGCAAGACGGACTGTTGTGTCTATTATCCTTCACGCGGGATGTTCTATCATCCACGAAACAAGAATCTTGCGATCGGGTCGCTGATTGAGGCGCTGCTTTTTGATGCCCAGCGAGAGCGAACTACCGACTTTGCTCTTCTAAAGTGGCTTGAAGAGGTGGCCGATCACTGCACCATTTGCCATAAATGTCTCAAGCCTTGCCCGGTCGATATTGATACCGGTGAAGTGTCGGTTCTGGAACGTGAGATCCTTTCGGAATGGGGCTTCAAGCACTCTTCACCGGTTACAGAATTGACCCTGCGTTATCTTGAAAGCCGTTCACCAGCTTTCAACGCGCTCTTCCGTCTTGCGGTACTTCGGGTCGGCGGGGCTGTTCAGCGAGCAGGCCACAAGTTCTCTTTGTCGTTGCAGCCGAAAAATAATCCTCCGGCCCTCTATCCACTTCAGTTGCTGCGCTCTGCGGTTCCGCCGGTTCCAGAGAGTACTCTGCGTGATTTTCTCCCGGAGTGTGCTCCTGATCAGGTGCTTGTTTTCGAGCCAACCGGAGAGGTTACCAGTAATGTTTTTTATTTTCCGGGCTGTGGTTCCGAGCGTATGAATTCCTCGATCTCGATGGCGGCGCTTCATGTGCTGCTTGAGCTTGGATCGAGGGTAGTGCTTCCGCCTCCGTTTCTCTGCTGCGGCTTTCCGGCGCACGTTAATGCCAAGAGCGACGACTATTCGAGCATGGTGCTGCGCAATACGGTGCTCTTCAGCCAGATCAGGGAGATGTTCTCCTACCTTGATTTTGATGCCTGCGTGGTGACCTGCGGCACCTGTATGGAGGGGCTTGATGCTCTTGAAACCAGCAGGATTTTCGGCGGCAAGATCATGGATATTTCAGCTTACGCACTTGCAAGAGGGTTGACGCTTGATGGAAAAGGGGATTACCTCTACCATGCTCCGTGCCATGACTCTCTTTCAGGCAGAGCGCGTGAGACCCTTAACCGTCTCGGTGGGTTCGGTAGTGTGACCGTTGTGCCGCATTGCTGTTCCGAGGCCGGTACGCTGGCACTGTCGCGGCCTGATATTACTGATTCCATGCTTCATCGAAAACGGGACGCAATTATGGAGCAGATGCATGGAAAAGAGAGGGCCATTATGCTGACCAACTGCCCTTCATGTATTCAGGGGCTTGGAAGAAATCTTGATCTTGGTATAGAGCCACAGCATATTGTTGTGGCTCTGGCAGAGAAACTGTCTGGCTCCGGATGGATGGAGCTCCTGAAGAATAAGGCGGCAAGGGGATCCGCGGTAAGCTTTTAAAAGCTAATCATCTCCTCTTTCGCCTTCACCGCTTCCGTTGCGGTGGCATCTGACGCAGTTCTGATAGTTGTATATACCCTCTTCACGATGTACGTCCGCCATATTTGATGGAGTATGTTCATGACAGTTGTAGCAGGTATACTGTTTGTAATTTACCGGATTGGTATGACAAGTTTTGCAGCTTGCCTGGTGATCACGATCGAGCCTGAAATAACGGTTATGGTTAAATGTTGCCGGTTTCCAGCGGTTTGTTCCATGGCAAGCTGCACAGTTCGCATCTGACTGGCGGTGCAGATTGTCATTAGGCCGGTCAGACTTGTGGCAGGTGATGCACTGTTTTGTGCCCGCGAATTTTTTGTGGTTGAATGTAGCCGGTTTCCATTTCGTTGTACTATGGCACACAGCGCAGTTTGCGGTCATTTCACGGTGTAGTTTGTCATTGGGCCGTTCCGCTTTATGGCAGTCGATGCACTGTTTACCGCCTGAGGCAGTAAGCTGTTTGTGATCGAATGCTGCTGGTTTCCATTTGTTTGTGTTATGGCATTCCGCGCAGGTTGCCGTTACCTCACGGTGCAGTTTGTCATTGGGCTGTTCCGCTTTGTGGCAGGTGATGCACTCTTTTTTGATTGAGTCAGCAAGTCGTTTGTGGTTGAATGTAGCCGGTTTCCATTTTTTTATAGTATGGCAATCAAAGCAATTTCCTTTTGCATTGCGATGCAGAGGGTCTGTTGGAGTTTGATTTTTATGACAGGCTGTGCAGTTTCTTTGAAGCGATGTGGTCAGCGATGTATGCTTGAAGGTTTTGATCGCTTTTGATGCGTCAACACCCTTGTGGTCGGTATGGCATTCGACACAGGAGTTGGCAGCAAGTCCTTTATGAAACAGAACCTTTGTGGAATCTTTTGGAAGAAATGCGCCTGCGACATTTTTGATGCCGATAGTTTCCTGTTTGTGACAGGTGATGCACTGTACTGATGTTACTCCGCGAAACGGAGTGTGGCAGCTCAGGCAATCTCTTTTCAGTGACTGATGTCCCTTCATGAGGGCTCCGGGGTCGAGCAGCACATCGGGAAATGTTACGGCAAGGGTCGCAAGAATGATTGCTGATACAAAAAACGCATAGAGAGGTTTCATCATGCTATTTCCAGTTCCAGAAAAAGAATATGGAGACAATGTGTATCGTGATTAACGCGAGTAAAAGGGAGACCATAGGCATATGAATCTTCCTCCATAGCTCAAGAGTCTTGATCGTAAGGGTATCCCAGTAGCGTTGCTGTTCGAACTCATCATCGATGACTGCGTTGATTCCAGGCTGTTTGAATTTTATCTTTACCTCATCCTCGACCTTTTTTACCAGATATTGCCCGACATGGCCGCTGGCTGTCACCACCATCATCAATGCTGTTGCCATCCAGGGTAAAATGGCATTGAAATGGATGCCCGAATGAACAACAATCATCAGTGTCCCGATCCATCCGGTATTACAATGAAGCTTCAGAAAAAATTTAAGGGCACCTTCCTTGATTATTTTTTTCTTTTTTGCAGAATAGCTGAAGGATGAAGCAAGAAAAACGGTACCGGCGATGCCAAGATATCGCCCAACCCATACAAAATGGGCTATATGTAAAAGGTAGTCAAGTGAGATTGCGGCAATAATCAGGAGCAGATACGAGATCGTCAGCGGTAAAGTTCGTTGTATAAGGACTGATTTCCACATTATCAAGCATCGTTAAGGGGTCATAACTTTCTTCCGGAAAAGATATCTGTCGCGGCTTAAAAGAGTCTGAAGAGAGTCTTAAAAATCAATTAAATTTGAGTGGCAAATGGATTAAGCGATTTTTTACCTGTTTTGTTTTCCGGAGTCTGCAATGAACGCAAAAATGCTCTCTTAATTTGTGGCGTTTTTGTAAGTTATTTCAGTTGTCTTTTGGGAGTCTTGTAATCATTAAATGAGGGTGGGTTGGCTATGGACGAAAAAAAATCTCAGGATGAACAGAAGGTTGTTGTGACGTGTCAGGTTACCGATATCCGTATGCCTTTCTGGTCGATGGTTGTGTTTATGGTGAAGTGGGTATTCGCCAGTATTCCTGCGATGATTATTTTTTCTTTGTTTGCAGGCCTTATCATGGCGGTTTTGAGTGTCGTGTTTGGTTCCATTTGGGGATTTCATGGGATGTTTCGCGAGGTTAGATTTCCATTCTGAAGTGCTGGCATTTTTTTGATTTCAGCAAAAAAATAAAGTTATGGGGTTGATTTTAAGTGATCGGCATTCCTGCGTGCTGCAATCGGAAATTCGTAACATGTCGATTGAGTGCCACCGGGTCGATGGCATCAATCTTGCCCAGGGGGTCTGTGATACTCCTGTGCCCGAAGCGGTTCTTCAGGGTGCGGTGGCAGCGATAGGGCAGGGGATTAATACCTATACCCATTATGCCGGTCTGCCCCGGTTGCGCGAGGCCATTGCTGTCAAGCAGCAAAGGTTTTCCGGCATAACCTTTGATCCGGAGAGTGAGATCATTGTCAGTGCTGGAGCAACGGGCGCTCTCTACTGTGCATTTCAGGCATTGCTTAATCCCGGTGATGAGGTGATTGTTTTTGAGCCTTTTTATGGTTATCACATCAGTACACTGCAGGCTGCGGGGGCTGTACCGGTTTATCTTCCGCTGAATTCGCCGGAGTGGTCGTTCAGCGCTCATGATCTTGAGCTTGTTGTTACGCCCCGTACCCGTGGTATTATTGTCAACACTCCGGCAAATCCTTCTGGAAAGGTGTTTTCATCTGATGAATTGGAGATTATTGCCGGGTTTGCGGAGCGCTACGACCTGTTTGTGTTTACTGACGAGATTTACGAGCATTTTGTTTATGGCAATAACGTTCATCGGTCATTTGCCGCATTGCCTGGTATGGGTGAGCGCACGATAACGGTATCAGGTTTATCAAAAACATACAGTGTTACGGGATGGCGGATCGGTTATGTTCTTTGCGATGCCCGGTGGGCGCAGGCAATTGGTTATTTCAATGATCTGGTCTATGTTTGTGCGCCTGCTCCCCTGCAGGCTGGTGTTGCCAGCGGACTGCGGGAGCTTGATGAGAGTTACTACAAAAATCTTGCCGTTGCCTATCAGGCGAAGCGCGACCGGTTTTGCGATGCTCTTGCTCTTGCGGGCCTCTCGCCGCATATTCCTGATGGAGCCTATTATGTTCTTGCTGATGTTTCCCGCATTCCCGGTGCTACAGGCAAGGAGCGGGCACTACATATTCTGCACAAAGCAGGTGTGGCCAGTGTTCCAGGTGGCGCCTTTTATCATGATAAGAGAGGGGAGCAGATGGTTCGTTTCTGCTTTGCCAAAGAGGATGCTGTGCTCGACGAAGCGATTTGCCGTCTTCAACTTCTTGACTGAATCTTTAACATAAATTGGAGGAATACGTATGGCCAGGAAAGGGTTGATCAGGATTGCCGGATTTGTTGTTTTGCTGTTTACTCTGGTCGGCTGCCTGGAGATCAGTACTGTAGTCAGCGTCAAGCCGGATGGGACAGGAACCGTTACTGAGCGGATGTTGATGAGCAAGAGTTCTTTCAGCGAGATGGTCCTTCGTGATGGGGATAAAAAAGGGCAGTCAGGCCAGATTCCAGATAAGGCATTACTGGAAAAGAAGTCGCAGGAGATGGGTGAAGGGGTGCGATTTGTTTCGGTTCGTCCTGTTGTAACGAAAACGCATGCGGGATATGAGGCGATCTATTCTTTCAGAGATATCAATCGGTTGCAGGTTAACAGCAGTCCTGATAACGGTGTTTCAGCTGATTCAACTTCCAGGGATCAATCGCCGAAAAAGAAAAAGCAGAATGTCCGTTTCTCCCTGAAAGAGGGTTCTCCATCGAGGCTTGTTATCATGATGGATCAGGAAAAGGGGGCTTCATTATCGGGTTCTCCTGATGCAGCAAAGCCCCAACAAAATCCTGAGCAACTGAAAATGGCAACAAGTATCATGAAACAGTTTCTCAAGGGAATGAGAGTGTATATGGCGGTTGATATTGATGGTTCGATACTCAGTACCAATGCGACGCACAGAAAAGAGAAGAGAATTACGATGATGGATGTGGATTTTGACAAACTGTTAGCCAATCCGAAACAGTTTGCTTCATTTGCTGCTCTTGGTTCTGACCCCTCTTCTGAAGAGATGCAGAAAATCATGAAAAAAATTCCGGGAATAAAGCTGGAAACGCAAAAAGAGGTTGAGGTCAGCTTTCAGTAAAAAAAAGCTGAAACCGAAGCTATAAGCCGAATTCTGTGAGTTACCCTGCAAAAACAGGGTAAGGCTGCAGCCATTTATCTGATGCGGCTTACCCGAGAACTCTCCTTTCGGAATTGAACGGGCCGCTCTCTTCCCCCGGAGGGAAAAGTCCTCTTATTTAGCCTTGCTTCGGGGAGGTTTGCCAAGCACATTCCATTACTGCAATGTCTGGTGGTCTCTTACACCCCCGTTTCACCCTTACTGCGGTTGCCCGAAGCGGTTTGTTTTCTGTTGCACTCTCTGTGACAAGCGGCTTACGCCGTCATCCCCGGGCTTGAGTCTTGCGATTCTCGACCGGCACCCTGCCCTGTGAAGTTCGGACTTTCCTCCGCGCAACCTCACGGCTGCACGGCGACTGCACACTTGCGGTTTCAGCTTTACAAAGAACGTTTATATCAGTTGATTATTATTCGGCCTCTTCAAAGAGTCGCTCATGAACAACAATGCGTCCGCATGACTCGCAAAGATAGAATCCCCCCTGTACAATCATGGTATGACGATTGGTCGGAACCCTTGTATTGCAACCTGAGCAGGCATTGCGGTTCAGCTTGACGACAGCATTATTCAAGGTGCCACTTCTGAGGTGGTCGTACTTGTCGAGCAGTCTTTTTGCTTCGGTAGCAATAAGGTGACGTTGTTCCTTCACCATCTTTTTCAGCGAATTAACATCCTCGGCAGTTTCAATGACGATGCTGTCCAGCTCCTCTCTTTTCTGGTCAACCTGTTTTTTCAGATCCTCAAGCTGCTGATGCAGGACGTCGTCTGGCATCATCTCTTCAGTAATTTCGTCATAGCGATTTTCCGTGATGAGCTGTCGCCCTTTTTTCTGGATATCCTGTGCCCGCTGTATGGCATGAACAATATCCTGAAGCTGGATTTCAGCCTGCGCTATCTCTTTTTCTTCATATTCAATCTGCTTGGAGAGTGCATCGTACTCTTTGTTGTTACGGGCAAGCGTCTGCTTCTCCTTGAAGTTCAGAATCTTGTTCTTGCACTCATTGATTGTTTCATGCAGATTTGAGCGTGTTTTCAGGTAATCGTCAGCTATTTTTTTTCGTGACTCGATCTGGCGGCTGGTAAATACCAGGTCTTCATCCAGAGCATCGATTTCCTCCGGAAGCCCTTTTTGAAGGCTGACGATGCTTTCTATCTGATTGTCAAGGTGCTGAAGCTTGACAAGGAGGTTTATTTTTGTATGATCCACTACTCCTGATATTTTGAATTATTAAAGCAATAAAAAAAGCACCCTCTCAAGAAAAGGTGCATACCTGTGCGTCGTATGTGAAAAACCTGATCTGAACCGAATCAATTGATGATATGTTATTGAGCCTATTCACGTGCATATCGCCTCGAAAGATTGTTTGTGCCCGAAAGGAGACTCGAACTCCTACACCTTGCGGCGCGCGTCCCTGAAACGCGTGCGTCTACCAATTCCGCCATTCGGGCATTGCGTTATGCTCAGACCAGTACAAAAAAACTTACTTTATCTCCTTGTGCAGTGTATGACGCTGCATGTTGGGATTGTATTTTTTCAAGATAAGACGTTCAGTGGTATTTTTCTTGTTTTTTGTTGTGGTATATCTGGAAACCGTTTTTCCCTCTTTTTTTGCTTCAGTGCACTCAAGAGTGATAACGATTCTGTTCTCTTTTCCTTTTGCCATGGTAACCTCAATCAGGTATGTAATTGTAAATAGCTCCTAATATAAGGCCTGAAAGGTGATTTTGCAAGTTATGGGTTTTTTCTTTCCATGATAACGGTAGAAAAGTTATTTTTAAGCCCTTTATAACCCTCTAACAGGTAACAGAACCGTGCTTGACAGTAATTATTTTCACTATACCGCTGCAACGCTTAACTGCGATGAGGTTAGCCTTGAAGAGCTTGCCGCCACTTTTGGAACACCTCTTTATGTGATCTCCAAAAGAAGCCTCATTGATAGCTGCCAGACGTTCGAGCATGCATTCAGGGCGCTGCCCCATTTTACCTGCTATTCAGTCAAGGCCAACTTTAATCTCAGCGTTATTCGCACTCTTGCTGAACTTGGCTGCGGCTTTGATATCAATTCCGGCGGAGAGCTCTATCGGGCTCTGCAGGCTGGTGTTGCTCCGGAAAAAATCATCTTTGCCGGTGTTGGAAAGAGGGCTGATGAGATTGTCTATGCCCTTCAGAGCGGGGTGCTTTTGCTGAAAGCCGAATCGATGTCGGAACTGCGCGCCATTGACCGGATTGCCGGAGAGCTTGGCAAAACAGCCCCTGTAGCCATCAGGATCAACCCAAATGTGACGGCTGAAACCCATCCCTATATTACCACTGGTGACAGCAAGGAGAAGTTTGGTATTGATGAAATAGAGCTTCCTGCGGTATTTTCCCTTTTTTCCCAGTTGCCGAATCTCAAGCTTGTTGGACTCGACATGCACATCGGGTCGCAGATTTTCGATCCGGAATATTATGTAGCTGCCACCGTAAAGCTGCTTGCCATTTTCAAGGCATCGAAGGAGCTTGGTTTTGCTCTTGAATTTCTTGATATCGGAGGTGGTTTTCCGGTAACCTACGATCCAATGAAACCAGCCACACCGATAGAACAATTTGCCGAAAAGCTCGTTCCGATGCTTCTGCCTCTTGGTGTCAAGGTGATTTTTGAACCGGGACGCTATCTGGTGGCCAATGCGTCTGTACTGTTGACCAGAATTCTCTATAAAAAGAGTAATCATACCGGCAAACAGTTTTTTGTGGTCGATGCAGGGATGACTGAACTGATTCGTCCGGCGCTCTACCAGTCGCACCATGAAGTGCAGTCGGTCACCTTTCATGAGGAAACAGTTGTTGCTGATGTAGTCGGCCCGATTTGTGAGTCGAGTGATTTCTTTGCCCGCCAGAGAGCAATTCCAGCAGCAGAAGAGGGTGAACTCCTTGCGGTAATGTCATCAGGAGCTTACGGCGCCGTTATGGGGAGCAATTATAACGGAAGGCTTCGCCCGGCGGAGGTTATGGTGAACGGAAGGGAGGTAAAACTTGTCCGTAAACGTGAAACCCTGGAACAGCTCGTACAGAATGAGCTGCTCTGAGAAGGGGGGGGTTCTGTTGTAAAGGGGTTACTCGTGGATGTTTTTGAAGATTTTAAGGGTTGCATCGGCCATGTTCAGGGTATAGAAGTGGATGCCTTTGATATGATGGTCGATGAGCTCCTGTACTTGCGCTGTAGCCCATTCAATAGCAATTGATGCAACTTCAGCGTCGTTTGTTGCGTTGAGGACTTTTTTCTGGAGAGTGGCAGGAATTCTTGCACCAAGTGCCAGTTCCGACATTCTGATCATCCCTTTTCGCGTTGTTATGGGCATGATTCCCGGGATGATGGGCACGGTAATTCCGCCAAGGGCGCAACGCTCAACGAAGTCGAAGTAGTCGCGGTTGTCGAAAAAAAGCTGTGTAACAATATAGTCTGCCCCGGCATCGACCTTTTCTTTCAGATATTCGATCTCTTTCATCCGGTTTGGTGTTTCAGGGTGCCCTTCAGGAAAGCCGGCAACACCGATACCGAAATCAGGATACTCTTTTTTTATGAAGCGAACCAGGTCTATGGCATAGGGAAAATCCTTTATTGCATCAGCCATTGATGCTATTCCGGCTGGTTTGTCGCCTCTCAGGGCAAGTACGTTGTTGATGCCGTGTTCCCGGTAGTTCTGTAAAATGGCTCCGGTTTCCTCTTTGTCGGAGCAGATGCAGGTAAGGTGTGATACGACGGTAAGGCCGGTCTCTTTCTGTATTTTCGTTACCAGGTTATGGGTTCTTGAGCGGGTCGATCCACCGGCTCCATAGGTAACGCTGACATAGGAGGGGTTGAGCGGTGAGAGTGCTGCAATGGTTTCAAACAGTGTTTCCCACTCTTCATCTTTTTTCGGGGGGAAAAACTCAAAACTGAAGACAGGTTTGGCGGCAGAGTTCAGTATTTCTTTGACAAGCATGCAGGGAGTAGGGTTTAAAGGCTTGAATAAAAGAAAAGAATATACAAAAACAATGATTTGCCTAAGGTAGAAAAAATAAAGGAGCTGCGGCACTCCGCGCACTTTTCCCTGGCGCCATACCCGGCGGTACGCCTGCTCTGTATCGTTATTTTAGGGATTCTTGCAGGAGTCAATCTTTCCTTTCCGGTTGAGGGGTGGCTGCTTCTTTGTGTTTTTGCCCTCGTATCTCTTCTGGCAGGTATGTTGTATGAAAAGCAGCTCAGCAAAGCTCCATTCCCACTCTCTTTCACTTCACTCATCTACCTGCTTTTTGTTTTCTTCTGCTTTGGAACCTACAGTGATTACCAGCTCCATTATGCGCCCCGCGATGGGCTTTTGCGCTTCAGCGGCAAAAATGTGCTGCTTTACGGTCGTATTGCCGATCGGCCAAATTTTTCCAAAACGGGTGTTGGCTGGATAATGGAGGTTGAAGAGGTGTTTGAAAACGGTCGTACCTTCAAACTCTGTGACCGGGCAAAAATTTTCATGCGCAGTGCAGGGAAGCCTGATATCAAGATCGGCTATGGTGATATGGTTCGGGTGAAGGGGAAGCTCGATCTTATTCATGAAGCGGCCAACCGGGGCGAGTTCGATCCCCGCAAAGCGGCCCGCATGAAACAACTTTTGGTGCAACTCTACTGTGCGGGGCCCTGGCAGGTGCAGCATGAGGGAGAGCCGAGGCTCAATGGATTCGAACGGTTTATTGTGCAGCCGGTCTATGACTCTATTGCGAAGAGTCTTGAAGAGCTTATGCCTCCGGGGGAGGAGCGAAAGCTTGCAGCCGGGGTGCTGACGGGCGAAAAGGAGGGCATGTCGGATGAGGTTTTCGAGGCATTCAAGCTCACAGGTACTGCACACATCCTCGCCGTTTCAGGGCTCAATGTCGGTCTGCTTGCCCTTGTTATTCAAATCTGCCTGCAGCGTTTCAAGGTGACCAGTTTGGGGCGATGGCTCTCTTTCGGACTCTTCTGCTTTATTTTGCTTGTCTACTGTTATGTGACCGGCAACTCTCCGTCGGTCAAGCGTGCAGCCTTCATGTCTCTGGTTCTTATCGGCGGAGAGACGCTTGGACGAAAAAGCTATCCCATCAATTCGCTTGCCCTCGCTGACTTTTTGATTCTCCTTTTTGACCCCTTCGATCTCCTTAATCCGGGATTTTTGATGACCAACGGGGCTGTTCTGGGCATTCTTCTGATCTATCCCCGCTTTATCGATTCACCTTCATCACAAAAAGGGGGAGGGCTTTTGCGGAGTGTCGGTCGCTTCCTGCTCAGTGGCATCATGATCACCATTGCCTCCATTATCGGGGTTTCGCCCGTTATTGCCTACTATTTTGGTACCTTCTCGGTTATCAGCATTCTGGCCAATATTCCCGTTGTCCTCTTTTCCACCCTTTTGATGTATGCCCTTGTTCCGATGCTGCTGCTCAACCTTGTGTCGGGCTATGCCGCATCATTTTTTGCTGCGACCTCCTTTTTCCTCGCAGAGCTTACCCTTCAATCGGCCATCTGGTTCAGCCAGCTTCCTTTTGCCTCCATAACCCTCAGGCCTCATGCAATTGAAGTTTGGCTCTACTATGTGCTCCTTGCCGCATTACTCTTTTTCGGCTATCGGAAAGCATGGGGCAAGGCTGCTGTCTCGTTTTTTCTTGGTCTCAATCTGCTCTTCTGGTACTCCTTTACACTACATCCCCGTCCTGTTTCTCCCGATATGGTGACGGTCAATCTCGGCAGGAATCTTGCCACCATCTTCTCCTCGGGCAGTGAAACGGTGCAGATCGACGCAGGCAGGGCTCAGCGTGACCAAAAGCGCATTTCGCAGCAGCTCGACCAGTACGGCGTGGCCGCACCCAAAGCGGTTGTGCAGTTTTATACCCCCGACTCACTTATCGCGAAAGTGCCCGCCCGCAATCATCTGTTGCAAGAGAGCACAAAACTTGTACTGCCCACCATGGTCATTGTCCGCCCGGAAGAGAAGGTGCTCAAGCTCTGGAGCCGAAAGCGCTCACTGCTCATCGTGTCGGGCACCAGCCGCCTGAAAGAGGAGGAGGTCTACAAGGCCGATATCGCCCTCCTCTGGGTCTATCGCTTTGCCCCGAAACAGCAGCAACAGATCATGTCGTGGCTCAACTACGCCCGTCCGAAGCGCTGCATCCTTATTCCCGGTTCCTTTCTCCCCCAAGCTCACCTCGCCGTGATGCAGCGCTTCGCCAATAGTCGTCCCGGAGTTGAAGTGCGCAGCAAGACACGTCAGGTTGTGGTGCCGTGAAGGCTTTCATGCCTGATGCACAGAGGGAATAATCAGGCGGCTAAGCTTCATAATTTCAAATATGTTACTTATATTTCTGCGTTTCTATACCGTGTTATACAGAAAAAACATCTATTTTTTTTCCGAATTGGGCGGATATGAGTTACTAATATACCACCACCTGTCCGCCATAAGGAAAACCTAAAAGTGAGTGATAGTCATATCGGGATTGTAGATTCCGCCAAAGGATTTGCCAGAAATCCACTGGATATCATTGCATTGTTCATTGTTTTTCTATGCGAGTTCAAACGCTCCTGACCACAAGCAAGAGGCGTGTGAGCATGGAGGTCAAGGTTGTACGAACAATGCACAAGAGCTTTTTTTTATATGGTCACCAAGGCCCTTATTAACGGTGACTAACACCTCGTTCCTGCGCACTTTTGCCATGAAGCGGCTTGGTGTTGTCAGGTTTCGCGGGTTAGTGCAGGGTGCTGGATGCGGACGTTATCTCGATTTAATAATAAAATCAGGAGATTGAATTGTGGCTGAAAATCAACATGATCAAAATTGGTGGAGTACTATTCCCGGGATTTTAACCGGAGCTACCGGAGTCATTGCGGCTGTTTCCGGTCTCATCGTGGCACTCCATCAAATTGGTGTTTTTGAAAAACCCCCCGACCTTAAGCCTTCCGTGCAGAGTCTCGCGGTGATTCAAAAAAAATCAGTTGACTCGGAACCCGGTCATTCTCTCTTTTTTGAAGTGCACTCAGAATTGGGATGGCAAAACACGCGACTCTACGTTCAAAAAGGTGAGGTAGTTAAGCTTGAGTATAATAGTGGGCAATGGAAAGGCTCTTCCAATGGTGCTCTTCGCGATCCGAGCAAGATTATTCCATCAAACAGGAGTACAGCTCATTGTTATCCCGTTCCTGAGAACGAAGCGGGAGCTGGAGCCTTAATAGCGAAAATCGGAGACGAAGGAAAACCTGTCGATGCCTTCAAAAATTCACTTGTCGGAGAAGGATATCTTTACCTTCGTATTAATGACTGTGACGAGTGGCTGAGCGACAATACTGGGATCGTGAACGTCGGAATTAATGTGATACAGTAACCTTCAAACTCGGAATAATGGGGGCTTAGTTTGTTCGACTGACCGTAGTGAAATCCTTCAATGAATGCTTTTTCGTGATGATCATGGGTGATCCGACAATATGTGGTTCGGTTGAATTGAACGATCTCTTCCTGAGGCTAAATTAGTATGAAGTTACGTGATCCCTTGAGCGATTTACAACAGCGCTTATCTCCAACTGCTTTGGGGATAGAGATTGGAGCACACGCTCTTCCGATTGCAGGATTGAATCCGATATATGTCGATTGTGTGAAAGAATACGCTGGTTCTGCTTCCAGGGTTGATATTTTGGCTGATGCTCGATTTTTGCCATTCCAGTCTGACTCATTGGACTATTTGTGTTCTTCTCATCTCCTTGAGCATTTGCCAAATCCAGTGGCAGCGATTCTGGAATGGCACAGAGTGCTTAAGCCTGGCGGTTATCTTTATTTAGTGGTTCCTGATAGAAATTTTACCTTCGATATGACGCGCAAGACGACCTCTGTTGATCATATCATTTGTGATTTTTTTGATGGTGTAGAGCAGGCGGATGAGAGCCATATCAGTGATTTTATCTACAATTCTGATTGGGAGCGTTTAAATCCAGCCACTTCTCCTGAGTTGGTGCCTTTGGAACGAGATCGCATGATGCAGGCTTATCTTTTGGAGCTGAAAGCAGGCCGGCATGTGGATATACATTATCATACGTTTACTCCCGCATCATTACATGCGATCTTCATGGAGTGCTGTCTGGCAGGGGGATTCATGGCTTGTTTTGACTTGCTCTCTTCTGCTTCCCGATATCCCGTTGAGAGAGGCGATGGTATTGGGCTGTTGTTGAGAAAGCGGAGCGGATGGAAGCTAAATGGAAAAAGCAGCAAGACCTATTTGTTTCATAAAGGCTCGTTCAATCTCCCTCTTGTTTGTCCCTGTAGTTTAAAGCCTCTCGAATTTCATAAAAAGGGGACGAGTGGGCAATTATGGTGCGATGGTGCTGATAAATACAATATTGACGAAGGTATTCCATATTTGATTAATCGTTCACTCCGGTCTGTTCGTAAATGGAATAATGCTCGTTATCGCAAGAAATTTATCAAATATGGAAGATTTGCCTGAGTATAGGTACAACAAGGCGACAGCGTTAATCCTTGTCAAAGGATTGCTGATGAAGGGCAGGGCGATCGCAAACACAAATTTTCTAAACCGTTAACTTTTTAGAGGGGATTTTATGGAATTGACCCGTATTGGCGATGTCGATATCGCCGGAATTGTTTCGCAAAAAAACTACACTCCATCTCCGGCAGCCTGGGAGGATCAGGTTTTTTATTTCCTGATGGTGGACCGTTTTTCTGATGGCAAGGAGACCGGATATCGTGACAACAACGGTGAAATCGTCAGCGGCAATGGTACGCCACTTTTTTCGCTGGAACATGCCGGAAATATTTCCCGCGAGTTGTGGGCTGCCAATGGTCAGGGATGGCAGGGCGGCAATATCAAGGGGTTAATCAGTAAACTCGGATATCTGCAACGGATGGGAATCACGGCGTTGTGGGTCAGTCCCATTTTTCAGCAGGTCGCATTTGCCGAAACCTATCATGGATATGGTATTCAGAATTTTTTATCGATTGATCCGCATTTCGGTACCGAGCAGGATCTTGTGGAGCTGGTAAAAACGGCCCATTCCATGGGAATGTATGTGGTTCTTGATATTATCATCAACCATACCGGCAATGTTTTTTCGTACAATCCGGATCGATACCATACGACGAACCAGGATGGTTTCACCTATCATGATCCTCGCTGGGACGGGAAGAGGTATGATGTTGCCGGTTTCAACGATGCCTTGGGCAAACCGACCATTCCTTTCTGCTCCGGAGCTACGGATAATGTAAAGGAGGCGGTATTTCCTGTCGATCTGCAGGATCCTGCAACGTTTACCTGCAAAGGGCGCATCGACAATTGGGATTATGATCCTGAATTCTGCGAGGGTGATTTTTGTGATTTAAAAGATGTGCATCATGGCTCGGGTCCTGCCGATGACTACAAACCCTCCAATGCCCTGAAGGTATTGACCGAAGCGTACAAATACTGGATTGCCTTGGCGGATGTTGACGGATTCAGAATTGACACGGTCAAGCACATGGAGATTGGTGCAACGCGCTATTTCGCGACAGCAATGCATGAATTTGCCCAGACTCTCGGCAAGGAGAGATATTTCCTTATTGGAGAAATCACAGGAGGAAGGACACGTGCGTTTGATACTCTTGAAACAACGGGGATTGATGCGGCCCTTGGTATTGATGAAATTCCTGACAAAATGGAATATCTTGTCAAGGGATATCGGAACCCGTCGGATTATTTTGATCTGTTTCGCAACTCAATTCTTGTCAACAAAGAGTCGCATACCTGGTTCCGTGACAAGGTCGTAACGGTTTTTGATGATCATGATCAGGTGCGTAAAGGGAAGTGGAAGGCCCGCTTTTGTGCAAAGGAAGAGGGGTGGAAGGTCATCCTGAATGTGCTTGCCCTTAATGCGTTGACCTTGGGAATCCCTTGTGTCTATTACGGATCGGAACAGTCTTTCAATGGTCGGGCCATCGAAGATCGGGACGGGAATGATCTTTTTTTGCGTGAGTCGATGTTTGGAGGAGCCTACGGTGCCCTTGAAAGTTCGGGTTATCATTTTTTCAATGATCAGTCGAATGTTTATGTCGAATTTGCTAAAATTCTCAAAATCCGCAAGGCGGAACTTGCTTTGCGTCGAGGGCGACAGTATCTGCGTGAAATTTCCGGGGACGGGATCAATTTTGGCCTTCCGAAAATGTTCGGGGCAGAAATCCGTTCAGTGGTGCCGTGGTCTCGCATCCTTGACAGACAGGAGATTGTCATCGCGATCAATACCGATTACTGTGAGGCGCTTACGGTATGGGTAACGGTCGATAATGACCTCCATCATGCTGGAAGTACCTTTTCTTGCATCTATTCGACCTGTGGCGAGCAGACACGTTCGCAGGCTACCGTTGCTGCCCTGAACGGCAAGGCTGTTCAGATAACGGTACCTGCAGCGGGATGTGTGATATACAAGGCAGAGTAACGTGAATGGGCCCAATTTCCGATTTTTGGTTATGTTGCCTATGGTTTTGCTCGTATATCAGAAAAAAACGGCGTGTTACTGTCCGAGACAGATCCGTTTATTCAATTTCAGGCGTTCTCTTATGAGCATTCAATACACCACGAAGGTCGAGGATGGCACTCTTTTTGTACATGCTTCCGGTTTCGACGAGAGCCTTGATGAAGTCCAGACTTACGCTATGGGTGTGCTCACTGCCAGCCAACAGCATGGTGTTAATCGTGTGCTATGCGACGAAACTGACCTCGAGTATCGGCTTGGAACCTTTGATACCTATCAGGCAGGCGAATTTCTTTCAAAACATGTTCCTGCTGTGACGAAGGTTGCGATCGTTTGCAATCCAAGGCATCTCTCTGATGCGCAATTTTTTGAGGATGTTGTTGTTAACCGCGGCCTTACCTTTCGGCTCTTTGTCGACAGAGAAACCGCCATGAGCTGGCTCTTTGAACCTCAGGCTTCGTTAGATGCCTGAGCAATCAGCTTGCTCATATACCCGGGACGCGTTCTCGAGGTTGTCGATGATTTTTGTGATATCAGGCGAGAGCTCGGTCGGGTTGATTTTGCTGATGACTTGGGCAAGGGTGTAGATTTTTCCTTCGAGAGGCAGGAATTTGTTGATGACGACTACGTTGTCCTCTTTGAGACGGCACTCTCCTCCGAGAAAGTTTCCTTTTTCATACCGTACGCTGTAACCGAGCTCTTTTATGGCGCTTTCAAGCAGGGTAAGCTGTGCTGTTTTTTTCATGTAAAGCTTTTTTTATACGCCGAAGCTTCTGTTTTGTGTTCTCTTTTCATGGTTATCCTCTCATTCTGGGGTCAAGGGCGTCGCGGACGCCATCACCAATCAGGTTGAAGCAGACCACGGTGGTCAGAATGGCAATACCGGGAAAGGTTGAAATCCACCAGTAGTTCAAGAGGCTGTCGCGACCTTCGTTGATGATGTTTCCCCAGCTTGGGGTTGGGGGCTGAACGCCGAGCCCGAGAAAGGAGAGTCCGGCTTCGGTCAGGATAATGCTTCCGATCCGCAGTGTTGCCGCTATGATGACCGGGGTGAGGGTGTTGGGGGCAAGGTGGCGGAAGATAATTCTCATATTCGAAAGTCCGAGTGACTTTGCGGCCAGGATGAACTCCTGCTCCTTGAGCGAGAGTACCTGGCTCCGGACAATTCTGGCGACTCCCATCCATCCGGTGAAGGAGAGGGTGATGACGATGAGGTAGATGGAGTTGCCGAAGGTGGCTATGATGATAAGGATGAGAAAGAGTGCAGGAAAAGCAATAAGGACATCAACAATCCGCATCATGATTGCGTCAATCCAACCACCGAAATAACCTGATGTTACCCCGATGATAGTACCGAGGGTGACGGAGATCAGGACAACAAGAAAGCCGATGGAGAGTGAGATTTTTGAGCCGTAGATGACCCGGCTGAGAATGTCGCGCCCGTACTGGTCAGTGCCAAGGATAAAGGTGCGGGTAACGGCAATATTTTTTCCGGTTCCTGCTATTTCGCTGATGGCGATGGTTTTGGTACGTGTGCCCTGTCGGTAGATGACGCTGTTACCTTCGATGCGGTATTCATTGACAAACCGGATGGCGTTTGGTTCGTTGCGTGTTTTCAGGAGCTGAAAATCGCTGATGAGGTTGTTGGCCAATTGAACGGTTGTTCCGTTGCCACTTTGGAGCGGTATGATCAGGTTCTTCGGTTGCCGGAGTATGAGTGCCTCCAGTCGTGAGAGGGGAGGCTGATAGGCTGTAACCAGAAAGTCCTGCTGGTCGTAAGGGCTGAAAGGGGCGATAAAGGGCGCAAGGAATGCTGCCGAGTACAGGACAAAGATAATTGCGGAGGCGTACAGGGCTATGGTGTGGCGCATGAAAGCCCTGAGGCTTATTTTTCCAAGGCTTTGCTCATCACTTTTTTGTTGTTTCGCAGCTTTTTTGCGGAATGATTTTCGTGCAATGAGTGCCAGAATGATTGGTATGGAAACAAGGTAGATGGCGGCGATCCAGAATTCAAGGATATCTGCAGTAAAGATTTCCCGGAACGCTTCCGGTGCGGAGAAAAAGAGCGCTATTGCGGTAAACAGCGAACGGAAACTGATCAGCACAAGATCGGCCTGGATGAGCAGGATGAGCAGAAAGGAAAGAAGAGCGATCAGCAGAAAAAGGGTCACACCTTTTCTCTGCGATTGGATCGGCCCTGCGCCGGGGTGGATGTTCAGCAGGGATGATGGTATGCTGCAATCAGTTTTCAAGCTCTTGGTGGCTATCAGTTAATGTTGTGTCCTGGAACCAGAAAAAGCTGCTTTTCGGGAAAGAAAAGCAGCTTTGCATGGTAAGGAACCGGTTTTTTCAAAAGAAGTTGAAACGTTCTCAGCTTGCTGTTGGTGCAGCCGCTTCGGTAGTGGCTTCGGCCTCTTTTTTCGATGCCAGAACAGTAATAACCGGAGCATCGGGATCATCCATGATCTGCAGTCCGGAGTAGGCATCCATCGGGATCTCTTTGACATGGATTGAATGACCGATCTCAAGTGCCGTAACATCGACTATGAGATGATCGGGCATATCTTCCGGTTTGCCCTTGATGGCAAGTGCATGAAGGATAATCAGCAGTTTCCCGCCTTTTTCAACACCTGCACTGTCGCCGGAAACAGCAACCGGCACTTCGAGTTCAATGATCTCCTCAGCCGAGAAAAGCTGAAAGTCGGTATGAATGATTTTGTCGGTTACCGGGTGAAACTGAACCTCCTTGATAAAAGAGCGTTTGATTTTACCGTCCGGGAACTGAAGATCGATAATATGTGACTCGGCTGAGTGTACCAGTTTCCTGAGTGCCAGTTCATTGACGCTTACGGCAATGGTTTCTTCGCCCTTATGATAGATAACGGCGGGGACAATGCCGTCCTTGCGCAATTTATCGGCCCCTTTCTTTGTTACGACGCGAGGTTCAACGCCCAATACAATTGTTTCCATGCTCTTCCTTTATCTCTTTTATCGCTTGTGTTTAATGAAGATTCGTAAGTTTTTCGATGATATTTTTGCTGTCGAACAGACAACTGACTGAATCATCTTCGTAAATACGCTTGATTGCTTCGCCGAAGAGGTTGCTGACCGTAACGGTCTCGATTTTCGGGGAATATTCGTGATTGGTGACAACCGAATCGGTTACGATCACCTTTTCAAGTATGGATGCGTCGATTCTTTTGATGGCTGGGCCGGAAAGAATCGGGTGTGTTGTTGCGGCATAAATTTTAAGGCCGCCAGCTTCACGTATTGCTTTTGCTGCGTTTACAATGGTGCCGGCAGTGTCGATCATGTCGTCAACGAGCAGGACGTTTTTGCCATTGACATCGCCGATAATGTTCATCACTTCGGCAACGTTGGCCGCAGGGCGGCGTTTATCGACAATCACCAGGTCGGTACCAAGCTCTTCGGCAAATTTGCGGGCAAGCTTTACTCCACCGACATCAGGGGAGGCAACGACAAGGTTATCGCGAAATTCCCTGTGGCGGATATGGTCGATCAGAATCACACTGGAATAAAGGTGATCAAACGGAATATCAAAAAAGCCCTGAATTTGCGGGGCATGCAGATCCATGGTCAGAATTCTGTGGGCTCCGGCTTTGGTAAGCAGGTTTGCGACGAGCTTTGCCGTGATGGCGACACGGGGGCGATCCTTTCTGTCCTGACGGGCATAGCCGTAATAGGGAATAACTGCGGTGATCCTTGCGGCTGAAGATCTTCTTGCTGCATCAATCATGATCAGCAATTCCATAAGGTTGTCGGCAGGGGGATTGGTAGACTGGATAATGAACATATCCGATCCACGGATCGATTCAAAGTAGTTTACCGATATCTCCCCGTCCGAGAAGTTCTCAACCTTGGCGTTGCAAAGGGACATGTCGAGATATTCAGCAATCTTTTCTGCGAGGGCCGGATTACTGCGTCCCGCGAAAATTTTAATCGGTTTTGCCATCGTGTCCTGCATATTCGGATGAAAGGGGTTATATTATGGCATTACATGTAGTCACCCGTGAGTGTTTTGGATTCGTTTTCCTGCAAAAACATTCAAGGGAACTCAAATATAATTAAAAAGGCTGAAAAATTAACTAATTTTTTCCTCTTTCTAAAGTGAGGTTATTTGCTTGAAAAATATGACCATTAAGGATATTCAAAACTATCTTGGGCAATTTTTTGATTCTGTTGAGCTGCAGGGAAGTGCCGAATGGCTGATTTCCGCTCCGGCAAAGATCGAAACTGCGCAAAAAGGGGAGGTAAGCTTTGTTGCAAACGAGAAGTATGCAAAATATCTTTCTACAACTGAAGCTTCGCTTGTTATCGTACATCACTCGGTTTCTGTCGATGAGTTCAGTCATACCACCTCTTTTCTCAAGGTCAGTGATCCGTATACCGCGTTTGTGTTTCTCCTGCAGAAATTTGCAACGCCTCGCATGATAGCGGCCAAAGGTATTGCCCCAACCGCAGTCATCGGTGAAGGGGTCACGATGGGGGAGGGCGTTTCGATTGGAGCGTATGCTGTGATTGGTGATCGCTGTTCGATCGGCAGTAACGCAGTCATTGCTCCCCACGTCGTACTCCTGCATGATGTCTCTGTTGGAGATGATACCGTTCTTTTTCCCTCTGTGACCTGTTATGATGGCACCGTTATCGGCAAAAGGGTGGTCATTCATTCGGGAAGTGTTATTGGAGCTGACGGGTTTGGTTTCGCTCCCCAGAAAGACGGTTCTTATGTGAAAATTCCCCAGATGGGTATTGTTGAAATTGGCGACGATGTTGAAATCGGCGCTAATGCTACTCTCGATCGCGCGACCATGGGCAGCACGGTGATTGCTCGTGGAGCCAAGATCGATAATCTTGTCCAGATTGCCCATAACTGCCGGATTGGTGAAGACACCGTCATTGCAGCCCAGGCTGGTATTTCCGGAAGTGTAACGATCGGTCGTCAGTGCATTGTTGGCGGGCAGGCAGGATTTGCTGGCCATCTTGAACTTGCTGACGGAATAAAGGTTGCTGCCCAGGCAGGCATTTCAAAATCGTTTTATGAGCCGGGTATTTCGCTTCGTGGTTATCCCGCGCAACCCATGCGCGACCAGTTGAAGCATGAGGCGATGCTGCGCAACCTTGGAGCCATGAAGGCGAAGCTTGATCGTCTTGAAACTGAACTGCAAGCGCTTAAGGTCAAGTAGCAGAAAAGGAGAGACCTATTGCAGGATAGTGCTCATATTCCAATTATAGGGCAGGTATCGGATGAGGAGAGAATCAAGGTTCTCTTCTATCCATGTTTTTTTCGCCCCATCCATATAGGGCAGCAGCGACAGAATTATTTCGCGTTGGCTGCTGCCGAAATCTCCGCCATATTTCTGAAAGAGTGTTGACATCCAGAGTGTGTTGCCGAGCAGGTCAATCTCTATTCCGCCACGGTTCATAAAACTTTTTGCTGCAGTATCAAGCTGCTGGTCAATGAGTGCAGCATCATAGAATTCTATGGGAGGACAGGAGGAGGATGAACAAAAGAGCGCAAAATGGATCCGGAAATCGAATGATGTTACCGTAAGGTGGCGACGTTCATCGACCGCAGGAAAGGGTTTAAAGGGAAAAAGCGGGTGCGCTCGATTATGGCGGAGTATACCATGCTCAATGTCGTCCGGAGTAAAAAAGAGTTCGCCGATAGTGTAGCCAATCCTGCAAAAAAAGTCTGAAATTTCTGATAATGATATCTGTACGTTGAATTCAATGACACCGTGAATAATGAGGACGTTGTAAATGTTTATCCAGAATGCTTTTTTTTCATTATCGTTTTTGAGACTTTTCGGATTGAAGCTTTTGAGTGATCCGGCCAGTTGCAGATATTGGTTGAACTCTTCAGAATGTTTCAGGGCTTTGTAATTGACCACCCCTCTTTTGCTGTTAAAAAATGCGCCCTGCAATCTTCCCAGTCTCTTTTTTAATTCGGCACCGAGAGCGATGTTGGCTTCTGGTTGCACACTTTGTTCCGGGTTCAGGACTACCTGAAGGGGGATTATTTTTTGCAGTTGCTCCTTGAGGGAGGGCGCTATTACTGATTCATGGAGACGGTGCTGTGCTGCCAGAATTGCCGCAACAGCGTTGATATAGCCGATATGACTGAAGGCTTGGGGGAAATTGCCCAGCATTTCTTGTGTAGTACTGTCAAACTCTTCGGAAAAGAGTCCGAGGTGATTTGATGCAGTTGTGGTTTCATTGAGCAATTCAAGAGCCTCAATGGTATTTCCTGAAAGTGCCAGGCATTCTACAAGCCAGAAATTGCAGAGAAGAAATCCCCCCTCTTCGCCTTTCAGACCGTCCTCTGCCTTATAGCGGAGCAAAAAACCACCATGCATCAGCTTTTCTCGACATGCTTTGATTGTTCCTTGTACTCTTGCGTCTTCTACTGGAAGAAAGCCGACAATTGGCAGAAGCAGGAGGCTTGCATCAAGTTCTGAAGAACCATATTTCTGGACAAAACTGTTTGCCATGTGATCGAATCCTTTTGCAAGAATATCCTCCCGTATCCGCTCGCGTTCTTTCAGCCAATCAGTGAGAGGAGCATCAAAACCGAAACGACGGGCAATGGTGATCCCTCGGTCGACGGCAACCCAGCACATGATTTTCGAATAGACGAAATGGTGCGGTCCGTTACGAACTTCCCAGATTCCGTCATCGGGTTTTTGCCAGTTTTCAATGGCGAGGTTGCAAATGTCTCTGAAAAATGGCCAGAGTTCCTCATCAATCTTTCCAACATAATTCGACAGTTGGAGGGCTGCATCCATGACTTCACCGTAAATATCCCATTGGTTCTGGTTGTGTGCATCGTTGCCGATCCTTACCGGTCGTGAATTGCGGTAGCCTTTCAGATGGCTGAGCTCATTTTCCTTGAGCCTGTCGTTGCCATGCAGCGTGTACATGATCTGGAGATTGCGGCTTCCATATTTGCGGTAGGTAGCATGAGCCCATCGAAGATAGGTATCAGCTTCGTTGACATGGCCGGCCGAGAAGAGTGCTTTAAGGGTAAAAGCGGCATCTCTCAGCCAACTGAATCGGTAATCCCAGTTTCTTTCACCACCCAACGTTTCGGGAAGTGATGTTGTTGCTGCTGCGGCAATGGTGCCGGTTGGTTGAAAGGTTAACAGTTTCAGCAGCAGCAGAGAGCGGTTGATCATTGGGGTGAATTCGCCAAGATAGGCGCATCGTTCACCAAGACAGGGAAGTACCCAATCCTGCCAGAATATCTTGTTCTCTTCAAAAGGACAGGGCAGGCGTTCAGTACTGTTCCTGTTTCCGTAGATAAGGTCAATGTGTGCCTCTTCATCAGTTTCAAGCTGCAAGGCAAGCGTAAGTTTTCCGCCGGAATTGATGAGTGGAAGAGGATTGCATCCCTCGACGGCAAGCGTAAGGGTGTTGCAGCCGTATCTGACTGTAAAATGGTTACGGCTCTCTGCAGTAATGGATGGAGTGACGTTTGCATAATCCGGACGAGGCATCAGGGTGAGTAGAAAGTGCATGTTGCCCCTGATAACTTTCAGACAGCGATGGATGCGATGGCTTGTTTTTTTTATGTGAGCGCCATTTTCCACGGTCATAAAATCATGGAGCAGGGATTCGCCGTTCTTTGTTTGAAACTTGCAGGAGAGGATATTGGTGTTGGCGAGATATTTTTGTTCAGAAGAGAAGGGCTCCGAAGGCTGGAGGCTGAAAAAGCCCCCTTTTTCGTCATCGAGAAGTGATGCGAAGATGGTCGGGGAGTCGAGCCAGGGAAGTGAGCAGTAATCGATAGAGCCATCTTTTGAGACGAGGGCTGCAGAATGGAGATCCCCAATCAGGCCGTAATCAGCAATGCTTCGGTACATTCCGTAATTTCTCCTTTAAAATATTAAAGTTACGGAACAATGCCGAATGTTGCGCATTGTTCCGGTGAAACATAACGGAATTTACGAAAGATTTCTTGGTACCTGTGAAGAGTGGTGGTGCAAGATGGGTTGCGAGAGAGAGATGTCTATAACAAAAGTAAAGCGTGAAGGGAAGGAGAGAAGTACCTGATCGACTTCGAATTCAAAGGAGCAAATACCACTCAGGGTATAAAGGGTATCGCTCAAAGGCTGTTTTCTGAGTGCCTTGTTATGCAGACGTACTCCAAGCCCGTCTCTTGTTGCAAGCTGTCCAAAGTAGTCTCTTACACCTTCGGGAGTTATGACGGTATGGGGAGAAAAGGTTGGAATAAGGACTGCGGATTCATTATACAATGCTGCAATGTCGTCAGCATTGCCGCTGCAGACTCGTGTAACCCATTGAAAGAGAACCTCTTCAGCGGTTTTAAAATAGATCATGGCAGATTTGTTTGATTTTCTGTTTTGGCGGTGACGGCTCTCTCGAAAATAAGTGGCTGGCACCTGTGGCCGGAAAGGTAAGCATTTTTTATTTTTTTCCGGATAAATAAAAAAGCCTGGAATGATGAGGTCCAGGCTGTTTTGATTCTAAGATATTTTATCTTGTAAAAAGAAGTTAAAATCTTATTTCACCGGATTCTGCCTGTCGTTTGAGGTCGTCATTTGCGTATATCAGCACTTCAACACGGCGGTTAAGCTTCCGATCGTATTCCGTTTCGTTGGATGCAACAGGATGGGTTTCACCGAACCCGACAGGTGAGAGCCTTCTGGCGGAAACTCCGTATGTCTCAAGGAGGTTTGCAACCGAGTCAGCCCTTCTTTCGGAGAGAGACTGATTTGCTTCTTCGCTGCCGACGTCATCGGTATGGCCTTCGATTACCAGACTGGTGTCGTGGTAGCGGTTGAGAATACGGGCAAGTTTTTCAATGTTGTAGCGGCTGGTCGATGTTATTGTCGAAGAGCCAGTAGAGAAAAGAATGCCGGAATCGAAAATTACCCTGATACCCTCTCCAACACGTTCAACACGTGCACCCTCGACATCGCGGTCAATTTCTGCAGCCTGCTTGTCCATGTAATCGCCGATAATTGCTCCGGTAGCCCCACCGATTACAGCTCCTATAATGGCGCCTTTCACCCAACTACCAGAATGACTGCCGATAATGCCGCCGATAACACCGCCAGCCGTCGCACCGATACCCGCACCTCGTCCGGCTTCGGTAGTTGTCTGGCATCCCCAGGTTAAGCCGGTCATGGCAAGAATGAGCAGGAACGCTACAGGTTTGACCAGTTTTTGTAAATAATTCATAGTTATAACATTCAAATGGTTTGTAGCACAAAACACGTCTACGAGAATATTTACTTGAGAGTTCTGAAAAAACTCCCGGGCATGATACCCATTGCTTATTACAAGGAGTGGGCGTAACAATGTAACTGATCTTCATGCGAATATTCGTTTTCTGCTCACAAATTCCGGGGAGAACCCGGATTGCAATGGACGACTTTTTCTCGCAAGCTCAACCAGATTGGTCGCGGTACAATAGTTCAATGTTGCATTGCCTGGCGCAATGCAGAGGCATCAAAAACCAGCCGGATTGCAGAAATCTTCTTCTCCGATACTGTAAAAAATTCAGCCGTGCGCAAGAGACCTGCCGGAGATGCCGTATCGCAATCATAGAGAAGAGCTGCCCCCTCAGCATCGTAAAAGCTTTGGACTATAGTGACGCTACGCAGCATCTGCTTGAACTGCTTCAGTGCTACAATGAAATCATCAGCCGTCGAGAAAGCATCAATGCTGCCCCTGAAATCCAGGCCATCGGCCAAGCATTCGCGTGCTGTCGTAAAATCACCGCTTGTCCAGGCATGGTGATAGGTTTCAATCAAGTGTCTTGTATTCATGGGTTTTTCATGGTTTAAATTCCTCTTTAAGACTCTTGGACAGAAGAACAGATAATTCAACTGAAAAAATCCGAAAATGAAAGAAAAAATGACATAATAATCTGATGATGCTTGATGGAATTGATGCAGGTGAAAATTTATAATCTGATTTGAAGGTTTATATCCTTGACAGAGTTTAATCGTTTCAAGTAAAGGTAACTATATGAGTCGCTCAAAAGAGAAGTGGATAGAAGAGCTTGAAGCCGTGCTGCCTCAGAAGCACAAAATAGTGGAACGTAACAGGGCTATTACGGCGCAATATGCAGAGTGGTATCTGAGCAGGCCTGCGTTTTTCAAATGGGCCGGTATGGCTGCTTTCGCGTCAAGGCAGGTTGGCATTGCGCTGGCGTTTTCCGAGCTTATGCATGCCCCGGATCAGATCGTTCTTCAGGATGACCCTGTGGACGAGGGGTTCTCACTTGATCCGGGACGTTTTTTCCGTTCCGCGGTAAATAATCTGTTTTCTGTTCCTTCGTTCATGCACTCGGTAGCTGCCCGACAACTTTTTCTTGCCGATCTTGATGAAATCCGTCGTGGCAACAACAATATTTATTCCGATATCGCCTGGGCACATGCGGCCTATCTGGAAGGCGGTATCGATGAGATTGAGATAAACTGTGGAGGAGATGAAGATGATTATATGCTCAAAGGGTTCAGGCTGATTGATGAGGGGTCGCGCCTGCTGAACAACGTACCCAATACCGGGGAAGCGCAAAGGATGATATGGGAGGGTAATGTGCTGCTGCTTCGTCATGAACAGATCAATACCCTGCAGCCGGTTTTTGATGCAATCAGTTCGCAGGGCAGGATTGTGGTTTCGTTCGGAAGCGAGCTTGATTTTTCGGGCGCCTTTCACAATGCCAAAGCCTCATTTTCAACCTATTCAGGGTATTTTGAGACATTGACCGGCATAAAAAGTGTAACGGATTCCCGGCACCGTTGGGATTGGATAGAAAAAGATGTCTTGCCAGTATGGGCGCGGGTTGATGAGAGCTACTCTGAGGATTCTCTCCTGAAAAAGCAACTTGAATTGTTTATCTCCGGTGAATCTACCATGATGGATCAAGTCAAGCAGTATGCAGCAAACCTGTTCCGTATTCCCGGAATCGGCTGAAAAGTGCTTTCTTTTCCGTCAGTTGGGGGGCTGTTTACTTTGGTCTCAGAGCTTCAACCGGATTGAGATTGGCGGCTTTCCATGCAGGGAAAAGTCCAAAGGTTATGCCGATGCCTGAACAGACTACCATGGAGACGGATATCCATAACCATGGAAAAATCGGAGGCAGATTAAATTTTAATGCAACGATATTGCCGGTTACAATGCCGGCCAAGATACCGATCAGTCCTCCGGCAATGGAGAGAAAAAGCGATTCGAAGAGGAACTGGCGAAGAATGGTTCCGCGGGGGGCCCCGATTGATTTTCTGATTCCAATCTCTTTTGTTCTTTCGGTAACGCTGACCAGCATGATGTTCATGATGCCTACCCCTGCTGTCAAAAGAGCCATAAAGCTGATGATGAAGGCGCCGGTACCGATGGCTATCTGTATATCCTTGAATGAGTCGATGAGTGATTCATTTGTTCTGATCTCAAAATCATTGGTTTTTTTGACGGTCAGCCCCCTTGCAAGCCTCATGGCGCCGATTGCCCGGTCGATGGTCTGCGGATATTCTTTGCGTGAGGGGGCTTCTATGGTGATGGCTATACTGCTCTTGTCGTTGATATGGTCGAGGTAGCGGGTAATGGGAATGAGGACAAAGTTATCCTGACTTTGGCCGAAAGCAGCCCCCTTTTTTTCAAAAACACCTGCGACCGTGTAGACCTCTCCGTTTACCTTGATAAACTTGTTTTGGGGGTTTTCGCCAGTCGGGAAGAGTGTTGAGGCAACTTCACCTCCAAGAACTGCGGAATTTCGAGCAGAGCGGATATCTGTTTCTGCAAGATTGCGACCAAGCGCAATCGTGTAGCCGTTAGATGCGGCAAAATTCTCATCACCACCAGTCATGGTGACATCGGGATTTGTGGTCAGGTTCGCATATTTTGCCTGATTGGCCATACTGGTGATGATGAAACCGATCGTGCGGGCCTTCGATTCCATGCTTTTTTTGAACAGAATCGCCTGCTGGTAGGTGATATCCTTACGGTTAGCATAAAGGTTCCGGCTGTGCCCGCTGCCAAATACCGTTGCAGGATTTTTCTGTATCTGGAAAGTGTTTGCACCAAGGCTTGTCAGACCGGATTCGACGCTTTTATCGATAGCATCAAGGGCAGTCATTACAGCAATGATGGAGAAGACACCTACAGCAACACCCATGATGGTGAGCCATGAACGGAGCTTGTTGACGGCCAGAGAGTAGATCGCCTGGGTAATGGTTTCACGTAGCAGCATAAGCACTCCTATTCATAACGCAGCGAATCGGCCGGATCAAGCTTTGAGGCTGTAACAGCCGGAGCAAGGCCAGAGATAACTCCTGTGATCACGGAGACAGCAAGACTCGCAATGACAAGGTCGGGCGAGAACTGTACCGGGAAGTCAGGCACAATTTTTTCGATGGCAAAGGTGATGAAGAGAGCCGTAGCCAGACCGACAGCTCCCCCGATGAGGCATATCATCACCGACTCGATGAGAAATTGCAGCAGAATGGTTTGCCGTCTGGCACCAAGGGCCTTGCGCAGCCCGATTTCCCTGGTGCGCTCCTTTACGCTGACAAAGGTGATGTTCATGATACCGATGGCGCCGACAAAGAGCGACATGCCCGTAATGAAAATACCCGCGATGGCAATACCATTTTTTATTGGGTCAAGCTGGCTTTTGAAGGCTTGCTGTTCGTTGATCGAGAAGTCCTCCTCTTTGCCTGGTGCCAGACGCCGGATTCTCCTCATCAGTCCAAGCAACTCCTCCTTGGCCTCTGCAACATGCTCCTGCTTTTTGATTTTTACCCGCATGGTAATGAACATATTTTTGCCGTACACCTTCTCAAAGGCTCCAAGCGGCATGATGATCTGGTTATCAAAACTGAAGAGTCCGAGAAACTTCCCCTGTTTTCTGAAAATCCCGATAATGCGGAACTTGCGGTTTTTGATCTGTATGGATTTGCCGAGAGCAGGCTCATTGGGAAAGAGACCAACAGCAATGTCGTCCCCGATGGCGCAGACCATTGCGCTGCCAGCGGATTCTCCTGGAGTAAAAAAGCGTCCGGAAGAGAGGTTGCCTGAAGCGGTTTGCAGGTAGTCATGGTTGGTACCGAGGGAAAAAACCTGTTCGAGGTTTCGCTCTTTGTATTTGGCCGATGCCTGGTAGGTTGACATCTGCGGAACAGCAATAAGCAGTTCTGAGCGCGGATTGTCGGCAATAATACGGTTGAGTTGATCGGCATACTCTGTTTTCAGGTCAGGACGGTTCCGGTATCGCCACCACTGTCCCATGGTACTCCACGATGATTTTTGCACATAGATAACGTCGTAGCCGAGCATGGCGAGGCTCTTGTCAAACCCGCGGTCAATACCGTTGATCGCTGTACCCATCATGGTAATGGCAACAATGCCGATAATGACCCCGAGCGCGGTAAGAAATGACCGTATCTTGTTCGCTCTGATCTGGAAGAGAGCCATTTTCAGACTCTCAGTGGTTTCGTAGCGGAACTGTTGGTAGGTCAGGTTCATTGCATGGAGTCGCTTTCGATTTTTCCATCCCGGAGACGGATGAGACGATGGGTATAGCGGGCGATATCCTCTTCATGTGTTATCAGGATGATGGTGTTGCCCCCGTCGGAGAGCGTTCCGAAGATATTCATGATGTCCCGGCTGGTTGCGGTATCAAGGTTCCCGGTTGGCTCGTCTGCAAGGATGATTGAAGGGTTGTTTATGAGAGCCCTTGCTATGGCTACCCGCTGAATCTGCCCTCCGGAAAGTTCGGCGGGTTTATGCATGATCCGGTCGCCAAGTCCTACTTTCACGAGTGCTTCTGCGGCACGCTCTTCGCGCTCTACAGGCGATACACCGGCATAGATCAGCGGCAGTTCGACATTACGCAGGCAGTTAAGGCGGGGAAGCAGGTTGAAGGTTTGGAAAACAAAGCCGATTTCCCGGTTTCTGACCCGCGCCAGTTCATCATCATCCATTTCAGCCACATTCTGGCCATTGAGTTCATATCGTCCGGATGATGGTGTATCAAGGCAGCCGATAATATTCATAAGTGTCGATTTCCCACTTCCGGAAGGGCCCATGATTGCCGCATAGTCGTTCAGTTTGAACTCAAGGTTGATGGAGTCCAGCGCTCGGACAACCTGATCGCCCATCTCATAGAATTTGCAGAGCGACTGCATGGTGATGACATTTGAGGGCATATCGACGCTATTGTTGCGGACGTTTGACCATGCAGCCATTCTTGAGCTTGCTGGTGATGGCGGTATAACTTCCTGAAACGACCTCTTCTCCTTTTTTGAGCCCTGCAGTTACTACAATATGGGTATTGTCTGTTGTTCCGGTCTTGACTGGCCGGAACCATGCTTTTCCTGATTGAACAACAAAAACTCCCTGTACGCTTTCCGTAGCTTTGCCAACCGGAGCAATCGTTACAGCGCTTTTTTCTGTATCCTCTTTCTCGGCAGTATCGGATGAGCCTCGTATCGTGACGCTTTGAATGGGGACAACAAGAGCGTTTTTTATTCGCTGCGACTCAATATCCGCAGTTGCGCTCATGCCGGGTTTCAGCAGGCGCTCATGATTGATGATGCGGATCTTGACTGAAAAATTGGTCACTTCCTCCTGCGTTCCGGCAGCCTTTGAAATGGCTGAATTGGAAATTTCATGCACAATTCCCTTGAAGATGCGCTCGCCGTATGCGTCAACCGTGATTGATACCGGGTTGCCCAGTTTTACATTGACAATGTCGTTTTCATTGACCTCTACCTCCACCTGCATGCTGTCAAGGTTTGCAAGCCGCAGTACCTCGGTGCCGGGAAACTGGCCGGTACCGACAACGCGTTCTCCCGGCTTGCTGTTCAGGACAATGATGGTGCCGTTGATCGGTGCGCGGACGACGGTTTTTTTCATCCGGTCCTGATTCTGGTCGAGCAGGCTTCTGTTCTGTTTGATGGAGTAGATTGAGGCCTGGTAACTCGCTGCTGCACCTTGCGCATTGGTTCTTGAGGCTATGTAATCAGATTCGGAGATCAGCTTATCCTTGTAGAGCAGTGAAGCTTTGCGGAAATCATCTTCAGCCTTCAGCTTCCGGGCTTGCGTTTCCATGCTTTGCGATTTTGCTGCATTAAGCTGGGCGAGACTCTGTTCCACCTGATTGATGTAGAGATCAGGCTGAATTTTAAACAGAAGATCTCCCTTTTGAACGCTCTGGCCGTCCTTTACGGGCAAATCAATAATTTCACCCGAGACATCGGGCGACATGGCGACAACCAGTGCAGGCTCTATTTTGCCCGTAGCCGTAACGACGTGAACAACCTCTTTGATAAAAACTTTCTCGGTTGTTACCTCAACGGGTTTTTCGCGGAGTCTGAGTATGGCAAAAAGAACTCCTCCTGCTGTCAGGAGTACCGCCAGGGTTATCAGTATTGATTTTCGTTTCAGAAAGGATTGTGGTTTACTCATCGGATGGTCTACCGGGTTCTGGTTGCTATGGGGCGGCTATGTTGCCTGTCGTGAAGTCAAGAATATTTTTCTGCAGCGCAAGATTATACGTAGCCTGGGAGAGGTTCGATCGAGCACTGAAGAGGGCTGCTCGTGCCGAACTGAGCTCGATAAAACTTACAGATCCCAGATCGGATTTTCGTTTGATGCCTTCAAAAGCTGATTGAGCAGCTTTCAGGCTGATTTTGGCGGTTTCAATCTGCATGAGTGCTGATGTATACTCTTTTGCTGCCTCATGCAGATCGATGAGGATATAGTTTTTCAGATCTTCGTAATCATACTGCTGGTTCAAATGATTGATTTTGGCGGCTTCAACTTCGTAACGAGTCTGGAATCCATCAAAAATCGTCCAACTCACATTGAGTGCCGCAGAATATCCGATTGAGTTTGCCAACTGATCTGAAAGTGGCGGATAAGAGTATATGACAGGTGTTGAGCCAATGCTTTGGTGAAGGTACTCGGTACCTCCAGTGCCAACGTTAAAGGTCAGGTCAAGGCGCGGGTACAACGTCGACCTGGCCTGCGTGACCTGCCATTTTGAGGCTTTCGTTTCAAGCTCTTTGGCTTTCAGGTCACTGCGTCGTTGAAAGGCAATCGTGACAAGAGAATCGGGATCGGGTTTCGGATAGAGCAGGCCATTGCGATTGTCGGGTAAAGGTTCAAGGCTGAACATGGTCCTGGGGTCAATCTGCATACGACGTACCAGTTCGAGCATGCTTTGTTGCATTCGGGTTTCTGCTTTGATGACTAACAGGCTGCTTTCGGCTGCGTCAGCCTGCTGCTGGTCGCGATCGATTATGGATTTCAGGCCGATCTGAAACTGCCGGTCAGTGAGCGTCAACTGATCTCGTGCCAACAGAAGGTTTTCTCGTGCAATATCAAGCAGTTCAATGTTCAGGAGTGCCTGATAATAGGCCTGGGTGACGTCAAAGGCTATGGTCTGCCGTGCCCTCGAAAGAGAGTAGCCGGCAGCACCTTCTGTTTTCAGCGCAGCTTGCAGGGAAGCGTAATCCCTGAATCCATTAAAAAGATTCAGGGAGGTAGCCAGTGTCAAGTCAACCGTTTTACTCTCTGTTTTCGATTTTGTTATTGCAGTTCCAGAGTAATCTTGCGTGTAGGAACGGCTGAGGGCATAAGGGGAAATGCTTGCTGATGCTGAAAGTCGAGGAAGAAAACTGCCGTAATTTCTCATAACATCAACACCCCGAAGCTTCAGGGTGTTTTCAGCCTTCAGGGATGAAGTCGAGTTTTTAAGCGCTATCTCAATGCATCGGGCAAGAGAGAGCTTTTTTTCTGCCGATTCTGCGCCTGAGCTGGTTGAGGGGCACGCGAAAAAAAAAGCAGCAATAAAGAGATATGAAAAAAATTTAAAAACCAAGATACTTTGCACTAACCATTTAATGTATCAACTATTGCTATAGTTATTCACCCAATATAACGAATTCTCATTCCATAATATTGTGATTGGCTAAATAATTTCATCCCTGCTTCTGCGCTTACAAGCAGTCGAGAAGTGAATCGATCTCCTTCTGGTAGAGTTCAGCGTTTTGCGGTTTTAATTGGATGAGATGCGTGTAGATTTTTATAGCTTTTTTGTAAGCACCCTGTGCAGTGAACAGATTGGCAAGGCTTTCAGTGGGGACGGCAATTGCCGTATCGTCTGAAAAAGGCTGTTTTTGTTCAAGAATTGAGGTGGGATCCGCGTTTTCCGATGTTATTACCGGCTCAAATTTCATGAGAGCGGCAGTCAATTTTTCAAGCTCATCAGTGACGGGGTCAACTACGGGGGCCTCGGGTTTCCCTCTCTCTGCTAAAGCCTGAAGCTCACAGAGTTCTTGCCATGCGATCTGGTTTGCCGGAGCTATCGTGCAGCATTTTCGAAAATATTCTCCAGCAAGAGCGTTCTGCCTGAGTCCTTTGAGCGCTTTAGCGTAGAGGAGGTGAAACAGATATGATTCTGCAAACTGGCTGGAAAATGGCTCAAGCTTTTCGATGCCTGACTGGAATCGTCCTCTTGAAATGTCAAGCGAAACTTCTGCAAAAAAAAGGTATGGATCACTGATCATGGCCGTATGGTTTCCAGTGCGAGTTGCAGCAGGCGCTCTGCAAGTTCCGGAAAAGGTATGCCGCTTGCATCCATAAGCCGTGGGTACATACTGATATCAGTAAAGCCGGGAATGGTATTGACCTCGTTCAGGATGATGGTTCCAGCCTGTTCATCAACAAAAAAATCTATTCTCGACATGCCTCGGCATCCCAGTGCCTTGTACGCCTTCAGGGCAGCCGCTCTTACCTCTTCCTGCATTTTGACGGTAAGACGTGCCGGAATGAAAAGCTTTGCGGTGTTGTGCATGTATTTATCCTGATAGTCGTAAAAATCGCTGCCAGGTTCGATTTCACCGCAAACTGATACCACCGGCTGTTCATTGCCAAGCACAGCGACCTCTATCTCCCTGCCTCTCATTGCTTTTTCGACCAGCACCTTTGCGTCAAGCGAGCAGGCACCCTCAAGAGCTGAAGGGAGTTGGCCGCCATGATGCACCTTTGAGATTCCTATCGAGGAACCGAGACTTGCCGGTTTGATGAAAAACGGGTATTCAAACTGCTGTTCGATCAAGGCGTGAGTCCCCTCAGGATTGGCCAGATAATCGGCGCTGAAGAGCGTTATCGATGGCGCAACAGCAATGCCTGTATCGGCAATGCAGAGTTTGGTGAGCGCCTTGTCCATGGTGAGCGCTGAGGCCAGAACGCCGCATCCCGTATACCGAATGTCGCAAGTATCCAGAAAGCCCTGAACGCGCCCATCTTCTCCATAGGAGCCATGAAGCGTAAGAAATGCCACTTCAACGCCAACTGCCCTGAAATCAAGGTCGAATGGCTTTTGAGCAGCATCCTCTACCATATCACGCAAAGTTGCGGCAGTGGCTTCAGGCGAAGAGCTTCTCAAGAGATCCGAAAGATCAAGCTGAAGAATCTTACGGGCTATGCCGTCACAGAGCCAGTGGCCCTCACGTGTAATATATATTGGAATAACCTTATAGTGTTCGGTGCTGATATTTGCCGCTATTGCTTTTGCTGAGATGATCGATATTTCGTGTTCGGTTGACCTGCCTCCAAAAATGAGAGCAACAGTAATACGTGTCATGAATGATAAGAATGACGATTGGTAAGGTGAGGGCATTTACCCGCAAAATACCCGTCTCACAGGAGACAAACAATGAATGGGGTAAAAATAATTATTATCTTGATCCGAATTTGCAATGGTAGTGGTGCACAGCGTCTTGTAGAGCAGCCGGGAGGGGTTGCAATGGTGAATACTTTTTTTCATAAGGTCTATTGTCTCGACTCCGGGTTTCATACCGGCGAAGAGAATATGGCCTTTGACCGACAGTTGATGGCAGTATTTCTTGACGGACGGTTTCAGCAGCGGTATGGCCGCGACAGTTGTCTCTGGCGGTTTTATGCATGGCATCCCTATGCCGTTACTGTTGGCTACAATCAGGATATTTCGGGCATTGATATGCTGAAATGCCGCTCTGCGGGTATTGATGTTGTCAGAAGGCCTACCGGCGGCAGGGCAGTCTTTCATGCAGAGGAGTTCACCTACAGTTTTTTTGCAGAGTCTGCGGTACCGAACTCCGAGCTTTACAGGATGGTGCATGAGGTCATCCAGCTTGCTCTTGAAAGCCTTGGCATACATGCAGGATTTTGCCGTTCTACTCTTTCCCGTCCACAGGGGGGTGCACCTGCTGAGGCGGTCAGTTGTTTTACAGCATCTGCCCGCAACGAACTTCAGGTAGACGGGCGCAAATTGGTTGGTTCTGCGCAACGAAAGAGTCGTAACGTTCTTCTGCAGCATGGATCGCTTCCCCTGTCGGCGCGACACAAAGAACTTTACCGGTTTATTACGCTTTCAGAAGGGGATGCTTTCGAAGAGATAAGGGCAGATATGGAGCGAAAAACCACCTCTCTTGAAGAGATTCTTGGCTACATTCCCGAGTACGCTCTTCTCAGCAAGCTGATGCGGAGTGCTGCCGGGAAGTTGCATGGTATTGAACTTGTGGAACTTCAACCCTGTGATTTGTCGGATATTCTTGAACCTTATGAACACTCAATCCATTAAGCAGCAAAGACTATGAACAGAAGCGCTCAGCAGAAAGCTCATGTTACCACCAGAAGATTGCTCGACATGAAGCAGAACGGCGAAAAAATAGCAATGCTGACGGCTTATGATTACACCATGGCGAGAATTCTTGATCGGGCAGGTGTTGATGTCCTTCTTGTCGGCGATTCTGCAAGCAACGTATTTGCCGGTCACAGCACAACGCTCCCGATCACGATTGAAGAGATGATCTACCATGCCAAGGCTGTTGTCCGGGGTGTGCACGACGAGAGTGGCCGGGCAATGGTGGTGATCGATATGCCTTTCATGAGCTACCAGCTCTCCAGCGAGGAAGCGCTGCGTAATGCCGGAAAAATCATGAAAGAGCATGAGTGTGATGCAGTAAAGCTTGAGGGGGGCAGGGTCATTGCCGATACCGTCAAGCGAATTACCGACGTGGGGATTCCTGTCATGGGTCATCTCGGTCTGATGCCGCAGTCGATCTACAAGTATGGCAGCTACAGAGTCAGGGCACAGGAGGAGAGAGAGGCCGAACAACTGCTTGAAGATGCCAAAATTATCGAAAAGGCGGGGGCCTTTGCCATTGTGCTTGAAAAAATTCCCTCTGCCCTCGCGGTTGAAGTTACCCGCTCACTGACCATTCCCACCATCGGTATCGGTGCCGGGGTTGCCTGTGACGGCCAGGTGCTGGTTATCAACGATATACTCGGTTTGAACCGGGAATTTCATCCCCGTTTTGTCCGTCAGTATGCCGATTTGAATACCGTTATCGAGCACGCCGCCCGTCAGTACGTCGAGGACGTCCACCAAACCAATTTCCCATCCCCCGACGAAAGTTATTAACACGTAGGGGCGGGGTCATCCCGCCCAAAACCCCCATCCCGCCCAAAAAACCAGAATGCACGGTAACAAACACCACCCCCAAAATTCATCCCGGCCCCACACCGTATGCAGAATTCCAAAAAAAGTATAAATTTCGTTACCTTCATGTTCAGCATCGAGAGTGGCTGGACCGGTCACACTCCATGAAGGCGTTTTTTGCCTCTTATGAAATTTTTCCCCCCGATGATGGATATTTTTATATATGAGTGAAAGTGGCAAACAAAGGGCTCAGAAACGCTACCCTCCTTTTCTGAAAAACGGGTCAAAAGAGCGCTCGCCATTGTTCCCCTCTGTATCGCGCTCCTTTGTACCCTCTGTGTTTACGGTTATGAACATGGTGTGTGGCTATATTGCCATCGTCATGTCGGGAGAGGGGAGTTTTGTTGCTGCGTGCTGGTTTATCATTCTCGCCTCATTTTTTGACACGATCGATGGTTTTGTGGCCAGGATTACCAACGGCACCTCTGATTTTGGAGTTGAACTCGACTCTCTTTCCGATCTGGTCTCCTTTGGTGCCGCACCGGCATATCTGGTTTACAAGTTCGGTCTTGAAGGTTTGCCGGGCATTACCGGTATTTGTGTCAGCTCTCTGCTGATGATCGGAAGCGGCTTGAGACTTGCGCGGTTCAATATCAGTATGATCGGTTATAACAAAGAGTCCTTTTCGGGGTTGCCTACACCAGCCCAGGCACTGACGGTTGCCGGGTTTGTGCTCTGGATGAGTGGTGATCCTGTTTTCCCGGTAGTGTCAATGCATCTTATTCTGGCATCTCTTTCAACAGCTCTTGCCCTGCTCATGGTCAGCAAGGTCAATTATGATGCGCTGCCAAAGCCCAACGCAGAGTCTTTCCGGCAGAAGCCTCTTCAAATGGCGCTCTATATTGCCGCCATGTTCTGTGTTCTTCTCTTTCACTCGAAAGCTTTTTTTCTTGCCATGTTGTTGTATATTCTGCTCGGTATTGTACGCTCACTCACGCTGCTGTGGCGTCGCCAGTGGCAGACCTGATTTTTTCCATTCAACCATCCGCATGATAATGCCCTATACTGCAAAAATAAAGGTTACCCTGCGTCAGTCCATTCTTGATGTTCAGGGAAAGGCGGTCGAGCATGCCCTGAAAAATCTCGGCTACCATACCGTCGAATCCGCAAGAATCGGCAAATATATTGAAGTGACCATCAATGAAGAGAAGTTGCTGGAGGCAGAACGTATCTGCAACGAAATCAGTCAGAAACTGTTATCGAATCCGGTCATGGAAAATTACTCCTTTGAGCTGGAACAAGTCAACTAAATAGCATGTAATTATGGCTGATGTAACTGTAGGTGTCGTTGTTTTTCCGGGTTCAAACTGTGATCATGATACGGAGTATGCCGTTGGTTCGTTCAGCGGTATCAAACCGGTTATGCTCTGGCATAATGACCATGATCTCCAGGGGGCAAAGGCAATCATTCTGCCTGGCGGTTTTTCTTATGGCGACTACCTTCGGGCAGGATCAATTGCCCGTTTTTCCCCGATCATGCAGGAAGTTATTGAATTTGCCCGCAAAGGTTTTCCGGTGCTTGGCATCTGTAATGGATTTCAGGTGCTGCTCGAAAGTGGACTGCTTGAAGGCGCTCTTTCGAAGAACCGTGATAAAAAGTTTCTCTGTTGCCAGACTACCCTCAAGACGTTGAACTGCTCAACCATCTTTACGAGCCAATACCAGCAGGATCAACTGCTAAGCATTCCCATCGCGCATGGTCAGGGCAACTATTTTGCTCCACCTGAAGTTATTGAAAGCCTTGAAGAGAATGAGCAGATTGTTTTCAAGTATTGCGACGCAGAGGGTAGAGTGAGCGATGAAGCCAATCCGAATGGCTCTCTTCAGAACATTGCCGGAATTATCAATCGTCAGGGCAATGTGCTCGGTCTGATGCCTCATCCCGAACGGGCGAGCGAAAAGAGTCTTGGCTCTCTTGACGGACGAGGGCTCCTCGAATCACTTTTCCATCATATTGCCGGAGTGTAAAGCGGTTTGTTCAAGATTTCCTCATGAGTTAAACCTGAAAGCTATTGTGACGCAGAAACGTAAAGTGTTTTCCTGGCTGCTTTTTGATTTTGCCAACACTTCCTTCAGCGTGATGATGGTCACCTTCGTTTTTCCCCTCTACTTCAAAAATGTTATCTGCAAGGGCGAACCTTCGGGTGACGCCCTTTGGGGTTTCAGCATCAGCCTCTCGATGTTGCTTGTTGCCCTCATATCGCCGGTTCTTGGAGCTGCAGCCGATTATTCGGGAAAACGGAAGCGCTTTCTTCTTTTTTTTACTCTCACTTCGGTTGTTGCCACGGCTCTGCTCTCTTTTTCTGGCCCGGGAATGGCGGTAGCGGCTGTTCTCATCTTTATCCTTGCCAATATGGGTTTTGAGGGAGGACTTGTTTTTTATGATGCCTATCTCAAGGAGCTTGCTTCCGACAAAAGCATCGGCAGGGTCTCCGGATACGGTTTTGCCATGGGCTACCTTGGCGCACTCTCCATCCTGCTGCTGGTGAAGCCACTGCTCAGCAAGGGGATTGTTTTGTCGAACATGCTGAATGTGCAGATGAGCTTTCTGGTGGCGGCTCTTTTTTTTGCTCTTTTTGCAGCTCCGCTCTTTCTTGTGCTGCGTGATGAAAAAAAAGAGGAGAGGCCGGTCATATCCGTTGAGGCACTTATCCGCTCCATCAGAGAGGTCAAGTATACGATTCAGCATATCATGAGTTATCCTGATCTTGCCCGCTTTCTCCTTGCCTACTTTTTCTATAATGATGCTATTTTAACGGTTATCGCTTTTTCGTCGATTTATGCCCAGAATACCCTGGGTTTTACGACCGGAGAGCTGGTTACATTTTTTATGCTGGTACAGACGACAGCTATTGCCGGTTCGGTTATCTTTGGTTTTGTGACTGATAAAATCGGGCCGAAAAGAACCATTGTCATCACACTTTTGATCTGGTTTGTTGTTGTTGTTGCGGCTATTTTTGCCGATAACAAAGAGCTCTTTTTTTATACAGGGATGCTTGCTGGCATGTCTATGGGATCATCGCAGGCAGCATCGCGATCCATGATGACCCGTCTGACGCCCCAGGAACACGTTACCGAGTTTTTTGGTTTTTATGATGGTACCTTCGGTAAAGCTTCCGCTGTGGTGGGCCCACTCGTATTCGGGTTGGTTTCAGCCCAGGCTGGAAGCCAGAAAGCGGCGCTTGCATCGCTGCTGCTCTTTTTCACTATTGGTTTGCTGCTGATGACCAGGGTAAGGTCGGTTGGCAGCGGTTCTCCAACGCAGTAGCTTCCAGTAACAAGATGGCTCAAGAACAAAAGAAATCAACCCATCAGGCTGAAGCCGTAACCTATCTGCGCGCTTTTGTGCCGTTTTTCTGGAAAAATTTTATTCATGACAGGATTTTTCTCGGTGCGGGCTCTCTGGCTTTTCAGACGCTCCTCTCCATTGTTCCTATTCTTGCCATTATTCTTTCAATCCTGAATGTTTTTGTTGTCTTTGCACCCTTCCGACGCTCTCTTGAAGATTTTCTTGTCCAGAATTTCACGCCGGGCGCAGGTACGGTGCTCAATAACTATCTGACGGATTTTATCGGAAAAACCTCCAGCGTCCCGATTCTCGGGGGTGTATTTCTCTTTATTATCGCACTTTTTCTTATTTCAACGGTCGATCATACACTGAATGAAATTTGGGAAGTTCATGCACCCCGCAAGGCCCTGCAGGGTTTTACTCTCTACTGGACAGTACTGACGCTCGGGCCGGTGCTTATCGGAAGCAGTCTTGCCGCCAGCTCCTATGTCTGGTATACCGTCTTTACCGACGGCCCGTTGCTTGAAATGAAAACCAGTCTTCTCTCTTTTTTTCCCTTCATCAACTCGATTTTTGCCTTTTTTCTGCTCTATATGCTTGTTCCAAACCGTCGGGTCCGGTTTGTTCACGCTTTTTCAGGTGCTCTGCTCGCTGCGGTTCTCTTCGAGCTCTCAAAGCGATGGTTTGCCTTCTACATTACTCATGTTGCGACGTTTGAGCATATCTATGGCGCATTGTCGGTTATTCCGATGCTTTTTTTCTGGGTCTATCTTGGCTGGATTGTTGTGCTGACCGGTGCGGAATTTGTTTTCTGTCTTGGTGCGCTCAAACCTGCTGGCCAGGTTGCTGAACTCTTCAACCCCTTGCGTGGAGTGCCCGAGATTCTTTCGGTTCTTGCTCATATCTGGAGTGGCCAGAAGAGTGGCAATGCCATGAACATGAAGAAAATTCTGAAGGTTGTTCAGGGCCTCACCCCATCCGGTGTACGAAAAATTGTTGATATTCTGCTGCAGAACAATCTGGTACATGTGACTGTCAACGGTGATCTGGCTGTCAGCCGCGATCTTTATCTTCTGACTCTTTATGATCTTTACACCATAATTCCTGCTGGTTTCTGGAGCGATGAAAACGGTTCGCTGATTTCAGGAGGTAATAGCGTACATTTGGAAACGATCAGCAGGGGAGTAACGGAGTGCCTGAAAAGCAGTATGGATCGGCCCCTTGCACCCTTGTTGGAGGACATTAATCAACCGAAATTATGAGTTATCAGGTTATAGCCCGGAAGTACCGTCCAGCAAAATTTGCCGATATTACCGCACAGGAGCATGTTACCCGTACCATCCAGAATTCGCTTCGCATGGGTCGGGTCGGGCACGGTTATATTTTTTCGGGATTACGTGGTGTTGGTAAAACAACAGCAGCCAGGGTTTTTGCCAAGGCGCTGAACTGCCAGAAGATGATGGAGGATGCCGAGTACCTTCAGCAGGTTACCGAACCTTGTGGAGAGTGTGAAAGCTGTCGGGACTTTGATGCGGGCACCAGCATGAATATTGCAGAGTTTGATGCTGCATCCAATAACAGTGTCGATGATATCCGTACCTTGCGGGAGAATGTCCGCTATGGGCCACAGAAAGGAACCTACCGGGTCTACATTATCGATGAGGTGCACATGCTCTCTATTGCAGCGTTCAACGCATTTTTGAAAACGCTTGAGGAGCCTCCGCCGCACGCTATTTTTATTTTTGCCACCACTGAACTGCACAAGATTCCGGCAACCATTGCTTCCCGTTGCCAGCGTTTCAACTTCAAGCGCATTCCGCTCGAGGAGATCCAGAAACAACTGCAGCTTATCTGTGATGCCGAGCAGATCACGGTTGATGCCGATGCCCTTCAGCTTATCGGTCGCAAGGCTCAGGGTTCTATGCGAGATGCGCAGAGTATTCTTGACCAGGTTATTGCATTCTCCGCCGAGAACGATCATACAGGAAGCATCAGTTACCTTGGTGTTGCTGAACTGCTGAACTACATTGATGATGAGCACCTCTTTGAGGTCACCGATGCTGTTGCGGAGCGCAATGCCCTGAAGATGCTCAACGTTGCGCAGTTTGTGATCAGGAACGGATATGACGAACAGGATTTTCTTGAAAAGCTGATCGAGCATTTGCGGAATTTTCTGGTGGTACAGAATCTCTCATCCACCCGCCTGGTTGAACGTCCCGATGCGATTCGTGAGCGCTACAGCCGGGATGCGGCTAATTTCCCCCCTTTTGCGGTCATGCAGATGGTTGACTTTCTTCTGCTGACACAGAAAGAGCTGAAGTTTCAGTTTGAATACCAGTTTCGTTTTGAACTTGCGCTTCTGAAATTGATTGACATCGTGCATGCCGCTCCATTCGCAGTCATAGCGGCGGAACCACAGCCTCAACTGCAGGCTCAAAAAAAAAAGCACCTGACAAGCCACTAAAAAAGCAGCCAAGTGCTGCTGCGCCACTTTCCGCACCATTATCCTCGCCCTCACTTTCACCCGAACCTGTAGCGAAGCCCTCCGACAGCGGGGAGCTTGATCTTGGTTCATGGCAAAAAAAACTCTCCAGTTTTGCCTCAAATCCCGTATCGAAGCAGCAAATGCTCAATGTGCCCTCCGAAACCATGCGCACTACTGGTGCCGAGGCTCCTGAACCTGTTGCTGACCTTGCAACACTCAAGGTTGAATGGCACCAGTTTCTTGATCATGTTGCCAAAAAAAACCGGAACTTAATGGCAACGCATCTGCAATCCTGCGAACTGGTCGCCTGTAGTCCAGTCGGAGTGCTCGACATTGCCTGTTGCCGAAAGTTTTCCTTCGAAGAGTTGCAACAAGAGAGAGTGACGCTTCAGCAGGAACTTTCAGTGTTTTATGCCCTGCCACTCCAGCTTCGTATCCTCTATGACGCAGAAAAAGATGCCTGTACCAAAGAAAAGACGGTTTTTACCCTTTTTCAGGAACTGTCACAGCAGAACGAGGTCATCCGCTTTCTTATTACGGAGTTCGGAGGTGAGCTGGTCTATTGAGATGACTTAAGCCGGGTTTTATAAATGAGAAAAAATTCTCCATATTCATGCTTTTAAGTTTTTTCAACTTCTCTATACAAAGGACGACAGGAATATTATGAGTAAAGCTGCAGGGAGCACGCAAGCTCTGAACAACCGGTTCCGCTCAGATTATTGCGGATTATTGAGTCCGGAGCGTGAGCATGGCTCCGTCAGGCTTGCTGGCTGGGTTCACAGAAAACGGGATCACGGCGGACTTATTTTTATTGATTTGAGGGATCACACCGGTATCTGCCAGCTTGTTATCCAGCCTGAGCAGCAGGAGCTCTTCGCCAAAGCTGAGCAACTGCATCTCGAATCGGTTATCTGCATTGAGGGTATTGTTGTCCGGCGTGCTCCGGGCGCTATCAATCCCCGCCTCGCATCAGGCGAGATTGAGGTGGTTGTAAGTCAGATTGCCGTGGAGAGTCATGCTCAAACCCTGCCCTTTCCGGTGGCTGACGAAGTGCAGACCTCGGAAGAGCTGCGTCTGAAATATCGCTTTATTGACCTGCGTCGTGAAAAAATTCATGAAAATATCATTTTTCGAAGCCGTCTGACCGCTGCTGTTCGTCGCTATCTTGAAGAGCAGAATTTTATCGAAATACAGACACCGATTCTCACCTCCAGCTCGCCTGAGGGTGCACGCGACTTTCTCGTTCCAAGCCGCCTTCATCCGGGTAAATTCTATGCTCTTCCCCAGGCACCCCAGCAGTTCAAGCAATTGCTCATGGTATCAGGTTTTCCCCGCTACTTCCAGATAGCCCCCTGTTTCCGCGATGAAGATGCCCGTGCCGATCGTAGTCCCGGCGAATTTTATCAGCTTGATATGGAGATGGCTTTTATTGAACAGGACGATCTCTTTGCCATCCTTGAAGGGATGATTGAGTACCTTACCCGCACCATGTCGCACAAGCGCATTGCGCAGTTCCCGTTCCCGAGGATCAGCTATAAAGAGGTGATGAACCGTTTCGGCACCGATAAGCCGGACCTGCGGATTCCTCTCGAAATAAGTGATGTCACCCCGCTTTTTGTCGGTTCAGCCTTCAAGGTTTTTGCAAACAGTACGGTTGCAGGTTCCTGCGTCAAGGCGCTTGTCCTCAAGGGACGTGGCAATGAGTCAAGGCTTTTTTACGACAAGGCAGAAAAACGGGCCAAAGAGCTCGGCTCTGGTGGTCTTGCCTATATCCAGTTCAGGGAAGATGGGCCAAAAGGGCCGGTTGTCAAGTTTCTCTCCGAAGCCGATCTCTCAACCCTCAAAAGCCACCTTGGCCTTGAGACCGGAGATGTGGTCTTTTTCGGGGCAGGGAAGTGGGAGACAACCTGCAAGATCATGGGCGGGATGAGGACCTACTTTGGTGAACTCTTTACGCTTGATAAGGACGAGCTTTCATTCTGCTGGATCGTTGACTTTCCAATGTTTGAGTACAACGAGGAGGCCAAAAAGATTGACTTTTCACACAACCCTTTCTCCATGCCGCAGGGTGAGATGGAGGCGCTCGAAACCATGCAGCCCCTCGATATTCTTGCCTACCAGTACGACATCGTCTGCAACGGTATTGAGCTTTCAAGTGGCGCTATCCGTAACCACAAGCCCGAGATCATGTACAAGGCCTTTGGCATTGCCGGATATGAAAAGGAAGAGGTTGACGCGCGCTTCGGCCACATGATTGAAGCCTTCAAGCTTGGTGCGCCACCGCACGGAGGTATCGCTCCCGGCCTTGACCGTCTCGTCATGATCCTCTGCGACGAACAGAACATCCGTGAGGTCATAGCCTTCCCGATGAACCAGCAGGCGCAGGATCTTATGATGGGCTCTCCATCGGAGGTGACGCCGGTTCAGCTCAAGGAGTTGCATTTGAAGATTGAATTGCCGAAAAAATAATTGACAACGAGATGGCTGGTTGGAGGGGAAGTTTCTGTATCGAACCCTCCAGCCCTGTCGTTTTGTGGTGATGGTTGACTTTAAGAGTTGAATGTCCGGAATGGCTGATTACAAGCTTGTATGCATCAGGATTACCCTTGAGTGGACAAGATGTTGTTTCGAAAGTGTTGTATATGGGCTTGTTTTTTTTGTAATATGTGATCAAACTATGAACAATTGAGACATGATAGAGATTACAGGTACAGAATTACGCAGGAACATGATCAAGTATTTCGATCTTGCCATAGAGAAAAAGGAACAGGTTCTTGTTCGCCTCAGGAGTCGGGGGACTTTTACGATTACTCCGGTCATAGAAACCAGGAGCGGTAAGCGAATTGCGAAGAAAACAGAACTAGAAGCATATCTTGACCAGCCAGAGGTACAGGAATCCATTCTTCGCGCACGTGCAGATGTAAAAGCCGGCAGAGTCCGCAAATTTACCACTGTCAAGAAGTTATGGGAAGGTATACAGTAAGATTATCGATGAAACTGTAACCGTTTATGTCCTTTTCGCCAAAGGCCATTATAACGACAAATAACCCGTTATACCAGATCGTGTAAACCCCAGCATTGACAGATTGTAAGATTTATAGCAAAATAATCTAATGTCATAAGGATATATGGAGAATAGAGCAATATGAATGATCAACCAAAGAATCCACTGCATGGCGTAACTCTTGAAAAAATACTCTGTGATCTTGTAAATCACTATGGCTGGGATGAGCTCTATAAAATGATAGAAATTCGTTGTTTTTATAATGATCCAAGTATTAAGTCCAGCTTGAAGTTTTTGCGAAAAACAAGTTGGGCCAGGGTAAAAATTGAAGAAATATATATAGATTTGATTGGTCACGAAAAGAATGAAATGTAAGCACCTTATTCTTCTCCAACGAGCAAATTGCCGCCATCCGAGAGCCTGGATACAGATGCTCCCTTCATAACGCCTTAAGCAAAATTTTTGTTACCTGACTCTGTCAGCTTGCCAGTAACATATTTGTGCAGAATACTGGTAACGAGTGTTTGATAGGGAACTCCTTCCTTCAGTGCCTTTGTTTTTAATGCTTCAACATCTCTTTTTGAATGATAGTCCATATAGAGGGGTAAGCGCTCCACAGTAATTGTCTCCGTAATAAAACAAAGTAAGGCACAAAGGATTCATCTCTAACTAACTCAGGATTACGGAACGACTTTTAGCAGGGTGCTTACCCAAAAGTGTAGACAATTAAATAAATATTAATTTTTTCTATTTGAAGATCAAGGTATATATTTATAGTCACTGCTGTCGGGTTATAAGTTAAATAAATATAACCGGTTAGAGGTATAGGTATTCTCAATTGTGCCAGCAGAATTTGTAACTAATTGATTTATATCGACTTTCTCAAAAACACTGACACTCAGGATTTGTAGAAAAGTGTAGAAAGATATATCTAAATTCATGCGTTTTTTTATTAATGCAATAAGCACATATACTGAGATTGCTGTCCAAACCTGTGTTTTAACAGCGTTTTCTGAAGTACCATAAAATGCCTTAATTCGCAAATGTTGTTTAATCCATTTAAAGAAAAGCTCAATCTTCCACCTGCTTTTATAAAGTTGTGCAATA
>CAIJPS010000008.1 GCA_903822595.1 uncultured Chlorobiaceae bacterium
CGGTTGCCTTTTTTTTGAAACTGTTTGAAAAGTTGTGCCTGAAAATATGAACGTTACGTTAAATACTGGGCTCTATGATCCTCAGTTTGAGCATGATGCTTGCGGTGTAGGGTTTGTTGCCCATATCAAAGGTGTCAAATCCCATGAAATTGTAGAGCAGGGTTTGCAGATCAATGAAAATCTCAAACATCGCGGTGCGTGTGGATGTGAAAAAAATACCGGTGATGGAGCAGGAATTCTTCTTCAGGTTCCCGACAAGTTTCTCCGCAGGGTTTGTGCTGATACCAATATTGAGCTGCCTCCAGAGAAGCAGTATGGTGTAGGGATGATTTTTTTGCCGCCGGATATCTCACAGAGGCGTGCTATTGAAGATATCTGCCGCCAGATGATTCAGGCTGAGGGGCAGAAGTTTCTTGGCTTCAGAAAAGTGACGACTTGTAACGATAGTCTCGGTGATACGGCACGTTCCCAGGAGCCTATTGTCAAGCAACTCTTTGTTGGCTGGGGTAAGGATATTCTCTCCGAGCTGGAATTTGAAAGAAAGCTCTATATCATCCGTCGCCGTATCACCAAAAGGGTGAAATATACCGCCGGTCTTCTTGGTAGCAGTTATTTCTATATATCAAGCCTTTCCGGTCGCACCATTGTCTATAAAGGGATGCTTCTTCCCGAGCAGGTGGGGGCGTTTTATCCGGAACTGCACGATAAGGATATGGAGAGTGCCATTGCCATGGTGCATTCCCGTTTCAGTACCAATACGTTCCCGAGCTGGGACAGGGCGCATCCCTATCGCTTTCTCAGCCATAACGGCGAGATCAATACGCTGAAGGGCAACGTCAACTGGATGAAGGCGAGGGAAAAAAATATCCAGTCGCAGGTGTTTGGCAATGCGATCGAGAATATCAAGCCGATTATTCTGGAGGATGGCAGCGATTCGGCCATTCTTGATAATGCTTTTGAGTTCCTTGTTCTTTCAGGTCGTTCGCTGGCACATGCTGCCATGATGATTATTCCTGAGCCCTGGACCGGCAATGGCGGGCTCTCGGCTGAGAAAAAGGCCTTTTACGAGTATCACAGTTGTCTCATGGAGCCTTGGGACGGGCCCGCATCAGTTACCTTTACCGATGGTGTGCAGATTGGTGCAGTGCTTGATCGCAATGGACTTCGCCCGTCACGTTACTATATCACCAAGGATGACCTTGTTATTATGGCATCCGAGGTTGGTGTGCTTGATATTGCACCTGAGCGGATTTTGAAGAAAGATCGCTTGCAGCCGGGCCGCATGTTTCTGGTCGATACTGCCCAGGGGCGAATTATCTCCGACGAAGAGATCAAGCAGAGCATCTCCTGCGAGCAGCCTTATGGCGAATGGATCGAGCGGAACATTATCGATCTGGAGGCATTGGCTGATCATCCACCCTTGAAAAATCCTGATGAGGAGAAATTCAGTCTTACCGCCCGCCAGAAGGTGTTCGGCTATACCCAGGAAGATCTCTCCCTGCAGATAAAAGCGATGAGTGAAAAAGGGGTGGAGTTGATTGGCTCCATGGGTAACGATACCCCCCTTGCGGCGTTCTCCAACAAGCCAAAACTGCTTTACGACTATTTCAAGCAGCTTTTTGCCCAGGTGACCAATCCCCCGATTGATTCAATCAGGGAGGAGCTTATTACCTCGACAACGGTTATGCTTGGTACAGAAGGGGAGCTGCTTGAGCCTTCAGAGGTGAATTGTCGTCGCATTCGCCTGCCGCATCCGGTTTTAACCAACCAGGATCTTGAAAAAATTCGCAATATCGACAAGCCCGGTTTCAGGGCGGTTACCCTCCCCATATTTTATGCTGTAGCAGAAGGTGGCAAGGGTATTGAAGCTGCAATGTACGACCTTTATCGCCAGTCCGAACAGGCTGCAAGCAAGGGGGTCAACATTATCATTCTTTCCGACAAGGGAGAGCTCAACAATGATCGTGCACCGATTCCAGCGTTACTTGCCGTTTCCGGTCTGCACAACTTCCTTATCAATGCCGGTATCAGAACACAGATTGGTCTGGTACTTGAATCGGCTGAGCCGAGGACGGTGCACCATTTTGCCATGCTTATCAGTTATGGTGTTGGTGCAGTAAACCCCTATATGGCGCTTGAGACGGTGCGTTCAATGGTGGAGTCGGGACACATTAAACTGGATGTGAAGGTCGCCAAGAAGAACTATGTCAAGGCTGCTGTCAAGGGCGTGGTGAAAACCATGGCCAAAATGGGTATTTCAACCATCCAGAGCTATCGTGGAGCGCAGATTTTTGAAGCTGTTGGCCTCAATACACAGCTTGTTGATGCCTACTTTACCCGAACGCCTACCCGTATTGAAGGTATCGGTCTCGATATTGTTGCTGAAGAGGTACGCCGTCGTCACGAAGCGGTATTTCCTCCGACGGGCAACAAGGTTAATCGTGGTCTTGATGCCGGTGGTGAACGGAAATGGCGTCATAATGGCGAGTACCATCTCTTCAGTCCTGAGGCTATCCATTTTCTGCAGCACTCCTGCAGAACAGCAAACTATGAGCTGTTTAAAAAATATGAGAACCTTATTGATGACCAGAGCGAGCATCTTTGTACGATCCGCGGCCTGATGGATATCAGGTTCAGCGAGCAGGTTGCTGTGCCGATTGATGAGGTTGAGTCGGTTGATACCATTCTGAAAAGGTTCAAGACCGGGGCTATGTCTTATGGTTCTATCAGTCAGGAGGCCCATGAGACTCTTGCCATTGCCATGAACAGGCTTGGTGGCAGGAGCAATACCGGTGAAGGCGGCGAAGATCCGGCGCGATTCAAAAAGGATGCCAATGGCGATTCGAGAATGTCGGCCATCAAGCAGGTCGCATCCGGAAGATTTGGTGTGACCAGCGAATATCTTGCGAGTGCCAATGAAATCCAGATCAAGATGGCTCAGGGTGCAAAGCCTGGCGAGGGTGGACAGCTTCCTGGCTCAAAAGTCTATCCCTGGGTTGCCAAGGTGCGTCACTCAACCCCCGGTGTCGGTCTGATTTCTCCGCCGCCTCATCATGATATCTATTCAATTGAGGATTTGGCTCAGCTTATTCATGACTTGAAAAATGCCAACCCGGTTGCCCGTATCAACGTCAAGCTTGTCTCAACGGTTGGCGTCGGTACCATCGCTGCCGGTGTTGCAAAGGCCCATGCCGATGTTGTCCTTATCAGTGGCCATGATGGCGGAACCGGTGCGTCGCCTGTTTCGAGCATCATGCATGCAGGGATGCCTTGGGAGCTTGGTCTGGCCGAAGCGCACCAGACCCTCTTGCTCAACAATCTGCGCAGCCGTATTGTTGTTGAGGCAGACGGTCAGTTGAAAACGGCTCGTGATATTATTATAGCGGCTATGCTTGGTGCAGAAGAGTTCGGGTTTGCCACAACCACCCTTGTGGTTATGGGATGCATCATGATGCGTTGCTGCCAGGACGACTCCTGCCCGGTTGGTGTTGCCACACAGAACCCGGAACTGCGCAAGCACTTCAAGGGCAAGCCTGAGCATGTTGAAAACTTTATGCGCTTCCTTGCAGAGGGTGTGCGGGAGTACATGGCGCGTCTTGGTGTGCGTACGCTGAACGAGCTTGTCGGGCGTACTGAATTGCTGAGCATGAGGAAATCGGTCGATCACTGGAAAGCGCAGGGTATTGATCTTACCAAGATTCTCTATCAGGCCGAAGTAGGTGAGCATGAGACACGCTTCTGTACCATCAAGCAGGAGCACGGTCTTGACGACAGTCTTGATCGTACCACGCTTCTCTCAATCTGCGAGCCAGCCATCAAAAGGCAGGAGCGGGTTGTTACCACTCTTCCAATCCGAAATACGAACCGGGTTGTTGGCACCATTGTCGGCTATGAAGTGACCAAGGCATACGGTTCTGCCGGATTGCCGGACGATACGATTCATCTGAAATTCATCGGTTCAGCCGGTCAGAGTTTCGGCGCCTTTATCCCCAACGGTATGACCCTTGAGCTTGAGGGCGATGCCAACGATTATGTCGGCAAGGGGCTCTCCGGTGGCAGGATTATTGTCTATCAGTCTCAGGGCTCTTCGTTTGTACCGGAAGAGAATATTATCATTGGCAATGTCGGCTTCTATGGCGCAACCTCAGGAGAGGCCTTTATCCGTGGAATGGCAGGAGAGCGTTTCTGTGTCCGTAACAGCGGTTTGACCGCAGTGGTTGAGGCGATTGGTGATCATGGCTGTGAATATATGACTGGAGGTACCGTGGTCATTCTCGGCCAAACAGGCAGAAACTTTGCTGCCGGTATGTCGGGTGGCATCGCATACATCTATGATGCGGATGGTACCTTTGCCAGCAACTGTAACCGCGAGATGGTCGATCTCTCCCCGATTGATGACGTAATGGAGCTTGCTGCGCTTCAGCTACTGATTGAAAGGCATGTAGACTATACCGGAAGCGACCTTGGCCAGGCAATTCTTGATGATCGGGATGCACTCCGTCAGCGTTTTGTTAAAGTTATGCCGCAGGATTACCGTCGTGCTCTTGAAGCCATGAAAGTGGTTGAGGCAGCAGGACTCAGTGGTGATGAAGCGGTTATGGCCGCGTTTCATAAAAATATTCATGACCCGGCACGAGTTTCAGGGAATTAATACCGGAAAAGGGTGGTGCAGCCCGGTTGGTAAAAGATTAAATCATTGATATGGGTAAAGTTAAAGGTTTCATGGAGTTCCAGAGAGCATTACCTGCCGACAGGGCGCCTCTGGAGAGGATAAAAGACTGGCAGGAGTTTCACAAGGAGATGGAGGCCGGGGAACTGCAGAAGCAGGGTGCCCGCTGCATGGATTGCGGTACGCCTTACTGCCATACCGGATTCATGCTGAGCGGCATGACGAGTGGTTGCCCGATCCACAATCTTGTCCCCGAGTGGAATGACTATGTCTATAACGGATTTTGGCACGAAGCTTATGACCGGTTGATGAAAACCAACAACTTTCCGGAATTTACTGGGAGAGTCTGTCCGGCTCCGTGCGAGGGGTCCTGTGTGCTTGGTCTCATTGAACCCCCGGTCACCATCAAGAACATCGAGTGCGCCATTATTGAGCATGCCTTTGCGGAAGGGTGGGTAGAACCAAAAATAATCGCTCACAGAACAGGAAAAAGGGTGCTCGTTGTCGGTTCAGGTCCTTCGGGACTTGCCTGTGCTGATCAGCTCAACAAGGCGGGTCATAGCGTCACGGTTTTTGAACGGGATGATCGTTTTGGTGGCCTCATGATGTATGGCATACCCAACATGAAGCTCGATAAAAGGCTTGTAGTAGAGCGTCGTATCGAGCTTATGAAGAGTGAGGGTGTTACTTTTATGGAGAGTACCGAGGTTGGCGTTGACTATCCGGCAGACAAGCTCCTTGAAGAGTTTGACGCCGTTGTGCTTTGTACGGGCGCGACAAAGCCCCGTAACCTTGACGCAGAGGGGCGTGAGTTTGCGGGTATCCATTTTGCCATGGACTTTTTGCGTTCAAGCACCAAAGCTTTGCTTGACGAAAGTGCACCGCTCCTTTCAGCCGCAGGCAAGAATGTTGTTGTTATCGGTGGCGGTGATACCGGTACCGACTGTGTTGCCACCTCATTGCGCCAGGGATGCAAAAGCGTGTTGCAGCTCGAAATCATGCCAAAACCACCGCTCGAACGCCAGCCGGATAATCCCTGGCCAGAATGGCCGAAAACCTTCAAGGTGGACTACGGGCAGGAAGAGGCTGCGATTATGCAGGGAGAGGATCCGCGGCACTACTCCATGATGACCAAAAAATTTCTTGCTGACGACACCGGTGCTCTGCAAGCTGTAGAAGTCTCCAGGGTGGAGTGGGTCAAAGATGAAGGTCGCTTTATCCCTCGACCAGTTCCAGGAACGGAGCAGATTATTCCTGCCGAACTTGTGCTGCTTGCCATGGGCTTTATCGGCCCCGAGGAGCACCTTTTGCAGCAACTGCAGGTTGTTCAGGATGAGCGTTCCAACATCAAGGCGACCGATAAAAACTACCGTACCAACCGCGACGGGATTTTTGCCGCTGGCGATGCCCGACGGGGTCAGAGCCTTGTGGTCTGGGCTATTCACGAAGGTCGGGCTGCGGCACGTGAGTGTGACCGCTTTTTGATGGGTGATACCTGTTTGCCGTAAAATTTATTTAACGAGGGAGAATTATGGAACAGCAAAAACTCAGGGAGCTTCTCGATACGCTTCACCAGGAGCTTGAACAGGTTGACTCCGTTGATAAAACCACGGAAGTTGTGCTGTCGAACCTCAGGGCGGATATGCAGCGGCTTCTCGACGAAAAAACCGGGACAGCCAATGAGGACGAATCTTTGATGGAGCGGATGAAAGAGGCCCTCGACCATTTTGAGGAAGGACATCCCAAACTGAGCCTGACCCTGCAGCTTCTGCTGGAAAGTTTGGCCAAAATGGGATTTTAATGTGTATCAGTTTATTAACTTGACGGAAAGTGTGATTGTTTCATGACGAGAGAACGAGAACCGGGAAGAGGTAAAACAAAAGGCGGTAACGACACGACAGACCAGGTTTTCTGCTCGTTCTGCGGCAGAAGCGCCCAGGAGGTCAACAGCATGATTGCTGGCCCGAAAGCCTTTATATGCGATCGCTGTATCAAAACATCCTTCGATATTCTGCGTAAAGAGGTTAATGCACCCGCTGCTCCGGTTGAACGGGTTGCGGAAAAGCCCTTTCAGCCCCGCCTTGCAAGCCCCAAAGCGATCATGGATTCGCTCGACCAGTATGTGGTTGGCCAAGAGAGAGCCAAAAAGTCGCTTGCTGTAGCGGTCTATAACCACTACAAGAGGATCGACTCACAGGTGAAGACACAGGAGGGTGATGAGGTGGTCATAGAAAAGAGCAATATCCTCCTTATCGGGCCCACCGGCACAGGAAAAACCCTCCTTGCCCAGACGCTGGCCAACCTGCTTGAAGTACCCTTTTCCATCGTTGACGCCACCTCGCTCACCGAAGCAGGCTACGTTGGCGATGATGTCGAAACCATTCTTGCCCGTCTGCTCCACGCCTCCGACTTCAACCTCGAACGGGCAGAGCGCGGGATTATCTATGTTGACGAGATTGATAAAATTGCCCGCAAATCGGCCAACGTCTCCATTACCCGTGACGTCTCGGGCGAGGGAGTGCAGCAGGCGCTGCTGAAAATTCTTGAAGGCGCAGTGGTCGGCGTTCCGCCAAAAGGGGGGCGCAAACACCCTGAACAGCAACTGATCAACGTCAACACCAAGAACATCCTCTTCATCTGCGGCGGTGCCTTCGAGGGTCTCGATAAGCTTATCGCTAAAAGGGTCTCAAAATCCTCCATGGGCTTTGGAGCAAAGGTGAAGACCACCCATGTCGGCTACGACCAGGAAATTCTCAAGCTTGTCATGCAGGATGATTTGCACGAGTACGGCCTTATCCCCGAATTCATCGGTCGTCTCCCGGTCATTTCAACCCTTGAGATGCTTGATGAACATGCCCTGCGCAACATTCTGGTTGAACCGAAAAATGCCATCACCAAGCAGTACAAGAAGCTCTTTGAAATGGACGGCGTTGAACTTGAATTTACCGAAGAGGCGCTCGACCAGGTGGTCAAAATTGCAATTGAGCGGGGAACAGGGGCGCGTGCCCTGCGTTCAGTGCTCGAAAACGTCATGATCGACATCATGTTCGACATCCCCTCAATGAAAAGCACCCATAAATGTGTCATCACAGCCGACACCATCGAGAACAAAGCCGCCCCTGAATATTTCTCCGGCGAGCGCAAAAAGAAAAAAAGTGCATAACAAAGCATCAGAAGCTTTGTTATTCATGATTGAAAGCCTATATTAACAGCCTTTCAGAAAGGACGATTAGCTCAGTTGGTTAGAGCGCTACATTGACACTGTAGAGGTCAGAAGTTCGAATCTTCTATCGTCCACAACCATAAAAGACTGCAAATAAACAACATGCAGGCTTTTTGCCTCCCGCTCTTACGCCACTGAAATACTCCGATTTTATCCGATTTAA
>CAIJPS010000009.1 GCA_903822595.1 uncultured Chlorobiaceae bacterium
GTCACAAACCAGACTTTGCGTTGATCAAGGCGGTACAGCCATTCGAAGTCGATATATGCCCGATCAACGGAAATAATGCTGTCCGGCAGAAGGTGCAAATCAAGTTTCTCCTCACTTTTTGCAACTCGAATGTCTGACTTCTTGCCATCCGTCATGACCATGAATGATGGCAAAGAACCCCGGTGGTCATACAGATAATGCAATTTAATAGCCCCTTTCAGTTGGCGATATTTTGCCCAGGGAAACAAGCTCAAGCACAGGTTAATGACCGTAGCATCCATCGAATAAAGAGGATTTGTAAATTCAAACCGATGATTTGGGGTGTGTGAACGGCACTTTTCGAGCAGCTTATAAAAAAGACCTTCGTAGATTTCATAAGGCCGGTTTTTCATGGCATCAGACAACGTGCTTCGCTTGATGTCTTCAAGCCCAAGGTGATACCATTTGTTAGAATGAACGCCAAGGCTTGTCTGAATCGCTCGTAGACTGTCATGACCAGCAATCTGGGCAAACAGTAACGTCACAAATTGCTGCCATCCTGTGTAATACTTGGTGTAATGGTTGCTTCGATGCTGCTTTTCGAGTTTTTCAAATTCATATCGAGGAAGAATTTTTAGCAACTCACCCATAATCGTTGTAATTTGTCGCATGGTCTGAAACTCCTTATAAACGTTACTGATATCAAAGGTTTGGTCACTTTTAATATCGCTGTTTTTCAAGTCGTTTCAGACCTTTTTCATTTTTTTACCGGACGCTACTGGGATTGATAGACAAGTATCGGCAGCTTACTCTTGTCGTCAAGAGTGGATTCAAGTTTCTCCAATGCCTGCCGGGCAAGCTTGTGCAGAAGATCGGCATTACTGTCGTAGTCAACCTCGGTGGAGTAGTTGAGCACTTCGGCAACAATCTGGTTTTTCGGTGTTTCCCGTCCCAATGCACCCTGCTGTACACCGATCGTGTCCACCATGTTGTCTTTCAGGTTGCGGCGGATGATCTCTTCAGCCATGATGCGGAAATCGAATCCGCTCGACACATCAAGATCAAAATCCTCAAACCACACGGGAACTTCACCCTTCACCAGATCCATTCGGGGAATATCAATGCTGTTCTTGCGGTAACTGGCTACGGTATCGGCATACGCGATCCCGGCTTCAACCAGAATCTCTCCGGCAAAAAGGTTTATTTGCCCCTGACCAAGATCGTGCTCTACCTTTTGCATCACCAGTTGCTTGACCTCCGGCTTCAGCAGATCAGCGCTGCTGGTGACTCCCTCGGCAGCACTGAAGGATGGCAGGGCATTGATTATCGCCTTTTTTGCATCAAGTGTTCGCGTTGCTTTCCGCCGTTCCCCTTCATCCTTTATGGACGCTATGCGCTCAGATTCCTGCTGCACCTCATTTTCAACACGGGGGAGTGCAGTCACCGCCACGGTTTTTGCTCCAAGCTCCTCTTCCGGAATCTCGATATAGGTGAATTTATTAAGCACCGATTCGGGGTTCTGAGCCTCGGCGATAACCTTGTCAAAATTATCATGCGCTACAACAGTCAGCTTGTCGATTTTGTCAACACCGGTCCGTTCACCGTTATAGGGAAGCCGCAATCCCCGCCCGATTGTCTGTTCAATTAAAATAGAGGCGTTTGCCGCACGCAGGGGAACAATGGTGTAGAGATTCCTGACATCCCACCCCTCTTTGAGCATGTTGACATGGACAACAATTTCAATATCGTTATCGGTGTTTTCAAGCTCGACAAACTGTCGCTCAACCTCATCATCTTTGCGCGTTGAAGAGTCAATCTGGAGCACCTTGTCACTGAATGCGGCATTAAAAAAAGAGGCAGATCGGACATATTCAGCCGTTTCCCGCGCATGGTTGATATCGCGGCAAACCACAAGGATAAAGGGTTTGACCGTTTCAACACCATTCGTGCGGGAATAGACTTCAAGCTCGGTTTTCGTATCCCAATGAAGACTGACGGCATCCTCAAGCTTGATGATCTCGATCTCTTTATCAGTCAGCCCCTTCGCCTGAAAATTTTTGCGGGTTGCAATGGCCGGATTCTTGATGTATTTGCCGTCAACCAGCGCACGGGCAAGCGTATACTCATAGACGATATTGCGGAACGGCAACCCTTTTTCATCGGTCGGGGTTGCCGTCAACTCCAGACCAAGCACAGGTTTTAATTCATTAATGGCATTGCGGGAGGCATCAGCATGGTAACGGTGTGCCTCATCCATCAGAATCACCAGATCGTTCAGTCCTGAGAGGTAACTCCAGTAGGAGTGGCCAAGGTACTCCGCCAGCCGTTTCATTCTGGGCGGCTTTCCTTTTTCTTTGCCCTTGCTGGACGGAGCGGCATCACGGTTGAACTTGGAGATATTGAAAATGTTGATCCTGATTTCCGTATCTCGAAAGAGGATACCCTGCTGCTCATAATTGTCGCCGGTAATAATAACCGGCCGGTTATGGACAAACTCGGCAATGCCGTTGAAGACGTATTTGCTGTAGTTTGGATTGCCGAAATCCTCAATCAGCTTTTCGTAGATGGTGAGATTCGGCGCA
>CAIJPS010000010.1 GCA_903822595.1 uncultured Chlorobiaceae bacterium
GCATGGAATCAATATATCGATTAATTCCATACAAAACAACTGTTTTGAAGTAATTTACATGGGTACAAAACACGCAAAAACCCTGCAATTTATCAAAAATCAATTGGTTATACGATTTTTAGCCGGGGAACTTCGGATTAAGAGATTTACAGCATTTTAAATCATTTGGAAGTTACATGCTCTATGGTTTGTAATTCAACAATCTGCGGTATAGGCGGATCAATCTAATTATCGTTAGCTGCCCAGCCCGATTCAGGACGTAGGCGAATCGTTACTTCATATCAAAATCGGTTACGTGGGTCATGGAATATTTTCTTTGACAGTGCTAACATATTTTGCTATCATTATCAACATGGACAGCAAGCACAGGAAGACACTGAAGGCCATATTTGCCGAACAGGTAAACGGCAATATGGCATGGCGCGAAATTGAATCATTGCTGGTCGCTATTGGCTGCCGAGTTTTGGAAGGGAAGGGTTCCATTGTCACTTTTGAAAAGGATGGCCTCCGCGTCACCTTCCATCGTCCACACCCTGACAAGGCTGCGCTCCGGTATCGGGTAAAGGATGCCCGTAACTTTTTAATTGAATTGAGGGTAAAACCATGAACGGAATGACATACAAGGGCTACGCTACTCGTGTTGAATTTGACGCAGAAGACCACATTTTTGTCGGCCACATCATCGGGATACGAGATATTGTCGGATTCCATGGAGAATCGGTAAGCGAATTGGAAAACTCTTTCCAGGAAGCAGTTGACGGCTATCTATCCGCCTGTGAAGCACTTGGTCAGCAACCAAACAAACCCTACTCCGGCAAACTCCTTATCCGCGTAAGCGCGGAAATCCATGCGGCTGTTGCCGCCTCCGCAGAAGCAGCAGGTAAAAGCCTAAACCAATGGGCATCCGAAATACTGAACAAAGCCGCTCACGCATAATCGTACATCCTGGGGGTTTATGGGACGGTCATGACAGCTCTCCGTCAGGGTGAACTATGCCACCCACAAAGCAACCATCACCTGGAGTGGTGAAGAGGTGAGCCTCAATGATTATCACCTTTATTCTGCTTGGCCGGTTTCTGGAGGCAGGCTCAAGGCGGGCAACGCCATTGGCGAGCTGACTGAGCTGCAACCGCATGAGGCACTGAGGATTGAGGAGAGTGGCGAAACCAGCATGGTACCAGTAGCAGCGGTTCAAAGCAGCGAGATGATTGAGATCATCCCGGGCGACCGGATTCCGCTTGACGGCAGGGTGGTTGATGGTAAAGCTGAGGTGAACGAAGCGATGCTGTGGTGAACGAAGCGATGCTGACCGGCGACAACCGTGGAGTGGCCAACTACATCGCCGCCAGATGCGGCATCACTGACGTACAGGCCGGGCTTGGCCCCCTCGAAAAAGCGGCGGTGATCCGCGCCCTGAAAGCAAAGGGAGCATGCGTCATGATGGTCGGCGACGGCATCAACGACGCACCCGCCCTGACCGAAGCCGACATCGGCGTCACCCTCGGCCACGCCTCCGCCATTGCCCTCGATAGCGCCAGCGTTGCCATCCTGAACGACGATCTCAGGCTCATCAACACCCTGATCAAAAGCTCCTCGCGATGTTTTTCCATCATCCGCCAGAACCTTGTCTGGGCCTTTTCGTATAATCTCATAGCACTGCCTCTTGCCGTATCGGGAGTTCTGCACCCCATCATCTCCGCACTGCTCATGGTGACCAGTTCCCTTGTTGTGGTAAGCAACTCCCTGCGGCTGAAAAACCTGTGACCAAGCAACCATGAGCACCACCTTTTACCTGATCGGCATCGGTCTTTTTGTCGGCATCGCCGCATGGTTCCTCTTTATCTGGGCAGTAAAAAGCGGCCAGTTCGACGACCCCGAAGCGCCCAAATACCGGATGCTTGACGATGACGATGAACCGACAAAACCCTTGAAAGCTGCAAAATCAGCAAAGAAAAAAAGCCCATGAGCAGCGCCCCCCTCCTCGCCATGCTCCTCTCCGGAATAGCCGGAGGATTCGGCCACTGCATCAGTATGTGTGGCCCCGTTGTCGGCGCTCTCTCGGTTGGTGAAACACGAAAAGGTCTGCTCCACCATCTACTCTACAACCTCGGACGAGTCACCACCTACACCATCCTCGGCGGAATAGTCGGTCTCTCAGGATCATTCCTTGTCCTTGCAGCCTCAATCGAGCAGCTCCAAAGAGCCATCATGATCATTGCCGGAATCTCCATCATCCTCATGGGCCTCTCAACAGCAGAGTGGCTGCCACTCCCCTCTTCAACAAAGAGCTGCAACCCCGGCAGCTCACTCATGCAAAAGATCATGGCGCTCTTCAAAGCCCCGCGCTCCCTCGGCGCTTACTACCCGATGGGGATCGTCCTCGGCTTTCTGCCCTGCGGCCTCACCTACACCGCCCTCCTCGCCGCCGCACGCTCCGCCATGGAGACTCATCATCCCTTTGCAGGAATGCTGCAAGGAGCCCTGATGATGATGCTCTTCGGCATCGGCACCGCACCTGCCCTGATTCTTGTCGGGAAGGTGGTGAACACCATCAGCAGCAAAATGCGGAGGTGGTTTTACCGGGTGGCTAGCCTGATTATGATTGCGATGGGAGTATGGTTTTTGGTGTCGGGGTGGTGAGGAACAAGAACGGTTGCTTATCGTAACATTCCTCTGTAAATTTCAATGCATATGCTCTTGGCAAAATTAATATTTACAGGAATAGTTTGTGCCCACGATACTTGTCATACTCGGATGGAGATTATTTTTTTATGCCAATGAGGGCAATGAGCCACTTCATATCCATTGCAGAAATGGAGAGATGGAATGCAAATACTGGTTAAAAAGGGAGATATTCGATATTGAAGAAGCTTTTTCCTACAATATGACACAGAGAGATCACAGGCAAGTAAGAAAAATCATTTACGATCATTTTGAGTACATCGAAACACAATGGGATGATTTTCAAAGGAGACGCCAGCGATGAACAAACATCATGATATTAAGAACATACAGTTTGATGGAGACATTTTTGAAATAACTGTTGATGGAACAACCAGAAGATTTGAACTGCAACAGATATCTCCTTTGCTGCATCAAGCATCTGAAGCAGAAAGGAAAATGTTCGAGGTCTCGCCATCTGGATACGGGATTCATTGGCCTCTCCTGGATGAGGATATCTCCGTTGATGCGCTTTTGGGTATTGCCAGTGCACCTGCAAGGAACAGAAAAACTGCATGACAAAAGGGCCTGAAGGGAAGCAATGAATAACAATGATACGTTTCCGCTTGTCAGACGAGTGAAACCTTTATGCTGATTACAACAGATAACAAAAGCCATGAAAACAGTTACCCTAAAAATGGATGTCAGCCATTCATGAAAACCTCACATGGTTGCTTGAACACTTCTCGGGAAGAGGAATAACAATTCTGGAACAAGCTGAGTATCTCAGCGATGACGACTTTCTTGGAAGTATTGACGGTATGGTTCAATCTCTTCAGGACACTCGGCAAGAGCCATCAGAATATGGAGTTACTCTCGACAAACCGGAGTGGTGATGTACAGCATTCTCTTTATGTCCCAAGACTCAAAAGGATGCAAAAAAGCTTGGTGCCAGTGGCTTGAAGAAACGAAATAACATTAATTAACAAGTGAAGAGGTCATGTTATGTCAACGGTGATGAAAAAGGAAGAAGCGCATAAAATCATTGACCTTATGCCGCCGAAAGCTACTTGGGATGACCTGATGCATGAAATATACGTTCGCGAAGCAATTGAATATGGCTTGGCGGACAGCAATGCAGGCAGAACCAAAGACGTACAGGAGATCCGCGAGAAGTATGGTTTACCGGAATGAACACCCACTGGACAGCTACAGCCGAGGGAGATTTGGATGCCATCGACGGCTCAAAGGATATTCTTCACTCATGAGAAAAAAACTATAAACCCCTCAATGTCACTCCAAACCCAAACGCACAGCCAGACAGCAAATTTTATCTGGAGCATCTGCAATCTGCTCCGTGGCCCCTATAAACGAAATGAATATCGGAAGGTCATTCTCCCCTTGACGGTCTTGCGGCGCTTTGACTGCATTCTTGAACCGACCAAAAGCAGGGTTCTTGAAGAGTTTGACAAGCTCAAGGGAAAGTCGGAAACTATTGTCAGCGCTCAACTGCGGACAATTACCGGCGTGCCCTTCTATAACCTCTCCCGACTTACCTTCAAAAAGCTCCTCGACGATCCCAACCAGATTGCGCCCAACCTGAACAGCTACATCAACGCATTTTCGCCAAATGTGCGGCAGATATTCGAGAAGTTTGACTTTGGCATTCAGGTCAACAGGATGAATGAGAAGAACCTGCTCTTTAATGTCATCAAAAGATTTGCATCTGACGAGGTTGACCTCTCGCCGCAGAAGATTGACAATATGCAGATGGGCTATGTCTTTGAAGAGATCATCAGGATCGGCGCTGAACAATCCAATGAGGAGGCTGGAGAGCACTTCACGCCCCGCGAGGTGATCAAGCTGATAGTCAATCTGCTGCTTTCGCCGGAAACCGACCTGCGCAAGAGCCACGTGGTCAAGACAATATATGACCCTTCCTGCGGCACTGGCGGTATGCTTTCTGTGGCGGAGAAGTACATCCGCGACCTCAATCGTGATGCCCAACCGCATCTCTTCGGGCAGGACTGGAACGACGAAGCCTGGGCCATCTGCCGGGCGGACATGCTCATCAAGGGGGAAGAATCTGATAACATCAAGCCCGACTGTACCTTTGAAAAGGATGGTTTCCCCAAAGCAAGGTTCGACTATATGCTGGCCAATCCGCCCTTTGGCGTTGAGTGGAAACAGCAGCAGCGCTTTATTGAGAATGAATTCTATACGCTTGGCTACGATGGCCGTTTTGGCGCAGGCACTCCCCGCATCAATGACGGCTCACTCCTCTTTCTTCAGCACATGATCTCCAAAATGCGCTCACCGCAGGAGGGCGGAAGCCGCATCGGGATTGTCTTTAACGGCTCTCCCCTCTTTACCGGAGACGCGGGCAGTGGTGAATCCAACATACGGGAGTGGATTATCGAGAGCGACTGGCTCGAAGCCATTGTTGCCCTGCCGGATCAGCTCTTTTACAACACCGGCATCTCCACCTATATCTGGATCGTCACCAACCGCAAGGAGCCACGACGCGCAGGAAAAATTCAACTGATCGACGCTCGCGGCTACTTTGTCAAAATGCGCAAAAGTCTGGGGAACAAGCGAAACCAGATCGGTGACGGCGAAGAGAACCGGCCCGACCAGATTGGCGAAATCAGCCGCATCTATGGCAACTTCACCCACAACGAAACCCGGGCGGTAGCGAGTGACGGTATCACAAAACCGGTTATTGTCAGCAAGATTTTTGACAACACCGACTTTGGCTACAACAAGATCACGGTTGAACGTCCATTGCGCCTGAACTTTCAGGCAAGCGCCGAACGGATTGCCCTGCTTGACGAGCTGCGCGGATTCCGGAAGATTGCCGAAAGCGAGAAGAAGAACGAAACCATCCGCCAGCAGGAGATTGAAGCGGGAATAGAACGGCAGACGGCCATCAAAACGCTGCTTTCTGACTTCGGCAAGGCGGCCAATGAGAAGCTCTTCAAGGAGCGGATCGCCTTTCTCAAGGAGCTCAAGGCCATCGACCAGAAATCGGGTGTGCGCCTGGGCACACCGGAGTTGAAGCTGGTGCTGGAAGCGCTTAGCGAAAAAGATGAAAGCGCCGAAATCTGCCGCGACCTGAAAGGCAACCCTGAGCCTGACGCCGACCTGCGCGATACCGAAAATGTGCCGCTCAAGGAGAATATTGAGGAGTACTTCAGGCGCGAAGTACTGCCCCATGTGCCGGACGCATGGATTGACCACACTAAAACCAAAGTGGGCTACGAAATACCGCTGAACCGTCATTTTTACCGCTACGAACCGCCACGTTCGCTTGAAGCCATTGCCGCCGATGTGAAAGTGCTCGAAACGGAGATTGTGGCAATGCTGGCGAAGATTACCGGCAGTGCGGAGGCTGGACAATGAAGACGAAAGCCTATCCGAAATACAAACCCTCCGGCGTTGAATGGCTGAGGGATGTGCCGGAGCATTGGGAAGTGAAGAAATTAAAACATGTTTCCGATACATCAACAGGTTTTGCATTTAGTAGCGATGACTATACCGATGACGGTATTCCGCTGATCAGAATTGGTGATATCCGCCCAGACGGCAATATTGATATTGAGAATGCGAAAAAACTACCTATTGAATATTTGCGAATATACCGTGAAGCAATCATAAAGAAAGGCGATATCCTCATGGCTATGACTGGTGCAACCATAGGCAAGGCTGGTCAATATCAATTTGATGAACCCGGGTTATTAAATCAACGTGTTTGCAAGTTCGTTCCTCTTTTTATCGCTGACAAGTATTTGTGGTTTATTCTGAAGTCAGAACCATATTTGGAGCACATAATACTCACTGGTTTTGGTGGCGCGCAACCAAATATTTCGGATGTTCAGCTTTTAGATTTTGTCACTGCGCTCCCTCCACTCGCTGAACAGCAAGCCATTGCCGCATTTCTCGACCGAGAGACTGGACGCATTGACGAACTTATCGCCATGAAGAAGAGCCTGCTTTCCCTGCTGGCCGAACAGCGCACTGCCCTCATTTCCCGCGCCGTCACCAAGGGGCTGAACCCTTCGGTCAAGCTGAAACCCTCCTGTGTAGAATGGCTGGGGGATGTGCCGGAGCATTGGAAGGTTACGAAGTTAAAGTATGTTTCAGATACCTCAACAGGTTTTGCATTTAGCAGCGATGACTACACCGATGAAGGCATTCCGCTAATCAGAATTGGTGATATCTGCCCAGACGGCAATATTGATATTGAGAGTGCAAAAAAACTTCCTGTTGAATATTTGCGAATATACCGTGAATCAATCATCAAGAAAGGCGATTTCCTCATGGCTATGACTGGTGCAACCATTGGCAAAGCTGGTCAATATCAATTTGATGAACCCGGCTTATTAAATCAACGTGTCTGTAAATTCGTTCCTCTATTAATCGCTGACAAGTATTTGTGGTTCATTCTGAAGTCAGAACCATATTTGGAGCACATAATACTCACTGGTTTTGGTGGCGCACAACCAAATATTTCGGATGTTCAGCTTTTAGATTTTGTCACTGCGCTCCCTCCACTCTCCGAACAGCGAGCCATTGCCGATTTTATCGACTACGAGACAACGAAAATTGACAAGCTTTCAGCGAAGGTTCAAACAGCTATCGAACAACTCAAGGAGTACCGGACAGCTCTGATCAGCGCAGCAGTAACGGGGAAAATTGACGTAAGGGAGGTTATAGATGAGCTTTCATGAAATCAAGTCAATCAGTGAGTATCTGGCACTCTTCGATTCAACACCGGAATTGAAGAAGGCTCTTTATCGTGGACAAAGTAAACCTGTGAATGATCCTGAATATAAGCTCATCCCATCGGTTGGACGCGTTCCTAAAGCAGGAGTGATTCCATTCAATGATTTTGTCAAAGAAGAGATCCGCTCTCACGACATTTTCAAGAATCAAGTTATTGCCAATGTTGCTTCGATCCCCAGAAATTCCTGGGAGGTTCTAGCTTTAGCTCAACATCATGGCATGCCAACACGCTTTTTAGATCTGACTCGAAATCCATTGGTTGCCCTCTATTTTGCGGTACGTAATCCTGAACATGACGGATTGACCAGTGCTGTTTACGCTTTTGTGACAAAAACCATTGAATACGAAGAGCTGATGAGAAATCAGCAGGACGACTCTCGTCAAAAAATGGAAAAAGATGCATCAGCCTATAGACGAAAGAAAACACGTCTTCAGGAAGAGCATATAAAATCTCTGGCTCTCAACCTTGAAATTTCACCGTTCGACATAACACACAACGTCATCTACGATCCACCGCATGTTTCACCGAGGATCAGAGCGCAAGATGGTGTTTTATTGGCTTGCCATCAACCAACAGTCGTCATACCCGAAACAGATTACCGGGAAATTCTGATTGATAGAGGTAGCCGTAACAACATACGAATTGAGCTTGAGATCTATGGCGTTTTCGACAAACAGCTTTTTCCTGATCTTGATGGATTGGCAAAATGGCTTAAATTTAAAGTATTTGATGCATAAGAAACTATGAAGGCAACTTGTGCAAAATTTGCACAGGTTCAAACAGTCAAGGATTACTTGATGGTTCAAAACATGAAAAATCAATAGAGACGATATGGAAAAGGACATAACCAAAAATACAGGTGAAATCGTCATCTATACTTCTGCTGACGGTACCGTGCATACCGAGGTTTGTTTAGTATCAGAGTCCCTTTGGCTTAGTTTAAACCAGATAGCAACTTTGTTTGAACGTGATAAATCAGTCATATCCCGTCATATACGAAATATCTACAAAGAGGCTGAGCTTGAGTTGAATTCAACTGTTGCAATTTTTGCAACAGTTCAACGCGAGGGTGGACGCCAGATTGAGCGTAACATAGAATATTACAACCTCGACATGATTCTTTCGATTGGCTACCGGGTTAACTCAAAACGCGGCACCCAGTTCCGCATCTGGGCTAACCGTATCCTGAAAGAGCATTTGGTCAAGGGTTACACCATCAACCAGAAAAGGTTATTTGAACAGCAACAGCGCATCAAGGAGATGAAAGAGTCTATCGCAATGGTAGAACGATCCTTGCTTGAGCAGGTTGAGACCATTGACGAAGCACGCACCATCGTGCGACTGCTCTCCGATTTTTCCTGTGGATTGGAAATTCTTGATGATTACGACCATGAAACGTTGGCAACAGAAGGGAATACAGGTACTCGGGCTATCGTCATCGGTAAAGAGGAGTTCATGACTGTTGTAGATGCCATGCGCAGGGATTTCGACTCGGGCGTTTTCGGAAAACCAAAAGACGCCAGCTTCGACAGTTCGGTAAACCAGATCTACCAAAGTTTTGGAGGAACTGAATTTTACCCGACCATTGAGCACAAGGCTGCGATGCTTCTCTACCTCGTGGTAAAAAACCACTCCTTCGTTGACGGCAACAAACGCATCGCCGCCGCCCTGTTCCTCTACTTCCTCGAAAAAAACGGTTTACTCTACCAATCTTACGGTAGCCGCATCATTGGAAACGACGGCTTGGCTGCCCTGACCCTGCTTATTGCTGTCTCAAAACCGGAAGAAAAGAATACTATGATACACATCGTCCTGAGCATCCTGAACCGAAAATCATCATGAAAGCCACTACGGAAAAAGCATTCGAGGCATATATCGAGGAGAGCATGGCAGAGCGCGGCTGGCTGACCGGTTCTCGCCTGCTGTGGGATAAAAACAGGGCGCTTTTTCCTGCCTACGTCATTGACTTTATTCGCGAAACTCAGCCTGCGCTCTGGGAGCAGATGGAAAAGCTGCACGGGGGTGAGCTTGCCCAAAAGCTGATTGAGACGCTGGTGAAGGAGCGGGAGAGCAAGGGAACCATGCACATCATCCGGCATGGCTTCAAGTTTTACGGTAAGAACTTCCGGCTTGCCAGCTTCAAACCGGCGCATGGATTGGTGCAGGAGACGGTGGCGCTGTTTGAGAAAAACCGGCTCCATGTTACCCGCCAGGTTCCCTGCCACCCCTCTGATACGAGTACGGTTGACATGGTACTCTCCCTCAACGGGATTCCCCTCTGCACCCTTGAGCTGAAAAATCCGGCAACGGGGCAAAACTCAAAACATGCCATAGCGCAGTATAAAGATGAGCGCGATCCTCGGGCTCCCCTCTTTCAATTTATGAAGGGGGCTGTGGTTCACTTTGCCGTTGATCCTGATGAAATTTACATGGCCACCCGCCTGAACAGGGAAAAGAGCTTTTTTCTCCCCTTCAACCGGGGCAGCGAGCCCGGCGCCATCAGTTGCGGCAAGGGCAATCCGCAGCATCCATCGGGCCACCGCACCGGCTATTTCTGGGAAGAGGTGCTTGAACGGGAGAGCTTTCTTGATATTGTCGGCAGCTTCATCTTTCTGGAGACAAGCGAAACCACCGTTGATGACGGCGCTGGCGGACGCAAGAAGATGACAAGGGAGAGCATGATCTTCCCCCGCTATCACCAACTGGATGCGGTGCGCAAGCTCACCTCCTCGGCACGGAGCGAACAAACGGGGAACAACTATCTGATTCAGCATTCGGCAGGAAGCGGTAAAACCAACAGCATCTCCTGGCTTTCGCACCGCCTTTCGAGCCTGCACAACGCGGACGAGAGCAAGGTGTTCGATTGCGTCGTGGTCATTACCGACCGGCGTGTGCTCGACAAACAGCTTCAGGATGCCATCTATCAGATCGAACATGCGCAGGGCGTTGTGAAAGCGATAGACGAGAATTCCCGCCAGTTGGCTGAAGCGTTGGTTGATGGCACCAAGATCGTCATCACCACTTTGCAGAAGTTTCCCTTTATCCTGCGGGGGCTGCTGCACATCGCCGGTGCGGATAACCCTGACAAGCTGGATGAAGCAGCCATTACAAAAGCCCAGGAGTGGCAGGAGGCCATTGCCGCACGCCGGTACGCCGTGATTGTTGATGAAGCACACTCAAGCCAGACGGGTGAAACTGCCCGTGAGCTGAAACGGATTCTTGGTGCAGGCACTGAACAGGGTTCCGAAGAGAGCGACATCGACTGGGAAGATGGTCTGAACAAGGTGATGGAGTCGCGCGGCAAGCAGAAAAATCTGAGCTTTTTTGCCTTCACCGCCACCCCGAAAGGAAAAACCCTTGAACTGTTTGGCCGCAAGGGTGAGGGTGGCAAACCGGAAGCTTTTCACACCTATTCGATGAAACAGGCCATTGAAGAGGGTTTTATTCTTGACGTGCTTCAGCGTTACACTACCTACAAGACCTATTTCAGACTGGTGAAAAGCGTTGAAGAGGATCCGGCCATGCCGAACAAAAAAGCGCGAAAAAAACTGGCCAAGTTCATGGCGCTCCATCCCCATAACATCGAACAGAAAACGGAGATTATCGTAGAACATTTCCGTGCGCATGTCAAGCAAAAGCTTGGCGGTCGGGGAAAAGCGATGGTGGTGACCGGTTCCCGCCTGCACGCCGTGCGCTACATGCTGGCATTTCAGCGCTACATTGAGGAGAACCACTATGCCGATATCCGTCCGCTGGTAGCCTTCAGCGGCACCGTCAGAGACCCTGCCTCAGGAGATGAATACACCGAGCCCTCCATGAATATTGATGTGGTGAGCGGAAAGCATATCGGGGAGACACAGTTGCCCGACAAGTTCGACTCATCAGATTATCAACTGTTGCTGGTCGCCAACAAATATCAGACCGGTTTTGACCAGCCGCTGCTCTGCGCCATGTATGTTGACAAACGGCTTGACGGTGTTCAGGCAGTGCAAACGTTGAACCGGCTCAACCGTAACAGTGCAGGCAAAGAGGCTCCTTTTGTGCTCGACTTTGTCAATGAAGCGGAGGATATTTACAAGGCGTTCAAACCCTATTACAATGTAACGACGCTCGAAGAGCCATCCGACCCCAACCATCTTGAAAAGCTCAAGCATGAGTTGAATGCCATGCAGGTCTATTTATGGTCTGAAGTTGCAGGATTTTGTCGTGTTTTTTATCTGCCACACTCCAGACAGAATCCTTCAGACCATGCTCGTATGGAGAAAATGGTGCAACCGGCAGTGGACAGGTTTAAAGCTCTTGATGAGGAAAAAAGAGAGGCGTTTTATGAAAAAATAACCGCTTATACGCAGTTCTATGCCTTTATCAGCCAGATTATTCCCTATTCCGACCAGGAGCTGGAGATGCTCTACAGCTTCAGCCGATATCTGATACCGCATCTTGAGCTTGGCGACACCGGGGCAAATCCGGATCCTGAAAAGGAGGTTACCCTCCAGTATTACCGGATAGAAAAAGTGATGTCGGGCGCGATTATGCTTGAGAGTGACGAGCGGTACGGTGTCAAATCGCCAACCGCTGTCGGAACCGGTAAGGCAAAGGATGAAGAGAAGCCTCTCTCCGAGATTATTCAGGCGCTGAACGAACGATTCGGCACCGACTTCACCGACGAAGACCGCCTCTTCTTCGACCAGATCATGGAAAAAGCCGCCAAGGATGAGCGGGTCATACAAACCGCAATGGCCAATCCTCTCGACAAATTTGAACTTGGCATCAAAACCATTATCGAATCACTGATGATGCAGAGAATGGCTGAAAACGACGGCATCGTCACCCGCTATATGGACGATTCGAGCTTCCAGAAAACGATATTCCCGATACTTGCAAAGGAGATTTACAGGAGCATTCTGGAGAAGCAGGAGTGAGAATGGGGGCAACTCTCCTGGATTTCCGGATAGTTCATCAGCACGGCGATAACTGGCAACATTGACGTACGGAAAACGGTATCAAGGGAACTTGTGCAAAATTGACACAAGTTGGAACTGCCAAGGATTGCTTTATGGTTGACCGAGCCGAAACAGAAAAACTGGAACGCAAACCTATGTAAACATTGATGAAATATTTGTAAAAAAAGGTTATGCTTTGGATGGTGGTGCCTTCAGCAGATTGAACAGAGATTGATTTATCGGAAATCCGTATACTACGATGGGCAAGTACTCCAAACTCAAGGAAAGAATCCTGTCAGGTACGGCGGACAACAATATTGAGTTTCGGGAACTCTGTCGGTTCCTCATTCGCCTCGGATTTGAAGAGCGTGTGAGGGGAGATCATCATATATTTGTAAAGGATAACATTTCAGAAATTATCAACTTGCAGCCAAACGGGAGTAAAGCCAAGCCTTATCAGGTTAAGCAGGTCAGATCAATTTTAGTAAAAAATATACTCGGAGATGCCGATGTCGATTAAATACGAATTGATTATCTACTGGAGCAAAGAAGACGATGCTTTTATTGTGGATGTCCCGGAACTTCCCGGGTGTATGGCTGATGGAGCGACTTATGAAGAGGCCGTAACGAATGCTCAAAGAGTTATTGAAGAGTGGGTCGAAACTGCTCATTCACTCGGCAGGCCAGTGCCGGAACCAAAGGGGCGGTTGATGTATGCTTGATCATGGGAACAGAACACTCAATAAAGAAACCCAAAGAGCCACAGCGGGATTTTGTTCTGAAATCCCGTCTCGATATCGTCAGCGACAACAAAGCTCTTCTCGACCCCGCTGATTTGGTTGAACCCCTTCCCTTTTCCCCCGATTTCAAAGGTGTACTCTGACTTGACGATAAAATCCCCTTTGGATGAAAGCTCAACGGTGTTTTCAACAAGGCCAGGATGAAGGGCGCTGGCGTTGCGCAGTTGATTGACGAAGAAGAGTTCCCGCAAGGTGCCGGTATTGATATTTTCGGAAATGGCGTACATCAGGTTGCTGTTCTCAAGATAAATCTTGTCGGGCCTCGTGAGCACCTCATACCCCCGCCCCTGACTGCGCACCAGATTCAACAACCTTGCATCCTGCAGATTCTCCAGATATTCGTAGAGACGTGGCCGCGATATATCGGTTGCCTCTGCCAGCTTTGAAATGTTCGGAGTAAAGGGAACGCTCGTCGCCAGAAGGTAGAGCAGCTTTTTGAGTTTTGAAATCTGCCGCGCTTCGATGCGATTCACCAAGGGCAAATCAACTTCGAGAATGTGGTTAATGACCTCCCGAAGTCGAAAGAGATAGGTTCCCGAGCTCTCCAGAAAGAAGGGATAGTAGCCGATCTGCTGGTAATCGCGAAAGAGTTTGCGAACGGTTATCTCGCTGCAAAGGGTTTCGGCAATCTGACGATGCCCCGCAAGAATCTCTTCCAGTGAGCAGACTGGATACTCTTTGTTTCCGGTGAAGTTCAGATACTCCCGAAAAGAGAGTCCGTGCAGGTTGAAAATGATGGCTCGTCGACTTAAATCCGCCTTTTGTTTTGAAATCTGTAAAAGGCTGGAGCCTGAAAAAACAACCTTCAGCTTTGGAAAGGAGTCGTAGATCGCCTTGATGTCAATCGACCAGTCAGGGTATTTGTGAATCTCATCGACAAGAAGAAGTTCACCGCCAAACTGATAAAACTCCCGCGCAAACTCGAAAAGGTTATGCGCCTGAAAGTAGGGGCTGTCGACCGAAATATAGAGCGCCCGGTCAGAATTACCATACCGCTCCCTGACGTGCTGCAACATCAACGTTGTCTTTCCCGTGCCTCGCGCCCCAAGAATCCCGATACAGCGCTCATTCCAGTCAATATGGCTGTAGAGGTATCGTTTCACCGCGCTTACTGATGCAATCAGCCGATGCTGTTCGTTAAAAAAGTTTTCCATAATTCAATGTATTTTGTAAAACTGATATTACAAATATACAGAATAAATGGAAAATGCTGCAACTACCATGACAACAGCCAACAAGCAATGAATTGTATCAATGGGTGTATTCAATAATTTTCTGAATCAGAAAATACGGCAGTAAATCATGGGTATAATGCCATGCCGCAAAAAAAAAATTGACAGGGGGCAAGCCCCCTGCACCCCGCTAATTGTTGAATCGATAAATGGTTAAAAAGCCCGCACAGCCCGAACCCGATCGGCGCTCGTCTTAACGAACTGGCCCTGGAACCCATCGCCGAAGTCCTGGGCCCATGCGTAACCCGCACCGTCCTCCGTAGAACTCCAGTAGGTGAGAACCGCAAAACCGCCAACAACACTTTTGTGCTTGTAGAGTTCATTCAGTTCCCATTTGCCGGGCAAATACCAGTCAGAAAAACCGCCATCAACAAAACGCTCACCGGCATCTTTTGCGCCTTGCCAATCATATGCACCTGGTAAATCTCTTGTTGCTGCTACCAATCCGTGCTGACGTGACTCATCTACATAAAACACAATACCGCCCTGATAACGCTGACCAATAGATACAGCAAAAGAAACGGCTGAAACCGAAACCATACTCAAACCGGAAAACAAGAGCATTACCCATAACCGGGCAACGCAAGCTTTTGCAAGAAGTTTCATGATGATTACTGTTTGGTTTTAGGGGATTGTGAAAACACTTGCAATGTACAAATTATTTTATTTCAGTGTGTCAGGGCAAAATTGATAACCGTTTGGCTCAACCAGATACCATGCTCCCGCATCCGACTTATTGCATCAGGCATGGATATGCTATACCCTGTAGATTTCGCTTTCAGCAGTACACCGATAGCGCCGGTAACATTCAGGTTTGACAAGCGAGCAGTACGCCTGCCAAGGAGTTCATCAATGCATACCAGAGTAATGCCAAGCTGCAAGGCGGTTTGTATGACCGACGCTTCTCCGCTATCAAGGGTGTTTTGCAGATAGGGCATGAGCTCCAATGGCTCGGGGCGCACCTCTAACCATGATGCCTGCTCAAATACCTCGATTCCAAAAGAATCGCGGCCACCTGCCCGGATTTCTTTAGCCACTTCATACGGTACAACCACCCTTGAGTAAAGGTAACGAAGCACATCAAGATTACCGGTTGCGGCGGTCAAAGCAATAAGTGGCGTGGTGTTGATAACAACCACTTTGGTTTGATCAGGCATTGCTGACATCCTGGGCAAGTTCGTTCTGATCAAGATCAATCATTGGGACACCATATCGGTGCAATTCAGCCAGAAATTCGACCCTGCTCATGCCGATGAGCGTAGCTGCCATCCCCGACGAGAGCCGTTTCATTTCAAAAAGTTTGATGGCCATAGCCAATTTGGCCTCTTTTATGAATTGCTGCGGTGTGCATTGAGCTGCATCAGGCACGTTGCCTGGCACTTCAAGAAGAAGTTGCATGATTTCCTATGGGAAAGAATAGTATAGCTTACCTGTTTACTTATAACCTCCATTAACAGTAAAGAAGCGCATTTTTCTTAACAAACAGAACAGATTTTTGTACTCAACCCTTGACAGCCAGAATACTTTAACACCCACCGGGGAACTCATTGCCCCCATTAACCATTCCCATACAAGCCGCACCCATTGCATACAATCCTTTTATTCTGTAAACTGCTACCCCTTTTCAAAAAAACGGACACGCATGAACCATGAATATTGACCGGCGCCTCTTTCAGTTGCTTAAAGAAGATGGGCGGCCCTTTATCTTTTCGATCATATCGGGAGTTCTGGCTGCCGCAATGCTGATTGCCCAGGCATTCTATCTCAGCCTCGTGATCGACAGCGCCTTTATCCAGAAAAGCGGCATGGAAAGGCTCCTCCTGCCGCTCAGCCTTTTTGCGCTCTTCAGCACCTTGCGGATGGCCTTCAACTGGTTCTCCCATACCGAAGCGAACCGGGGCACGCTCATTATCCGCAGCAAAGTGTTCACCCGGCTCATCAGCACGGTTGGTGCCCTTGGGCCGCTCTATGCCCGGTCGGTGCAGAGTGGACGGCTCAGTACCACACTGCTGAAAGGGGTTGAAGCACTCGATGCTTACTACAGTCAGTATATTCCGCAGCTCTTTTTTGCCCTCTTCACGCCGCTCCTGATTGCGGGC
>CAIJPS010000011.1 GCA_903822595.1 uncultured Chlorobiaceae bacterium
CTAGCAGCCTGTCGGAATTGACATTCCAGCCAAAATAGCAATGATATTGCCCATAAGCTGCAAATCACCTTATTTTTTGATCTTGGTCATTTATGACGGTACTTTTTTCTGTTGAAGAGACCAAAACAGGGTCAATCAGGCAGTTACATCTCCATATTCAAGCTATTATCTGACGTAACACATTCAATCGCTTCAGATTCCAGGCGATGCTGACAAGATCCCATTCACCTCTTACATTTTCTATGCCTCTGAGCAGAAACTGTCGGAAGCCCAGCACTGATTTGATGACCCCAAACACCGGCTCAACCGTACATTTGCGTTTTGCATAGACGGCCTTGCCGTCCTTTGTCTTCAACCGGTGTTTCATTTTTGTCACCGCGTCAGCATCTTCGGCTATTGGCTCGGGTTCGCTGAATCGGTCAGCAAGCGACTGATTATGAGATTCACGTCCTGCTGCGATGTAGGGAGTTATCTTTTCTCTTTCACAAAGTCCAACATTCGTTTCACTGAAATATCCTGCGTCGGCAGTTGCCTCGGTTACCTTGCCCAGACGTTCAGGTAGTTTGTTCAATTCATCAAAAGCTGGCTGGAGCTCAAGTTTATCGTTTGTATGTTGGGTGACGTGAACTGCGACCATCAGCATGGTGTCGAGATCAACACTCGCCTGAGCGTTATATGCCTGCATGAATCCACCGCCCGATACCGGCATGATTCTTGATTCCTCATCCGTCAAATTAACCTGGTCGCGATCCTTCACTCCCGACTCTGGAGCTTTTGGTGGTTTTCCGCCAGGTTTTTTTCCACTCTTTTGACTTTTGCGCTCACGCTCTGCCAGTTTCGCCTCATGTTCGGCTTGTTCTTTTGCATATCGCTCATCAGCTCGACGTTCAATTTCAAGCTTTGCTCTGGCAATAGCTTCAAGCCTTTTTTCACGGCGTTCAAGCTCTTCAGGAATACTCATCCCGTCCGGGATTGCTGACTGGTCTGCCTGTTCGGCCTGACGAAGCAGGGAGTCAACTTCCTCTTTCAACTGCTTTTCAAGTTTGCAGGCATGACCCCAACTCAGTGCCTGATGCTTGGAGGCATTGGCCTTGATTTTGGTCCCATCTATACTGATCTTGCCGATCTTGAGGATGTTCATTTCATGGGCAAGAGTCAAAATCTGGATAAAAAATGGTTTCAGTTCAGCGAGAAAGCGTTTTCTGAAATTTGCTATGGTATCATGATCCGGATGACTGTTTCCGGTGATATAGCGGACCGCTATGGATTCATAAGTGGCAAGTTCCAGCTTCCTGCTTGAAAAGGTTCCGGTGGCATAACCGTAAAACAGGAGGCTTAACAACATTTCCGGATCATAGGCTTTGCAGCCTCTGCCTGCATAGGCGTCTCTTAATGGAGTAAGATCAAGTTGTGCAACAATATCAACAACAAAGCGTGCGAGATGATTAACCGGCAACCAATCCTGAACAGATGGCGGCAAAAGATAGAGTGTATCTCGATCGGCTGAAAGAAAGTCTGAATGCATTGCTTTTTCGTGGGCAGTTAAGCGATTATTATGCAAGCAATATACGACTTATCTCGTTTCTTATAAAAGGCTTATGCCGCTGTTTTTACGATTTCGTCTTGCTGGATAATCCGACAGGCTCCTAG
>CAIJPS010000012.1 GCA_903822595.1 uncultured Chlorobiaceae bacterium
CAGTTTGGGGTTTGAGGTAATGACCTCGATGCCGCCAGTCTGAAAGTCTACATCGTTTGTGAGCAGCTTCAGGTTTTGTTGCTTGCAGATGTCGGTCAGTACTGCGTCGTTAAAGTCTTTCATACCCGATCCAAAATCAGATATGGCCTGTTTCAGATCCATCTGATCAGTTGGCATCGGGTGCAGTTTGCAGTTACGAAGCATACCTGAAGCCAATGTGGCCGCACCGGATGCCATCGACAGAAAATCGCTTGAATTTCTGAAATCTTTATACTTTGGATACCGTGAAGAAAAATTTGCCACCCATTCAAGACGGCAATATCGATTCAGATATTCACTCAAGATCATAGGATCAATGAAGGGTGTTGCACCGTTTTGTATCAGCGTAGCAAAAGCCCTTGAATAGCTTGCAGCGAATGTACTTTTTGAGTTGCTTGGTGGAGGATAGAGGTAAAGCCAGACGTTTGCGTCAATAAGGATTTTGTCACCGGAGCTGAATGAGTATGTTGTTAAATCGTATGCTCTATTCCTCATCATCGCCCTCCATGGCAGCCCAAGCCTTATCATACTCTTTCGGGTTGGCATAATACCTCTTTGCGTTTTCCACTACCCGTTGCAGAATTTCCATATCGTCACTGGCCAATCCGGTGACTTCAAGCTGTGCCCGAATCTCCTCTTCAAGGAACTCGTTATAAAGTTGCCCTATTGCAGCATTCAGGAAAAGCGATATAAGGATTGATATCCCGTCAAAAGAGATAACAACATGTTTACCTGCTTTCAGCAACGGTACTGTTTTATCGAACACCTTCTGCCCATCTTCTGATGCTATGCAAAGATTACTGCCGATTATATCAACGACTTTTATAGTGATTTTTTCTGTCATGGTTTCTCCGGTTGCTACTCTTCAAAAAATATCAGACGATTTAAGCTCTGACTTCAATGCATAACTCTTAGTGTCATTGGTGTTTATCTCGATAGTAACGCATGTTCCGGAAAAATCATACGGCAACTTCCGGCAGGTTTCTCCTGAAGCGGAAAATTCGTAATAGCCGTACCGGGAAACTATCAGCATTTTGCCTTCATTTAAACGCAGAAAGTCTTTAATTAGCTTCAATCCCAGCCCACCAGGTTGATTCTGCCTTGTGGTGTTGTTTTCCTGTAATGCCCATGTGATTGCTTGGCAAGAGCTTATCTTGTCATTCTTCCAGAATCGCCTGACATTTTCCCGGATTCCGATGCCTGCGTCGGCAATGGTAAAATCAAGTCGGTGCTGTTTCGGGAAAAACTGGCCACATACAAAAATACCCTGTTCAGAATGTGAATGCTGCATCGCATTCTGAAAAATCTCGAAAAGGCTCTGCCGGAATTTCTTTGCCAAGCCGTCAGACATTTTTGGGATGCCACGGTCATGCATGTATTGGTCAAGATAGTCAGAAAATTGATCACTGGCAGCAAGCTTGAAGCGCTTAAACGGCAGTGTTGTATGGTTCGAGTCATGCAGCTCAGAAAAACCTGACTCGCAGAGAAAACGGTTTTTTTGCAGAATTGTCCGGATTTCAGGGCGTATGTTTATAAGCAAAACTGTATTTAACTGCTCATAGTACCTTGTCATAACTGCATAGAACGGTGCCGCCATGTTTGCCTCAAAAAAGTTGCATGACTGAAAATCAAGATCGACTTTTTCCAGTGACACTCCTTTGGCTTTCTCCGAAAGAGCAGCAAGCGCAGTAAATCCGCTCAAATCATTACGTATGTCACCAATTTTTTCCTGCATCAAGTTTTTGTTTTGAGAACTTGTCATGGTTGGCGTGTACCGGGCGTGTGTTAACCGTCAACTGTTCAGCACATGGATAGATTTTATCATAACCTCCATCCATTTCCAAGCTTTTCCGCTTTTCGAGGCTGTGTGTCTGCATGTTCTCTCAATTCTCCAGTTTGGTTGCCCATATTTCTCATTATTGCTGGAATTATCCGTACCTTTGCTGTAAGTTTTATTCCAAAGATAAATACTTTTAATGGCATGGATATGGGTATCAAAGAGATCGAAGTCGAGATTCAGAAGCTGGAATTGAACGAACGTGCTTCTCTCGCGAAGTGGATAGTTGAGAGCCTCGATGAACTGACACAAGCTGAGGCCGATGCTTTGTGGGCTGAAGAGGCGGAGTGTCGCCTTGATGAGTTGGAGCAAGGCATTGTCGTTGAGATACCGGATAAAGAAGTTCTTCGTAGAGCGCGGGCTGCTATATCATGAAAGTGATCGGATTCCATCCCGATGCTGACGCGGAGATCACTGATGCTGCGAGGTACTACGAGGTACGTACGTCAGCGCTTGGTTTAACCTTTCTGACAGAAGTGGAGCGGGCACTCGATCAGATTTTGATGAATCCTGATGCGTCCCCGAAAATTGGAAAGAGATTGCGTCGGAAGTCTTTGTGGCGCTTTCTCTACAATCTGGTTTATACGGTTTATCCAGATCGGATTCGCATCTTGGCGTGCGCTCACCAATAACGACGACCTTTCTATTGGCGAAAACGATTGAAGTGATAGATGAACAATCATGTTTCAACCTGTGGCCAAACTGATGTTCAGAGCCCTGTTGGCGGGTTGTAAAGCGACGTTTATATGCTGATCCATATAAAATGTTAAAATAAAATATGCTCAGTAGTATAACTAATTTATCATCATAAGATTAACTGTATTTCAAGAGGTTATTGATAGGCGTCTTATATGGATAGCAATTCAATAATCTGCGGTTTAGTCGGATCAATCTATCAATCTAATTATTATTGGGCTGCATAATGATAGCAACAAGCGAACACAAGTTATCCTATGAGCAAAGTAGGTTCAGCAGGAAGGTCATATCGAGCAATTGAAATCAGCGATTTAAGAAGGTTGGTTCTAATTGCTAAAAAAGACCAAATTGAATTTTTAGAAAAGCATACCGAATGGGCAAAGTTTTATTCTGGTCGGAAAATCTGCATTGCACTATGTCAAGGTGCGGCACTCCATTATATTGAGGGAAGCACG
>CAIJPS010000013.1 GCA_903822595.1 uncultured Chlorobiaceae bacterium
GCGCGTAGCGGGGGATGTGTTTCATGGGCAGCGGGGAGGTTATTATATTGTTTTGATTGAGGCAGTACTGAGAATATAAAGAAAAGGCGGGAGGCGGAATGTGTCTTTAAAAAGGAAGGTTTTTTGAGACGGCAAAATCGTGCTACTGGGTTGTCTTGGAGATAAAACCGGGTGGAGTGAGTTATCAGAAAAATACGATTATTATCCTTGCAGTGCTTTCTCTGTAATCGTATATTTTAAAACTATACAATCAGTTACCTTACGCATTGTTTTCTGACTTAAACCTTATCTCCTTAGTGAATACAGATTACCATGCCAAATATATAGCCTATGAGCTGACACGCCGGCACTCTTCTGCCGATCTTGGCAAGTTGACGGCTTCGCTGCAGGATGCCCAGGTTGACTTGAACCCTCACCAGATTGATGCTGCTTTATTCGCTTTCAAATCGCCCTTATCCAAAGGGGCAATACTTGCCGATGAAGTCGGTCTTGGAAAAACAATCGAAGCGGGAATTATTCTGTCTCAGCTTTGGGCTGAGCGCAAAAGAAAGTTGTTGGTAATCTGTCCGGCAAGTCTGCGCAAGCAGTGGAATCAGGAGCTTGCCGACAAGTTTTACCTCCCCTCGGTTATTCTTGAATCGAAATCATTTAATGCCGAGAAAAAAAAAGGAAATCGAAACCCCTTTGAGTGCCAGGAAATTGTTATCTGCTCCTTTCAGTTTGCACGTGCCAGGGAAGATCTCCTTGGCTTTGTTCAATGGGACCTTGTCATTATTGACGAAGCTCACCGGCTTCGCAATGTCTATAAATCATCCAACCGCATCGGGCAATCAATAAAGAGCTCTCTTTCCGCCTGCAAAAAAGTTCTTCTGACGGCCACACCGCTGCAGAACTCGATTCTGGAGCTGTACGGCATGGTCAGCATCATTGACGACTACGCTTTCGGTGACCTGAAAAGCTTCAAGAGCCGCTACTCCCGCATCCTCGAAGATGGTAATTTCAATGAGCTGAAAGAGCGCCTGAAGCCGCTTTGCAAGCGAACGCTGAGGCGCCAAGTGCTTGAATATGTCAAATACACCAACCGCCTTGCTATTGTTCAGGAGTACTATCCCTACAAGGAAGAGCAGGAGCTTTATGATCTCGTTTCCAACTATCTGATAAAGCCCGACTTGTACGCCCTGCCGGTCAGTCAGCGCAAGCTCATGACGCTGATACTCCGAAAACTGCTTGCCTCATCAACTTTTGCTATTCAGGGTACCCTTGAAGGACTTGCCGCAAAGCTTGATGCCCTGCTTGCCCGGCAGGTACCGAACAGTGATGATGAGACCATTTCCCTCGACTTCGAGACCTTTGACGAACTGCGAGAAGAGTGGCAGGAAAACGGCGAATCTCCTCTTGAGGAATTCGTTGAACCACTCACGAGGGAAGAGCGGGAAGCGGTACTTGCTGAACGGAACGAACTGAGGGAATTCGCCCGGCTTGCCAGAATCATTCAGAAGAACTCGAAAGGTGACAAGCTGGTAACCGCTCTGAGTGGCGGGTTCAGGAAACTGCAGGAACTCGGAGCTTCAGAAAAAGCCATAATTTTTACCGAGTCAACCCGTACACAGCTCTATCTGAAAAAAAATCTCGAACAGCAGGGAGTTGGCGGAAAGATCGTGCTCTTCAACGGTTCAAATAACGACCCTGAATCAAGAAAAATTTACAAGTCATGGATTGAGCAGCATAAAGGTACCGACCGGATAAGCGGCTCGCCTACGGCCGATATGCGTCAGGCTCTGGTTGATTATTTCCGGCACGAAGCAACCATCATGATTGCCACAGAAGCCGCCGCCGAAGGGATTAACCTGCAGTTCTGCTCGCTGGTGGTCAACTACGATATGCCCTGGAACCCTCAGCGTATCGAACAGCGCATTGGTCGATGCCATCGATACGGACAGCGCTTTGATGTCGTTGTCGTCAACTTTCTGAACATGGCCAATGAAGCCGATAACAGGGTTTATCAACTGCTCGACCAGAAATTCCGGCTGTTCAGCGGGGTATTCGGAGCAAGCGATGAGGTACTTGGAAGCATAGAGGGCGGCGTTGATTTTGAGAAACGGATTGCCGCTATCTATCAGGAATGCCGCAGGTCTGAAGAGATACAGGAGGCTTTTGACCGTCTGCAGGAGGAGCTTGAACACAATATAGAGGAACGGTTCGAAAACACCCGTCAGAACCTGCTGGAGAATTTTGATGAAGAGGTTCACCAGAAGCTCCGCTTCAGCCTTGAAACAGGACGGCACTACCTCAACCAGTATGAGCAGTGGCTCTGGCATATCACCCGGTACTTCCTGCGCGACTGCGCGGCATTTGATCAATCCGACAACGCCTTCAGACTGCACGCCAATCCGTTTCCCGGTGAACAGATACACCCCGGCCCCTATCTGCTGCTGCGAACGGCGGCCAACAGAAAAAAGTCAGAAATAGAAGTAGAGGACGATACCAACATCTACCGTACCGGCCATCTGCTTGCCCGCCGGATTATTGAAACATGCAAAAAGCAACCGCTTGAGACGAGAGAGCTTCTTTTTGACTATTCCGGCAAACCCAAACAGATCACTCTTCTTGAGCCCTTTATTGGAAAGAGCGGATGGCTCCAGCTTCGCTGCCTGACCATCTCCTCTTTTGAAACCGAGGATTTTCTGCTGCATACCGGATTTACTGAAACAGGCGAACTGCTTGACCACGACCTCTGCCGTAAGTTTTTCTTACTCGATGCCACCGAGGGAAAAACTCTTGTGATCCCGGAGGAGGTTGAAAAGCGCTTCGCCGTAATGAACAAAGAGGCTACTGAAATAATCCTCAAGGAAAACAACGCCCGAAACGCGCAGTTTTTTGATGATGAATACGAAAAGCTCGACAAATGGGCTGAAGACATGAAGCTCAGCCTTGAGCGCGAGATTAAAGATCTCGATGCGGAAATCAGGCTCCGCAAGGCTGAAGCCAGAAAGCTCTCCGATCTTGAAAGCAAGGTAAAGGAACGCCGCCACGTAAAGGAACTTGAAAAGCAGCGCGACGAAAAACGGCGCCACCTTTTTGAGGCGCAGGATCAGATTGAAGGCAAAAAAGATGGATTACTCGAAGAGGTTGAGGCAAGGATGACGCAGCGGATAGAGGAAGAAACTCTCTTTACGATACGGTGGAAGCTGAAATAGTATTAACCTTTTAGGTTAATTAAAATTGTTTTTCAAATAAGTTTTGTTACTTTATTGATGAAGATTCGCTACCACACACGCAAGCTGGAAAAGAGCGTTGAAAGCCTCTCTGCAATAAGGAAATATTATGGTGACAGGGCAAAAAAGGTGGCTCTTCGTCTTGAACAGCTTTCTGTGGCTCTCAACCTCGATGCTATGCGGAATGTGCCTGCAGCCAACTGTCATGCACTTAAAGCACCCAGAGTTGGTGAATTAGCGGTTGACATCTCTCCGAATCATCGCCTTATTTTTATTCCCGATCATAATCCGCTTCCTCGGAAAGAAGATGGAGCGCTTGACTGGAAACTGGTAACAGACATCGAGATTACGGCAATTGGGGAAGATTACCATTAAAACGAACGAAATACCATGTATAGGACAGAAGAAGATATTGCATTAGCCCGTGAATTGTTGCCATGCCCAGGCGATACACTTTCCGAGCATCTCGAATATACCTCCATGACACAAGCTGAGCTTGCAGACAGAATGGGCAGGCCGAAGAAAACTATTAACGAGATCATTCAGGGCAAAGCGCAGATTACTCCGGAAACCGCAATTCAGCTTGAGCGGGTTGTCGGGATTCCTGCTGATTTCTGGATGGAGCTTGAGCGACGTTACCGCCTTAAACTTGCTGAAATTGATGAAGCTGACACGCTGCTTCAGGCGAAAGAGTGGGCGAAAAGGTTTCCCTGCAAGGAGATGAAAGCAAAAGGATGGATTGCCTATGACGGCAGTTCGGCAAACGCAGGCAAAGCCCTGCTCTCCTTTTTTAACGTGGCAAGCCCTGAAGTCTATGAAACGTTCTACCATGGGCAGGTCTATGCCACAGCCTACCGTATGAGCGAAAAAAACAGCAAAGATCCCTATGCTGTTGCCGCATGGCTTCGGCAGGGAGAGCGGCAGGCGGAATTGCTTCAGGTGCCGGATTTTGACAGGAACGCCTTTATGGAAACTTTGCAGGAGATAAAAAAGCTGGTGATCAGCGGCGCCGATGATTTCTTTCCTGAACTTCAGGAGCTCTGCAGGAAAGCTGGCGTCAAGGTTGTTCACACACCCTGCCTGCCGAAAGCGCCGCTGCATGGCTCAACCCGATGGGTGAAAGGCAATCCTTTGATTCAACTCTCAAACCGGTTGAACCGGAACGATATTTTCTGGTTCACCTTTTTCCATGAAGCGGCCCATATCCTGAAGCACAACAAAAAGGATGTTTTTGTTGAGGGGATGGATTACTCCTGTAACGGCAAAGAGAAAGAGGCCGAAGCTGACAGCTTTGCAGAAGAGTCTCTTATGAGCCGCAAGGAGGAAAAAGAGATCATGGAGAGTGGTGCATTTGAAAAACAGGATATCCAGCGTTTTGCCACCAAAATCGGCACGCACCCGGCGATTGTTGCCGGCAGGCTGGCAAACCGTGGGGTGATGAAACAGCATATCGGCAATGTGTACGGATTTTATAAAAAAGTTGAACTGAAGGGTTGAATTGCAGTAATGAAACCAAATCAAAAATTAGAGCTGACCTGGATAGGAAAGGGTGAAGAACCGAAGCTTGAGCCGAGGATTCTTGTCGAGCAGCCAGAATACAGCTATGGTGACCCCGGTAGCGGCAACATGCTGATTCAGGGTGACAACCTGCTTGCCCTGAAGGCGCTGGAGCAGGATTATGCGGGGGAGGTCAAGTGCATCTATATCGATCCGCCGTATAATACAGGCAATGCGTTTGAACATTATGACGACGGGATTGAGCACAGCCAGTGGTTGGACCTGATGGCACCCCGGCTGAAAATTCTTCGTGACCTGCTGGCCAATGATGGTTCAATCTGGATCTCCATTGATGATGATGAAAGCCATTACCTGAAAGTGCTTTGTGATGAGATTTTCGGAAGGCGGAACTTTGTTAATAATGTGATCTGGGAGAAAAAATATTCACCTCAAAATGATGCGAAATGGCTCTCTGACAGCCATGATCATATTCTTGTCTATGCCAAAAACAAGGAGATTTGGAGGCCGTATTTATTGCCAAGAACAGGTTTACAAAACAGCCTTTACAAGAATCCTGATAATGATCCGCGAGGTGTTTGGATGTCCGATAATTTATCGGTTAAAACATATTCCGAAACAAATGATTATGTGATCGAAACTCCATCAGGGAAAAAAGTCAAACCACCAGATTCGAGATGTTGGTCTGTTTCTATGAAAAAATATGAAGAATTAATTCACGATAAGAGGATATGGTTTGGGATAAAAGGTGATGGCATGCCTCGTTTAAAAAGATTTTTATCTGAAGTACAGGATGGAAGTGTATCAAAAACCATCTGGTTTAGAAGTGATGTAGGGGATAATCAGGACTCGAAACGAGAAGTGAAGCAATTCAATTCTGACAATGTTTTTGCTACACCAAAACCAGAAAAGCTCGTTTATCGGATAAAGGCACGTGCCTCCCGAGAAGGCGATATTGTTCTCGACTCTTTTCTTGGCTCCGGTACAACTGCAGCCGTTGCGCATAAAATGGGCAGGAAATGGATCGGCATTGAGCTTGGTGAACATGCAAAAACGCATTGTTATCCCCGCCTGAAGCAGGTGGTTGATGGTACCGATCAGGGTGGCATCAGCAAAGCTGTTGAGTGGCAGGGTGGCGGTGGCTTCAGGTTTTATACGCTTGCCCCTTCGCTCCTGAACAGGGACAAATACGGGAACTGGATTATCAGTAAAAAGTACAATCCCGATATGCTTGCGGCTGCAATGGCGAAGCAGGAGGGGTTCCGATACCTGCCGGACGAGCATGTCTACTGGAAGCAGGCTCGAAGCAGCGAAAAGGATTTTCTCTTCACCACAACCGGCTTTATGACGGTTGAAATGCTTGACGGCATTCATGACGAGATGCAGCCGGATGAAAGCCTGCTGGTTGCCTGCAAGGCCTATCAGAAAGAGTGTGCCCACCGCCACAGCAATATTTCCATCAAAAAAATTCCGAGCATGCTGCTTGGCCGGTGCGAATTTGGCCGGGAGGATTACAGCCTGAATATTGTGCAGGTGCCTTACGATCGCGCGGAGGAAGAGGTGCTGGATGAACCGGAGGCAAATATTGAGTGTGAGGAAGCTGGAGAGCCAAGACAGACCGACCTTTTTGAGTGATGATACAGAGCTTGTCCTGAGGCAGAGATAGTTATTAAGGGCGAAGTGGCAATACAACAAAAACTATTGAGAACCCCTTCATGAATTCTAAAGCAGCATACATCAAGCAACGCCTCTCCCTCCGTGAACCGCTTCGTGAAGCGCTCGATATTGTGGCAGAACTTGCCGATGCCCTTCCCCTTGAAAAAAACGGTGACCTTGTTGGTGCGCTTGA
>CAIJPS010000014.1 GCA_903822595.1 uncultured Chlorobiaceae bacterium
ACGCTTGATTTTTCCAGATGATGTCGTCTTAAACCGTTTGCATGCTCCACGGTGGGATTTCATTTTAGGCATGATACGTCCTTTATTTTTTGAATATAAATTGCTCGAATTTTTCTGTGATTACTCTTCTATCAGATCCTCAGGTGCCAATGGCGCCAGTGGTGCTGCCGGTGGCTGATTTGTTTTCGCCCTGATGCGGTCGTAGGCATCAATCTTCTTTTTGTCGGGCTCGAAATAGACGAAGAGCTTTTTGCCTTCGAATTTCGGGTCGCCGTCGCGGGTGCTTACAACGCTGAGTCGCTCGGTTAAGCGTTCTGCAAGTTCAAGCCCCTTGTCTTTATAGATGATGGAGCGTCCAAGAAAGACGATAGTGGCTCTGACCCGGTTGCCTTTGCGCAGGAACTCTTCAAGATGTGCGCTCTTGAAGTCAAAGTCGTGCTTGTCGGTGTTCGGATGAAAGCGCAGCTCCTTGAGGGTGGTGGTTTTCTGCTTTTTCTTGAGATCCTTGTCCCGCTTGTCCATCTTATAGAGTAACCTGCCGAGGTTGTCGAACTTGCAAACCGGAGGTTCGGCGTTTGGCTGTACCTCGATCAGATCCTGATTGCGCTCTTCGGCTACCCGCTTGGCGTCAATGGTTTTCATCACCTCCTGTGTTCCGTCCGGAAAAATAATGCGGACTTCCGGAACACGGATCTGCTCATTGACCCGATAGGTGAGTTTCGGCTTTTGAGTCGTAACCTTTTGTTTCTTCATGCGTTCAGGTTTGTTTTAGATAGTCAGGATTTTCCGATGATCTCTGTCTTGAGTTTTTCGATCAGTCCGCTTACGCTGAAGCGCCCTTCATCACCGACGCGATGACGGCGCAGCGATACTTCGCCGCTCTCCTGCTCTTTTTGTCCGATGACAATCATGCAGGGGATTTTGCTTACTTCGGCGTCGCGGATTTTTTTGCCGATTTTTTCACTTCTGGTGTCAAGTTCGGCGCGGATTCCTGCTGTGAGGAGCGCCTGATGTACGCTTTTTGCATAGTCGTGAACATCTTCGGCAATGGGGAGCACAACGGCCTGAACGGGAGCAAGCCAGAGCGGGAAGTTCCCGGCGGTGTGCTCGATAAGCACGCCGATAAAGCGCTCCATGGAGCCGAAGGGGGCGCGGTGAATGACAACGGGGCGGTGTTTCTGGCCATCGCTGCCGGTGTAGGTGAGGTCGAACCGTTCCGGCATGACGTAGTCAACCTGGACGGTGCCGAGCTGCCACTTTCTGCCGAGGGCGTCACGCACAATAAAATCAATTTTCGGGCCGTAAAAGCTTGCTTCGCCAACGCCGATAAAGTAGTCGATGCCCATGCGGTCGGCGGCCTCCTGCACATCTTTCTCTGCCTGCTCCCACACCTCGGCGGTACCACCGTACTTCGCCTGGTTTTCGGGGTCGTGCATGGAGAGGCGGGTCTGCACCTCAGTAAAACCGAGTGTTGCAAAAACAAACTGGGTAAGGTCGATGGCGTCACAAATTTCGTCAACAAGCTGGTCGGGGCGGCAGTAGATATGCGAGTCGTCCTGCGTGAAGCCTCTGGCGCGTACAAGACCGTTGAGCTCGCCTGACTGCTCATGGCGGTAGACCGTGCCGAACTCCGTCAGACGGATGGGTAGGTCACGGTAACTGCGCATCTTTGAGCTGTAGATGAGGTGGTGGTGCGGGCAGTTCATCGGTTTGAGAAGATACTGCTCCTGCTTGCCCTCTTCATCGTGATAGGTCAGCGGCGGAAACTGCGAGTCGCTGTAGTAGGGATAGTGGCCGGAACGCTTGTAAAGTTCGATATTGCCAATATGCGGCGTATAGACGGGCAGATAGCCACGCTTGCGCTGCTCCTCTTTGAGAAATGCTTCGAGTTCGTTGCGGATGATGGCCCCTTTGGGCAGCCAGATTGGCAGACCGCTTCCAACTTCCGGCGAGAGCATGAAGAGCTCAAGCTCGGTGCCGAGTTTGCGGTGATCGCGTCGTTTGGCCTCTTCCAGCCTTGCAACATGCTCTTTCAGCAGTTTATCGGAAGGAAAGGTGATGCCGTAGATGCGCTGCATATTCTCTCGTGCCGAATCTCCACGCCAGTAAGAGGAGGAGATATTGGTGAGAAGAACAGCTTTCACTTTGCTGGTCGAAGGGATATGCGGCCCGATGCAGAGGTCAGTGAATCCATCCTGATGGTAAAGCGAAACACTCTCAACCTCTTTCAGGGTATCTTCAAGAATCTCAACTTTGTAGGGGTCGTTCCGGACGGTTTTGAAAAACTCTATTGCGTCGATGCGGTTCATCTCTTCACGCCGGATATGGATATCGCGTTTGCTGATCTCAAGCATCTGCTCTTCGATCTTGCGGAGATCCTCTTCGCGGAAGCGGTGTGTTGAGGCGATATCGTAGTAGAAGCCCTGCTCGATAGAGGGGCCTGCGCCGAATTTGCTGCCCGGGTAAAGCTCCTCGATGGCCTGGGCCATGAGGTGGCTTGAGCTGTGCCAGAAAATATCCGGCCCGGCAGGGGAGCTGAAGGTGATGATCTCTATTGCAGCATCAGCCGTAAGGGGTGTTGAGAGGTCAATCGTAACGCCGTCAACTTTGAGCGCCAAGGCATCCTGTGCCAGTTTGCGTCCGATGGAGAGTGCAACGTCGTTGCCGGTTGTGCCGGTTGGAAAAGTTTTCACACTCCCGTCCGGAAGGGTAAGGGCTATTACAGCCAGTAAATCCTGATTGTCAGACATTTTTCTGTTCCTGTCGTTTCTTTCCTGAGCAAAGGGTGTTTTTCCCTTGCCGGAAAATATCAATGCCGCCTCTTTCTGTTAGTACTGCCGGGCCGGGGGGGCTGCTCAGTTTAAAACTGTTTTCCCCGGTTCCGTAATGTGGACTTCAACTATACACATAAAATTAAAATAATCCAAATCAGGTGACCATTCTGAGCAGATCAGGGGTGACGCTCTCCTTGCCCTGGCGGAGGGTGAGCAGCTCCGCTTTTCGTTTGAGCTCTCGTCCATAGGAGATCTGGCTGATGAAGGGCGCTTTTTTGACCATCTCGTTCAGGAGTGCATTGGCTTCGCTGCTCCATGCAACCTTCTGTGCAGGCTCCTCAACGGCGGTGCGCCGGTTAAGGGGGAGAAAGTTAAACAGCATATCGTAAAGCGCGTTGACTATCTCCTGGAGGAGGTAGACTGCTCCGCTGTGGCCCATGAAGGGGGTTCCGAGCGCTCTGCGGACGATCGGGCCGGGGAAGCCTGCCGGAATGAAGCGGGTTTTGGCCTCAAGCTCGGCCAGATAGATTTTATCGACAATCCGGCCAAAGAGGAACTGCGGCTGTTTCTGCTGAATTTCATCGCGCACAAGGGTGTTGTCGGCCTCCGCGGTATCGTAGCTGAAGAGGCACTGCATCCCCATCTCGTCCGACAGAAAGGTTTTGAGCCCGAGGGCGTAGCTTTTTGCTGCGGTAACGCCGAAGCGGATGGTCGGGAACCACTCTGCCTGCGGCCCGCGCCAGAGATCCCAGATCGGTTTCAGCGTGGTGCGTTTCTCCTGCTGCAGGAAGGTCTCGGCCTCTTTTTCTCTCTTTAGAAGGTGGCCAAGGTCGTGAATGAAGTGCTCTGTTTCGCCCATGCCGAAGGGGGCCTGAAGCACCGGGCGCCCCAGTTTTTCAGCAAGTGCATGACCGAATTCATGGTACATGACGACCAGAACATTGCAGTTTTTCAGGTCGGCAATGTCGTGCAGGGAGCTTTCAAAGGGGTAGACGTGCAGCAGCTCTCCACCTGCTCCCACGATGAGGCGCTTGATTTCGGCCAGATCGGAGGGGCTGTTGAAGCAGCCGTAGGTGGGACCAATGATGGAGACGGTACCCTCTTTTACGGAGGCGGGGTCGCTGTTACCAAAAGTATCGTTGAGCCAGACGAGAGCGCGGTCTCGTCCCTGCCACTCATTCTCGCCAAGGGAGTTTGAGGGAAAAAAGCGGACGTCGGGGTATTTCATGGTGAGCATCCGTTCATGGTCGCTGCCGATCATCTCGCTCTCGGCGCTTGAGACCAGAATGAGTTGCCGTCCCGGAGCCTGGAGCTTTTCAATGGTCTCCCTCACAATTTCCGAGCTGCCAGAGGAGGCGATCTCCTTTTCGGTCAGGCTGGTCGGGGTAAAGTTTTCGAGATAGGGGACGGCATCTGTATAGTCAATGACGGCGACCCCCACCAGGTTATAGCAGCCGACCGGTGCGTCGGCAATGACGTGGACATCGCGGAGTGCACAGAAGGTGTTGACTGCCGCCCAGTAGGCGCTTGCGGTCGATTCGTCCCGAATTGTTTTTCCCATGTGATTGATAGGCGTTTATTTTGTAATGCTTTTCTGTTCAGCGTAAGAGCCCCTGCAGCGAAACGGGCAGCACTCCCCGGGGCTGAAGCTCACCTTTCAAGGCCTCCACGGCCATCTCTTCACTGGTGTCGCTTGAGGAGTAGGTGCAGAGGTCGGTGGTTATTTCCGGAAAAGAGTTGATGATGTAAGGGGTGCCGAGCGAGATAAAGATCAGTGGTTTCTCTTTCGGCACAATCCCGGCGAGTGAGTGTATGAACTGCTGCTGCCGTTCGGTAAGCTTCAGTGTGCCCGAGCCGGAGAGCGCCTTGACGTAGGAGGTGACAAGGAGAGCCGACGCTTTTGTTGCAAGGTCGGTCGCGTATGCATAGCCGAGAGAGTCGGTACCGGGGTCAATTCTGATATGGGTGACGCTGAAATAGTGGTCGAGTTGTTCTATATACCCCTTTCCGGTTTCCGGATTGGCTTTATCCTGGAGGATGATATTGAGGATGCTGCCTGATGACGCATCCCTCTTCAGAGGAATGTAGTGATTTTTGTCGCTTACCAGCGTTACGGCGCGAGAAGTAATTGTTTTAGCAAGATTGCGGTGTGATTCCGGGTTTATCTCATCCTTGATCCGGTTCAGATCGACAAGTTTCCGGTTTTCGATGTCAAGCCACTTTTTGACCTGGAGAATTCTGCGTACCGAGGCATTGATTTGTTCTATCGGAATAACCCCCTCTTCGACCGCTTTGACAATAGAGCTGTGGGCAAGTTCGGGATCGGGTGAAAAGAGCAGCAGGTCATTACCGGCCTGAACCGCTTTGACAGAAACTTCCGGCACGTTCTGGCCGTCGTAGAGCGCTTTCATGTTCAGGGCATCGGTAATGATCAACCCTGTGAAACCGAGCTCATTACGGAGCAGGTCGGTGACGATGAGTTTTGAAATGGAGGCGGGCTCCATGGTGCCGGTCAGTTTTGGTACGGCGATGTGTCCGACCATGACGCTGATGACGCCCTGCTCTATGGCCGCTCTGAAGGGTTTTAGTTCGTAGGCATCGAGCTGCTGGCGGTCAAGCTGGAGAATGGGGAGCGAGACGTGGCTGTCGATAATCACATCCCCGTGGCCCGGGAAGTGCTTTGCCGTCGCAATGATCCCGTTCGACTGGAGCCCTTTGATGATCGCGTTCGACATGCTGATGGTCAGCGGGACGTTGTCGCCGAATGAACGGGTGTTGATGATGGGGTTGAGCGGGTTGATGTTCAGGTCAACCGTCGGGGCATAGTTTTGGTGGATTCCGATAAGTTGTCCCTCTTCGGCTATGGCTTTTGCCATCTCCTCAGCGAGTCGGGTATCCCCTGTTGCAGCAACGGCCATGTTTGGCGGGAATTCGGTAGCGCCACTCAGCCGCATGGCCATACCCCTTTCCATATCGGCACTTATCAGGAGTGGGCGTGGTGCGATCGACTGAAAATGGTTGGTGAGCATGGCGGCGCTGAAAGCATTGCCTTTGAGGAACATGATGCCACCGACCTTGCCCTCCTGCACCAGACGGCTCATAAGCTGGTACTCTTTGTCGTCACTTCCGCTGTAATGGCCCTCCATTTGGGCGATAAGCATCTCGCCGACCTTTTCGGAGAGCGTCATCTTCTTGAGGCTCTCCTCGATACGGGAGTCTTTATGGCTAAAAATCTGCTGGGCGCACCACTTCTCCGTGCCGGTTTTTGATTTTGCTGACCCATCCGATGCCGCAGAGGTGATGAGCAGGAGTATAAAGAGGCAAAAGAGAGTGAGGCTGAATCTTATTTTCATAGGGGTTGTTTTATCCGTGCACTCCGCCTTATTGGTGCCGTGCGTCGGGTTGTCTGCTGAAAAGTAAAAAAAATCCCGATAATCCGCTGTTTCGGAATCAGAAGGTGGTTTTGTTATCTCTGGAAATTCCGGTTCTGTTATGTTGCCCGACCATTGTAGACGATGCCACGGCGATCAAGGTAGAGTTTCAGAACCTCGCAAGCTTCGCTGCGGCAGAGGTCGGTCACCACTTCAATTCCGCGTTTTTCAAGTTCTGCAATCCATTCTTGGGGCTTTGCTCCTTCATCAAAGCCAGCATCCTCTGCATCGGCGGTGCGGGCTCCGCATACCAGACGGCTCACTCCTGACCAGATGATTGCGCCGAAACACATGGCGCAGGGCTCCGAGGAGGTGACCAGCTCATAGCGGGGAAAGCCGGGCCGGTTCAGCGTGTATGAGGAGAGTCGCTGCTCGGCTATGGCAAGAGCTACCATTTCAGCGTGTGCATGTGAGCAGTTGCTCCCGACAACCCGATTGACCCCGAAAGCCACCGGCACGCCTGTTGAGCGATCAAAAACTGCCGCACCAAAAGGGCCACCGGTTCCGTGGAGCACATTCTGCCGGGCCAGTTCGATGGCTAACTTCATCCGCTCCTCGTCAGAAGGGAGTGCTCCGCACTTTTCTGCAGAGAGCTCCCTGAGCCATGAGGGCAGGAGTGCTTCGGGATTATATCTCTCTCTATGCATCAAGTGCCCTCATGCCGGATTGTTTTCAGAGTGAGCAGCAGATATTCAACTGCCTTGAGGCCATCGCGTCATCAAGCCGCTTGACCGGTGTTGTAACCGGGGCTGAGAGTACCAATGCTGGATTGGTTTCCGCTTCATCAGCAATAGCGAGCAGTGCCCGAGCAAAAACGTCGAGCGTCTCTTTCGATTCGGTCTCTGTCGGCTCAATCATCAATGCTTCGCTGACAATGAGCGGGAAGTAGATGGTCGGGGCATGAAAGCCGTAGTCGAGCAGCCTTTTTGCAATATCAAGCGTTTTGACGCCGTGAGCCTTTTTCTGTCGATCTCCCGATAGGCAGAACTCGTGCAGCACTGTTTTCGGGAAGGGGAGGTCGTAGCGCTCGAGCAGAAGACTCAGCAAGTAGTTGGCATTGATGATGGCATTTTCCGAAACCCGGCGCAGCCCCTCGGGCCCGAGCATACGAATATAGGTATATGCCCTGACCAGCACCGCGAAGTTTCCATAGAAATTCATCATCCTTCCGATACTGTCCGGGCGGTCATAAGAGAGCTTGTAGGTTGTTCCCTCTTTGACGATAACCGGTACCGGCAAAAAGGGGAGCAGCTTTTCGCTGACGCCGACAGGGCCGCTGCCGGGGCCGCCGCCGCCGTGGGGGGCGGCAAAGGTTTTATGCAGGTTGTAATGCACCACATCAAAGCCCATATCGCCGGGACGGGCGATGCCGAGCAGGGCATTCATGTTGGCGCCATCCATGTAGAGCAGGCTGCCGTTGTCGTGCACCATTTTGGAGATAGCGAGGATCTCTTTTTCAAAGAGGCCGATGGTGTTGGGGTTGGTCAGCATCAGCGCAGCAACATCGCAGTCAAGCTTGCTCCGAAGGTCATCCAGATCAGTGCGTCCGTCGGCATTGCCTTTGACAGAGATGATATCGTATCCAGCCAGAGCTGCCGAGGCGGGGTTGGTACCGTGTGCCGAATCGACCACAAGCAGCTTGTGGCGTTTTGATCCAATCGACTCATGGTACTTCTTGATGAGCAGAATGCCGGTCAGCTCTCCGTGGGCGCCAGCCGCAGGTTGCAGGGTGACTGCGGCCATTCCGGCAATTTCGCGCAGCATTTCGGCCAGTTCATACATGAGCTGGAGTGCTCCCTGTGTTGTTTTGCCTGGTTGCAGGGGATGAAGGGCGCTGAACCCCGGTAGGTCACAGGTATAGTCATTGATTTTGGGGTTGTACTTCATCGTACAGCTTCCCAGCGGGTACATGTTTTTGTCGACGTGGTAGTTCAGGTTCGAGAGACGCACAAAGTGACGCACAACCTCGCTCTCAGAGACCTCGGGAAGTTCGGCAGGCGTAGTGCGCAAAAATTTTGAAGGCAGAATGCTCTCTAGCGGTTGTTCAGGGAAATCGCTGCCTGAGAGGCTGTATCCTTTGCGTCCTTCGCGGGAAAGTTCAAAAATCAGTTTTTCTCTCATTGTATTGGCGTGAATTTCTTTATCGTATTATTATAAAACGAATTGATGGGCGGTCTTGTATCTTAAAGTGGGCCTTAACTTTACCGAAACTTTACAAATTAGTCAATAATGCCGTTTTTTGTCCTTTCTGTATACTTAGGGAATATTCTGAAAAGTTACCAAAGATAAGGAAAAAGAGAGAGTAAATTTTTGAAGTGCAAAATATTATTCTCTTCTGAAAAGGTGCATTTGCTGCATTTACTACATTCGCCAATGGTGGCGCGCCTCTCCGGGGTGTAGTTTGGAAAAACACCCTACACTTCCTATACGATCTACATGAAGAAAACCGGAACCCTGCCCGGCTCCGTATTGTATAACTTACTTTAGCTCTCCCATTATTTCGCTGTATCGCCTTCTTAACTCTATAAGTTAGCTCTCAAATGTCACTTCATTTTTCTCTGGGTCAAAGTAGAACGTGTCATACCCAGTATACCCTCCAAAACCATTTTTCGCGTTCACCTCTCCATGAACTATACGCTCCGGCCTTTTCTCTACATAAACATTTTTGAATTTTGCGGAATACGGGTCTTTAAGTTTTTTCCTCACAATAGCTAAACCCCTTGCAATTATCTGCTTATCGCTTCCGATGATCTTTGCGTGAACAATACCTTTTTTATGGGAACTACTATCGTTACCCCCAGCTTCATGCTGTTCTTTTATCTGGGCTTCAAGATTGCATATATGACTTTCTATTTCCTCAAGAAGTCCGCCATCATTCGGAATAGCTCGCGCCTCAAACGCTGTAAAGAACACACATAGGGCGATAAACACGGTCTTGATCTTCTTCATGATTGATTCACCTTCGTTTTAAAGTTGACAATACCGCATTATACGTAAAATATGATTTGCACTACATCCATGAATAAACCGAAAACTTGCTCGGCTCTATCGTCTGCTTGAAGGGTGAATTTTCCGCCCTCCGCTTATTATGCCTGAAGGCTCTTTTTTGATCTGTCCGCCCGATCTGCATGAGAGTGCAATTTTTCACCATTGGCAACCGCCACCCCTTTTATGGCTTCCAAAAACTCCGGATGCTGGACTTCAACCCTTGCCCTAACCTTGCCCTGATTTCAGTATCCACCACTGGCAACCGCTCCGCCGGGGAAGAGGTGTTTTCACTCGAAAAACTGCCTTTTATTGATGCGTTTCTAATCATCGAAACAGGACGTTTGCCATCACCAACCAAAACAAACAGAATAGCATCAAAGCGAAGCTTTAAAAGGCTTTTACCGCTTGCAGGCAGATTGTATCAAAGCTCTGTGAACGTGCCGTTACAAGGCATAAAAACTAATCTGGCATGAGATATAAAAATACCTGTATTTGCTCAGGGTGTCGAGAGCGTACCAACCTGCACAATCCCGCGCCCATCACCATGCAGGCATCAATCAGAACGTATCAAATTGAGTTGCAACCATGATAACCGCATCAATGAACGCTGCTTTTCATCAAAAGAATATAAATTAATAACGAATTGATATGATAGGAAACAGCCCTTTCTTGCTCATCGAAACAGAACCAATAAAAAACCATCAACGCCAATCAATAAAAGGCTTTTGCCGTCATCTGGCAGATTGTTTTAGCGTACTGATATAGCATGGTTTTAGATCATTAAAACTCTTCTTTTATGAAATAAAAAAGCCTTAATTTACTCAGGCTATTGATACTGTTTTTATCTCTGCTTTCGGTCATCCACCGCGCTCTTTTTTGGTCATCCCGTCGCGCCTGTCCGCATCGGTGTACAAAACTGATCCCATACTGAAGGTTCCGGCTTCTTTGGGACTGCTGGCAACTTCCCTCTGGATATTGGGGAAAGCCCGAAATCTCGCCTCATCCCGTTGATCTGTGAAAGCATATCCCTGCAAATCTGCCATCCGGGGTGTTTAACCGGCTGGCCCTCACTGCCGATCTGAACGAACTGTCCGTTTATCTCCGACATCAGGGCCCTGTAGGCTGCTGTAAGCTCCATCAAATCGGTGAACATTGCGACATCGGCAATAGTCATTATTCCCGCATCAATCAAAGGAACTGCTTCAGCTCGCCAAAGTTTCACGGCTGCTGCATTCAATCGTTTTGGTGGATTTCGGATATCCTTAACACTCAAGATAACCGGCCCCCCTGAACCGTGCCTGCGCTCTCTGTAAGTGCCATCAATTTTATGCTGTTGAACTGTTTTTGCTCTCATGGTTACCTCTCTGGAAAAAGTTTTAATCATTGGCTCACTAAAAATTGACTCCCAGCGGTCTATTTGGCGCGCATATGGGAAAATATTCCTTTGCCGCCCCTCCCTTCCGCTTATGCCCGGCTCACTCATTCACCGCCCTCATTGATAGGGTGAATCTTACATAGCCCGCCCCTATCCTCTCGCTCTTGGTTCATCCGTTGAAGGGTTTCTGTTATAAAAGCTAATGTTACCGCATCTTCTATAGCTTGGTTCGTTCTGTCTGTCTGAGCAAGAAATCGATAAAAAGCCCGCTCCAGTGCAAGCAATGATTTGAGCTGTTTAAACACCTCTTTCTTGATTACCATTTCTTCCGGTGTTGCTCGTGCAATTACTTCCTCTCCTACTTTTATGCGTTCTGCATGGTTTGCTTTCAGCTCCTTCCAGCTATCGAAAACCGTTATTGTAGGGGTTCCCTCTTTCATTGTTTTTTCCTGTTTGTGGTTAAAAAATGGCCTTCATAAACGGCCCATATTCAACGATCTAAACCCAAGCCTTATCTTTCTACCTGTCGAATCCGTTCTCTCTCAACAAATAATCTGCCAAGTCAAGCCCTGCGGCTCGGTCTGCATCACTTGCCCGACGCTCCAAGATGTTCGATACGGTAACGCCCGGCATTCCTGTGGCCACTGCCTGCCACTTCTCGAAGGCTCCCAAATCAGGAAAGAGCGAAACCTTTCGACTTTGTACCGCCTTCAGCTTCTCTTTTGTGAGATTACCTTTACCACCTGTGGCAATCCAAACGAAATCATCAATGAACCCACTGGCGACGATGGCGGTTTTTTCACTTTCGACAATGGCGACCGGCTCACCCGGATAAACTGAAAGCAGCTGTTCACCGAATAGACATTGCTGCAGGCTGTAAGACTTCATCTTCATTACCGCATGAACCCATTGAACATGATTGAACGGCTCTTTCACCCTGCGGCCTGTATCGCTGCTGTAGAGCATGATCTTTCCCGCTTTGATACTTTCGTTCCTGTCGATCTGCCAGAACACACAAGAACCCGGCCAATGCTTTGATGTGCCGATCTTGTACTCTGCCGTCAACCTGAACGCTTTTTGCTCTCCGAATACTGAACAAAGCCACCGGCAAAAATTGTTTTCATTGTACCGGTTCAAACTGGCGCGCATGATCTCTGTATCAATGAATGAAGGCTCCGGCTCTGGTATTGGCTCCCGCTTTCTTTCAGGTGTCGTGACGCTGAAAGGATTCTTGCCGGTCATCTGGAAATATTCTCTCGGTCTTAGGTGATAACTGCAGGAGTGCTCACGGTCACAACGCCCCACTTCATCGGCAACCTGATCCCCTGTGTAGGTGTCAACGTATCGGACAAAGCGAATCTTCCCACAAGCTGGGCAGGCATATTTCAGCCCGCCCTTTTCGAGTTCAAAACGATGTTCTGCCATTAGAACAGCCTCCCGTCATCGGCTGGTTCTGTCGTCCGTGTTGTACAATCTGGACTATTTCGGACTTCTGGACTTTTGTTTTCAGGCTGTTTTTCATAGTCCAGTTGTCCAGCTCCTATAGAGGTCTGGATTTCTGGACTAACTTTTTCATACAATCCATGCGCAACCCTTTTAATCATTCCTATGTTTTCGAGAATCTTGATTTTCTCAAAGCAGGTTGAACGCTTGATGTTCCGCCTTCCTGCGGCATCCTCAAACGATCCTGTTTTGAACTGACTCGGCAACGAATCAAGAATCTCAATCAAAACATGGTCTGGCTTTACTTCTGGTTTGTCTGCAAGGGAAAACAAGAAATACCTTTCAGGCTGGCGTATTAAGTGGAGCGTAAATTCTTCACAGTTGCGCCCGGTAACAGACAATTCAAACAGGCCCTTCTCTTTGGCATTTTTCTGAAATGCTGCTGTTACCTCGGCATCATCTGCAAGCAAGCTCGAACCACGACCACTATAAAGCCCATCTTCATTTTGCTTCTTCCCGGTATGGTGAATTATGATTACAGTGAGATTGAACTCTTGCATCAATTTTCTTACGGCTTCCATAAACTCACGCATCGAATCAGAACTATTCTCTTCACCACTAAAGAAATTCTTCAGCGGGTCAAGAACAAGTATATCCGGCTTGATTTCCGCAAGATTACCGCGAATCTCTGCAAATACTTCAGCTTTCTGCAAACGTAGTCCAGCGCTATGGAAGAGGAAATTTTCCCGTATTTTGTTTTCTTCCTCTTCATCAATGCAAAAGTATTCTCGAAAAAGCTTAAACAGGCTCTGCATCGTGCCCGGACTGTTTTCGCCATTGAGATAAAGAATTTTTCTTGGTTTCGATATTCCGAATCCTAAGACATCCCGCCCAAGAGCGACACCATAAAGAATGTTAAACAGAAATGTGGTTTTCCCTGCTTTCCCCTTCCCTGTAAGCTGCATTATTCCGCCTGCCATCAATACCGCACCATGAATGGAATTCAGAACAACATCACCCTGAATCAACATCTTATCACAGAAATCAAAAGCGTTTTCAACTGACCAGCCATTGAAACCTTTTGCAATTGATTTTACTTCCCGCAGAATTGATGTTGTCATGCACCGGCCCTCCGCTCTGATCTGGTAACCAGCTTCCCATCAGGCCCTATAAAATAACTGTACCTTATGCAAGCTGGCCAACCTGAAAGCGGAACAAAACAATCACTGATTGCCCGCTGTACTTTCTTCATATAGGCATCAATATTGAAAGGTTGATTATCTCGGTAACCTCCCCTATATTGAAACTGTGAATGCCCATTCACGCCCAACAAATGCCTGTTCTTGCCCTGTAGCTGCCCGCTGCGGGGCTTTTTTTTGTCTGGTAGTTTCATGCCTGGCCCCCTACTGTCTCAACGGCTGCCCGTGCGCTTCCGGTCAACATATAACGGTCAATCTCTGCCGGGTCGAACACAAGCCGCCCGAATGGTGACCGCCTGCCGGGGAAGGTGTCCGGTTGGGTGCAATGTTTTTTGTAGAGTGTGGCGCGTGCAATCTTCAGCCCGTGAACTTCTTGGAAATACTGAATTGCTCCTTCGGTGGATAGCGTTTTTTGCTGCCGGGGCTGAATCGATGGGGATAGCTGGGGTGTAGTGGTATTCATATCGCGTAATGTTTTCAGGTTACGAATAAACGCTCTCGCGTTCCTGAAATCATTATAAAATATGCTGTAACGGTAGGGAAGAATTGAGAATTGAATCAAACTCTAATCAATAATCAATTTGTCCTTCATGCGGTTTTTTGCCCTGCTCACTGGGGAACAGAATGTTTTTATTTTATTGTGTCCCGCTTCAGTTAAAATTAGGTTGTAACTCTCCATCCAACTCTTACCCCGATCAAAAGTAAGTCCATCACCTCGCCGTGTATCATAAAGAAAGGCTCTCAACTCTTCCTGTTCCATTTGCTTCATCTGCTCGAAACAATAATCTTCAAAATTCGGCCTCCTTTTTAACGTCTTTGCCTTCGCCGCCTCATTCGACTTGTTACCGCCCTGATCTCCCGCCGAGGCTGGGGTCTGTGGCTGATCTTGCCTGAACACTTTGAGAAGCCCGTTTTCAAGCTCGTTCAATAGCTCCCATTTCTGATAATCCTCTGAATCCGTGCCATAGACAAGGTTTTTCATATCCCTGTGAAGAGCTGGTAAACCCGCCGAACTCCTGCGTTTAATAAGCTCTTGTTTTAAAAGAGAAACTCCGTTACAAATCGAATAAGCTAATGCCCGATCTTTTTTAGCAACAATCTCTTGTAAAGTAGGACTACCACACCTTTTCCAGATAGTAGTAGTAACTCCCGGATAATACATTCTACACTCAGCCTGCAACACTGCAAAACTTTCTTCTGTAAGTATATCTCTTATCTGGGGACTTACATAAATGCTGTTCTTTTCGTATTCGAGAAAAGCTAAAACCAACAAGCCACGCTGCCTTATATCCTCTTTGATACCGATCATGTTCTGTCCATGTTATAATGAACTCTGCCCGATTCTTGCCCATGTACTGAATGTAGGGTCATATAGGGTAGTTTCTCAGACTACACCCCTGCAAGGCCTGCCCCTGTTGAATAATGCAGCAAATGCACCCTTTTCAAAAGAGTAAAATATTTACCATTAAAAACCTGTTCCCTCTCTCTTTCTTTATGCTCTGTAACTTTTCGGAATATTCCTTATAAAGTAAACGGGAATATTTACCAACTGGGTAGTTTATCCATCGCCGCCGTTTTCGTCTCATCAACAACCTTCGCGTAAACCTGAGTTATGGCAATAGTCGAATGGCCCATCAATTTACTTAAGGTGTAAAGGTCAACGCCATTTTGAAGGCTCATAACTGCGAACGAATGCCGCGCGCAATGAGGGGAGAGGTTGAACGGAATGCCCGCCGCCACGCCCCAAGCTCGGAGAACATCCAAACAACGTGTTGCTCCCGGTAAAAGAAAAACCCGGTCATCATCGGCTGATCTGTTGTTGTGAAAGGCTTTTGCTTCTTTAAGATATTTCAACGCCTGCGCGCCCAACGTCAGATATTGTACTTTCTGGGTTTTCTGCATCTTGAAACAAATTTTCACCCTGTCGCCGTCCTGCTGAATGTCAGAATCACGCAACGCCCGAAGGTCTGAAATTCTTAATCCAGTGAGGCAAGCAAACAAAAAAGCGTTCCTTATTGCCGGGTGCACGCATGGTGTCGCCTCAAGGGTTTTGATCTGCTCAAGAGTCAGATATTTCAGGGAAACATCATTCTTTTTGAACGGCTTTATTTTTCTGGTAAAATCAGATACAAGGCCCTCCCTTGCTGCTTGATTTAAAATGACTTTCAGCCCGTGAATGTAATTGCCCTTTGTTGTTTCCTTCAGCTTCAGGGTGTCGATATATGCCCGAAACTGCTCAGCCCATGACTGGCAAATATTATCCATCGGTAACGGCTTTTTCCCGTTGAAGTCTTGAAGGTGCTTCAATGTGTTTTTATAAAGAGGCTCTCCGTTCTTCTCTTGAAGTATTACCCTCTCGAAATACTCAAGAAAATCAGTGCTTTGCCTCTCTTTTCCAAGAAATACCGCTGCCGGGTCGATCTTCAACTGTGCTTCAATGTCTGCCGCCCTCGCTTCAGCCTGTCGCCTCGCTTTCTGGTACTCCCTGCCTGCTGGTTTCTCTGCCTGAATCTCGGTTTTAACCTGTTGCCTCCGGCCCTTGTGGTAGATATCAAGAGAGAAGGAAATGCCGCCTTTTTTCAGTGGAATTTCACGAACCGAAACGCCCATATTAACCCCGTTTTTTCTTGTAAACTTTGCAGAAACTTTACAAATATAACGGAATATTACAGAAAAGTAATGACAAATATGGAAGAAAAGGGGAGAGGAGAAGGAATATAGAACCTGTTAAAATGTTATTTTAAAAAGTTTTTACGAGAACTTTTGAAAATCAGGGAGAAATAAAGAAAATAAGGTCTGCAAAAATCAGTTTTTCTCTCATGATCCTTTCTATAAAACCTGATAGAGTGTTGTTCTTAAATACTTTGGATGATAAAATCGCTTTGGTGTAATACAAGAACTTTATAAACCGGGGAAAGTTCTGCTTACTGCGAAAATATTACAAAAACTCAAGATAAGGAAAGTATACTCTTCTGAATGGTGAATTATTTTTCCGTATGGTTAACCTTAGACCGTGCAGAGCGCTGATGACAGGTTGTTGATGGCAGTTCAGTTAGCAATACTATTCGGTCTCCCAGACAATTTTGCCACATCCTGTGGCAAAATTACCGGAGCAGGCCTTGCTTGCTGGTATTCTCTTGGGTTATCACAGCTTATTGATTGAAAAAATAAAGGATGTATCGCTTCGATTCTGGTACATGAAGCAAACTGCAACAAACGGTTGGAACCTCGACACCTTTGCCGCAACGATTAAAACCGATCTGTATAACCGCCAGAGCTTGCTGGCCAGAGACAACAGAAAGGCCGGTTCGCAGTGATCCGGATTTACGCAGGCACAGATCGGTTCCAGAGCGTTTCCGGTGCAATATCGAGATTTCCTGGCCAGACTACAGTGCCATATTGCACAGAAGCCTTGAAGAAGAGTGGAGAGTTGCAGAGTTTGGTAAAGGGTTTTTTGTCTAAAAATGGCTTCATGTCAAATATTCTCCTCTCTCCGTTTTCAAAAACAAGTTCCAGGGTGTAGTTGGTATGAGTTGTTACCTTTATAACATCAAGAAGTTGTTCCATAATATCCTCCTTTATTGAAGTGGTGCGATCCGAAATGGCTCTTCACCGGCGCATGCAAGTTCCCAGTCAGCCATAAGCTCTTCTCTGTGAATGTCTATCCATACTTGAACCATCCGAAGCTGCCGATGAGGGATATTTCCAGCAAGAAGACTCCCATCCTAAATGGCTATCGAGACACTTTTTCCCTGGTATCGTGCATGAACGTGCGGAGTATGGTGTTGTTCATCGTCGCCATAAAAAATTGAAATCAGGATTCCGAAAAACATTGAGATAGTTGGCATCTGTTCATCCTTTTATTGAATACGGACCATAGATGTCCAATACATCTTAATGGAAAAGAGTTATGGTGACGCTTCTCGTCATGGTGTTTGTTAGAAAGAAAGTACTACTTAACGAAGATAATCTAACGTTATTACGCAAAAGTAGTCCTACTGATAGAGAAGATTTTTAGCTCAGGGTGAGATGAATGCGCTCCATAGCCTCTTTGGCGGCGAGTTGTTCTGCATCTTTTTTCCGTTGGGCGGTGCCTGTTCCGAGGAGCTCACCGGAGCAGCTTACCCCTACGGTGAAGCTCTTTTCGTGCTCTGCGCCGGTTTCGGTTATCACCGTGTAGAGGGGAGGGGGCAGATGGTTCGACTGGGTGTATTCGATGAGGCGGCTTTTGTAGTTATGTTCAGCGGCTACAATGGTATTGAAATTGACATGCTCAATGATGTTGCGGATGACAAAATCGAAAGCTGTTTTGATCCCTTTGTCGAGATAGATGGCGCCGATGAGTGATTCGAAGGCGTCGGCAAGGGCGGACTCGCTGCTCCGGATTTTATGATGGTCAGCCGATTCGCCGAGGATGAGGTGGTCGCCGAGGCCAAGGCTGCGGGCAAAACCGGCAAGTGATTTGCTGTTGACAATTTTTGCGCGGTTGCTTGAAAGCTCTCCTTCGGCACTTTCGGGAAAGCCTTTAAAAAGGTATTCGGAAATCAACATGCCGAGCACCGAGTCGCCGAGAAATTCAAGGCGCTGGTTGGATTCGATGAGGCTGGTTGTGGCCGGGTCATGAACGACGGAGCGGTGGGTTAACGCGGTCTGATAAAGTGGCAGGTTACTGATGGGCTCTCCGACAAGCCGCTGCAGATAGGCCACCGTTTCAGCCGAAAGAGCAGTACCCGTTTCGCAAGTTCCAGAAGTCGCATGTGTACGATCACTTCCATTTTCCGAATCGTTGCAACAATCCCCTGACCGATGCAACGCTAACGTTTTCAGCTTTTGCCAGAATTGCTCCACAGGCAGCAATGGTTGTGTCAGAGCGATGAACCGTTTCTGAAAATGATTGAGCCGTTGTGTCCTCCAAAGCCAAAACCGTTGTTGAGTGCGTACTCAATGGTGCGTTGTTTTGGAGTGTTTGGTGTTACATCCAGGTCAACCAGCGGGTCAAGATTGTCAAGGTTGATGGTTGGTGGAACGGTCTGGTGCTGCATGGCAAGCAGGCAGGCAATCGATTCAACAACTCCCGCCGCGCCGAGCAGGTGGCCGGTCATGGATTTTGTTGCACTGATGCTGAGCTGGTAGGCGTGCTCACCAAAGGTGGTCTTGATGGCAGCGATTTCTGCCACATCACCGAGCGGCGTGGAGGTGCCGTGGGTATTGATGTAGTCGATTTTGTCGGGTGTAATGCCTGCCATGGCGAGTGCTGTTTTCATGGCATTCACGGCTCCTATCCCTTCAGGGTGCGGCGCAGTCAGGTGATAGGCATCGGCGGTTGCCCCTACACCGACGATTTCGCCGTAGATTTTTGCTCCACGGGCTTTTGCTGAATCGAGTGATTCAAGAATGAGTGATCCACCACCTTCTCCCATGACAAAGCCGTCACGGTCGCGGTCGTAAGGACGGGATGCCTGCTGTGGCCGGTCGTTGGCCGTAGAGAGCGCCCTAGCAGAGTTAAAGCCTCCAACACTCATCTGCGTAATCGGTGCTTCCGATCCGCCACAAACCATGTAGTCAGCCATACCTGCCTGAATGAGCATGTACGAGTCAATAATGGCATGAAGCGACGTTGCACAGGCTGATGCTGTTGCATAGTTTGGACCCCGGAGTCCATTGCGGATTGAAATCTGCCCGGCAGCAATGTCGGGGATAAGCATGGGAATAAAGAAGGGGCTGATTCGTTTCGGTCCTCGTTCCAGAAAATTCTTGAACTGTTGTTCGTAGGTGGTCATCCCCCCGATTCCCGATCCATGCACCACGCCGATTCTCAGCGGGTCAATCTCCTTCAGATCAAGTCCTGAATCCGCAAGTGCCTGACCTGCAGCGATAACTGCATACTGGCAAAAAGGATCCATGCGGTCGGCAGATTTCCTGTCGATATGATCCGAAGCGGTAAATCCCTTAAGTTCGCAGGCAAAGGTTGTTGCAAAATCAGTTGTATCGAAATAGGTTATGGGTGCGGCACCACTTTTACCTGCATAGAGGGCCTCCCAGAACGCCTCTTTGGTAAGACCTACAGGAGTCAAAACCCCTATTCCTGTTACAACTATTCTTTTGCGCTCCTGATCCATCTGTTATGATTTAACTGGTTTTCCGTTTGCCTGCTTTCCTGCCGGTACTGGTTACTTTTTGACGATATAATCGATTGCCTGCTGGACGGTGCCGATTTTTTCAGCATCTTCATCAGGAATCTGTACGCCGAACTCGCTTTCAAGCTCCATGATCAGTTCAACGGTATCAAGTGAATCTGCACCAAGATCATCGGAAAATTTTGATTCCATCTTGATCTGATCTTTGTTGACGCCCATCTTGCTGACGATAATATCGAATACCTTATCTTTGATTTCTGCTTCAGTCATTGCAATGTTCTCCCGATTAAAAAGTTGGTTGTAGATAAAAAAAATTGAAAAAGTCAGACAATATACAAAGAAAAGAGGGTTGCCCAAATTACATAACCATACCGCCATTGACGCTGATGACCTGGCCGGTGATGTATGAGGATTGGTCGCTTGCCAGGAATGCCACGGTATTGGCTACATCCTGCGGCGTACCGAAGCTGGAGAGCGGTATGGCATCGAGCATTTTCTGGCGAACTTCATCGGAAAGCGCGTCGGTCATCTTTGAGGAGATGAAGCCTGGTGCGACGGCATTGGCCCTGATGTTGCGGGATGAGAGCTCTTTTGCGACCGACTTGGTGAAGGCAATGACGCCACCCTTTGATGCAGCATAGTTGGCCTGGCCGGCATTGCCCATGAGTCCGACGACCGAAGCGATGTTGATGATTGAGCCCGAACGCTGCTTCATCATGATGCGGCTGACCGCCTTGGTGCAGACAAACGTCCCTTTCAGGTTGACCGTAAGGACGGCATCCCAGTCCTCTTCGCTCATTCTCATCAGGAGCCCGTCGCGGGTGATCCCGGCATTGTTGACAAGGATGTCGATTCTTCCCGTTGCGGCAGCAATGTCGTTGACAACCTTCTGCACAGCATCGGCGTTGGTGACGTCGAGTTCAAAGCAGTAGGCCTTTTTGCCAAGCTTCTCAACACCTTCGGCTGTTTCCGTGAGCCATTCGGCCTTGATATCGCACACGACAATATCGGCGCCTCTCGCAGCCAGATCAAAAGCGATCGCCTGTCCTATTCCTCTGGCAGCTCCGGTGATAAGAGCAATTTTTCCTTCAAACATGGTTTTTGTCGGTTGATGTTAATGGCTTCGTATACACAAATGAATACAATTCTTAAACGAGAGGCAAAAGATCTGCTGCCGTGTCGATGCCTCGAATGGCGACGGTTTTATCGATACGCTTGATCAGTCCCTGCAACACTTTTTGCGGACCGATTTCAACAAACTCCCTTATTCCGCCTTGTACCATCGCTTCAACCGATTGTGACCAGAGCACCGAGCTGGTCAGTTGCAGAAGCAGGTTTTTGCGGATTTCTGTGGCGTCTGTTACCAGTGCGGCAACAGCGTTCATGCAGACCGGTATTTCAGCATCTTTTATCTCAATCTCTGCAAGCGCCGCTGCAAGCTCCTCTTCAACCGGTTTCATGAGAGGGGAGTGGAAGGCGCCTGAAACGACAAGCTCTTTTGCCATACGGGCGCCTTTGGATGGAGCCAGCTCTATGGCTTTTTTGACTGCGGCAATATCTCCGGAAAGAACAACCTGCCCGGGCGAGTTGAAATTGGCCGCCTGAACGATCCCCTCTTTGCTAGCTTCTGCCAGGAGTGCTTCAAGGGCGCTGTCGGGCATACCGATAATGGCGGCCATGGTTCCGGGATGTACTTTGCCTGCATTCTGCATCAATTCGCCTCGTTTTGCCACAATTCGGACGGCATCATCAAAGCCAATGGCACCGGCGAAGCAGAGCGCACTGTATTCACCAAGACTGTGGCCGGCACTCATGGCCGTATCTCCTCTGCCGAGGAGGGTTGCCGCAGCAACGCTGTGCAAAAATATGGCTGGCTGGGTATAACGAGTCTGACGCAACTCCTCTTCGTTACCCGAAAACATGATGTCGGTGATACGGTAGCCGAGAATGGTGTTTGCCCGCTCCATCATCTCGCGGGCAGCCGGAAATGTTTCAAAAATATCCCGGCCCATGCCGCAATACTGTGAACCCTGTCCTGGAAAAACAAATGCCTTCATGAATGCGATGGTTCAAAAAAGAGGTGAAATATTCAACATTACTGCCATTTTATGTAGGTGCCGCCCCAGGTATAGCCAGCGCCGAAACTGACCAGCACCAGGTTTGATCCGGTGTGAAGTTTTTGCTCTTCGTCAAGTTCGGCTAAACAAATCGGGATGGTTCCTGCTGTTGTATTGCCATAGAGGGCTACATTTGAGACAACTTTTTTATCATCCACACCCATGCGTTCTGCTGTGGCGTTGATGATCCGCTGATTGGCCTGGTGGGGAACAAGGTAGTCGACATCATCAGCCGTAAGGTTGTTGCGGCTCATGATTTCACCAGCAACCTCAGCCATGGCGATGACCGCGGCCTTGAAAACCTGGCGTCCGTCCTGGTAGATATAGTGCATTTTTTTATCGACCGTCTCATGGCTTGCCGGATGGCGGCTGCCACCCCCAGTCATGAGAAGATGATCCTTGCCGTTCGCTCCATCGGCATAGAGTCGGGTATCGAGAATGCCGTATCCCTCCTCTTTTGCCGGTTCAAGGATGACACCGCCAGCTCCATCTCCAAAAAGAATGGCTGTCGAGCGATCGGTATAGTCAATAACCGACGACATCTTGTCGGCACCAATGACCATCACTTTTTTGTGGGTTCCGGTTTCAATAAAGCGCGATGCGACGTTCAGGGCGTAGAGAAAGCCGGAGCAGGCAGCATTGAGGTCAAAGGCCCAGGCGTTGCTGGCTCCGATGATACTCTGTGTAAAACATGCTGTAGAAGGGAAGAGCATGTCCGGGGTCATGGTAGCCACAATGATCAACTCGATCTCACTGGCATCTATCTGCCTTTTTTCAAGAAGCTGCCTTGCAACTTCCCCACACATATATGATGTTGGTTTTTCCGGATCCTTGAGTATCCTGCGTTCGCTGATTCCTGTTCTTGAACGAATCCACTCATCGTTGGTGTCAAGCATGAGCTCGAGGTCATGATTGCTCAGAATATCGGGAGGTAAATATTTGGCTGTCGCCGTAATTGCAGCTTTCATGCTTTCTATGCAGTTATTTCATGCAGGATAATACAAAAATTGCCTTGCAGCCGTGTGCTTCTCTCTTGGCTGCAGAGGGGTGCGGTTGGAAAAGTACTACTTTTCGGACAGGACTTCCGCAATATGTTCGTTGACTCGTTTTTCGATCATGTGCTCAGCCATGTAGATCATGTTCTTGATCGCCCTCGAAGAGGAGCGGCCATGACCGACAATGGAGATGCCATCAACGCCGAGAAAGGGGACTCCTCCAAATTTTTCGACATCAAAAGGCTCAAACATTCCCTTGAACAGGCCGGTTGTCAATGTTGCGATCTCCTTGTCCATCTGGCCGGATGTGACCAGCTTTTCGAGGGATCGCTTGAACAGGGTTCCCAGAAATTCCGGAATGCTTTCACCGAATTTCAGGATGGTGTTGCCGACAAGTCCATCGCAAACCACGATGCTTACCTTTCCTTTCAGGATGTCGTGTCCCTCGATGTTTCCAAGGAAGGTTATTTTGCCCTTGTTATGGGTCTCTTTCAAAAGCCAATAAGCCTGCTTGAGCATCTCGGATCCCTTGCCCTCCTCCTCTCCGATATTCAGCAGTCCTGTCAGTGGCTCTTCTATTCCTGCACCATAGCGCTGGTAAATGGTCAGCATTTCGGCAAACTGGACAAGATGTTCAGGTTTGCAGTCAACATTTGCCCCCACATCAACAATATTGGTCAGACCCTCAGCAAGACGAGGAAAATAGGCGTAAATGGTCGGACGAAGCACACCGGGAATTCTGCCAAGCACAAAAAGCGATGCCGCCATCTGTGCACCGGTATTGCCTGCACTGACAAAGGCATCTGCCTCTTTAGCCTTGCAGAGCTGCAAGCCCTTGACAAGCGATGATTCCTGCTTTGTCTTGACTGCGGTGGCTGGAATATCCTCCATCGTGACCACTTCCTGGGCGTGCAGAAACCGCAGGTTAAGCGCACTGGTATCGTATTCGGCAAGCAGCGGTTCAACTTTTTCCGACTGGCCGATCAACACAATTTCAAACCTGTTGCCGCTCTCCTGCAAAGCCTGAACCGTTCCCTCTATCACACAGGCGGGAGCGTGGTCTCCGCCCATGGCGTCAACAACAATGGTCAACATGATGGGGTTTTTGTCTTGTTTTAGTTAATCAGCTTTTTGCCAGCTTATTGACAACACATCTACCCTTGTAGTGTCCGCAATGGCGGCATGCACGGTGGGGAAGAGTCGGCTCACCGCAATTTGGACAGTTGACCGTAGTTGCCGGTTTTGTGCGGGCATTGAACTGGGCTCGTCTTTTATCCCTGCGGGATTTGGACATTTTGGCTTTAGGATTTGCCATGGCGGTACTCTTTTATAGTCAGTTAACGATACTTGTTTTTCAGCTTTTCAAGAGACTCCTGCCACGACGCTACATTGCCGGGCTGAGGCTCTTCATGTTCATCAATGCTTTCTGTGCTGCTGTAAATCTTGCAGTCAGGGTTATCCGTACAGGTTACCTTCATTGGCAACGAGAGCAGCAGAGTCTCGCAAACCTCTCCGGTAATATCAATGGATTCAGCACTTCTGTCGAGGCAAATGTACTCTTTCTCTCCCTCACGATCATCATCAAGAACTTCACCGAAGAGATACGAGAGTACCAGCGTTCCTGCCAGGTTTTTCGATACCGGTGCAAGACAGATGTCGCAGGTAAAATCAGCCAGCGTCGATGTGTTGATCGTGATGGTTATTTCATCATCACTTTTTTCGGCAACCACATTGATCACGATCTCCCTTGTAAAACCGGCTTCAGCTAACTGCCTCCCCACAAAATCAGAGGCTTTACAGTTAAAATTGAATTCATTGGCTCCCTCTGCGAGAGCACCCAAGCCAATCTCTATCAGCGATTTTTCTTTATGCATAGACCATCTTTTCAGTAAAAGAGAACCAATGTACAAAAATTATTATGGAAAATGAAAAGCGCTTGTGGCACAACTTTGTACAAAATGCACAAAAAAAGCTTATGATGATTTGTATTTCAAAAAAACCGGTGTATATTATCACCCCATCAGCGGAAATATATGCTGATTCAGATTCCGTGGTAGCTCAATGGTAGAGCATGCGACTGTTAATCGCAGGGTTGCAGGTTCGAGTCCTGCCCGCGGAGCACAAAAAAGGCAGTACACTTGATCGGTGTAGTGCCTTTTTTTATTGTTAACCCCATCCTCTGAAGGCATGGAGAGATCCCAGGTACAGCAGAACTGTCCGATCACAACGGGGGAAGCTATAATGTGACAACTCTTGGCGAATTCTTCTGCTCAAGAGTCGCCATAATGACCACGAGCTGAGATAACGAAGACCGATAGAGTGTTTTCACTGATTTCGTAGACAATCCGGTGTTGCTTGTTTACTCTTCTTGACCAGCATCCAGCCAGATTACCTCGCAACGGTTCGGCTTTACCGGTACCTGTCTCAGGATGAAGAGCCAACTCCTGAAAAATTCGATCAATTTTTCGAAGAATGGATTTGTCGCCAAGTTTTTGCCAATGCAGGAGGTCTTCCTTTGCCTCTTCAGCGATTATTACCGAATACTGTCCCATATATTATTGGGATCAGTTATTTTTGTGACTCTTCCAGCCTTGATATCCTCTTTGCCTCGCTCAATGGCTTCGATGACCTTGGGGTTAGCGAAATAGTTGTCAGTCTCGCTTCTTTTTTTTGCGGATAATGCCTCCGGCTTGTTTTTTTTCTTTAAAAATTCCGCAAAATCAAGCACTTCACGAAGCACGGGCTCCGGCAGTTCTTTGACGGTACGATATATTTTTTCTGCGGTTGTCATCGGCTCTCCTTGTGCGGAAGATGGTAAGAGAAAACTCTGTTCAACAATTTAACGAATTTTCATGAATCCGGCGTTTGGAGGTGATGAAATTTTGGCTTGCTGGGAAGCAGGGATTTCTCGAAAGCGTCGATTATCATCCGTTTTGATTGATGTGTTTCGTGACTTTGTTCAACAACTTTTTTTGTTCCTTGCTGACCAATTGAGAGTCTGTTGGTAATCCATGAGTACCCAGTTTTGTGTTTGGTATTATAACTGGTGTCTTTTTGATGTTGTCGGGAAAATTCCCTCATAAACCGATGCTTCCCCCGTATTTGGCATTAACCTGATTATGCGTGATATTTGAGGATAGGCGAGGAAAGCAGTACTAACTACGTTTGCAGGGAAATACCCTATGCTCAATGTCCTCATTGTTGATGATGAAATTAATATCCGCAAGACACTTTCGGTTTTTATGGAATCGCGCGGCTATAGTGTCAAAGCGGTAAGCAGCTCCCGTGATGCATTTGCGGAGGCTGAGTTGCGGGTTTTTGACCTTGCCTTTGTCGATTTGCGTTTAGGAACCGAAAACGGTCTTGATCTGGTGCAGTCGCTCCAGGATGCCTGTCCATGGATCAAAGTTGTTGTTATCACTGCTTATGCCTCTATCGATACGGCTGTTGAAGCCATGAAGAGGGGCGCAGCAGACTATATTCCAAAGCCATTTACACCTGATCAGCTTGAGCTGGTTATCAAGCGTCTTTCCGCAGTGTGCGGTATGGAGCAGCGCATTGCTTCGTTGCAGGAGGATCTCAGCCGCATGCATCCGGAAGTAACGTTCAATTCCCGTTATCCTGCCATGCAGCGGGCTGTCGAACTGGCCCGAAAAGTAGCCTCTTCTGAAGCTGTTGTGCTGTTACGGGGTCCGAGTGGTACGGGAAAAACGGTTCTTGCCCGAGCAATTCATAACTGGAGCCGCAGGGCAGAAAAACCATTTGGGGTGATTTCATGCCCGTCATTAAGTCAGGAGCTTCTTGAAAGTGAGCTTTTCGGTCATGTCAAAGGCTCATTTACCGGGGCGGTCAGGGATAATCCGGGAAGGGTATCCTCCTGCGAAGGGGGCTCACTGTTTCTTGATGAAATCGGAGACCTTCCCCTTGCAATACAGCCCAAATTTCTTCGTTTTCTTCAGGATCGGGAGTATGAGCGGATCGGTGATTATCAGACACGCAAAGCGGATGTACGGATCATTGCTGCAACCAATATGGATCTTGAGACGGCGGTCAGGGATGGGCGTTTTCGTGAAGACCTTTTGTACCGGCTGAATGTTATCCAGATTGACTTGCCGCCCCTTGCGGGCAGACCGGATGATGTTGAGCAGCTTGCAGGGAACATGCTGAAGTTTTTTGCTTCCCAGAACCATAAAAACCTTGATGGATTTATGGAGAGTGCCCTTCTTGCACTCAGGACGTATTCCTGGCCGGGTAATGTCCGGGAGTTGCGCAATGTTGTTGAGCGTGCAGTGATTCTGAGCAAAGCAGATCGAATCGGTGTGGAACTTCTGCCCGAACAGATTTTTTCAAAAGCGCATCCTGTGCGCATTGGAGATCCCTTGACTCTTGATGTGATTGAAGAAAACCATATCCGTCGTATTCTTGCGTCTTCAAAATCCCTTCAGGAAGCTGCCGATCTTCTTGGTATCGACCAGGCCACCCTCTGGAGAAAACGGAAACAATACCGGATTTAATTGTCAATACCTCCTTGCAAAATTCAATGAGTGCGCTTTTCGACCCTTGTGTTTTGCACGATATCCTTTTTCTCACTTTCCCTATGTTGGTGATTTTAAGGCAGGTTGCAACCGTTTTGTTGCTGCACCTGTTTTGATCCGGACGTAAAATGAGGCAGCCTCATCCGGGTATTAATTATTTCGGATTGTTAACTATGGCAGTGAATAACGTACTCAGGCAGATAAAAACGTTTTTTCTTGGGGGCGCGAGGGATTTTCGGGATCAAAATATTTTTCACAAGCTGGCACTCTCAGCCTTTCTTGCATGGGTTGGACTTGGTTCAGACGGTCTCTCCTCCTCCTGTTATGGCCCTCCCGAAGCGTTCAAGGCTCTTCAAGGACATCCTACCCTTGGGATTTTTGTTGCTATTGGAACAGGAATTACCATTCTCATTATTGCTACCAGTTATTCGCATATCATCGAGCTGTTCCCTCATGGCGGCGGCGGATACCTTGTTGCCAGCAAATTGCTTTCTCCCAAAATGGGGGTTATTTCAGGCAGTGCGCTTCTTATCGATTATGTGCTTACCATTACGATATCGATTGCCAGTGGCGCAGATGCGATTTTCAGCTTTCTCCCTATTGGATTCATAGGTTATAAACTGTGGTTTGCTGTTTTCGGGGTTACTGTTTTACTGATTCTGAACCTTAGGGGTATCAAAGAGGCTGTGATGCCTCTTGTTCCGGTTTTTCTTCTGTTTGTCGTGACCCACTTGATTGTCATAGTCTATGCGGTGTTTACCCATATGATGGACTTTGGTGCGGTTTATCATGCGACCGGTCGTGAGCTCACCAGTTCATTTCATACTCTGGGCATTTTCGGAGTGATCTTTCTTGTTTTGAAAGCATACAGTCTTGGTGCTGGTACTTTCACTGGTATTGAAGCGGTCAGTAACGGCCTTCCTGTCCTTCGGGACCCGAAAGTCGAGACGGCAAAAAAAACCATGAAATACATGGCCATCTCTCTTTCTGTGACAGTCATGGGTCTCATGTTGGCCTATATTCTTTTTGATGTGCATGATTCGCCCGGCAAAACCTTGAATGCCATTTTGTTTGAGAGTGTAACGTCATCCTGGGGCGGGTATTCGGGTGTTGCGTTTGTCTGGGTAACGCTGTTTTCGGAAGCAGTTCTGCTCTTTATTGCCGCACAGACCGGCTTTCTTGACGGACCGAGGGTGCTGGCTAATATGGCGCTCGACAAGTGGCTGCCCACGCGCTTTGCCATGCTGAGCGACAGGCTGGTGACGGAGAAGGGAATTCTTGTCATGGGCTTCGCATCACTTGTTATGATGCTGGCATCAAATGGATCGGTTGATTTTCTGATTGTTCTTTACAGTATCAATGTCTTTATAACGTTTTCTCTCTCCCAGCTTGGTATGGTGAGGCACTGGTGGGCAAAAAGAGGATCAGAAAAACAGTGGGCTCGAAAACTGGTTATCAATGGCATCGGCCTTACTCTGACGACTTTTATTTTGATTTCTGTATTGATTCTCAAGTTTAATGAGGGTGGCTGGGTTACCATACTGATTACTGGCTTACTGGTTATTGGTGCTTTTTTTATCAAGGATCACTACAACAAGACCTATGTCACCCTTAAGCGGCTCGATGTTATTGTTGAAGCTGCGGTGCTGACCGGTTCTGATGTGCACGACAAGGAGAGCGAACACTCTACTCCGGTTCCGGCTTTTGATACCAAAGCTAAAACGGCAGCTATTCTGGTGAACGGTTTTAACGGCTTGGGTCTTCATACCCTGTTCAGCGTATTCCGTCTTTTCGGCAATAGTTATAAAAATTATGTTTTTGTTGAGATTGGTTCGATTGATGCCGGAAACTTCAAAGGGGCTGATGAAATCGATAACCTTGGCAGCTTTGTGCGCAACGAGACCTCCAAGTATGTTGAATACATGACGGAGCATGGGTACTATTCTGAGGCGTACTTTTCTCTTGGAACCGATGTGGTTGATGAGGTGAACAAACTTGTTCCAGCCATCAGGGAAAAATATCCGGATATTGTGTTTTTTGGCGGGCAGCTTGTTTTTACAAAAGAGTCTCTCATGGATCGCTGGCTGCACAATTATACGGTTTTTGCCATACAGCGGAACCTCTATGTGTATGGCATTCCTTTTGTAATCTTGCCAATCAAGGTTTGACCCTTCTTCTGATTTTTCAATCCTCTTTTTCTGAAGAGGATTGAAAAATGCAATCACTTTTTTGCTTCTTCATTGATTTTTACAAGGTTGCGCTGTCCGGCATCCCTGTTTATCCTTGATTATTCCGGGGTTGTTGCCGTGGTACGGTATTTGCCAATAAAGATCAGGAGGTAAAAAAATATGGTTGGTATACGACAAAAACTTTTGCTGGGGTTTGGTGGCCTGCTTCTTATTGTTGCAGCCATGGGTGTTCTCACCATCAGGCAGATCGATTTACTTGGCGGAGCTATCGATGTCATGCTCAAGCAGAACTATCGCAGCGTTGTTGCCTGCCAGAATATGACAGCATCTCTTGAGCGTATTGACAGCGGAGTATTGTTTACCTTTGCAGGTCATTACCAGGAAGGTGTGAACGCTATTCGGCAGCATGAAGAGCATTTTTATAATGCGCTGCAAGTTGAACTCGGCAATATCACCTTGCTTGGTGAAGATCAGAAAGCCTTGCGGATTCGGAAGCTGTTTCTGGAGTCTTCAAGAGTCCTTGAGCAGGTTACTGACTCGTCTGCACCTCTCTCCCTGAGGCAGAAACGATATTTTTCTTCCCTGTTACCGATTTTTCAGGAAATCAAGCAGCTATCCGGTGAGGTTCTTGAAATGAACCAATCCAATATGCATCATGCAAATAATAATGCCCGCATTATGGCTGCATCGGCACACAATACTATGCTTGTTACGATTTTTGCCAGTGCCGTTATTGCCCTTTTGTTCAGCTATCAGTCACATCGATGGATTCTCCTGCCGATTAAAAAGCTTATTGCTTCGGCAGAAGAGATCAGAAAGGGAAATCTTGATCTTGTGCTTGATACCACTTCCAATGATGAAATCGGACGGCTTTCAAGGTCATTTAACGATATGGCCTCTACTCTGCGCAAAATGCGTAAAACTGATACGGATACTCTGCTCCGGACGCGAAGTGCAACACAGGAGGTGTTCAAGGTACTTCCCTCACCCATAGCGGTGCTCGATCAGAACGGTGAAGTTGAAGTAGCAACTGAAACCGCAGAAAGCTATTTCGGTCTGAAACCGGGAGTTAATGTTCGCGATCTTGGGCACGAGTGGCTGAGGAAATTGCTTCAGAAAGCTTATCGCCAGGATTATGCAACTGAAAGCGGTGAGGGAAATGGCTTTATTCAGCATTTTGTCGGGAATCACGAATACTTTTTTCAGCCTCAGGTAGTTCTTGTTCCAGCCGGAACAGCGCTGATTCTCAGGGATGTAACGCAGGTTTTCGAACAGCTCGAACTGAAGCGTAGCGTTATTGCAACCGTTTCCCATCAACTGAAGACTCCTTTAACCTCTTTGAGGATGTCGATCCATCTGTTGCTTGAGGAGCGTGTCGGCAACCTGAACGAACAACAGTCAGATCTGCTCTTTGCCGCGCGGGATGAAAGTGAACGACTGGTGCATATCCTTGATGATCTTCTGGACCTCAACCGGATAGAATCCGGAAAAGCACATCTGAATGTTCATCCGGTATCTCTTTCTCGTATCGGTAGCGAAGGAATAGAACTTTTTGCTCTGCATGCCCGAGATCATGGAGTAACTCTTGTCAATACCATAGCGGAAGGGCTTCCGGAAGTCATGGCAGATCCTGAACGTATCCGCCATGTGTTTGCTAATCTCTTGTCCAATGCCTTGCGGTTTACTCCCCCTGGTGGCACCGTTACGTTAAGTGCCGTTAAAGAGCAGGATAACATCCGGTTTTCCATTGAAGATACCGGAAAAGGAATTTCAGAAGAACATCTCGCACATCTTTTTGAACAATTTTACCGGGTTCCCGGACAACCGGCAGAAAGCGGTATCGGGCTCGGACTCTCCATTGTCAAGGAGATCATAGACGCACATGGCGGAAGCGTTGGAGCCGAAAGCGATTCGGGAAGTGGTTCGGTTTTTTGGTTTACCATACCTATACAAAAGAATACCGGTGAAAATCAAACCACTATATAAAAAGAGGATAACCATTATGGATGTTTATCATTACCTGTTTGCCGCCATACTCATTTTTCTGCTTCTGGCAGGTTTGGCAGCATTCTTGGGTGTCATTTTTCATATCGGAGGTTAACATGGACATTGTCGTATTACTCACTTTTTTGGGCTGTATGGTTTATCTGGTCTATGCCATTGTCAATCCTGAGAAATTTTAAAATTATCAACTCATGATACTGCTGTTTTTATTAGTGCTTCTTGGTCCAGCACTCTTGTCGTGGCCTCTCGGTCATGCAATGGCACTTTTGATAGACCCTGCTCAGACATCGAACTATGGTCGCTGGACTTCAGGGATTTTCAGCAAAACAGGAGGGGTTGCTGCCGTTGAAGAGCAGGATTGGAAAGGATATCTTTTTTCCATGCTGATATGCAATGTCGTCATGTTTGTTTTTGTGGCCATTGTTCTTGCCCTGCTGCAATGGATGCCGCTCAATCCCGACGGAAAGGGGCCGCTTGAGGCAAGCCTTATCTTTAATACGGTCTTCTCGTTTGTAACGAACACCAACCTTCAGCATTACTCTGGAGAGGTGTCCATGAGCTATTTTTCCCAGCTTTTTGGTTTGATGTGGCTGCAGTTTGTTTCGGCTGCGACAGGGATTGCCTGCCTTGCTGCTCTTGCCAGAGCGCTGGGCGGGAGAGAGACGGTCGGCAACTTTTACTCCGATCTGATGCGGACCACTCTTTTTATTTTGCTGCCGCTTGCTCTGCTTGTTGCCCTTCTTCTTCTTGCTGGAGGAGTTCCGATGACCTTGAATGGTGCCGTAATTGCCCATACTCTTGAACATGCAACACAGACCATAGCCCGAGGCCCGGTAGCAGCCATGGAGGCCATCAAACAGCTCGGAACAAACGGCGGAGTTTTTTTCGGGCCGAATTCAACCCATCCTTTCGAGAACCCATCTTTCTTTACCAATATCATAGAGTGTACCAGTATTGTTTTGATTCCAATGGGCGCGGTATGGATGTTCGGGCGCATAACGGGCCGAATACGCGATGCAGCGGTTATTTTTACGGTTATGATGGTGCTGCTTCTGTTGAAAGGAGCTGCAGCCGTATGGCTTGAAGGTGATCCAACAGCCGCATTTTCAGGACTTCCTGTCGAGCTGTCATCGAATCTCGAAGGCAAGGAGCTTCACTTTGGGTCTGGTGCCGGTGCTCTTTGGGCGGCAGTGACGACAGCTACCAGCAACGGTTCGGTCAACTGCATGCACGATAGCCTTAATCCGCTGACCGGACTTGTCCCTCTTGCCGGCATGTGGATGAATGTCGTTTTTGGCGGGGTTGGCGTTGGTCTTATCAACATGTTCATTTTTATCATCGTCGGTGTATTTATCTGTGGCATGATGGTTGGTCGTACCCCGGAATATTTTGGGCGTAAAGTTGAAACCCGGGAAATGACGCTTGCACTTCTTGCGCTACTCGTTCATCCTGCACTGATTCTCGGCGGTACGGCACTTTTTGCGGCTACTCCCGCAGGTGCTTCAACCGTACTCAACACCGGGGTTCACGGTTTTACAGAAATTCTTTACGAGTTTACATCGGCAGCGGCTAACAACGGTTCAGGCTTCGAAGGGCTTGGAGATAACACGGTTCCCTGGAATGTTGCAACCGGAATCGTTATGCTGCTTGCCCGATATATTCCAATCATTCTGCCTCTTGCCATTGCCGGTTCTCTCGCTGCGAAAAAACCGGTTCCGGAAACTGCCGGTACTCTCCGGACCGATACCTTGCTTTTTACCGTCATTATTTTCGGCAGCGTTGTTTTTATCGGAGCACTGCTTTTTCTGCCGGTAGCTGTGCTTGGTCCTGTAGCTGATCATCTTGCAGCATTAAGGTATTGAGTCAGAATGAAATATCTGAAAGCATTAATCATAACATCATGATGAACAGTAATTCCTTTCCGAGCGCCTATGATCAGGCAAAATCCGTGCGCCGTCAGGCGAGAAAAGCATCTATTTTTGAAAAAAAACTGGTGCAGAATGCTCTCAGCCGATCAATAATGATGCTTGATCCGAGGGCAATGGTAAAAAATCCGGTCATGTTTGTCACTGAAGCTGGAGCTTTTCTGACAACGCTTATCGCGGTTTCAAATGCACTGACCGGAGCCGGGCACCAGCTCTATACCGTTGCAGTCATGCTTATCCTGTGGCTTACGGTGATGTTTTCCAATTTTGCTGAAGCTTTGGCGGAAGCTCGTGGCAAAGCACAGACTGACACTCTCAAGAGAACACGACAGAGCACGGTCGCCCGAAGAGTAATAAATGGCAAGGAAGAGTCCGTAAGTTCTGACAATCTGCAGGAGGGCGATCGGGTTATTGTTTTGACAGGCGAAATTATTCCGGGAGATGGAGAGGTAGTCGAGGGTGCCGCCATGGTCGACGAATCGGCTATTACCGGTGAATCAGCGCCGGTTGTGAGAGAGGCTGGCGGCGACCGATCGGGTGTTGTTGGCGGAACAAGAGTCATCTCTGATCATATTGTCGTGCGTATTTCTGTTTCAGCCGGGCACTCTTTTCTTGATAAAATGATCGCTCTTGTTGAAGGGGCCGTTCGGCAGAAAACTCCGAATGAGCTGGCGCTGACCGTTACTCTCGCCGGTCTTACCCTTGCATTTTTGATGGTAACCGGTACGCTCTGGCCTATCGGCAGATATTTTGGGATAATGCTGCCTGTACCGACGCTGGTTGCTCTTCTTGTCTGTCTTATTCCAACAACTATCGGAGCCCTTCTCTCCGCCATAGGGCTGGCCGGTATGGACCGGGCACTTTCAGCCAATGTGCTGGCAAAGAGCGGCAAAGCGGTTGAACTTGCAGGCGATATCGATACCCTTCTGCTCGACAAGACCGGCACGATCACCATAGGTAACCGTCAGGCAACGGACTATTTCCCGCTGCCGGGTATCCAGAGGGAGCGCCTTGCTTTGGTCGCAATGAAGGCATCATTCGGTGATCAGACCCCTGAAGGAAAATCAATTATTGCCCTTGCTGAAGAGATGCTGGGCATAAAGGCTCCTGCCGAAGTTGATGGAAACGTAGTGCCCTTTTCTGCGCAATCCCGAATGAGCGGCATTGATCTTCCTGATGGTCAGAGTCTGCGCAAGGGTGCGCCGGATACCCTCATCAGTTTTTGTGAAAAACAGGGTGGGAGTGTTTCGGAAAAGCTGCAGGGGCTGGTTGACGACGTTGCTCGCAAAGGCATGACACCAATTGTCGTTGCGGAAGGAGGTGAACTTCTTGGCAGTGAACTGATTGCCCAGCAGTTTACCCGACCGGAATATTTCTGGTCTCGTCCTTCGGCAGTGTCATGGAACGCCGCAGGAGCAGGAGGCAGCAATCTGTCGCCCGCATCGATGGCGGCACGCCAGAGAACGGAAAAACTGCTTGCTGAACTGGCACTGAAAAAAGGTGAAAAGGTACCTGCTGATCTTGTTACAGCTTCAGGTAGCGGTCTTGACCCCCACATTTCACTTGCAGCAGCCAAATTTCAGGTGCCGAGAGTTGCTTTTGCGAGGGGCCTCTCCATTGACCAGGTGCTGAGGGTTCTTGATAAACCGGCAAATGGAAAATCTATCCTCCCATTTACCAGTGAGTTTCTGGTCAATGTGCTGCAACTCAACAGATCGCTTGACCGACTGAAAAAATAATTCCGTAAACGAATGGTATCAAGGGCAGAGAGAGCTATGGATAGCAACAACAGAGCCGACAGTTTTTTGCGTCTCATCCAGCGGTCGCAACGGGGTAAACTCAAGATTTATGTCGGGTACTGCGCTGGTGTGGGGAAAACCTGGCAGATGCTGCAGGAAGCAAGGCGCCTTAAGGAGAGTGGCATCGACGTGGTTGTCGGCCTTGTAGAAACCCATAAAAGAAAAGAGACAGAAGCCCTCCTTTCCGGTCTCGACATCATGGCGCGTAAAATCCTGGTTTATCGCGGAATCGAAATTACAGAAATGGATATCGATGCGATTCTTCAGCGCCGTCCATTTGTTGTGCTTGTCGATGAACTTGCGCATACAAACATTCCCGGAAGCAGGAATTCCAAGCGTTATGAAGATGTTGAAGAAATTCTTGCTGCCGGTATTCATGTGATTTCGACCATGAACATCCAGCATATCGAGAGCCTTTATGAAACAGTAGAACATGCAACTGGTGTGAAGGTCAAGGAAAGGGTGCCCGATCGTATGTTGTCGTTGGCCGATCAGCTTGTCAATGTCGATATTACCACCGATGATCTGCGGCAGCGTCTGAGAGAAGGAAAGGTCTATCTTCCCGGTCATTCGGGAGCTGCACTATCCAACTTTTTCCAACCGGAAAACCTTGAGCAGCTTCGTGAACTTACTCTCAGGGAACTTGCGGCACAGCTTGATTCGAGGCGTCGTAACCAGTTTCATGATGAATCTGTTTCGAATCCCGACCAGCTTATGGTTTGTCTCAGTTCAAAAACCCGGAATTGTGAAGCAATCCTGCGCTACGCATCTCGTATAGCAGGACGACTGAACAGAAACTGGTATGCAGTCTATGTTCAAACCCTTTCCGACAATCCAGCCAATATCGATGCGAGGGTACAACGGTTACTCTCCAATACCCTTGCCCTTGCCCAGCAACTCGGAGCTACCGTATTTACCTACAAGGGAGATGATGTGGTGAAGACCATTCTGCAGTTTGCAAGGGAGTATCGTGTCGGACATATCATTATCGGTAATTCAGGACGAAAACTTTTATTTTGGCAGCGCCTTATGGGTCGGCAAACCGTTGTTGAGCAATTAATCAGTGAATGCCGGGGCATCAGCGTGATTGTCCTTGATACAAGAGAAGAGGATGCTGTGAAAGAACCAAAAACGCCTGCGCAACTTTTTTCCGGTATTAAGGAGACTTTTTCGACATCAAAGCAGTTGCAGAATGAATGGAAGGAACCGATTCGGAATGCAAGGGTCCTTTTATGGGAGCGTGTTCTGGAAAAGGAGGATGCTTTTCGTGAGCTTCTTCACGAATGTTGCTTGGCAAATCCTGGAATTGATGAGGCAAGCGCATTCCAGAGTCTCCTTGAACGGGAAAAACAGGGGGGTACATTTGTCGGGGATGAAATTGCTATTCCTCATGCAAGACTCCATAATCTGAACAAACCGGTTGTTGCTATTGGTGTCAACAAAATTGGTATTTATGATCGGGAATCAAGCAAAACCGCCAGGATAATCTTCCTGATGCTCTCTCCACTGTCAGATCCGAACAGTCATATCAGGCTTCTTGGAGCTATCAGTAAAATGGCTGCTGACAGCCAGTGGCGCAGTATGATGCTTCGAGCCGGGAACACAAAAGAGATTCTCCGGATTATAAGGAGCCGCTTGATTTTGTCTCGTTGAAATTTTTTTTTGTTTTGTCTCGGCACTGACCTGGCGATTTGTCTTTGATAGCGGATAAATTTCATGAGACTTTGTGGTAACAGAAAATATTTCGGCTTGCATTGTATTGCTTGTACAATTTTTTATATTTTGAGCTACGAGTTGTTTGATGAATTATTGAATTTCTGTGCTGACCCATGCGTGTAACGAGCCTGAATAACCTTCTGTCTGTATTGGCCCTGCTGCTTCTTAGCATAGTGGCCCAGGAGGGAGGTGTCTTTTAGTTCGTTTTTCAGCCAAAGTGAACATTGTTAAAGCCGCCACCTTCGCAGGGTAGGTGGCTTTTTTCGTTTAAAGGATACAAAAAGAAAAAGGTGTCATGAAAAAAATGAAGTATCAAAAATACGCAGCGTACCCTTCAGTTACTATTTCAGCAAGGAGTTGGCCTGACAAGAGCATTACGAAAGCACCGATATGGTGCAGTGTCGATCTTCGTGACGGTAACCAGGCGCTTCCGGTACCAATGAGCGTGGAAGAAAAAGTCTCCATGTTTCAGCTTCTTGTTTCCATTGGTTTCAAGGAGATCGAGGTGGGCTTTCCTTCAGCTTCAGCTACGGAGTTTGCGTTTGTTCGGCGGCTGATAGAAGAACATCTTATTCCTGATGATGTTACGATTCAGGTGCTGACCCAGGCGCGGGAGCACCTTATTCGCAAGACGTTTGATGCCATAGACGGAGCGAAACATGCGATAGTTCACCTTTATAATTCGACGTCGACTCTGCAGCGGAATGTGGTCTTTCGTAAAAACCGGGAGGAGATCAAGGCTATTGCTGTTGAGGGAACAGCGCTTGTCCGACGCCTGAAGGATGAGTGTCGTAATGCGGGTATCCGTTTCGAGTACAGCCCTGAAAGCTTTACTGGTACGGAGCTCGATTATGCGCTGGATGTCTGTCATGCGGTTTTGGATACCTGGGGAGCCACGGCGGATGAAAAAATCATTCTGAACCTGCCTTCAACGGTTGAAATGTCGTCACCGAATATGTACGCCGACCGGATCGAGTGGTTCTGCCACAACATCAAGGCGAGGGATGCCGTCCTGATCAGCGTTCATGCCCATAATGACCGCGGAACTGCCGTTGCTACTGCTGAATTGGCTTTGATGGCCGGTGCCGACCGTGTTGAGGGGGCCTTGTTTGGCAATGGTGAGCGGTGTGGTAATATGGATATCGTGACTATGGCGCTGAACCTCTTTACTCAGGGTATTGATCCTGAACTTGATTTTTCTGATCTTCCCCGCATACGCGAGGTCTATCGCCGTTGTACCCGCATGGATATTCATTCCCGTCATCCTTATGCAGGGGAGCTGGTTTATACGGCTTTTTCCGGTTCGCACCAGGATGCAATCAGCAAGGGGATGAAAGCGCAGCCACTTTCGCCGGGTGGCTTGTGGGCGGTTCCCTATCTGCCGATTGACCCACGGGATGTTGGTTGCAACTATGAGGCTATTGTGCGTATCAACAGTCAGTCTGGCAAGGGTGGTGTGGCCTATGTGCTTGATCAGGAGTATGGCCTCCAGATACCGAAATGGATGCAGCCTGATTTTGCTGAATCGGTACAGGCTGTTGCGGATACCACTGGTGTGGAGTTGTCGGTGGAGCAGATCAATGAGCTGTTTCATGCAGAATATGTGAAACTGCGCGAGCCGGTTACCCTCAAGAAGTGCCATATCAGTTGGGATGACGAGGAGCCGCGGCGTCAAGATGAAGAGGATACCACCATAAACTGCGTTGTGCAGACCAGAGAGCGGGAGTTCAGCTTTGAGGCACAGGGAAACGGCCCTCTTGATGCATTTGTGAAGGGATTTATCAGGGAGAGTGGTCTTGATTTCAGTGTTGACGAGTATGCCGAACATGCTATCGGGCGCAGTGCCGGAGCTCTTGCCATAGCTTATATCAAAATTGGCTGTGCCGATGGACGGGTTTCTTTTGGAGCCGGTATCGATTCGAATATTAGTCTTGCCTCAATCAAGGCAACGGTCAGTGCGCTGAACAGACTGCCGTAACTTTATGCATTCAAGCGGTAACACCTTTTTTTTGAGTTGTTACCGCTTGTTTTCCATCGTTGGAACGGCGCAAACCTTTTTGAATCTTTTAAAAGAGAGGCTCACCATCGCTATTGTTGCCGGCTATTCTTTTCTCGTGATGGATTGTCAGGCTTTTGCCTGTCGCTGTTCCTGAAGTATCATAAAGATTGCAAAAGCAGCACCGGGTAACCATCCGAGCAGTGTCAGAAGCCCGGTCAGCATCACCGTTCCGGCCTCTTTGTTCGTAACTGATGCGGGAGGAAGAATAACAGCAAGAATCCATCTGCGAATATCCATTGTCGTGCTCCATTTTTTTTATGAAATATTCTGAATTTAATACTTAAACTGACAACAAGCAATGCAAAAACTGCATCTGGAAGTTCTGTTTGTATCGTTTTGCGATGGTATTTCTTGTATTTTAATTCTAAAATTGTAAATTGAAATCCCTTCAGAAATAATCCTGAGTAAAAAGTGTGCTCTTGATTTGTTGAACATAAATAGAAAAAACTTGCTTAATAAAGTTCATCCCGACGTGGTTTTGGATGATGTTGATGAGGTCATTGACGAGCCGAATTTTAATAACCACAATACCTCTCCAGATCCACCCAGTCCGTATGCCGACCTTGAAAAAAAGTATCGCAAGAATCGGTTTAACAAAAACAGAAGCAAAACTCCTTCCGATCTTTTCGGCGTAAACGGTGCTGGTAAGCATCCTGTTTCGAAAAGTGCGGACGGAAACAGACTGCAGAAAAGAAAACCGAAAAAGAAGGCTTTTTCAAAGGTCTCCCGAGTTACTTCCGGCAAACGCAACCCTTAGAGTTTCAGGTAGTGCGCTGTTTTCGAAATTTTTTGCCGGCAAGGTAACGTTGCTGGTGGTGTTGAGGTTTTGCGTTTTTTTTGAACAACAGTGATTGCTCAAAGACGGTATTGTTGTGCAATACGGTTGTGTGATGGCGGTAAAACCGGACTCTTTATGGCGTTTGAAATACAGGCCCATCGCGGAGGAAGGACGCAGTTTCCTGAAAATTCCCTGCAGGCCTTCTGTCATGCGGTTGCTCTTGGTATCAGGGTTCTGGAGCTTGATGTTGTGGTCTCGAAAGATCATCAGATTGTTGTTTCTCATGATCCCTGGCTTTCCGCACCTCTTTGTTCTGACCCTCACGGTCACCCTCTGAGCACGGAAGATCGATTCCGTTATATTTTGTACGATATGGTGTATGCCGATATTGCCACATTTGATTGCGGTTTGCCCCATACATCTTTTCCCGGACAGGTGCGTGTTGCCACCATCAAGCCTCTTCTTTCAACGGTATTCAGGGAGTTAGAGGGATATATGGTATCAATGGGCATGAAGGGCAGTGTTACCTATAATCTTGAAATAAAGTCGTGGCCTGACAAGACGGGGATTTTTCATCCACCGCCAGCGCGATATGCGGCGCTTGTTCTTCAGCTTGTTGAAGCTGCGGGGTTATCGTTACGTGTCAGGATACAGTCTTTTGATTATTTGCTGCTTCGAGAGGCGTGGAGGCTGAACCCGTTGCTTTGCTACGGCTTTTTGATTGACGAAGCGAAAGATATGGATCGGATTTTGTGTGAACTCGACTTTCTTCCTCGCTATGTCAATCCCCATTTTTCTCTTGTTGACCGAGAGATGAGGGACGCTCTTCATGAGCAGGGCATCGGGATGATACCCTGGACGGTGAACAGGACGGAAGAGATGCTGGCCATGGAACAAATTGGTGCAGAAGGCATTATCACCGATTATCCGGAACGTGCCATTGCTCTTTTTGGTGTGCCTGAGTAATATTGTTGTGGTTTTTTTTCCTGTTTCAGCGTGAAGTACCAGCTTTTTTCAAAGCACGGAGCAGAGCATCAACCTTTGCCCCAATCCACTCAGGGATTCGATTCTCTTTTGTTCCGGCGGGGCTGTACAGGATTCCGTCGAGCGAGTCAAGCACAGCCGGGAGTTCTGACCGGGTTTCATCAGGAATTTTGATCTCCTGCAGCGCATCTTTCAACTCTATTCTTGTCATACTTCCTGGGCTCTTTATCCCAGCCTCTTCCAGTAAGGCAAAAAGCTGCTGTTTCATGTTTTTTGCAGATTTTCCGCTCTCGGGAGGAGGTTCGGTCGAGCCCTCAGGCACTGTTTTTATTGTCTCCGTAACGCGTTTTTTTCTGACGCGTACTATCGTCGCAATACTTATGAGCAGCAGTAGTGTGATGGCGATAGTTGTAATGATCAGGTGGAGGCTCGTTACCTTTTTTTCTAAGGATGTATCGAGAGGCTCTGCTTCGCCCCCTTTTGCTTTGTGTGCTGCAGGAGCAACTGTTATGGTTAAGGGTTTCGAATGGAGAGTGCTGAATTGTTTTGTTTCTGGGTTGAAAACAACGAGAGCTACTGCCGGGATCTGAAAATCACCCTCTGATTGAGGCCAGGCCAGCACTGTTGCTGTTACGGAACCGGATGTCGGCTCTGACTCTTTTGTCAGGGTTGTTGTTTTTTCTGGAGGGTTACAGCGGAAGTTTTCGGGGAGTTGAAGGTTGGGAAGTTCAAGTGTAAGCAGGCTTCCTGTTCCTGTTAGTATGAGTTTCAGTGATAATTGTTCTCCGATGTTGATGTTTTGTTTATCGGCCATGAGGGTGAGCGAAAAGCTGCCCACGGCACCGGAGAGTTTTTCTGGAATCGGTTCAGGAAGGGAACGGGCAGATATGGTAATGGCGGGTGCAGTGATGCGTAAACTGCTTTCAGGAAGCTCGTTACTATTTATTGCAACCTGTTCCTGTGGCACAGTGCAGAGCGTGCTGTATCCTGAAATAGTGATTCTGCCACTCTGGATGGGTACCAGCCTGAACTGTTTGACAACGGCGCTTCTGAAGTGTTCTCCATGAACCGTTGATGGCATGCTTTTGATAAAGCGATCAGATCCGGTCTCCTTTGCCCATAAACCTTGAAACAAAGGTGCCTTTTCATAGGATATTTTGGGTGCGACATCCCTGAAATAGAGTCTGTAGGTCAAGAGCACCTCCTCTCCTACGAATGGATGATTGTTGTTTATTGAGGAGGTGAGAAACGGTTTATTTCCTTGAATCACTGAAGCTTTGGCAATTGCCGGAGCGCAAAGTGCAACAATGATGAGCATGAAAAAAGTGCGGTACCGGTAATGAGCAAAGCCTTTAGTCATATCGGTTATTTCATGAGTTCCCTGGAGCGAGCTGCAGCCGCAGCAACGGTTTCTATCAGAATCTGCCGAATATTTTTTTCATCCATGACCTTCAGCCCGGCCTCTGTTGTTCCGCCCGGTGTCGTGACCTCGTGCTTAAGCTCTTCCGGGCTTTTCTTTCCGGAGAGCACCATTGTTGCCGCTCCGATCATGGTTTGTGCACCAAGAATCAGAGCTTCATCGCGTGAAAGTCCGCATTGCACCCCCCCCTCGGCCAGAGAGTCAAGGATATGAAACATATATGCCGGGCCACTGCCTGAAAGCGCGGTAGCGGCATCCATTTGCAATTCATCAAGAAGAGTAACCTGCCCAATGGAACTGAAAAGTTCAGAGGCAAGGAGGACGTCTGCGTCTGCAGCCATTTTTCCCCGACAAAGAGCCGTCATTCCTTCTCCAACAAAGGCCGGGGTATTGGGCATTACCCTGATTACTCTCGTACTCTCTCTTGAGTTCTTCCTGATAAACTCCGAAGAAATTCCTGCAGCAACGCTGATAAGCAGGTGATTTGCTGTGAGTGAGGGTTTCAGCTCCCCGAGTACCTCCTCCATCTGGTAGGGTTTGACTGCAAGGATGATGACCTGCGCCCCCAAGGCAACCTCTTCAATCGAGAGACAGGGCTGAACAGGGTAATCGGCAGAAATGGATGCAAGGGCAATGGGTTCCTTGTCAAAGCCGACAAAAGTGGTGTGTTCTCTCTGGCTGAGTCCAGCAATAAGCGCTCTGGCAATTCTTCCTGTTCCGACAAAGCCAAGATGAAGATGGTTCATTACAGACAAATTTTTGTGTATAAACGGACTATCCCCATATTTACACTTTTTTGGCCTATTTTCCATCCAGCGGGATCTCTTCTGCTTGTCGGTAGCTTCGTTGTTACTGATTGTTCTGAATGGGCAGGAAAGTGCGATGTGTTTCGTTTCGAATAGCCGGGGGGAAACGGAAAAGGTGGGAGTTCCCCACCTTTCAACCGCTGTAACAATATAAATTTTATTTTCCCTGCTCAGCAATGTAAGCGACTGCATTGCCGATTTCAGCGGTGGTCAGCTTCGAATTTCCACCTTTTGCCGGCATGGCTCCAACTTTTCCGGAAAATCCATTGTCGGCATGAGAGATCAGCACGTCAAGTCCCTGAGCGATACGGGGTGCCCAAGCAGCCTTGTCGCCCAGTTTCGGTGCACCAAGAAGTCCGGTTTTGTGGCATGCAGAACAACTGGCATCGAAAAGGGCCTTGCCTGCGGCGAGGTCATGTGCTGAAGCGACAGAAGAACAGATTGAACAGACGAAGAGAGCACAAATTGCGGTTGAAATAATACGAGACATAGATTACTCCTTTTAATAGGTTTGGTATGATGGGGTGGAAGTTGATGTGCTAAAGGAAACACAATTGTTAATACGAATTAAATGTAATCAATCCAAATGGATCAAGAAAAAATTTGCCGTTATCACTATTCCATGGCAAAAGAGAGTGGGAGCCGATGTTTTCAGCCCCCGCTCGAAGAAAAGATGTGCGCGTCCTTATTTTGCGCTTTTGACAAGATAAGCAACTGCGTTGCCGATTTCAGCAGTAGTCAGCTTGGCATTACCACCCTTTGCTGGCATTGTGCCTTTTTTGCCGGTGAATCCTTTGTCGGCATGGCTGACAAGTACCTCAACTCCCTGCTTGATGCGGGGTGCCCAATCCACTTTGTCGCCAAGTTTAGGCGCTCCCATAAGGCCTGTTTTGTGGCATGATGTACAACTGGCATCAAAAGTAGCTTTACCTGCAGCGGCGTTGTATGCTGGCGCTGGAGCCGGTTTGCCTTTAGCTGCGGATGCTTCGGTAGAACAAATTGAACAGACAAAGAGCGCACAAAGTGCGGTTGAAATAAAGCGAGACATAGGCGTTACTCCTCTTTTTGTGGGTTTGGTATGATGTGCTCTGGTATTTGTTGCTGAGTGTTGTAGAAAACACAATCCTCTTAATACAAATTTAATGTAATGAATCCAAATTTATCAGGCAATATCTACTCTGATTATGGGATTATGGTTTTAGGGAAAACCAACAGGAGCTGAGCGCATCAGTTCCTGTTGGTGAAAAAAGATTGAGGGGTGGTGGTTACTTTGATTTGTCGGCCATATAACTGACGATGCTCGTTATCTCTTCTCCGCTAAGTGTCGCTTTTCCCCCTTTGGCTGGCATCATACCAACTTTTCCCTTGAATCCATTGGTGGCATGGCTGACAAGCACGGCTTTCCCTTGCGCGATACGTGGTGCCCATGCAGCTTTGTCTCCAGGTTTTGGAGCGCCCATCATACCCGATTCGTGACATGAGGCACAGGTGGCGTCATAGAGTGCTTTGCCGTCAGCCAGTGCCGGGGCCGGAGCTGTTGCTGCCGCAGGGGCTTCAGCTTTTGCTGTTGCTCCCTTTGATTTGTCAGCCATGAAGGCAACAGCATTGGTTACCTCTTCGTCGGTCAAACTGGCGTTACCACCTTTTGCTGGCATAGCGCCTACTTTGCCTGTGAAGCCCGCAATTGACTTTTTCGCCATTGCGTCTACACCCTGAGCAATACGTGGGGCCCATGCGGTAAGGTCTCCTGGTTTTGGTGCACCCATCATCCCTGCTTCGTGACATGCGCCACAGTTGGCATCATAGACGGTTTTTCCTGCGGCCAATTTCGGATCTGCCGGCACGTCAGCCTTTGCTGGTGCAGCAGCGGGTGTAACAGCCGGTGCGCCATCACTCTTTGCAACAGGAAATTTAAGAGAGGCAGGTGGTTTTTCAAGGCCGCAAGCACCGAGAAAAAAGAGACCGACGGTCAAAAAAGGCAGGAACGGCTTGATGGTCATTTTTGATTGATGTTTAGATTGTTGTGCCGGGTGTGGTTCAGAAACATTGATTAGCAGTTTAAAAATTATTCAGCGTATGGCAAAATGGTTTTTTCTAGGGGCTTTTTTTCAAGCTGACGTTGCAAATCATGACGCGAGAGGCTGTAGAGGTGGGCGTAGAAAAGATTGAAAAGCATTACAGCACTTTTTGCTCTTGGAGCTGCAAAACCTCTGATGATAGCATTTCTCATGCTGAACACTTGCCGGGTAAGAGTGGAGTAACTTTCGATAAATGAATCAAGCGGAATGTTTTTTGGCGTGTAAAGCATCTCCTGACCGAACGAATAACGGTATGCGGTAACGTCGAGCGGATCGAAGAGCAGTCGTCCCTCCTCTCTAAGCCGTTCAAAAACCTGTGTTCCTGGAATGGGTCGCAGAATATTGATGCCAGGGACGTCAAGCTTTGTTTCGTTGATGAAATCAAGGATGGCAGCAGGTGTATCGAGTGTATCACCGTCAAGGCCGTAAATGAAACTTCCGTAAAGGCTGATGCCAGCATCTCTGATGCTTGAAATGGCACGAACAAGTTCCCCTGCCTTATTTTGGTTTTTTTTATGAACACTTCGGCTTTTTGCTTCGATGCTTTCTATCCCGACAAGGAGCGCCTGACAACCTGAGCGGGCGAAGGTTTCAAGCAGCTCATGTTGTTGGCCGAGGGTTGTTGTGGCTTGCCCGAACCATCGGATATTAAGGGGAGTAAGTTTCCTAAAAAGTTCGAGGGCATAGAGGGGGTCAGCGTTGATGGAGTCGTCGACAAAAAAGAATATTCTTCTGTCATGCTGCTGAAACCGTGCAACTTCAATGACAACGTCAGCGACGGCTCTTCTGCGCAGGGTATGGCCATTGAGGAGGTGTACATTGCAAAAGTCGCAATTGTACTGGCACCCCCTTCCTGTCTGGATCAGGTTCGTCGTAAAATAGCGGCTTTTTACCAGTGAGCTTTTACTGACAGGCCGTGACAGTCCGAGATCGGGGAAGCGGTTGGATTGGTAGAGTGGCTTGAGCGTGCGTGTTGCAAGGTCGGTAAGCAGCTCCTTCCAAAGGTCGTCAGCCTCTCCGAGTACCAGAACATCTGCATGGGGCTTGCATGAATCGGCAAAGAGCGTTACATGCGCTCCCCCGAGAACAACAGGGATTCCGGCGGAACGGAGTTTGTCGGCAAGGGCGAAGGCTTTTCTTGCCATTCCGGTCTGGACGCTGATGCCGACCAAATCCCATGTGTCATGAAAGGGAAACTCATCGAACCGCATGTCGCAGATTGACTGCTCAACTCCCGGTACTTCGATGGAGCTGAGGATCATGAGCGAGAGCGGTGGAATAGCAAACTGGCTCCGTTTGATCATGGTTCTGAGCGAACGGTTGAACCATTTTGAGAAAAGGGTAATCTCTTTTTCGGCATAAAGCGAACGGGCACCATCAACACCGCTTTCCGATGGAAGAAAAACCAGCAGTACCTTTTTTGTCGAACGCATTGCGGGCCTTACCAGTCCTGGTTGTTTTTGCGGCTTCCCGCAGCGGATGTGCCTGCACGGGGAAGGTGCTGCATCAAATTGGACTCATCATGTTGAGCCTGCTCAAGCAGGCGTTCTGTAGTATTGTGGCTGATGCTGGATGCTGGCTGTATGGGACTCTTTTTTTTTGAGCTTGACGAAGATGCGTGCTCTGATTGATCAAGTTCATCAAGGTAACGGCGGACAATTTCATAATTGATTTTTGCATCACCCTCACCGGGATCGCTTAGGAGTACCGTTTTGAAGCGATTGAGCGATTGGCGGAAAAGTATCCGTTTTTGTGTTTTTCCATCGATTCCGATTGCTCGCATGGCAAGCGAATTGCCTTCGTTGAATATCGCTTTAAGCCTGATTTCCCGGTTATTGCTGTCGGGTTTTGTCCTGAGAGCAAAGAGTGTGGCGGCGTCAGGATATTTTCCCTGCATGTAGAGGGTGCAGGCAAGATTAAAGTCGGTGGAAGCCCTTTGTGTTTGTTCCGGAAGGGCTGCAAGTTGACGAAAAGCGGTTTCCGCTTCGCTGTATGCACGCTGTTCATAGAGTGCATTGGCTTTGAGCTGCAAACGGTATTCCCCGAGCATCTCCTGCATTGAAGGTGCGAGTGCAAAAACAAGCAGGAGAGTGTGCAGGAAAATCATGGTGAAAGCACTCCCGTGGCTCAGTTGCCCAGAAACGCTTTCTGTACAGCGCTGACACCAGCACCGATCTCAAAAGCAAAGTTGATCTCTTTCAGTGCCCGTTCAATACCGCCGATGACGGTAAGCATGTCGAGCTCATCGTAGAAGCCGAGATGAGAGATACGGAAAATCTTGTCTTTATACTCATCCTGGCCCGCGGCAACCGTAATGCCGTTGCTGTTTTTCAGTGCTTTGTTGAATGCCGACCACTTTACTCCTTCGGGGAGCCATACCGGAGTAACGGCAAATGATGGTGAGTTGCTGAAGAGTTTCATGCCAAGCGCATTACATCCTTGACGGCAGGCACTTGAGAGGCTTTCATGCCGTTTCCAGATATTCTCAATACCTTCTGCCTTGATCATCTGCAGCGCCTCATCAAGTCCTATAACCAGCGAAACTGCTGGAGTGAAAGGAGTATCGTCACCGGCATGGGCTTTCAGTGCGTGTTTCAGACTCAGGTAGTACTGTGGCATACCGCTTTGGCCCTTGATAATATCCTGCGCCCTTTCTGAAACGGCTACCAGTGCGAGCCCGGGTGGCATCATGAGCCCTTTTTGAGAACCGGTGATGCAGATATCGACTCCCCAGTCGTCAAAATGGAACTCATGTGCTCCGACTGCAGTAATGCCGTCAACCAACACCAGCGCATCTGACTGTTCGCGAATCAGGGCACTCAGAGCCTTGATATCAGCAGCAGTGCCGGTTGATGTTTCCGAATGGGTCAGGCAGATACCCTTGGCATCCGGATGTTCCTTGAGCAGCTCCGCCACTCTTTCTGGCTGAATGGCGGAACCCCACGCGACCTTTTCCTCAACGCAGTTACCGGTGAAGATGCGTACAAGCTCACCCCATCGTTCGCCAAACTTGCCGGCATTGACGGTGATGACCTTGTCGCCCTGTTTGAAAAGGCTTGAAATTGTTGCCTCCATGCCTCCAGTACCCGAACAACTGAGAACAACAACAGGCTGGGTTGTTCTGAAGAGATACTTGAGATCTGCGTGAACCCTGGTCAAAATCTCCATGAACTCAGGGTTCCTGTGATGGATAATCGGAGCCGCCATGCGAAGCATGACATTTTCAGGAACAGGGGTAGGTCCTGGTGTGAATAATCTTTTTTTCATCTCGTCAGAGAATAATGGGTTGAGTTAAATCCATAAGTGAGGTGAACTCTTGAAAGAGGTAATGTGAGTCGTGCGGTCCTGGCGCAGCTTCGGGGTGGTACTGCACCGAAAAGCAAGGCAGCTTTTTGTGTTTTACTCCCTCAACGGTATTATCATAAAGGTTAAGATGGGTCATTTCCAGTTGTTCGGGCAGTGACTCCATGTTCACTGCAAAACCGTGGTTCTGTGACGTGATCTCTATCTTCTTGCTGATAAGGTTTTTAACCGGGTGATTGCTGCCGTGGTGGCCGAATTTCAGTTTGTAGGTTTCGGCACCGAAAGCGAGAGAAAGCAGTTGATGTCCCAGGCAAATACCGAAGATTGGTAATGGTCTTGTTGTGCGGTTATACTCGACAAGCTGCTGGATGGTTTCGATTGCATAACCGACAGCCGAAGGATCGCCAGGCCCGTTCGAAAGAAAGACACCGTCCGCGTTGAGCTTGAGCACCTCGTCGGCTGTTGTTCCAGCCTTGAGGACGGTGACCCTGCATCCTGCATCCTGCAGCATTCTCAGGATATTTGTCTTGATGCCGTAATCGAATGCCGCAACATGGTAGCGGGCGTTCTCTTTTTCAAGGGTATAATTTTCGCTGACAGTAACGGTTTTGACCAGGTCACGTCCACTCATTTCAGGGCTCTGAAGGGCCATCTCTCTCAACTTTTCGTCGCTGGTTTCAAGAGCGGAAATAACGCCTCTCATAGCCCCTTTTTCACGGATTTCGCGCACAAGCTTGCGGGTATCAATACCGGCAAGACCCATGACACCGGCTCTCTTGAGACAAGAGTCAAGACTTTCAGTGGCCTCAAAGTTGCTGTGGACGCGCGACACTTCATGGACAATAAAGGCAGACGCCCATATTTTTTCCGATTCGTTATCGGCCAGATTAATGCCGTAGTTTCCCATCAGCGGATAGGTCATCATCACCATCTGGCCAGCATACGAAGGGTCAGTAAGAATTTCCTGGTATCCGGTATGCGAGGTATTGAAAACCACTTCGCCGGTTGTTTCCCCAATGTGGCCGAATGCTGTTCCGTTATAGACAGATCCGTTTTCCAGTACCAATTTTGCTGCTGCTGGTTGCATGATGCTTCTCATTCCTTGGTCGTGAGTTTGTCGCCCGTTTCCTGTTTTTCGATATTGGCGATAGCGGTGCGGTCGAACTTGATTTTTGTGGTATCACTTACCTGGACAAGAACGGTTTTCTTTTCCGTATCGATTCCTGCAACGGTACCATGAGCGCCACCTATAGTGACAACCTTGTCTCCCCTTTTCAGGCTGTCGAGTACTTTTTCGCGGTCTTTTTGCTTTTTCTGCTGTGGGCGGATCATGAAAAAGTAAAAAACAACAAAGATAAGTACCAGTGGGACAATTTGAATGAGTGGATTTGGTGCCGCCTGGCCTGCGACGGGAGGCGCAAAGAGTAACAGTGACAGTAGAGTATTGTGCATAGTATTGTCGTGATATTAAAAAAACGTAACAGCTTTTTTTTTGAGAGGAGCAATGTAATGTATTTATGCAACTATTTCAATCATGCCTTCCGTCTTCCAGCGGCAAAGCTGGCATAGGGTGCAATATTATAGCAGCGTTCAGCCCTCATGCCCCGGGAGAGTTTCAGGCTCGCAAGGGTTGCGATCATGGCGGCATTATCAGTTGAATAGACCGTGCCTGGTACATGGAGAGTCATGCCCGCTTTATCACAAGCCTCTTTCATGGACTTTCTCAACGCCGAATTAGCGCTGACACCACCGGCAATTGAAACCGCCTTGACTTTGCGGCTGCGTGCGCATGCAATGGTTTTTTCGACTAACACACTGACGATGGCATACTGGATTGATGCTGCGATATCGGCTTTATGGCTATCAATAATCGCTGGCGTCTGTTTTTGCAGCCAGGTGAGCACAGATGTTTTCAGGCCTGAAAAGCTGAAATCAAAATTTCCATGATAGTTTTTACTGGTTTGTGAGTGCGATGTGAGAGCTTGCGGAAAGAGGTAAAAGGCAGGATCGCCTCTCTCTGACAGCTTGTCAATCACTGGGCCTGCCGGATAGGGGAGCCCGAGCATCTTGCCGGTTTTGTCGAATGCCTCACCAGCAGCATCGTCGAGTGTCCGGCCGATAACGTTATAGGTGAGATCAGGTTCAACAACAGAGAGGAGGGTATGGCCACCGGAAGCGGTCAGCGAAACAAAGGCACCTTCAGGGGCGGGGTGAGACCTACTATCTTCAATAAAAGGAGAAAATATATGGGCTTCGATGTGATTGACCGGTATAAAAGGGATTCTGAGTGCGTAGGCCATGCCCTGGGCAAAACAGAGTCCTACCATGACGGCACCAATTAATCCCGGACCGGCGGTCGCCGCTATGACATCAAGTTCATTTTTTGTTATATTGGCTTCTGTTATGGCAGCATCCACAATTGAGACAATAAGCCGTTCGTGTTCTCGTGAAGCCAGTTCCGGCACAACGCCGCCAAAGAGGGTGTGACAGCGTTGCGAACTGACAACATTCGAGCGTACCTGTCCGTTACAAAGCACGGCGCCTGATGTTTCGTCACAACTGGTTTCAATGCCTAAAATATTCATCGGTATAATTTTTTTCTGAAGAGTCCATGGGCAAAGCTAACAATCCAGGAAATAATAGCAAACCGCGCGGGAAGGTAAGCGCCTTCCATGTGCTTATGATTCTTGTAGGCGCAAACCTCATGTTTCTTTTTGCTCCTGATTTTGGTCTTCTCAACAGCATTCTTTACATCCCTGATCTTTACACATGGTCGGCGACTGTTGGAGGTTTTTTGCTTTTGGTTCTTGGTTTCAGGGGCTTTTTCAAGAAACTTTAAGCTCCGTCCGGACGGAGGATGGAATTGCAATAACTTATAACGATCTTTCGGTTACCGCCTGCCGGCGGAATAAGTGAGCGTAACAGACCAGGGGAGGCTCCCTTAACAAGCACAAGAGAGGAGGCACCATGCAGCATGCAGTAGAACTGGAGGAGCTTGGAGTACAGATAAAGGAGGCCTCCTGTTTTCTTGAAAAAACGAGGGAACAGCTTTCGCAACGGATTATAGGCCAGCATGAAGTGATCAGGAGGATCTTCATTGCAATTCTGGTTAATGGTCATATTCTTCTTGAGGGTGTTCCTGGACTTGCCAAGACACTCATCATCCGGACTTTTGCGGCCGCAATGAACCTGAAATTTCAGCGCATCCAGTTTACCCCGGATATGTTGCCAGCCGACCTTATCGGAACCATGATCTATAATCCGAAGGACATGGAGTTCTATCCCCGCAAGGGGCCAGTTTTTGCCAATATTATTCTTGCTGACGAAATAAACCGTTCACCAGCCAAAGTACAGTCTGCTCTGCTTGAGGCCATGCAGGAGCATCAGGTAACGATTGGCAGCCAGACCTTCCCCTTGCAGGAGCCTTTTATGGTGCTGGCGACCCAGAACCCCATCGAGCATGAAGGAACCTACATCCTCCCGGAAGCTCAGGTAGACCGGTTTATGATGAAGGTTCTTGTTGATTATCCTTCATACGATGAGGAGCTTGAAATTATGCTGCAATCAGCCTCTACTACCAATGAGTTTTCGGTGATACCGGTAGTGCAGCCTCACGATATTTCCAGGGCAAGAGTTCTGATTGATCGTATTTACGTCGACCCCAGAGTGCAGCGCTATATTGTTGATCTCGTTGTTGCTACCAGAAAACCGGCGCAGTATGGCATGGCAGAGCTTGAAGCAATGATTGAGTATGGTGCATCTCCCAGAGCATCGATATTTTTGCTCCTTGCAGCTAAAGCCCAGGCTTTCCTGCAACATCGGGCATATATAACGCCGGAGGATGTCAAGGCAATCGCTTATGATACCCTCCGGCATCGTATCAGGCCGGGCTATGAAGCCGAGGCAGACAACATCAAGCCCGACGACATAATCAGGCAGATTTTGCAGCATGTGCAGGTTCCGTAACTTTTGCGGCAGAACATGAGCGCGGAGAGGGCAATGGAAAAGAGTGAAGAACATCTGAAGGAACTCCAGACGATCATCAGGCGGGTTGAAATCCGATCGAAGCGCATGGCCAGCGAGCTGTTCAGCGGCGAATATCACTCCTCGTTCAAAGGCAAAGGCATCGAGTTCAGTAATGTTCGTGAATACCAGTATGGCGATGATGTCCGATCTATTGACTGGAATACCTCTGCACGAAAGCACGAACTGTACGTTAAACTCTTTACCGAGGAGCGGGAACGGAGTATGCTTCTTGTTGTGGACGCATCGGCTTCAATGCTTTTCGGTAGCCGGAAGCAGAGTAAAAAAGATCTTGCTCTTGAAGTGAGCGCAGTGCTTGCTTTCAGCGCTCTCCAGAACAACGACAAGGTTGGACTTCTGGTTTTTACTGATCGTGTTGAAACCTATATTCCACCCCGAAAAGGGCGCCATCATGTGCTGATTATTCTCGAAGAACTTGTTCGCCTGAAGCCTCAAAGCCGTGCTACCAATATCGGCGCGGCGCTCTCCTTTATCCGATATACCCGCAAGCGGCAGGAGATCATTTTTCTTTTGACGGACCTGGTAGACAGTGATTATGAAAAAGGGATGAAGCTGCTCAATACCCGTCACGATTTTATTCTTGTGCATATCAGTGACCCGCTCGATAAAGCACTGCCCCTCAGCAGCCTGCTTGACCTCAACGACCCTGAAACCGGTCAGCGGCTCACGCTTGATGGCGGTAGCCGACGCGAAATTGAGCGTTACAGGCAGGTGCAGTCGAAACAGCATGATGAGCTTCGCCATCGGCTTCGGCGGATGCTCATCGACGCGGTTTTTCTTGATAGCGATCGCTCTTTTATTGGCGATCTCAACTCTTTTTTTCGGCACCGTGAACGCAAGGTATGAGAGGCTCATCTCCGGGCTTCACAAGAGGTATCTTTTCCTGCTGCTTCTGCTTCTCCCGATGATGTTATTGCAGGTTTCCCGTGCAGAAGGGGGAGTTCAGCCTGATATATCGGTGAGGGTTACTCCTGACAGCGTTTTTGTCGGTGACCGTATTCGCTGTACGATCACGGTTCATCATGCGGAGAGAGAAGTTGCTGCACTTGAGGGGTTCGAGAAGAGTGATACGCTTTTGGAGCATCCTTTCGAGTTGATCAGCCGAAAACGCTCCTCTTCTCTTCTTTTTTCCGGTGCAGGAAAGGAGTCGTTTGAGTTTGAACTTGCCGTGTTCGGCAACGGTCTACAACCCCTTCCACCCTTCACTGTAGTTTTTCGTGATACTGGCGGAAAGATAACAAAAAAAATACCTTGCAGGCCCTCTACGGCTGTTTTTGTTCGAGCGCTTACCGACTCTTCCATGCATGATCTCAGGCCTATCAAGCCAACCCTGAAACCGTCTATTCCCTCTCTTTTGATTATTTCCGTTATTGTTGGAGTGTTTGGCATTGCCTTTATGGTGCTCCTGCTTCTCTTTCTGCTCAAACGGATGGTGCGCAAAAGCGCCGAAGGGGTCGATTCCGGACAGGTTGCCCAGAGAAAGCTTCGCAAACTTGGTTCAAGTCTTTCAGCAGGAATGCCTCCGCATGAATGTTATGAAGAACTCAGCAACATCATGCGCACCTTTCTTGAACATCACTACCGAATCAGTGCACTCGAAGCGGTAACGCAAGAGATTGAGCGAGACTTGAAAAAGATCGGTGTTGCAGGATTTGAAAGCATCATGAACCTCCTTAAACAGGCTGATCTCGTCAAATTTGCCGATAGTCGTCCCGATGTTGAAGAGTCTCGCCAGTCACTCAAGAAAGCTACCGAAGTGATCCGCTCTACGCGTACACCAAAGGGAGAAGGCTAATTGTCAAGTTTGTTGCTTAAAAAGGGCATACCATCGTAACGGTGTGCCCCTGTTAGTTGTTGGCGAAACATCTTTTTATTCAGCAACAAAGTGAGCCCTTCTGTTCTGAGCCCAGGCCTCTTCAGTACTGCCAGCGGCAAATGGTTTTTCCTCGCCATAACTGAGAGTCTTCATGCGGGCTGGAGCAACACCAAGATTCACGATATAATCCTTGGCACTGTTGGCCCGGCGCTCACCAAGAGCCAGATTATACTCACTTGTGCCTCGCTCATCGCAATGGCCTTCGATGATGACATTTGCTGTATTTGTCTGTATCCAGTTTGCATTAGTCTTCAGTTGTGCGACAGCATCCGTGCGCAACTCTGATTTATCATAATCATAGAAGATATCACCGAGACCAGGCGCAACAACCTGAACCGGAGTTGGAGGCGGGGGTGGTGGTGCAGAAACTACAACTGCATCCTCACAGCAACCGCAGGCTCCAAGGAAGAGCAAGGCCGGAATGAATATGCTTCTGACAAACGGTTTCATGGTTTCTCCTTTTTCATTGTTATTTCCAGTTCAAAAATGATAGGAACAAGGATGTTTGCAATCCTTGTTCCCTGAATTACAAGCTAATGTTAGAACCCGACTCTCAAACCAATCAGAGCGCTGTGACTGACGACGTTGGTTGTTATATCAGTTTTGCCTGCAGTGCCAAACCAGTCGTTTCCATAGCTAAAGTCTGTGGTAGCAAAGTAGCGGTAGCGGAGGTCAAGCTTGATGTTGTGGGTAACAGGAAAAGCAAGGCCAGCACCAACCTGGTAGGCAAGTGTGGTCGCGTGATCGTTGTATCCCGGATTAGGGTTGTCATATAAGACATCATACACCGGGTCGTAATTATGTACTGAATTCATATCCTTGAATGAAACCTGCGCTACACCAATGCCAGCCGTTGCATAAAAGTCAATACCACTGCCAAGATGGAAATCGTAGTAACCGTTACCCATGAGTGACAGTACGGAAACATCCCCTCTCATTTCATAGCGGGATCCCTCAAGAGGATAATACTGTACCACCCCATCGATACTGTCGACACCTGATCTCAGTTTATTCTGCTGATAACCGATTTCAGCTTCAAGCCTGTAATTTCCATAGTCGCAGCCAACAGCCCCTAAAGCGTTAATACCCGATTTAAGGTCGAAATTTGCAGCTTGATTGCCGCTGCTAGCCTGATAGCTTTCTGAAGGGGTTATATTGTTCATCCAAGAAACACCAGCCATGCCACTCACATAGTGATTTGCTGCTTGTGTCGGATTGCTTGCAAAACCGATAACAACGAAAACAGCGATAAGCGAGAGAGATTTTTTCATTTCATCCTTCATATTTTTTCTGTTTTAATGGAAATCCATCACAACTAAACCAACTTTTTTAATAGTACACTTTATTTATTAAAGAAGCGTTTTATTTTCTTTCTTTTCTTTTTCGTTATTTTTTTTGTTCCGGTTTTAATTATTTCGCTTCATTTTAATACTTGATTTAATCAAGGGTATAGTTTATTAAAAAAATGAGTTATAGAGTTATTTGAAAAATGCCTTTCAGCTCATGATGATGGAAAGGTTGATAGTGTTGCCGGTAAATGGTATTAATTATTAAACGTTTTATTCCTTTTCTTTGTTTTTTAAAGATTGAACGATTGAAAGCAAATAATGGTGATTTTTTTTGCAGTAAAAAGAGCTTTTATGGAATCAATAGTATAGGATGTATGCTCGAAATCATCGCAATTACCTAGTTTGTTCTCGGGCTCGCTGGCCTTATTCCTTCTTGTTACTGTGGGGGAATTTATTCCTGGACTTTTTGTTGTCGCGGTCATGATCGTTATGATTCATGTCAAAAAGTTGTTACAGCCTGAAGCACAGGGGATCGAGGGCTTGTTCTCTGATGTGCCATTTTGGATTTTTATTTGCTCAAACAAACTCCCTGTCAAAAATCAGAAGAGATCAGATCGTGGTAAGGAGTCTTCAGGAGGCTGAGTATCAATAGAACATGTTTGCCGGTAACGCTGTAAAAGGAGGGCTTCCGCTGGTATTCGGCTGACTGAAATCGACATATGATCATTGCCGATAGACAGTTAATAAACATGAGGACTGAAGTAAAGGCGCACATCGATTTTGAGCAGCATGTTTTTGATCAAAAAAAGCAATATATCTTCGGGCTCATCCCGGATAGTCGCAGATGCCAGAGAAAACCTTTTATGAAAAAGAACTGAGCTCCTTCAGAAAAATATACAGAATTGCGCAGTCAGGCTTAAGAACACCTCCGGATGGGGTTTAGGAAAATTCCTGATCTGACGGCTTCACATGAAGAAATGCAACCGATTATCCATGAACTGGCGGTTCATCAGATAGAGCTTAAGATTTGACGATGTTCTGTCGAGGTATAGAGGTGCGTTGCATAATCGTACGGTTCACATTGACGCTGTCGTCAGCAATGGTGGTCAGGAGTGCCATGCTGCCGTCTCGGATATCAGCATACAAAAGCATGTAGAAAAAGAGAATGCCGCACTTCAGTCCAGTCTGGCTCTTGTACGGAGACGGTTTCCGAAATGCTGAACATGCTCAGGCGCCTTCTTGGTGGAGTTATCGATCTTGTATTTCCATCAAGGAATGATCTCTGGCCGGTGAAGATGGATCCTTCACAAATCGACCCGATCATGGTCAATCTTGCACTCAATGCGCGGGATGCCATTCAGGGAGCAGGAACGTTTGCTGTCAAAACCGGTAATGTTATCGGTGACGCCTGCACATACTCGGAGCTATCCCGAATTTTCGGCTGGCGAGTATGTTCGGTTTGTCGTGCATGATGATGGTCGTGGCATTTTCATATCCGGCTACACGGTGGATGTTTTCGAGCATAATGGCGCATGTGACAAGGTGTATTCCTTTCCTTGGAAAACACTTCTCTCGTTTTGATTCTTGCACGCAAAGTTCGTGAAGTGGTTGACATGGCTCCCGAGCTGGTCTTATGAAATGAGATTATGCTCTATATTACCCGGAGCTTTTACTTACACTGGGTGTTAAATAGTCAATTATGAAGAAGAATGAGCCATCCCGGTCCTTGAAAACAAAAAAGCATGAAGGAGTACCCCTGAAAGCAGCGGAGAATTTTTTTCCTGTTATTGGTATCGGCGCTTCTGCCGGAGGGCTGGAGGCGCTGGAGATTTTTCTTAAAAATGTTCCCGACCCGTGCGGTGTCGCCTTCGTGATTGTTCAGCATCTTGACCCGACACACAAGGGTATGATGGTGGGGTTGCTTCAGCGGGTTACCACCATACCGGTCGTCGAGGTAAGTGATCGCCTGATAATTGAGCCGGACCATGTCTATGTCATTCCGCCAAACAAGGACATGTTACTGCTCCACGGAATCTTGCATTTGCTTGATCCTGTAGAGCCAAGGGGGTTGCGTCTCCCCATTGATTTATTTTTCCGCTCGCTTGCTGATGACCTGCAACATCGAAGTGTCGGTGTTATTCTTTCTGGCATGGGTTCAGACGGAAGCCATGGCTTGCTTGCTATCAAAGAGAAAGGCGGTGGTGTTTTTGTGCAGGATCCCGTATCAGCCAAGTTTGACGGCATGCCGCGCAGCGCCATTGGTGCCGGTCATGTTGACCTCATAGCCCCTGTCGAGGAACTTCCCGTCAAAATCCTTGCCTATCTCAGGCACTTTCACCCGTTATTAAAACAGGATCTTCTACTTGAAGAGAGATCACAGAGTGGTTTGGAAAAAGTGATCATTCTTTTGCGTCTTCAGACCGGTCAGGATTTTTCGCTCTATAAAAAAAGTACTATCTATCGCCGTATTGAGCGACGTATGGGTATTCACCAGATTGAAAAAATCGCTGACTATGTCCGCTTTCTGCAGGAGAATCCCAATGAGATCGATCTACTCTTCAAAGAGCTTCTGATAGGAGTGACAAGTTTTTTCCGCGATCCGGTTGTGTGGGAAGCTTTGCAACTCAGAGCAATCCCGTTACTTCTGGCGGCCCGGCCAGCCGGTGGTGTTCTGCGGGCTTGGGTAGTCGGTTGTTCTACCGGTGAGGAAGCCTATTCCCTTGCAATCGTTTTCAGGGAGGCTATCGAAGCGGTCAAGCCTTCAAGAAATTTCAGATTGCAGATATTTGCAACTGACCTCGATAAAGATGCTATCGACAAGGCCCGTGCAGGATGCTATCCCTTGCACAGTGCAACTGACGTCTCTCCGGAACGGTTGCGACGCTTCTTTGTGCGCGATGATCATGGCTACAGGATATCGAGGGAGATTCGTGAAACGGTGGTCTTTGCACCTCAGAATGTGATCATGGATCCTCCATTCACCAAACTCGACATTCTGGTTTGCCGGAATCTGCTGATCTATATGGAGCCAGAGCTGCAGAAAAAGCTTTTTCCGCTTTTTCATTACAGCCTTAATCCTGGAGGCCTTCTTTTTCTGGGGAGTGCCGAGAGTGTAAGTTCATTTACCACTCTTTTTAAGCCGCTTGACGGTAAAACACGGCTTTTCAGCAAGCTTCAACGGGTTCGTTCAGAGTCAATTGCTCTTCCCTTTTCGTTCGCTCAAGCCCTGCCCGCTCTTCAGGATGTCGCGTTCGATCAACCAAAATCAAGAACATCTGCAATCAATCTGCAGACCATGACCGAACAGCTCCTTCTTGAGCATTATACTCCTGCATCGGTGCTGACCAACGACAAAGGTGATATCATCTATATCAGTGGTCATACGGGTAAGTACCTTGAGCCGGCGGCAGGAAAGGCCAACTGGAATATTTTTGCCATGGCTCGCGAAGAGCTCCGCTATGAACTGAATATCGCTTTCGGGTGTGTACTTCGTCAAAAGGGATTGGTTACCAAAAGAGGGTTGCATGTCAGTTCTCACGGATCAACACAGGTGCTTAATCTGACGATTGAACTTCTTGAAAAGCCTGATGCGTTGCGGGATATGGTATTGATTGTTTTTACCGATGTTGAATGCGTTGCGGTTGGAACCATACAGGAACAGGTTTCCCCGGAAGTCACCGGCGGAAAGCGGCAGGCATTGCTTGAGCAGGAACTGAGTCAGGCCCGCGATGAGATTCTGAGCATTCGTGAAGAGATGCAGACTTCACAGGAGGAGCTCAAGTCAACCAATGAAGAGATGCTGTCGGCCAATGAAGAGCTGCAGAGCACCAATGAGGAGCTGACCACCTCCAAGGAGGAGATGCAGTCCATGAACGAGGAGTTGCAGACGGTTAATCACGAACTCCAGTCGAAGGTGAGTGACCTGTCGCAGGCAAACAACGATATGAAAAACCTGCTGAACAGCACTGATATCGCTACCCTTTTTCTTGATGATGCGCTCAATATCCGCCGCTTCACCACACGGACCGCAACGATTATCAAGCTGATTGCAAGCGATGTTGGCCGACCGATAACCGATATTGTGACTGATTTGCACTATCCTGCGCTTCTTGACGACGCAAGGGAGGTTCTGCATACGCTTGTGTTCAGTGAAAAAGAGGTTACAGCAAGTGATGGTCGCTGGTTTAAAGTAAAGATCATGCCATACCGCACCCAGGAAAACCGGATTGTCGGGTTGGTGATCACCTTCAGCGATATCAGTGTTGCAAAAAAGCTCGAAGAGAGTCTGCGGGAGAGTGAAGAGCGTTTCCGGGCAGCAATTGAAAGTTCAGGTATTCTCGTTGCTGCTGTTGACAGAGAACTCCGTTATATCTGGTTTTACGATCCTCGTCATGAGTTCTATGCTTCTGGTTTGATCGGACTGCGTGATGATGAGCTGCATGATATGCAGAACGCTCTTGAATTAATGGAGGTTAAGCGACAAGTCTTTGCGACAGGGGAGAGTGTAGAGAGGGATTTGACGGTTAAATTCTTGAACGGCAGCTCCCGCGTTTATAAACTTATCGCCAAAGCGCTGAGAGGTGCCAGTGGTGAAATATTTGGTGTGATAACGGTTGCAGCCGATAATGCCGCCCGCACAGAGGCTGAGATCGCCCGGAAAGAGAGTGAAGATCGTTTATGCTTTTTGTTTGAAGCAATATCCGAGGGTGCACTGCTTCTTGATGCTGAAGGAAAAATTCTCATGGAGAATCGCGCGGCGGAACGTATTTTAGAGTTTTCCAGGGAAGAGATGCTCGGTCAAACATTTCGGGAGCTTCGCTGGAAAACCGTTCGGGAGGATGGTTCCGATTTTCCGTTTGAAGAGCATCCTGTATTTGTTGCGTTGCGTACCGCCGAACCCGTCAGAGGTGTTGTCACAGGTGTTTTTCATCCTGGGCACAATCGTTGCCGATGGATCAGAATCAACGCACTGCCTTGGTTTCGGGCAGGAATTGCTGCGCCTTTTCAGGTTTACATGACGTTTGTCGATATCAAATCTTTCCGGTCTCGTCCGGACACCTGCATTAAAGAGAAAAAAACTTCATGACAAGGAAAAGATCCTCATTGGCGGATTTTACCATATTGCGACAGCAAGCTGAAGCGCAACTCAGAGCAACAAAGAAAAAAAATCCGGATATTTCCAATTCGCCTGAGGAAATGCAGAGGATTATCCATGAACTGGCGGTTTTCCAGATCGAGCTTGAAATGCAGCAGGATGAACTGCTTCAGACAAGGCTGGAGCTGGAGGAGAGTCTGGATTGCTATACCGAACTTTATGACTTTGCACCACTTGGTTATGTGACGCTTGACCGGGAGGGGAGGATACGCAAGGTAAATCTGAGTGCGTCAAAGATTCTTGGTGTCGATAGATCCCATTTGACTGGCGATCGTTTGGGAGGGTTTATTGCAACCGAAGAGCTGCCGATTTTTAATGCGATGCTGACGCGGGTGTTCAGCACCAGAGATCATGGTTCTTGCGATGTGAGACTTCAGCGTGATGAAACATCTTCTTTGGCTGAGGTTTTACAAAACCGCACCGTTCGTATTGATGCTGCCCTCAGCAATGATGGCGAGGAGTGCCGAGCAGTTTTGTCGGATATCAGTATGCAAAAGCAGGTCGAACGAGAGCATAACGCACTTATGGATCGTTTGATTCAGGCAAGAAGGGCAAAGTCCATCGGCCAGCCCAACGGCACTGCTCTTGCCGACTTTAACCATCAGTTGATTGATAAAGTTATTCATTCAAGGATACGCTTTGCAGCCCTTTCCTATCTTTATACCGTCGAGCAGGCAGGCTTTGTTGAAATCAAAAAGCAGGTCAGGACAACAGACGGTAATTTAAGCGTTCACATGCGGATGCTTGAAATGGCAGGGTATGTCAGTGGCGACAAGGAGGTTCAGTCACGCAAGCCGCAAACCATATACTCTCTAACGCCGAAGGGTCATGATGCGTTTATACAGTACAAGGAATTACTTGGCACTTTTCTTGGAACGTAATCCGGCACCAGTATAGGGTGCCAGTGCTTATTGATGCTCAACAGCAGTCCTGTGAGTCCAGCTCTTTTTCATGGTTTCTTGTGCCAGTTTTTTCCTGCTTCGACCAATTGAGGGCTATTCCTGCACCAGTCATCAATGATAAGCAGTTCGGTTCTCGCGAGCTTGTCCAACTGTTTCTTGTACGAGCCCTCAGCGCTGCCAATCCCCAGGTCATGCAAGAGCCGGGAAAGCTGGACAGAGGTCGTGTCATTCAGTCGTTGTGAGCCAGATCCATCACCATCGATTTGGCAAGCACCCACATTGTGGTGTTGTATAAGTTTCTGGACTTTTTTATTAACTCCTTATAAAAATTGTTGTTACAAAAAAGCCCGAAAAATGTAGTCATCAAAGTTGACGCGGGATTTCATTACATCACCTCACTCTCAAAATCGGAAATCAGAACCCTGCTGAAGACAGAGGTACTGCAAATGGATTTTTTTGATTCAGAGCTGTATGAGGTTGAAAATAAAGCAGATGGTGTTCGATATGTGCTGAGAAGAAATCCTGTTCGAGAGGCCGAGATGGCAACGAATTGCCAGGAACGGGTTAAAAAAATCCAGCGTGACGTCGAAGAGAAAAACAGTTGCTTCGCCGATTCCCTCAAGCGTGACAAGGATGTTGCACAACGCTCTCTTCAGAAAAAGATCAGCCAGTACAAGCTCAACGATGTGCTGGAACTGACCCATCAGGAGAGTGTCTTCACCGTAACGGTCAATGAAGAGATCCTGAAAGGAGCCGCTCTTCTTGACGGCTGTTATGTGATCAAAACCGATGTCAAGAAAGAGATACTTTCGACCGAACAAGTCCATGACCGGTACAAAGATCTGGCCAAAGTGGAGCATGCATTTCGGGCGTTCAAACAAAGTCATCTTGATATCAGGCCAGTTCATGTGCGAACCCAAGCCAGTACTCGTGGCCAGGTTTTTGCAGTCATGCTTGCCTATAAAATCGAGAGGCTGTTATCAGAGCTCTGGAAAAAATGTGAATGCTCGGTGCCGGAAGGAATTGATGGACTTGCTGCCATACGCAGTACCACCGTCACCCTCAAAGAGTCAAGCTGTCAGAAAATTCCCCAGTCGAAAGGACTTGCCGGGGAGTTCCTTGCCGCTGCCGGGATTACCCTGCCCTCAATCATTGATGCCAAAAATGTCGCTGTAGTCACAAGGAAAAAACTTGCGCTAAAGTTTAAGTATTTTTTATAGGATTTTACAGATTTTTTGGCGCTTTTTTTCTGGAACTTCCGTTGTGGGCGCTCCGCTAATGCCTTGTGTGGCATTGCGGTGATGTCCTCATATCCCGCAGGCCGAGCGCATCGCTCTTTTTTCCATAACCATGCACGGTTGAGACCGACAGGTTGCAGCCTCCGGAGATGGCCCGCAAACTCAGTTGCCTTGTAAAATGCAGCCGGACGATTTCACGGATTATTCTCATAGTTTTTCTTCTGCCTTGTTGTTGCATAGCCCTCCATTTTGGTTCAGAAAAACGATCAGTCTACAGGATACGTCAACTTGCAGAAGAATGATGAATGGGTTTCCGGAGACTTCGAACATCTTTTCCGCTCAGAACAAAAAAGGTTTCGATCTTTTGCGGAAGTACTGTTCAACCTTTTCTGGAATGAGTGTTCGAAGTTTGCTGGAATATGCACTTGTGGCAGAGAGCATAAGATGCTGATCATGAAAGAGCACGATGGATTTCTTTGAAAATTGTTTCGAGTAATGAACTCTTTGTGTTATCACTTTGTTTATTAAAGCATAGTCAGGATGGTGCTGGCAGGTAAAAGTTTTAGTGCAGAAACAAAAGGTCTTTTCAATTAAACGGGGGGCTGATATGCTCGAAACCATTGTAGTTATTCTGATTGTCCTCTGGTTGCTGGGTGTTGTTACATCCTATACCATGGGAGGGCTCATTCATGGGCTGCTTGTCATCGCGATTGTAGTCGTTCTGATTCGCGTTATTCAGGGTCGACGCATTTAATTTTTAATAATCCGGTCAATCCGGAAAAAGCGGTGAGACTACTGATCTGCTGTCGGATTTCGGGAGCAGGAAGGTGTTTTCATTATTCTGAACAACATGTTAACAAGGAAAATAACAATGAAAAAATCCATCTGGCTTGCTGCAGGTGTTGCTGGAATGCTTCTCGGTAGTCCTGCTATTGATGTTCAAGGCGCAGTCAACGTTCAAATTCACTCACCCGACGGGCGCTCGTTTGTGATTGATTCACGGCCAAGTTTTATCAATTTGCCGGAACAAGGGTTTTCTGTAGCAGTGGGGAGTCCTTATGATATAGTCTATTATGATAACCGCTACTACATCAACCAGAATGGATCTTGGTATCGCTCCAAAAGCTATCGCGGACCATGGACGGTTATCCGGGAGAGGAATCTTCCTGGCAAGATAAGAAGGCATAACCTGGCGGATATCAAGAGGTATAGAGACACCGAGTATAACAGGATCGGTAACCGCAGAACCCTCGAACAGCAGCGCAGCGACGAAAACAACCGCAGGACTCTTGAGCAGCAGCGCAGTGACGAAAACAACCGGAGAACCCTGGAGCAGCAGCGCAGCGACGAAAACAACCGCAGGACTCTTGAGCAGCAGCGCAGTGACGAAAACCACCGGAGAACCCTGGAGCAGCAGCGTAGCGACCAGAATCACAAATAATATTGACAAGGAGAGGCGGAGAGTTCCTTGTGGTACAAGAGGTTGAGTGATTCGTCGCTCATGATACAGGATCGTGGGAGCTGGATATACGTTCGGCTCTCTTTTTCCCTGAAGGTATACGTTGATCCTTTCTGATGCGTAAGGATAACTTCGCAGGAGGCATCTGATCAAGTAAGCAATAATTTTGAATGTAATGTAACTGAGGAGAGATACTATGAATTTGCAAGAAGCTTATAAAAATAAAGCTGCGGCTGAGCTTGAGCTGGTACAGGCCAGACTGGTTGAATTCAGGGCGAAAGCCAAGGATTATACTGCTGAAGCACATCTTAGCTATGCCAAGCAGCTTGATGAGTTTGAGCATGGTATTGGTACCGCTAAAGCTAAGCTGAAGGAGTTGGGCGATGCTGGCGAGGATGCGTGGGAAAAACTTAAGGATGGCGTGGAGAGTGCTTTGCGGTCATCAAGCGCTGCCCTTAAAGATCTTGCTGACAAGGTTAAAAAATGAGTTAGTGTTAACATTATGCTCACAAGGATCCGCAGCAGGGTAGTACTGCGGATCCTTGTGACAATAATCTGATATGAGGGGTAGCCATGATCAAAGCACAAAGAACACCCATGGATCTCCTTGATCAACAATATAAGGCCGTGCGTACGGGATGACTGCTCTGGAGACGTTAGCCAATGAACTTCTCAACACAACATTCTCGGTCTTGCTTTCAGAGATTTCCGGACTAAAACATCGGTCGATATCGAAAATAATCGGCAAACCCCTTGAAGCCATAAGAGTATGGTTATCGGCAGGGCGGAAATCGCTTGCAGATGGAATGCTTGCTTCTTTTGATGCCTTTCTTTTAAAAGGCGTTTTGATCAGCACGGGTCGTGCACTATGAAAAAGCTTTGAATTGTCCGAATTGTTCTGGAACTGAGCAGTTGTTCTCCGCTGATCTTGAGAAAGATGTTTTCCTTTGGCGAAATGATGCTGCGAGAATAAAGATTATTGTGTTTCGTTGGTGTGTTTTTTGGGTAATAAAAAGTGTAAATTTGTCTCTTATCAGGAGTGTGTGTAATGAAAAAATTGTTCAGTTGGCGAGTTTTTATAAGCTTCGGGCTTTTCCTCTCTTTTGTTATGCTCCTGGTTTCAGGAGTGATTCTCTATATCGGGCCTTCCGGCAGAGGGCCGAGCCCATCTGTCTGGCACTTGATAGGTCTGACAAAACCGGAGTGGCAAAATCAGCATATTATTTTTGGATTTGCCTTTTCCCTGATCGCCTTGTGTCATCTTCTGGTTATTAACTGGAAAGCGTTCTTCTCCTATCTGAAAACAAAAGGCAGAGAAGGATTAAGAAGCCCCGGAGAGCTCCTTGCCATAATGATACTTGCTCTTCTTTTCGGTATTGGTACCTATTACAAAGTCCAGCCATTTTCAGGGATTCTTGATTTTGGTAAAACTATTTCAAAATCATGGGAAGGTAAAACAACGCAACCTCCAGGGAATCGGAGATCTGGAGATGTATTGAACCCTTAAAGCAAAAAGAGTTAGTCCCGATTCAAATACCATAGAACATAAAATTGGTTAAAGCATTTTATCAGAAATTCCAGAATCACATTCCCAATGAGATCAACAATGTACCCGGTTCTGGTGCTGTTTTTTTCCATCATCGCCTTTTTCCCGTTGCATGCAGAAGATTCATTGAGTTGGCAGCAGTGTGTCCGCGAAGCCAGAGTGGCGCATCCCGATCTTTCCTCTGCTCTTGCGCTTCTGCAGCAGGCTGAAGCTGATCAGCGCATCACCGCAGGAGCGTGTTTTCCCCAGGTGAGCCTCGCCGGGAGTGCTCGAGAGAACGGTACAACGGCTAAAGGGAGCAGCCTTTCTTCAGCGTTTTCTTATTCGTTGTTGGCACAGCAGCTTATTTTTGACGGCCATAAAACCTCAAACCAGGTTGCCAGTGCCAAAGAGGCCATCAAGAGTGCCCGGTTCAATTATGATGTGGTATCTGCCGATCTCCGTTTTGCCCTTCGTTCGGCATTTACGCAATTGCTCAAAGCGCAGGAACTTGTCGCTCTTGCCGGTGAGATTGCCGAAAGACGGCGGAATAATGTTCGTTTGATCAGTTTGCGTTATCAGGGAGGACGGGAGCACATCGGTTCGCTTCGCCAGGCTGAAGCCGATCTGGCCCAGGCGGATTTTGAAGTCTCCCAGTCAAAACGAGGCCTCGTACTTGCACAAACAACACTTGCTTCAGCACTTGGACGTGACAGCCATAAACCGTTCAGGGTCAAGGGGGCATTCAGAGTAACTGAGCTTTTTGCAGATAAGCCTGATCTTGCCTTTCTTGCAAAACAGAATCCTCTCTTCCAGCAGCTTGATACCAGAAGCAAAGCGGCCCGTTTCGATCTTGATGCAGCCAGAACTGCCTTTTCTCCTGAGCTTTATCTGACTTCATCTATCGGAAAGGGTTCGATTGACAGCTTTCCGTTCAAGGCAGTGGACTGGAGTGCCGGGCTCACTCTTTCTGTGCCGATTTATGAAGGCGGGATCGGTCGGGCACGGGTTTCAAAAGCTATGGCGATCTTAAGCCAGCAGAATGCACAGGAAAAAAGCGGTTATCTCCAGCTCTTCAACATTCTCGAAGAGAGCTGGAAGAATGTTCAGGATGCTCGTAAGATGGTTGTTGTGCAGAAAAAGTTTTTTGATGCTGCAGTTGAACGCTCGACTATTGCCAATGCACAATACTCGAACGGTCTCGTTACGTTCAACGACTGGGTGATTATTGAAAACAACCTTGTGAATGCTAAAAAGAATTTTCTTAATGCCGGGGCAGATATGCTGATTGCCGAGGCTCAATGGATCCAGTCAAAAGGAGGAGGGCTTGATGGTCAGCCGCAATAAGCTTGTATGGGGTGTCGTGGTACTGGTCGCTGTTATCGGGGGCGGGGTACTCTTTTTTTTGAACCAAAACAGCTCCACCCGAAAGCGTTTTGAAGAGATCCGGCCTTCACGGGGAAACATAAGTTCAACAGTGTCTACGACCGGAGCCGTTGAACCGCAAACCCGCGTGAAAATCCAGTCCTCCGTCGGCGGGAGAGTTGAAGAAATTCTTGTGGAGGAAGGGCGGCTTGTCAAAAAAGGAACGGTGCTTGCCATGCTCAGTTCAACCGAGCGGGCGGCGTTGCTTGATGCCGCAAAGTTGCAGGGAACCAGTGAACAGGCATACTGGAACAATGTGTATAAAAAAACAGCAGTCATTGCTCCGATGGATGGTCAGGTCATTGTGCGCAGTGTTGATCCTGGCCAGACCGTGACCACAAGTGACTCTCTTTTCGTCCTTTCTGATCTGCTTTTGATCAAGGCGTATGTTGATGAAACCGATATCGGACGGGTTAAAGTGGGACAACGGGCGGTGATCGGTCTTGATGCCTACCCTGAAATCAGGGTAAACGGCGTTGTCGGACACATTTACTACGAGTCACATCTGCAGAATAACGTGAATATCTACAACGTTGATGTTGTTCCTGACCGAATTCCTGAAGTATTTCGCTCGGGGATGAGTGCCAATGTCAAAGTTATTGTCCAGGAAAAGAACAATGCATTGCTTTTGCCAGTCGCAGCAGTGCAGAGCAGAAACGGCAAAACGGTGGTGCTTCAGAGGAGTGGCAGCAAGCCGGAGGATGTGCGATATACGGCGGTGCAGACCGGGATGCAGGACGAAAGCCATATCGAGATTCTTGACGGTCTGTCGGACAACTCTGTTGTGTTGCTTCCGGATACCTCCTTTGCCCTTCCAGGAAAAAGCGGTGGCTCAAATCCCTTTATGCCACAGCGCAGCAGGACACGATGATGAAACCAATGCTTCAACTTGTCGATGTTCACCGCACGTACCAGATCGGTGAAAGCACCGTTCAGGCGTTGCGTGGTGTCTCTGTGACCATTGAGCGTGGAGAGTTTGTTGCAATCATGGGCGCTTCTGGATCAGGCAAGTCATCACTGCTTCAGATTCTTGGCCTGCTCGACAATCCCGACAAAGGGGAGTTTCTGATTTTTGGCAAGAATATCAATACGTTGACGGAAGATGAGCAGGCCGGAGTGCGCAATAATGTTGCCGGTTTTGTTTTCCAGCAGTTTCATCTGCTCAAGCGCATGAGCATCCTTGAGAACGTACGACTTCCCCATATTTACAGCGGGCTTAAAGGTGATTTTCATCAGGAGGCGACAGAGCGGCTGAGGCAGGTTGGGCTTGAAGCACGCGCGGATCATACCCCGAACCAGCTCTCAGGCGGCGAGCAGCAGCGTGTGGCTATAGCGCGGGCCCTGATCCGCGACCCGATGATCATCTTTGCCGACGAGCCGACCGGTAACCTCGATTCAAAAAACTCTGTCGAAATCATGAAGATCTTTAAAGCTCTTCATGAACAGGGCAAGACGGTCATCATGGTTACGCATGAAAACGATATTGCGGCCTATGCGGGTCGGGTCATTACCATGCGTGATGGTGTCATTATCAACGATGAGCGCAGGGAGGGGCTGGAGATCCCGGTGGTAGTTGCCGGGGCGGGAGAATTTGACCTGAAAGGTGCCGGAAAGTGTTCGTTATGGCAGGATGGCCGCTTTACCGGGTTTATGGCACAGGCCTTTCAGTCTATTCTTGCCAACAAGATGCGTTCCTTTCTCTCCGTACTTGGAATTCTGGTCGGAGTTGCCTCAGTCATTGCCATGATGGCGCTTGGCGAAGGTGCCAAAGCAGCCATGCAGGAGCAACTGAAATCGATGGGTTCAAACATGCTCTCGATCAGGGGCGGATCGGCCAAGATTCATGGTGCGTCCCAGGGAGCCGGTGCTGTTGCACGCTTTACATTCATTGATATCGATGATATTGCTTCGCTCCGTACACTGGTCAAAAATGCTGCCGGGGTAATCAACGGTAATGTCCGCATTGTTTACGGTAACAAAAACTGGAGTTCGAGCCTTACCGGCGTGGGGTTCGATTACGGTACCATGCGTGCGTCAATACCCACCGTCGGGAGGTGGTTTACCCGTGAAGAGATTCAAAAGCGGGACAAGTTGGCCATTATTGGTGTGACGGTTGTCAAAGAACTTTTTGGCAGCAGCAACCCGCTTGGCAAAACCATCAAAATCAACAGGATTAATTTCATGGTTATCGGCATTGCTCCGGCCAAAGGCTTTTCCGGACCCCAGGATGAAGATGATGTGGTGATGATTCCTGTAACGACCGCTATGTACCGCGTCCTCGGTAAGGATTATCTCAGCAGCATTTTTGTCGAGGTCGCATCACCAACCTTGATTGAGCAGGCAAAAATCGCGATCAGTGAGCTGATCCGTAAAAGGCATCGCCTGAAGGAAGGAGATGATTCGTTCAATATCAGAGATATGACCGAAATCCAGAAAATGCTCACCAGTACAACGCAGACCATGAGCCTTCTGCTCGGTTCCATTGCGGCTATTTCGCTTCTTGTAGGAGGAATCGGTATCATGAACATCATGCTTGTTTCCGTGACCGAACGAACCAGGGAGATTGGTTTGCGCAAGGCCATCGGTGCCAGAAAAAACGATATCATGCTGCAGTTTCTTGTCGAGTCGGTCGGCTTGACCATCAGCGGAGGGTTCATCGGGGTTCTTGCGGGTATCGGCGTCTCTCTTATTCTCTCCTATTTTGCTGGGTGGGCGGTAAAAACCTCACCGATATCGGTTGTGCTTGCAACCACCTTTTCTGCACTTATCGGCATTTTTTTTGGCCTTTGGCCTGCGAGAAAAGCCGCAGAACTTAAACCGCTTGAAGCCCTTCGCTACGAGTAGAGGAGGGTACGCTATGGGAGGAGTTATTCGTGGTCATGTTACAAAAATGTCTGTGTGTTGTTTGTCTGTTGTTCTTTCGTCGTTTGGTTGTTTGACTGGTTTCTCAAGGCTGCTTTGCAGAAAAAGCGGCAGTCTTGTTGAGCGGGGTTAGTCAAACCGGGCCCAGTCGAGTTGGCCATTTTCCGCTGATCCGGAGGAAGATGTTTTCCGATGGTGAACTGATGAGAGGATGTATAACGATGATCGGAATCAGCGGATTGTTAATTATTTAAACAAGGAGAACGTATTTATGGAAGACGATCACAAAGAGTTTTTGGCGGCTACTCATCAAAAGTTTGCCACATTCAGGAAGCTGAGCCAGCAATCAGGGCCGGAGCAGGCTTGGGAGAAAATGCTGGAAGGTTTCCCGGAAAAGCAGAAACAGCGGATGACACCGTTTCTTGCCGAGTCGACTCTGGCGGAGGGTTTTACCCGGGCTATTCCGTTTTTCAAGAGCGTTGGCATGGATATGCAGGTCGTTGATATTTCGAACAGCGGAACTGATGCTGCTCTGGAAATACAGAAGTATTGCCCTTACCTCGACATCTGTAAGGAGCATGGTTTTGACACTCCCTGCTATGTGATCTGTGAAATGGACGTTGAAGCAACCCGGCGCGCTTTTCCTGAAATAAAAGGTGAAATCCTCAGCCGCCAGGCTTTTGGGAGTTGTGTATGCATGTTTACATATCAGCGCTCGGTAGTGTAAACCAGTCGTATTGCTGCTGAAGAGAGTCAAAGAAGTTGAGCACGTGATTTTTGGGAATACATTTTTTATTCATATATAATATACTCAAGAAATATTTTTATAGTTTACAACGTGCGTGGCGAGCAACCATAACCCGTTCGTAGAGGTCGGGTTTATGCAGGGGACTCCTATGACAGGCTCTTTTCGGCATCGGTGGGGAGGAAAATCCAGGCATTCTGTATGTTTTACTGCAGTTTCGGCTGTACTGTTTTTTTCTCTCCTCATTTTCTGTGCAGGAGCGATCATCCCGGATCTTTCTCTGGCAGCTCTTAAAAGGAATTCCAGGAGTACTCTTTTTGATGCGCAGAAAGCGTTAGCGCGGGCGGAAAAGAGTGTCGATCCGGATCAGATTGAGGTTGCTTCTTGTCTGAACAATCTTGCTCGCCAATACTTTTTCAGGCATCAATATGCAGCAGCGGAACCCCTTTTCAGGCGTGCGCTGGTAATCCGGGAGCACTCCCTTGGTTCTGCTCACCCCGATGTCGCAACAAGTCTGCACAACCTGGCGGAGTTATACAAATCACAAGGCAGATACACCGAGGCTGTGCCTCTCTGCATGCGTGCACTTGCCATCCGTGAAGACTTTTTTGGCCCGGATCATCCTGCTCTTGTAATGAGTCTGAATGGACTTGCCGGACTTTACGTTGCCCAAGGCCGCTATGCAGAAGCAGAACCACTCTTCAAGCGTGCGTTCGCCATGCATGAAAAGCTTCTTGGTCCAGACCATCTTGATCAACCCGAGGTTGTCAGGAGTTTGAATAACCTTGCAGCTCTTTATCAGGCTCAGGGCCGATATGCCGAAGCCGAGCCTTTTTACCGACGAGCACTGGCAATCTGTGAGAAGCTTGCATTGACTGACCAATCTGAAGTTGCGACCTTGCTGAACAATCTGGCAGAGCTCTGTAAGATGCAGGGCCGTTATGCTGAAGCTGAGCCTCTTTTGATCCGCGCGCTGGCAATTCGGGAAAAGACCCTTGGTTCTGTACACCGTGATGTAGCAACAAGTCTGAACAATCTTGCCGGACTCTACTATGCGCAAGGTCGCTTCAGAGATGCGGCTCCTCTCTACAGGCGGGTTCTGGCAATCCGGCAACAGTGTTTGGGAACGGTACATCCTGATGTTGCTGCGAGCATGGGTAACCTTGCCGAGCTTTACAAAACGCAGGGACAATATGCAGAGGCGGCACCACTCTTTTTTCAGGCTCTTGCTCTCAAGGAGAAGCTTTTTGGTTCCATGCACCCCGAAATAGTCGTGAGTCTGAATGCCCTTGCAGGGTTTTATGATACGATGGGCCGATATGCAGAGGCGGAAACACTTGCCAGGCGTGCGCTTGCAATGAGTGAAAAACTTTCAGTTATGGAGGATCTGACGAGGGCAACTTGCAAGAATAACCTTGCAGGGATTTTTTATGTGCAAGGCCGTTATACTGAAGCGGAGCCTCTTTACAGCAGTTCGCTGGCAATCAGGGAGGAGTCCCTTGGTCAGGATAACCCCAGAGTTGCACAGAGCCTGAACAATCAGGCTGAGCTCTGTCGTACGTTGGGCCAGTATGCAGAGGCGGAGCCACGTTATCTGCGTGCACTTGCCATCCGGGAGAGATTTTTTGGCTTGAGCCACCCCGATGTTGCAAGAAGCCTGAACAATCTTGCCGGACTCTATACTATACAGGAAAAATATGCAGAGGCGGAGCCACTTTATCTGCGTGCGCTTGCCATTCGTGAGAAGTTTTTCGGATCCGATCACCCGTATGTCGCAACAACTCTGAATAACCTCGCGGGTCTTTACTCTGCTCAAAACCGTTATGCAGAAGCAGCGCCACTTTATCTGCGTGCGCTTGCCATTCGTGAGGAGGCTCTTGGTCTTGATCATCCGGATGTTGCCCTGAGTCTGAATAATCTTGCTGCTCTTTATCAGGCCCAGGGTCGTTGTACCTTGTCCGAGCCTCTCTATACCCGTGCACTCGATATTCAGGCAAAAATTTTTGGAGTAAATCATCCTGACATCGCCACAACGTTGAATAATCTTGGCAGGCTCTATTATGCCTGGAACCGCAATGCAGAGGCTGAACCGTTGTATCTGCGAGCACTTGCCATCCAGGAGAAGGTCTTCGGGCCTTATCACCCCGATGTGGCAACAACGCTGAATAATCTTGCATTATTGTATAAAGTGGAGGGCAGATATGCAGATGCCAAGCCTCTTTTTTCACGTTCCATTGCGATCCGCGAAAAATGTTTCGGTCTGGATAACCAAAAAGTTGCCGTGAGTTTACATAACCTTGCAAAACTTTATGCTGCTGAAGGCCGTTACGCTGAAGCAGAGACATTAACCAAACGTTCACTGGCAATGGTTGAGAAGAGACTTGGTCCTGTGGATCCCAATGTTGCTACACTTCTTGAGCATTTGGCGATCATCTATCGGAAAACAGGGCAGGGTGCTGCTGCCGATGAGGCCGAAAAAAGAGGAGCATTAATCAGAAGTCTGAAGCGCTGATATCAATTGGGCTCATTCTGTCAGATTCCGGGTACTGCCAATGAGCATCAATTACCGTCGTATCAAGAGAAGAGAACACAAGATCATGACATATTTTGCAAAAACGTTTGTTCTCCGACTCATGAAGCCTTTGTTGCTTCTGAGTTTGGTTTTGTTGACCGTTTCGTCATTATCTCATGCACGTACCTTGAAAGTAGGCGATGAATATGCCGGTGGTATAATCATCTACCTTTTCCAGCCAGATGAGGAAGGTGTCAAAGAGAGAACAGAAGAGGTCATGATTGCCGGTGAGACAACGCTGTCGGAGCACCTCTACTGGTCTGATGCCAAAGCTGCATCTGACAAATTTGATCCACCCTCCTATAGTGACTGGGATGAGCCAGGGGCTTTGTTGCTCAAAAGTGTTGCTGTCAATGATGCCGTCGAAAGCGATGCTCAAAGGAGATCTCGATAACGATGAAAGTTCACGTTCTCACATGAGAACGGCCTCTTTTTTAATGGATTATTTATTTCACAATGGAAGAGCTTGAAAGAAAATGGATTTTTCTGTTGAAGGCGACACTGCTTACGGCCATGACGATTTCCTCAGCTTCCGTATTCTCGTTCGCAGCGACCTCAAATAATGCGCATGAAAAAGCAGGAAGCAACGTTGTTTTTCTTGAAAAACAGGCGAAGTCCTCATATACCCTATCGACGCAACATGGCCTTATTGCAGCAAAACAGAATCTCTCCGGGAGCTTTAATTGGGGGGAAGCTTCTGGAGCATGTGACCGGCTGGAAGAAAATGGTTTTAACGATTGGCACTTGCCAAACAAGGATGAGCTGAACAAGCTTTATATCGCAAGAACACTCATTGGCGGTTTTATAGAGGACAGATACTGGAGCTCGACTGAGTATGATCAAAAATCGGCCTTAAGCCAGCAATTTCTTGATGGTTCTCAACAGTTGATTCCCAAGGAAGAGAATTTGTCTGTCCGGCCTGTCCGTAACTTTTAACCGAATCTCTTTTTCATAACAATGGAAAGAATATGAGGTATTATTGGATAAAAAAAATGATGTTTTTTGTGGTTCTGCTTTTGTTCTCCGCAGTTTCCGGAACTGTTGCAAAAGCCACTGGAGGAGGTGTTACACTGTTGAATGTCTCTTATGATACCTCACGGGAACTTTACAAAAGCGAAAATGTTGCGTTTGTTCAATACTGGAAAAAGAACACCGGTCAGACAGTGGTTATTCAACAGTCACACGGTGGGTCGGGAAAGCAGTCGAGGGCAGTCATCCAGGGTCTTGAGGAGGCTGATGTGGTGACGTTGGCACTTGCCGGTGATATTGATGCCATTGCCGAGCGCAAACTTCTTTCGGCCAACTGGGAGAAAAGGTTTCCTTTTCACAGTATTCCATACACATCAACCATTCTCTTCGTTGTTCGTAAGGGAAATCCGAAACAGATCAGGAGTTGGGATGATCTGGTGAAACCCGGTGTATCGGTCATTACCTCAAACCCGAAAACAGCAGGCGCTGGGCGGTGGAACTACCTGGCGGCATGGGGCTACAAGCAAAAACAGAGTGGATCAAAAGAGGAGGCAAAAAAATTTGTCAGGGCATTGTACCGAAATGTTCCGGTGCTTGATACCGGAGCCCGTGGCTCAACCATGACCTTCGCACAGCGTGGCCTTGGCGATGTGCTTCTGACTTGGGAATATGAAGCTCATCTTATTCTCAAAGAGTACGGTACGGACAAGTTTGAAATCGTTACTCCATCCGTCAGTATCCTTGCAGAGCCACCAGTGGCCATTGTGGATAAAAATGTCATGAAACATGGCACCCGCAAGCTGGCGGAGGCTTATCTGAATTTTCTCTATACTCCCCAGGCACAGGAAATTGTTGCACAAAACTTCTGTCGTCCACGCAATCATGCTGCACTGAAAAAATATGCTGCGAACTTTTCACCAGTAAAGCGCTTTACCCTGCAAGAGCTGTTTGGAAACTGGCGCAGTGCCCAGAAGACTCACTTTAGCGACGGTGGCGTTTTTGATCAGATCTATGCACCTTGAAACGAAGCGGTACAAAGGTAATATCCGAGGGGTAATTCTGAGCTGAGGGAGCTGCTTTGCTATTCCTTGCTCCTGTCGGTACATGATTTTCAAAGAGATACAAGAATAACGTATACTGTAACGCACTGTGTTCGATGGCGGTGAGGGTTTGTAACCTTTTCCGGGAAGTTTGTATTTTTGCGATAAACGAATGGTGCCTATGTTCGAATGGATTTCCCACATACCTCGCCTTGGAGTGTCGGAGCCTTGGTGGCTGTTGTTGCTGCCGTTGTTTGCTTTGGCGGCTTGGTTCAAGGGCTGGCGTGTGCTGAAGGGTAAAGGTTCCGGGATTCTTTTTCCTGCTCTTGAGCGATTGAGGGATTCCGGGTTTGAAGCACGCCGATGGTTGCGTCAGTTGCCGCAATGGCTGCGTTGGAGTGCTCTTGCACTCTCTGTGGTGGCGCTTGCAGGCCCGAATCTTCTTTTTCGTCAGACTGAAGCTGAATCGAAGGGCATCGACGTGATGTTGGCGCTTGATATTTCCGAATCAATGCTTCAGAGGGATTTTGGCGGTAAAAGCCGACTTGATGCAGCTCGGGAGGTTGCTCGCAGCTTTGTTTTGCGCCGTTCGAATGATCGGATTGGTCTTGTGGTGTTTCGGGGAAAGGGGTATACGCAGTGTCCATTGACGCTTGATCATGAGGTGATTGCCATGCTGCTTGATCGTCTTTCTCCTGGAGTGATACAGGATAATGGTACGGCTATTGGCTCTGCTATCCTCATTGCCGTCAATCGGCTCAAGGCTTCGGAGTCGTTGCACAAGGTTATTATTCTTGTTACTGATGGTGAAAATAATGCAGGAGAGGTTGGAGCCGGAACGGCTGCAGGTATTGCCGCCAGGAGCGGAATCAGAATTTATTCCATAAATGCGGGCATGAAAGTAGCCAGCGAGCGCCCTGATCTATCTGGCGAGAGTGGAAGCCAAACGCTGAAGGATGAAGAGTCGCTCCAGGGTATTGCACGAACTACTGGCGGCGGGTATTTCAGGGTGGAGGATCCTGCAGCATTGGATGAGACGGTTAGAGCCATCGATCGACTCGAAAAAAAACGGTTTGCAGGGCCAATTATGGAGCATCGTTCAGGATTGTTTTTTCAGTTTTTGTTGGTGGCTGTCTTGCTGCTTTTTCTTGAGATTGTTTTGTCAAGTACCCGACTGCTCAGGATACCGTAGCGTCTGGGCATCGAAATATTGATTGGACAGGAGTGATTCTATGTGTTTTGCATGGCCTGAAAATATTGGATATCTGCTTCTTTTGATGCCTCTTGCAGTTATTTTAGGCTATGGGGTCATAAGGCAGCTTCATGCGCGTGAGGCTGTTATTGATTCTTCTATGGCTGACGTTATGATGCAAGGCGTATCGTTGAGGGTTGTGGTGGTCAAAAAAGTGTTCCTTTTTTGCGGTGTAGCGTTGCTGCTTTTTGCCATGACGGGTCCCCGGTTTTGCATTGGCGGGCGACCGGTGCTGCGTAAAGGTGCTGATATTGTCTTTATGCTCGATGTTTCAAGAAGCATGAGGGCAAGGGATGTGCTTCCCGACCGTCTTGGACAGGCGAAACAGGAGATCAGCAGTATCAGTCGTGCCGTCATGGGTGGCCGGAGGGCAATTCTCCTTTTTGCGGCATCCCCTCTTGTTCAGTGCCCCCTCAGTACGGATCAGGATGCGTTTGATGCATTGCTTGGCATGGCTTCGCCCGACCTTATTGAGGAGCAGGGGACCTCCTTCCGTGCTGCTCTGGAGCTGGCAGGGAGCCTTCTTGAGCCGATATCGGAACGTCGTATGGTTTCTGGGCTAAAAGGGGAGAAAATTGTTGTACTGCTGAGCGATGGTGAAGATCACGCCGGAGAGGTTCAGGGCGCGGTTCAGCAGTTGAAAAAGGCGGGCGTTCACGTTTTTGTGATAGGGGTTGGCATGCGCCAGCCCGTCGTGATTCCGTCGGGTGAGGCCAGCGATGGCCTCAAGCGGGATGAGCTTGGCAGGGTGGTGATGAGCAGTTTCAGGGCAGAAACATTGCAAATGCTGGCTCGTGATGCTGATGGATTTTATTTTCGAAGCAGGGCGGAACATACCGTTTATAAGGAGGTTTCCGAGAGAATCAACCGCATTGCGGCTGCTTCCCGCTGGGTGATGGAGCCTGGTGAGCGTGAGCCGCTTTATCGCTATTTTCTTGCGGCAGGCCTCGTTTTTCTTTTTGCTGAAACCATGATGGGTAGCTTTGGTGCGTGGCGGAGGTAAAGAGCTGTAAAGAGAGCTTTCCGGAAAGGGCCTTGCTCCTTTCTTGTTGAAAAAAATGTTACATTATCCTCTACAAATCAAGTAAAAAGCAGTTCATTTTCAGACGAAAAACAGAGACGTTATGGAGCAGCAGAACAGTGATAAAAAAGTTCTTGACTCTTTTGAAAGGGCAAAGCTTGGATTGAAGGTTTTTAACTTGCCATTCGCTGAAGCCGAAGAGGTTATTGATGCCTATGTGAGTCAGGGAGATTATGATCCGGCGTGTGTAGAGCTTTTCAAGGAGCAACTTGATACCCAGCGACATATTCAGGAAAAAAGCGTTGAATTGTTGTCTACTGGCGCCCAGATCTTGCGGCTTGTTGTTGGTGCTGTTATAAAGAATATTCCGCAACCCCCTTCCGAAGAGAACTCAAATTCCAGAACCTGAACGTTTTGCAAAACAATCAGAACCATGCAGTTTGATCCAAACAAATTTACCCTGAAAGCCCAGGAGGCACTGCAAGCGGCTTCCACACTTGCTGGCAGCCGTCAGCATCAGCAGATAGAGCCGGAGCATTTGCTCTATGCCATGCTTGACGATTCAAGCAGTATTGCTGTGCAGATAGCGCAGAAACTGGAGGCTCCGGTCGAAGTACTGCAAACGGCACTTGACCGTGAAATCGGGAGAATTCCAAAGGTCACCGGAGCCTCGGCTACAGGACAGTACCTTTCGCAGAATCTTGGCAAGGTCTTTGACGTTGCCCTGAAAGAGGCCGAAGGTCTGAAGGATGAGTATATCAGCTCGGAGCATCTTTTGATTGCCATGAGTGAAGCTGGTGTTACGGTTTCACGAATGTTACAGGATGCGGGGTTCAACCGTAATTCCATTCTTAAAGTGCTCACCACCATCAGGGGGACTCAGCGAGTGACCAGTCAGAGTGCTGAGGAGAGCTATAACTCACTGAAAAAATATTCGCGCAACCTTAATGATCAGGCGCGCAAGGGGAAACTCGATCCGGTTATCGGTCGCGACGAGGAGATTCGCAGGGTGTTGCAGATTCTCAGCCGCCGTACCAAGAACAATCCTGTACTGATTGGTGAACCGGGGGTTGGCAAGACCGCACTGGTAGAGGGAATCGCTCAACGCATTGTTGCTGGTGATGTGCCTGAAAACCTCAAGAGCAAGCAGATCGCTGCGCTTGACATTGCCCAGCTTGTCGCCGGAGCAAAGTTCCGTGGTGAGTTTGAGGAGCGGCTTAAAGCTGTGGTACGGGAGGTACAGTCGTCCGATGGCGAGATTATTCTTTTTATCGATGAACTTCACCTGCTTGTGGGTGCCGGGTCAGCCGAAGGCTCAATGGATGCGGCCAATATTCTCAAGCCTGCGCTTGCCCGTGGTGAACTGCGCTGTATCGGTGCTACCACTCTTGACGAGTATCGCAAGCATATTGAAAAGGATGCTGCCCTTGAGCGTCGTTTCCAGACCGTACTGGTCGATCAACCGAGTGTTGAGGACACCGTCTCTATTCTGCGCGGACTCAAGGAGAAATACGAGATTCATCACGGTGTCCGGATCAAGGATGCGGCTATCGTTGCCGCTGCGGAGCTTTCAAATCGCTACATTGCAGACCGTTTTCTGCCTGACAAGGCTATCGATCTTATTGATGAGGCATCATCTCGTCTTCGCCTTGAAATTGACAGCAGTCCCGAAGAGCTTGACCGGATAAACCGGGAAATCCGCCGACTTGAAATCGAACGTGAAGCCTTGAAGCGCGAAATTGAAGTTGGTGGGTAGTCGATCTTTTTTCAGCCGTCGGTAGGGAAGGCTTCATTCATTAACGGTAATAATGTTATGAGGTTTTTGACTAAAGGTCTCTTGTGCCTGCTGGCGCTTATTCTTTTTTTGATGGAAAGCCCTTCATCTTCAAGCGCAAAGATATCGAAAATCCCGGTTGCACAGCTTGAAGATAAAGAGAGGGTGGTCGTTGTGCCCTGTGCTGATTATGAGGCTGGGGCTCTGCATACGCTGATCTTCGGGGGACATTGGCGATCACTCTGGACGACCCCTGTTGAGATGCCGGTTCTGGATATGAACTCTTTTGCCGGTGGATTGGTACCGTTTGAAAAAGGTGGTGGTTTTCAGACGATGACGTTGAGTTTCAGGGGTGCAAACGGCAAGGAGTATCGTTTCCGCTCCCTCGATAAAGATCCGGCACGCGGGATGCCCCCAAAATTGAAGGAGAGTGTTGTTGCTGATGTTTTGCAAGATCAGGTGACGACCTCAAATCCTGTTTCCGGTTTTATTGTCTCTCCATTGCTTGATGCAGCAGGTGTCTATAATGTTGCTCCGGAATTTACGGTTTTGCCTTACGATAAAGCCCGTCTCGGTGAGTATTTTGATGAGTTTTCCGGTCTTGCGGGCACAATAGAAGAGCGTCCGAACGAAAGTGAAAGTGCCGGTGGAGGATTCAGGGGTGCTGATAAAATATCCGGTACTTATACTGTTTTCAATAATCTTGAAAAAGATAACGACAACCAGGTTGATGGCGTCGCCTATTTAAAGGCAAGGTTGCTCGATCTTTTTATCGGCGACTGGGACCGTCACTCTGATCAGTGGAAATGGGCTGGTTACAAAAAAGAGGGAAAAACAGTGTGGCTTCCCATTCCCAGAGACAGAGATCACGCTTTCTCCCGCCAGGATGGAGTTTTTTCATGGATTATCACCCGCGTTATTCCCCGGATGACCAATTTTGGCCCGAATTATCCTGCCATCAAAAATTTAAGCTTTACCGGTCGTCCTCTTGACCGGCGTCTTCTTTCCGGGATTGGCCGCGCAGAGTGGAATGCTGTTACAGCCGATGTGCGACAAAAGCTTGCCGATCAGGTAATCCATGATGCCGTTATGAAGATGCCTTCTGCGATGTACGAGAAAGAGGGTTCCCGGCTTGAAAGCGAGCTTCGGGCCAGAAGGGATCTTCTTGAAACAGCGTCAGGGGAGCTCTATCTGCTCTGTGCTGCAGATGTGGATATCTATGCCAGCAACAAACCGGAATATGCGAAGGTACACCGTTCGGCGGATGGAAGTATAGATGTTACAATTTCCAAAAGAGATGGTAATACCGGGGCTGCGAAAGGGAAGCCCTTTTATTCCCGCATCTTCAATCCTCTCGAAACCAGTGAGGTCAGACTGTATCTTCAGGATGGCGATGATCGGGTTGTTGTTGACGGGCCGGTCTGCAAGGGAGGTGTGAAAGTAAGGGTAATAGGCGGTGAGGGTCAGGATACCTTTGAAGATTATTCGACAAGTCAGCTATCCGGGGTTTCTGCTTCTTCTGAAATCCTGACATTTTTCTATGATGATGGTGATAAATCGGAATTTGTCACCGGGAAGCATACCGTGGTTGATCGGCACAAGGTTGCCGTTCCCGTTGATGATCAGGAGAAATATGATCTTATGCCGCGCGATTCTGGTCGGGAGATGGGTTTCCGTCCAAGTGTTGATTATTCCTCGGATACCGGAGTATTTCTTGGAATGGGAGCCACTCTGGTGGATTACAGCTTCAGGTCAACTCCTTATCGTTACAGTATGCAACTGAACGGAGGTTTTGCTACCGGAGAAGATCTTCGTTATAAACTGCAGTACACTGGCGATTTCCGGTCGCTTTTCAGGAACACATCACTTCTTGTGGAAGCTGGTACGACGGGTATCGATATCATTAACTTCTACGGGCTTGGAAACGAAAAATACTACGATGGCACCACTTTCACAGAAGATGATTTTGAAATTTTCAATCAAACCACCTCTGTCAGGGGCTCATTGATCTATCCGATGGATCAGAACTATCGGTGGAGCGCAGGGATTGGAGCAAAATGGGTTGACCTTGCTCTGATCCCGGGTTCCTTCAATGACCTGAACAGAGCTCAAATTCCCGGCATCAATCATGATTTTGCTGGTAGTTTACAAATTGGATTTCATTATGATTCCAGGGATAGTGGTGATGACATTGCCCTGTCACCGAGAAAGCAAGGCTCTCTTGCTGGTGCCTGCCCGACAGGAAATACAACGGCGCTCAGCGGAATCATGGCGGATGTCAGCGGGAAGTATTATCCTGAATTTTTTGGCAATGAACAGACTTATGGAAAAATCGGTGGTGAATTCCGTACCTATATTCCGCTGGTCTCGTCCCGCTATTCACGAATTGTTCTCCGATGTGGAGGAGAGAAAATCTGGGGTGATTATCCCTTTTATGAAGCAGCTTTTCTTGGCGGTTCTACCTCCCTGAGGGGTTATGACCGGCAGCGTTTTGCCGGAGATGCTTCACTCTATGCCGGTTCGGAACTTCGTCTCTACCTCGGTACCTTCAAGTTTCTTATTCCGATCATGTACGGCCCGTTGGCCTTTGCTGAAACCGGCAGGGTCTTTCTTGACGGTGAGGATTCCAGCGCATGGCATTCCAGTGCTGGCGGAGGGTTATGGTTCGGCGGTATTGAGTCGCGCTATTCCGCAAGTATCTCCTTCGCTCAGGGGTTTGACGATGGCCGACTGATGGATGATTACGGAATCTATCTCAGGACAGGATTCAGCTTTTAGCATGTCGTTAGCTTTTTTACACAAAGCGGATGTAATGCATGGTTGCAGTTTTCCTTTGTCTCGCAACAATTTTGTTGGCAACAAATATGCTGGTTGTACATCGGTGAAGAGGTAAAAAGTGCAATTGAGATACAGGAAGTGGCGAAAGATGTCGTCAAACGGATTGGGGCGAGGCAGAAGGCCAGAAAAAGCGCCTGACAGGAGGGGTGCACGTAGGGGCAAGGCATGCCGTGCCCACAACAACGTCCTTGGATTTTTTCTTAAGGCGAGGGCTGCAGTGATTTATTGGGATGAAAATTGTACATTGAAGTTTGCATATCATTGTATGTTTTCTATGCTTTGCTTTTATTAAACAACAAAAAACAGGCGACAATGATGAAGATGATAAAAATTGTTACTCTTGCCCTTCTGTTTGCGGGCGCATTTATTTCTACGGCGACGGCGGGATGGGACCCTGCGGAAGCGGATCATGCAAGGCAGTCGGCCGAATCTTTCCGGTCTAATTCAGGACTTTCCCGTTTTTTTGAAAACGCCTATGGCTTCGTTGTTTTTCCCGATGTCTATAAAGGGGGATTCATGATGTTAGGCGGGGGACATGGGAAGGGATATGTCTACGAACAAAATAACCTTGTGGGGCGCTCAACAATTACCCAGCTCAATATTGGCCCGCAGTTCGGGGGTCAGTCTTTTTCGGAAATTATATTTTTTAAAGGCAAGCACGACCTTGATAATTTTAAAGAGGGCAACTTTGAGCTGAATGCCCAGGTGGCGGCAATCATCGTTACGACGGGAATGGCAACCAATACTGATTATTCCAACGGTGTGTCTGTCTTTGTCCTTCCGAAAGCCGGGGTTATGGCTGAAGCTACCGTTGGTGGGCAGAAATTCTCCTATCAGCCCTATTGATGTCCGGACTTTTCCGGTCAGAAAAGGCGCCGGTGCAGAAGAGAGAGAGTTTTTTCAATAACGATAATTTTTGCAATGAAGTATGAATTAGTGGTGGGCCTTGAGGTTCATTGTCAGCTCAATACCGCAAGCAAGGCCTTCTGTGGCTGTTCTGCGCAGTTTGGCAAGTCGGCCAATACCAATGTGTGCCCAGTCTGTCTTGCTCTTCCCGGGGCGCTTCCCGTGCTTAACCGTCGTGTGGTTGAGGATGCCGTGAAGCTCGGTCTTGCAACAGGCTGTACCATAGCTCCTCATTCAGTGCTTGCCCGGAAAAACTACTTTTATCCGGATCTGCCAAAAGGGTACCAGATTTCCCAGTTTGAAGAGCCGATATGCAGTGAGGGAATGGTGCATATTGATGCTGGAGAGGGAACCAGGGAGATCCGACTGATCAGGATACACATTGAGGAGGATGCTGGAAAATCGATTCATGATATCGGTGAGGAGACCTATATCGATCTCAACCGGAGCGGAGTGCCTCTGCTTGAGATTGTGAGTTATCCTGACCTGCGCACTCCGAAAGAGGCTTCGGCCTATCTGCAGAAGGTGCGGCAGATTGTCAAGTATCTTGGTATTTCGGATGGCAACATGGAGGAGGGTAGTCTTCGCTGTGATGCTAACGTATCCTTGCGGCCTGTTGGCGCAACGGAGTATGGTACCCGTACCGAGATCAAGAATATGAACTCCTTCAAGAACGTTGAAAAGGCTATCGAGTACGAGGTCGAGCGCCATGCAGAGATTCTTGATGGTGGTGGTGTTATTCTGCAGGAGACGCGTCTCTGGGATGCTGACAAGGGGGAGACCCGCTCCATGCGAGGCAAAGAGTTTGCCCATGACTATCGTTATTTCCCTGATCCTGATCTGGTGCCGGTGCTGGTTGACCAGGAGATGATTGATCGTATTATGCTTGAGCTTCCCGAGTTTCCTGAAGAGCGGGCGGTTCGTTTTGCTGACGAGTATGCAATTCCGGTCTATGATGCCGATGTACTCACTGTCGAGAGAGAGGTGGCCGACTATTTTGAGGAGACAGTCAGGGTTTCGGGTGATGCCAAGGCATCGTCAAACTGGGTGATGGGAGAGGTGATGCGCACGCTCAAAGAGAGTTATCTTGACATTGCGGAGTTCTCTATTATGCCGGCACGGCTTGGAGGACTGATAAGCCTTATTGCAGGGGGTGTGATCAGTAATACCATTGCCAAGCAGGTTTTTGAACTCATGCTGAAGAGTGGTGATGCTCCGGCTGAGATTGTTGAACGGGAAGGGCTTGCGCAGATTTCAGACAGTGGCGCGATTGAGACAGTCCTGAAGGAAATTCTTGATGCAAACCCCGGCCAACTTGCAGCCTATCGTGGCGGAAAAACCAAGCTGCTCGGCTTTTTTGTGGGACAGTGCATGAGTCAGATGAAAGGCAAAGCCAATCCCCAGATGGTCAATGACGTGCTGTTGAAGATGCTTGAAGGGTGAGTGATTTCAGGACTCGCTGTCGAAGAGATCTTTGGTGTGTGTTGATTCTGACCAGCTTTTTGCAAGTTCAGGATTGATCACCTCGATTTTTTTTCTGGCTTCCAGAAGCCTTTTTTTACAGCTTTCGGCAATGGCGAGTCCCTCCTCGTACATGCCGATGGAGTTTTCAAGGCCGGTTTCCGGATTTTCGATATTCCGGGTGATCTCCTCAAGTCGAGAGATCAGCTCTTCGATGGGGGGCTTTCCGGAGGGGGTGGCGGTCATGTGATTTCAGTGTTTAGATATTGTTCTTCAAGATAGAGAAAGAGAAAGATTATTCAAAAGGCAGGTGTGTGAGTGAAGTTTGTTGATAGTGCGTCTATTTTTGTTCAGGCTGGAGACGGCGGAAAAGGGTGTGTCAGTTTTCGGAGAGAGAAGTTTGTGCCCAAAGGGGGCCCGGACGGAGGCGATGGCGGTCGGGGAGGTCATGTATGGCTGAGAACCAACCCGCAGTTGACGACTCTTCTCGATTTTAAATATAAAAAGAAGTATATCGCTGTTCGTGGTGTGCATGGTCAGGGTGCCCGGAAAACGGGCAGGGATGGAGGCGATATTGTTATTGACGTTCCCTGTGGCACCATCGTCAGAAACGGCGAAACCAATGAGATTATTGCTGACCTGACGGGCGAGGATCAGAAAATATTGATTGCGAGGGGTGGCAAAGGGGGGCGGGGCAACCAGCACTTCGCGACACCAACCCGTCAGGCTCCACGCTATGCCGAGCCGGGTCTGAAAGGTGAGCTGCTGATGCTCAATATGGAGCTGAAGCTTATGGCTGATGTTGGTCTGGTAGGATTTCCCAATGCGGGCAAGTCCACCCTGATTTCAGTTATCAGTGCTGCCAAGCCGAAAATCGCTGATTATCCGTTTACCACACTGGTGCCCAATCTCGGCATTGTGCGCTACGAAGAGTACAAATCGTTCGTGATGGCTGATATTCCGGGAATTATTGAAGGTGCGTCAGAAGGAAAGGGGCTTGGTTTGCAGTTTCTGCGTCATATTGAGCGCACGAAAATACTTGCAATACTTGTTTCGGCTGATTCGCCCGATATTGCCGATGAATATCGTACCCTTCTTGGAGAGCTTGAGAAATTTGAAAAGGGATTGCTCGACAAACCGCGGATAGTGGTTATTACGAAAATGGATATCGTCGCAGAAGATTTTGAAATTCCGGTTCTTGAAGAGGGTGTCAAGGTCATGCCGATTTCAAGTGTTTCCGGTCATGGACTGAAGGAGCTCAAGGATGAACTCTGGAGGGAGGTATCGGGTCGCACCAGGGCTGCTGAACCGCAGGATGAGACCCTCGGATAATCATGCAAAAGGCTGAACTCTATGTCCGGTATGCGCGTCTTGCTGATGCTTCGGCTATTTCCGCCATCACCGCGGAGTATGCTCGCCAGGGAATTATGCTGGAACGTTCAGGTGATAATATTGTTGAAAATATTCGTAACTTTTTTGTTGCTGAATATGACGGTGAGGTGATTGGTTGTTGTGCTATCGCATTCTATAATCTGAAGCTTGCCGAAATCCGTTCACTTGCCGTTTTTAACCGCTATAAAATGAAGGGTATAGGTCGGCTGCTGGTTGAAAAGGCAGAGTCGGTCTTGCGTGAGGAGGGTGTCGAGGAGGTTTTTGTCTTGACGCTCAGCCGGGAGTTTTTCTGCCGCCTCGGCTACAGTGAAATCAAGAAGGAGTATTTTCCGCAGAAAATCTGGAGGGATTGCACTCATTGTCCCAAGCTTATGGCGTGTGATGAGATCGCAATGGTGAAAACACTGTAAATTTAATCTCTACAAACAGGTACAGGAAATTCGTGATCGTTCAGGAAGTTATCGTAAAAAACAAGGCTGGGCTGCATACCAGACCTGCGGCTGCAGTGGTCAAACTCGCATCCCGTTTCAAATCAGATTTTTTTATCGAGATGCAGGGCGTTGAAATTAATGCGAAATCAATTATTGGTGTTATGAGCCTTGCAGCACCGAAAGGTACCCGGTTGACGCTCAAGCTTGATGGCGAGGATGCTGCCGAGGCTTCCCGCCAGTTGGTGGAGTTTTTTGAGCAGGGTTTTGGAGAAATATAGCGTTGCGGATTGCCTTCATATCTCCTTTTTTTCCTCTGAAGGGCGGGATTGCCCGGTTCAGTGGATTGTTGAGGGATGCCCTTCAAGTCAGGGGATATGATGTTGCTCCTTTTGCCTTCAGGGCGCTCTACCCCGATTTTCTGGTCAAGGGTGGAGCTGAAGGGGTTCATGGTTCAGATATCACTACTTTCTTTAATGAGGCGCGTCTGGTGCTCTTTAACCCCTTCTCCTGGTTTGGAACAATCCGGCTTCTGAGGTCTCTGAAACCGGATCTGCTGCTTGTGGCTTACTGGACCGGATTTCTTGCGCCGCTCTATTTTGCAATACACCGTTTGACCGGTATCAAAATGGTGGTGCTGCTCCATAATCTCTCTTCACATGAATCGTTTCTCTTCGAGCCCCTTATGCAGAGGCTGCTTGCCGCTTCCGCCGATGGAGTACTGACCCTTTCGGGCACCGTTACGCAGGAGGTGCGGGCTTCCATGCCTGATATTCCCCTGTTGCAACTCTTTCATCCGTCCTATGAGCCGGATGGGGAGAGTGTTTCTGTGCAGGATGCCCGCAGAGCGCTTAATCTTGATTTTCACTCGCCAGTGCTGCTTTTTTTTGGATATGTGCGGCGCTACAAGGGGCTCGATACGATGCTCCGTGCCATGCCGGCAATTCTTCAAAGGGCGCCAGCCCTTCGTTTTGTTGTTGCCGGACAGTTTCATGAGGATCAAGGGAGTTATCACCGTCTTGTCGCAGAGCTCGGAATCGGTGGAAGTGTCGATTTTTATCCAGGCTATGTTTCTACTGAACGAAGTGCCCTTTTTTTTGCCGCGGCTGACGCCGTTGTGCTTCCCTACCGTAGCGCAACGCAATCGGGAGTGGTCCAGCTTGCCTATGGTCATCGCTTGCCCGTCATTGTCACACCGACGGGTGCACTTCCCGAGATGGTTCGTCACGGCAAAACCGGCTGGGTTGCCCGAGACAGTTCGTCGGATGGGCTTGCCGGGGCAGTTGGCGAGTTTCTTGAATGCCTGGAGAAGCTTGAGCTTGAAGCCATGCGTCCGGCTATCGAAGCTTTCAGCCGCGACTTTTCCTGGGACTCCTTTGCTGAAGCAGCAGGCAGTTTCCTTGAATCCATAGTCGCAAGAAGGCGATGATTACTCCGCGGAGTTGCATTGTGGTGCTGAACTGGAACGGCGCAGAGGATACGCTTGCCTGTCTGCAGTCGCTTGCCGGGGTCATGTCGCCATCCTGCCGGGTGCTTGTTGTTGATAATGGATCGACTGATGGTTCTCCAGACATAATTCGGGAGGCTTTTCCCGATATCGAACTGCTTCTTCTGCCTGCAAATATCGGTTATGCAGGAGGCAACAATGCCGGCTTCCGGCGGGTTCTGGAGCTGAAGGCTGAGTTCGTGATCTTTCTGAACAACGACACCATTGTTGATGCCGGTTTTTGTACTCCATTGCTTGAAACGCTGCAACGCAACCCCTTGGCAGGAATTGCTGTACCGAAAATTTTCTATCTGGATCGACCTGAAAGGCTTTGGTATGCCGGGGGTGTCGTCACGCTCTCTACAGGCCTGATTCGCCATGTCGGGTTGAGGAAAAAAGATGCTCCGCAGTTTGGCCACCCTGGAATCACAGGGTATGCTACAGGTTGCTGTTTTGCCATGCGCTGCCGTGATTTTGAGGTTGTCGGCGGTTTTGATGAAACCTTCACGATGTATGCTGAGGATGTCGATCTCTCTCTGCGGATTCGCTCTCTGGGGATGAGTGTCACCTATGTGCCCTCCTCAAGGATATGGCACAAGGTGTCGGCATCGCTTCAAGGCAGCCCGCTACAGAAGCTTGCAAAAAAAAGTTTTGGGGCACTTCGTCTCTTCAGGAAGCACCGGGCCTGGAGCGGCATGGTGCTCTATCTGCCCTTGCTTCCGTTGCGTCTTGCGAGAAGTTTTTGGGAGGTGTTGAGAGAGAACCATTCCGGAACGGAACAGATCAGAGGAAAATAGCGCATGGAGTGCAGTTACAGAACCGTCATTGATGGAGCCTATCTCAAGGACCCGGCCCACGGTGTCCGGTGGAGAAAAACCCTCGAATTTCTCGCATCCTCCCCAATCTCTGGTACATCACTTGCCAGCGGGCTCGATCTGGGCGATCGAACACCCTTTACTGCCTCGATCGAGCAGTATTTTGGCTTCCCCTTCGAAAACACAACGGTCGATCTTGACCTTGAACCACTTTCGGGCTCCTTCGGAGTGGTGACCGCTTTTGAGGTGCTTGAGCATCTCTACAACCCGCTTTATGCGTTGCTTGAGGTCAAGCGGCTTTTGGCAAGCAAGGAGGCACGGCTTTTCGTCTCCATGCCTCTCTGGAAACCGCCTTTTCTTGCAAGCCCCGACCACTTTCACGAGATGACGCGCTCTGAAGCGCTCTCGCTTTATGGGCGTGCCGGGTTTACCGTTCTTCGCAGTTCGGAGTTTCGTATCCGTCACCCGTTGTTTTATCTTACGGGAGTGAAGCCGCTGTTGCGGGCATGGTATGAAAAAGTGCAGATCTATGAACTTGTCGTCCGATAGGGGAGCCCCCGGTAACAGGCCCGACCTGTTCCGGCTTGTCTGGTTTTCCGAGATACAGTGGGATTTTCTCTCAACCCGAAAGCAACGCCTGTTGTGCCGCTTTCCGGAGAACTGGAGCATTCTTTTCATTGAGCCTTACACTCTCGGGCGCTGCCACCACTGGATTCCGGTTAAAAGGGGGCGGGTATGGGTGGTCAGTGTCCCCTTTCTGAAGAGTGTTCCCTTCAGGTTTGGGCGTCTGCTTGATATTCAGTGGTTCCGCGCCTTGGTCTCTTTGCCCGGTATTCTGCTCATGCTCTTCTGGGTGACAATGCTGGGATTTGGCTCTTCCGACAGGATAATCGGCCTGAGTAATGTCTACTGGGGCAGGGTAGCCGCCCTTCTCCCTTCTCGCCTCCGCTTTTATGATGCCAATGATGACCATCTTGCCTTTCCGGGGAGTCCTCCGTGGCTGAAGGACTTTCTCGACCGCTATCTCTCCAGCGTGCATCTTGTTTTCAGTGTGAGTCGCGAACTGACCAGTCAGCTCAAGTTGCCGGCCGGTGTGCGCACGGTTGAGCTTGGCAATGGCGTGGAGTTCAACCATTTTGCCATTGCCCGTTCTGATAAACCAGCAGCACTCTGCCGACTCAAGGGGCTGATTCTCGGTTATGCCGGAGCGATGGACTGGCTTGATATCACCCTGATTGAGGCCATTGCCCGTGCATGGCCGGATTGTTCGATTGTACTTCTTGGTCCGGCCTATGAGAGAGAGTGGTGGAAAAAACAGGGTGCGATCCATACGATTCCAAACGTCTACTATTTCGGCAAGATTGAATACAGCGAACTTCCTGCATGGGTACAATGCTTCGATCTAGCCCTGATGCCCCTGCTCTCCAGCAAGCTGAAACAGGTTTCCCATCCCAACAAGCTCTATGAATACAGTGCAGCAGGGGTGCCGGTGCTCTCGATGAACTATTGCAGTGCGGTTGAGCGTGCGCGGGAGGTGGTGCATGTTGCAACCTCTGCGGAGGAGTTTGTTCGCATGGTGCCCCAGTCTCTTGCCGATCGGCGTATTGAGGAGCGGCAGGCATTTGCCCGGCAGCACAGTTGGGATGCGCTTGCCAAAGCCATGGTGCAGGAGCTGGAGAAGGCTTGGCAGGAGAGGTACCCGTGAACCGCAATGCCGTCATAGCCGGTCAGGCAAGCTTCTCCTTTGCCGGATTTCTTTTCGGCCAGACTGCCCGCTTTGGCTATAACCTTGTTGTGGCAAGGCTCCTCGGTGTTGACGCTCTTGGAACCTATGCTCTCGCCATTGCCGTTATCCAGATTGCCGAGGTGCTTGCTGTCGCCGGGCTCGATTCGGGTCTGCTGCGCTATGTTGGTTTGCACAGTCGCGATCCCCTTCGCCAGAGGGCGGTGATCGGTTCCGCGCTGAAAACAAGCATTACGCTTTCTCTCTTTGTGGCGTTCCTGCTGCTCCTCTTTTCGGCGCCCATTGCCTCTAAGCTCAACGGAAGTCGCCTCCTTCAGCTTACAATCTGCTGTTATGCTGCGGCCATTCCTTTCAATGTTGCAACCGTGCTTTTTGGCCATGCCATGCAGGCGTTCAGGCAGCTCAAGCCTAAAATTATTGCCACACAGGTGCTCAGTCCGCTCCTGCTTCTGCTGCTCACCATTCTCTTTCGCTACACGGCAGGCCAGGATGCAGCCCTCTTCCTGCCTTTTGCCCTGGCAGGCGCGGGGGCATTCTTCTGGATTCGTTCCCGGCTGTTCACCATCAGCGGGATTCTGCCAGCAGATATTTTGCACGCTCGCCCGGACAAGGCGATGCTTGCCTACGCCCTGCCCTTCATGGCGGTCTCACTTTTGAGCATGATGAGCCACTGGCTCGATGTGATGATGCTCGGTATGCTCACCGATACAGCCACGGTCGGCCTCTACCATCCTGCGGCCAGGACAGCGGGTCTCATTCGCTCCGTGCTGCTTGCCTTTACCGGTATTGCTGCTCCGATGATTGCCGAACTGCATACGGGGAGGCAAAATGTGGAGATAGGGCGGATCTACAAGATGGTGACGCGCTGGATTGTCACGGTGGTTCTTCCACCAGCCATCCTTTTTATGGTTCTCCCGGAAGCTGTCCTCTCTGTTTTCGGTGCCCGCTTTGCTGCAGGAGGAGCTGCCGCGCTGCTTCTTCTGACAGTAGCTTCCTTTTTGCAAGCTACTTTTGGCCTCTCGGCAACGGTACTCGCCATGACTGGCCATGCGCGGCTCAGCCTACTCAATGCTCTCGGAGCCCTCGGCTTGCAGGTGGTGCTGAATTTTCTCCTGATCCCAAAGATGGGTTTGAATGGTGCCGCTCTTGCCACACTGCTGCTTTTTTTGATGCTCTCCACACTCCGTCTTGTTGAGATTCGGCGTCTCCTGAAAATTCACCCCTTTGGCAAAGCGCTCTGGAAACCTGTTGCTGCCGGATTATTTGCTGCGCTACTCCTCATGGCCGTGCGCCCGTGGCTGCTCACCCTGCCACCTCTTGCCGGGCTGGCAGTTGCAGCACTCCTCTCTCTTAGTGGCTTTACGGTATTGATACTGCTGCTGAAGTTGGAAGAGGAGGAGAGAGAGATTATCTTAAAGCACCTGCCCTTTCTTGACAAGAAACCAAAGCGATAACGCTGTGAAAAAAAAGATTATCCTGTTGCTCACTGTTTTTGGCGGCTATACTCTTCTTGCACTGCTGCTTTTCTGGCCTCTTGTTTTTCAGTCAAAGATTCTCGTTGCTCCCGACTCACTCATTCCCCAGGCGTCAACGATAGCGCTCGATCGGCTTCAGGCTGCAACGGGCGCCTATCCGCTCTGGCAGCCCTGGCTCTTTTCAGGCATGCCGACCGTGGAGGCATTCAGCTATCTCAGCGGTCTCTATTACCCCAACGCTGTTTTCAATTTTTTCCATACCGACAGTATCGTTCTGCAACTCCTCCACCTCGCCTTTGCTGGCTTGGGAGTTTTTCTTATGCTTCGCCAGTATGGCCTGACCACCCCAGCCGCTCCTTTTGGTGGCGCGCTTTTCATGCTTAATCCCTATATGAGCGCCATGCTGGTGCACGGTCATGGCAGCCAGCTCATGACGGTGGCCTGGATGCCCTGGATGCTTTGGGCAACCATGCGCCTCTTTGAGCGCGGACGGCTTCTTGATGCAGGGATTCTTGCACTCATTGCCGGGTTTCAGTTGCAGCGCTCACACGTCCAGATTGCTTACTATTCGTGGATGCTTGTGCTGCTGCTAGCTGTTGTTTTGTTTTTCTTTCGTCGCGGGTTGCCTGCAAAAAATACGGTTGTTTCCGGGACGCGTCCTGTTGTGCCGGGCGGTTTTGTGTACGCAGGTGGTCATGGGGGCGGGAGCGGTCATTTGGGTGTTGATGAGGGCAGCCACAAGGGCGGCCCCTACGGGACATTACGGGTGTTTTTGTTGTTGGTTTTGGCGCTCGGTTGCGGTGTTGCCATGTCGGCTTCAATCTACCTGCCTGCATCCGAGTATGCCGCGTATTCCGTGAGAGGGGTGGCAGAACAGGGAGGAGGCTCAGCATGGGAGTATGCCACTCTCTGGTCGATGCACCCGCTGGAATTGCTCACCTTTCTTGTGCCGGGACTCTTCGGCTTTGGCGGAGTAACCTACTGGGGCTTTATGCCCTTTACCGACTTTCCTCATTATGCCGGAATTGTGGTGCTGCTGCTTGCCGTTGCGGGCGCGGTCAACCGCAGAAAAGAGCCGATGATCTGGTTTTTTATTGTAGCCTTGTTGTTCGCGCTGCTGCTCTCTTTCGGCAGCTTTTTTAGCCCGGTTTTCGATCTCTTTTACCACTTTGCGCCTCTTTTTAGCCGATTCAGAGTGCCCTCCATGGCGCTCATCATGCTCTACCTGATTATCTCTTTTCTTGCTGCGATTGGAGTCAACGACCTGCTTCAGCGCCAGCCTGATCGGTTATTGAAGCCGATACGGATCGGATCGCTGCTACTTGCGGCTGTTTTGCTTCTTTTCCTTGCTTTTGAACAGCCGCTTGAGAGTTTCTTCCGTTCAATTTTTCCTGAACCGCAGGTTGGCAGTTTTGACCTTGCCTTTATGGTCAATAAGGTGCGGTGGGAGAATCTTTCGGGTAGCTTTTGGATCGTTCTGCTCATTGTTTCTCTTTTCGCCGGGGTACTCTGGCTCAGCATCAAGGGCAAGCTCTCCCACAAAATGACCGGCCTGCTGCTCTTTTCCCTTGCACTTGGCGATCTGCTCTGGATGGATATACAGGTTATATACCCCTCGGCCAGCTCGTTACGCCAACCGCTCTATGCCGACAGCCGTATTGTTGAGCCAGCATTCCGGCATGACGACATCACCCGCTACCTTGCCGCACAGAAAGGGCCCTTCAGAATCTATCCTGCCGGGCAACTTTTCACAGAGAACAAGTTCGCCCTCTTCGGTATCGAGTCAGTTGGTGGCTATCATCCTGCAAAACTCAAGATTTACGAAGAGTTTCTTGCAAAAACAGAGAACCTCTCAAGTCTCAATATCCTGCGGATGCTTAATGTCGGTTACATCATCAGTCCTCAACCGATCGAGCATCCGGCGCTCAAGCTGGTTAAAACCGGTGCTCTGCAACTCGCAAGTGGCCCGGTAACGGCTTATGTTTACAGCCTTCAGGGAAGCGCCCCAAGAGCATGGTTTACCAACAGGGTGATTGCTGTCGACGGCAACAATGCGCTCTATGCTCGACTCCTCGATGATCAGGCTACCGCCGGAGAAGCCTGTGTTGATGGTTCACTTTGGAAAGGCACCAGAACTTTTGCGGCGGCGACAATCACATCACTTGACGCAAAAGCAGAATCCATGGTTGTGAAGGTTGCTGCTCCCGGTGAGGCATTTCTCGTTGTCAGCGAGATATATTACCCATTGAGGTGGAAGGTGAAGATCGACGGCAAAGAGGCTGCAATAGTGAAGGTGAATGGCCTGCTGCGCGGTGTCGTGGTTCCTGCTGGCAGCAGGGAAGTGCGCTTTCAATATGATCGAAGTGGTTTTGAAACCGGGCGCTGGATATCGCTTGGAACCTTTGTTTTGGCACTGATGATGGTGGCGGGGGGAGTGATTGGCAGGCGGTTTCCGGCAAAAGGGCAAAGACAGATTGGACTGATGTGATAGATGCTTTTTTGTTTAAAACAATTTAAAAAGCGTACTATGAAGCAGTGGGAATGAGCCCGGAATGGGTTTCGCATATTTTTTTACTTGTAACCAGTGAGCTGTAACGCCATGAACCCTCGATCACCCCGAAAACTGATCAGCTTTGACTGGGCGATGAAGCGCCTGCTGCGCAGCAAGGCCAACTTTGAAATCCTTGAAGGCTTTTTAAGCGAACTGTTGGGTGAAGATATCCTTATCCTTGAAATCCTTGAAAGCGAAAGCAACAAGGAGAGCAGAAGCCACAAATTCAATCGTGTTGATCTCAAGGTCAAGGAGAGCAAGGGCGAGATCATCATTATCGAAGTGCAGTTTGAGCGTGAATACGATTACCTCCAGCGAATGCTCTATGGCACGTCACGTGTCATCACCGAACATCAGAAGGAGGGCGAAGCTTATTCAAAACTGATAAAGGTTATCTCCGTAAACATTCTCTACTTCGATCTTGGTCACGGCACCGACTACATTTATCATGGTACCACAACCTTCACGGGTATCCATGACCATGATAAACTGGAGCTCGACACGCGCCAGCAGAAGCAGTATGGCAAGAGTCGGATAAGCGATATTTATCCCGATTACTACCTGATCAAGGTCAACAACTTCAACCGCATGGCAACAACATCGCTTGATGAGTGGATCTACTTTCTCAAGAACGAAGAGATCAAGGACGAGTTTAAAGCCAAGGGGATTCAGAAAGCAAAAGAGTCGTTTTCACTGCTGCGCATGACGGACGAAGAGCTTCGTGCCTATAATAGTTATCAGGATTCCCTGCGCGATCAGGCAAGCTATGTAGAAACAAACTATGACTTTGCCCGTATGGAAGGCAAGGAAGAGGGGATCGGTGAAGGAATCAGGCAGGGGATTGAGATAGGCATTGAGCAGGGCCTTGAGAAAGGAAAACTTGAAGTTGCCAGAAGATTGGTAGCGAAGGGAATGAGTGATGAAGAGGCTGCTGCAATCGCCGGAATAGATGCAGAGTTGCTACGCCATTGAATCTTTCTGGCGACAATGAAGTTCAGTGCCTGATGACTCTGGATAAGATCGTCAGGAGAGCCAATACCGGGCGTTTGCAGCAATTCTGCGTTCCCAGGCCGCTTTTGCTTTGAAAGATGGTTATGATACCAGTTGCGCAAGTTCATCAAGCGAAAGAGCTTCAATATCCTCTGCAAGGCGGTAGCGCTCCGCTCCCGGATAGACAACTATTTTCTCGCAGGGTTAAAGGTCGGTGCAGCCCAAGAAGCGCCACAGCGGGAAAATGAAGAAGGGTGTCGATAAGCTTGTCGTGAAGAATTCTTTGTATCATCTGAATAATTATGGATGTTCATTCCATGATTTGCATGAATGAGCTCAATAATAGGCATTGATAACGTAACAGAGAAGTAGTCAGCCAATTTTCTTTGGTGTTGATGATCGCTTTAGTGGTTTGAGCTATGACGGGATTAATAAGCTCATCTCTGAAGCGCTATAATAATAAAGGAGTGGCTGGAAGCCACTGTTTACAGTTGTTGCACCGGTTCGGGAGGAGGAAATGGGCAACCTGGATTATTTTCATCAGAAGACGAAATATATTCATTTAGGTTTTGTTTTTTTTTATAATTCGCTTACATTGTCTGTCCTTATGGATTTTTAAGCATTGCATTGCGTTTTTTGTAATCAGGGGTTTTTTAAAAAGAAAGAGAGTTTCAGTATGCCGACGATTCAGCAGCTTATCAGGCTCGGAAGAAGTGTAAAAGCCTCCAAAACAGCGTCTCCGGCGCTTGAGAAATGCCCGCAGAAACGCGGGGTTTGTACGCGTGTTTACACTACAACTCCAAAAAAGCCTAACTCCGCGTTACGAAAAGTTGCGCGTGTAAGGTTATCAAACAAGATTGAGGTTACGGCATATATTCCGGGAGAAGGTCATAATCTGCAGGAGCATTCAATTGTTCTGATTCGTGGCGGCAGAGTAAAGGATCTTCCTGGTGTGCGGTATCACATTGTGCGTGGTTCGCTGGATACGTCCGGTGTTGCTGATCGTAAGCAGAGTCGGTCGAAATACGGAGCCAAGCAGCCAAAAGCTGGTGTGGCCGCTCCTGTAAAGGGCAAGGGTAAGAGGTAGATAAGTTAGAATCATAAATTCAGAGAAGAACATGCCCAAAAAAGTTGGCTATAAAAGAATCGGTGTTGATTTTCGTTACGGAGACGAGAGTGTTGCTCGTTTTATCAATGCTGTGATGCTTGATGGTAAGAAGGCTGTTGCTACAAAGATAGTCTATGATGCGTTTGCTATCATTGCCGAGAAACTTGCAGGAGAGGATCCGCTGGAAGTGTACCGCAAGGCCATGTCGCATATTGCGCCGGTTGTTGAGGTTCGCAGCAAGAGGGTTGGAGGTGCGACCTACCAGATTCCTATGGAGGTCAAGGCTTCCCGGAGAGGTGCGCTTGCATTCCGCTGGTTGAAGATTTATGCCAGATCGGAAGAGCGTCGTGTAGGGAAAGAGTGTTAAGATTAGTG
>CAIJPS010000015.1 GCA_903822595.1 uncultured Chlorobiaceae bacterium
CATGACCCAGCGTTTGACGGCATCGAGGGCTCCGACCTGCATTTTCAGAATGAGCGAGCCATCTTTAAACTCTTCAATCTTCTGGCTTGAGTGCCACTGGTGCTCCCTTATCCATTGTGACTGGAATGGTGAAAACCGGATGGCAACATTGCTTATCTGAGTATCGTGGATCTGGTCGAATGTCTCGGCTATGTAGGTATCAACTGAAAAGGCTTTCTGAACGGTGAAGTGCTTTTTCGTCAATGTGAGTGTTCTGATGCGGTTGATGGCAAAGGTACGGAAATCGCCCCGCAGTTCGCAGTAGCCGATTAAATACCAGGTATCGCTTTGCTGAGAGTAGTGAAAAATGTAGGGATGCACCGTCCGCTCAGTTACTCCCTGATTCCATGAGGCTCGGTACGTTATGGTAATCTTGAGAGTGCTGCGTATGGCATCTTCAATGATTGCAAAAAATCGGGGATCAAAGGCAGGGGGTGAAGCCTTTTCAAAAGAGTAGATGTTGAGAAACTCATTTGGGGCTGAAGCCTCCGGAAGATACTGCCGCATCTTGTCGAGCGCCCGGCTGACTTCATCGAAGAACGGCGAACCTTCACACTGTGCAAGCACTTTCTTGGTAGCTATCAGCGCGGCTGCTTCCCCTCGCTCAAGAAGCGTTGAGGGCAAAAAATCCCAGCCCGGTTTTTCGTAATAGTACCCTCTCTTTTTCTGGTCGTACTCTATTGGCGCATGAAGCAGGTCGCGCATATAGTCGACGTCGCGCTGTATGCTTTTTGTCGATACCTCAAAGTACTCTGCAACCCTTGTGCAGTTGGGATAATGGTTGCTCTGCAGCTGCTGGTGCAGGTACTGCATGCGGACAAGCGGTGGCCGGGATTGCCTCATGACTTCAGGGGGTCAGGTTGGACAACGCATTTTGGATAACCTCTTTGGCAATGATACAATATTGCGCCTGTAAAGGAAAATAAACGCAATTTTTCATGGGAGAAAAGAGGGTTTATAGAAACATGCACACTAATTGATTATTTACCTAACATCGCCATAGCGATTGCAATGATGACTGGGTGAATAACGATATGCAAACAGCTTTTTGCAAGAAACGGGAGCTGCCTGATGCATAGCGCTACTGCGAATACCAGAAATACGAAATGGAGCATCTTTTTCCCACCATTCGCCTAACTTAGAAAGTACGCTTATTCTTGTAAAGATAACTTGCACAGTAGGTCAAAAGCTGTCTTGGGTAGGAATTGATTAAATTCTTTATCGGGAGAAAACATAAGCTGGATAAACCCACCTGCCCCCAAAGAATAGCAGAACTTACCTTGATGTCTAATTGTGATATATTCTATACTGAAAAACACAGAGTCCCCTTGGTATAATGCAGACCGATCATCTAACACAATCTTCACCGCCCCAGTCATGTTGCAGCTCTAATCGACATGACTTTACATTCATTGACCTTTTCGCTGGTATTGGTGGCATGAGAAGAGCTTTTGAAGACCTAGGAGGCAAATGTGTCTTCACAAGTGAATGGAATAAATTTTCCCGGCAAACTTACCAGGCAAATTTCAATTGCGACCATGAAATAGCCGGTGATATCACCGAAATTGAAGCGAGTGCAATCCCAAAGCATGACATTCTTGTTGCCGGGTTCCCTTGCCAGCCATTTTCTATAGCGGGCGTATCCAAAAAAAATGCCCTTGGCCGACCGCACGGGTTTGCCGACAAGATACAGGGCACACTTTTTTTCGATGTTGCAAGAATTATCGAACACCACAGGCCGAAAGCCATTCTCCTCGAAAACGTCAAGAATCTTGAAGGGCACGACAAGGGCAGGACGTTCAGGATTATCAGGGAAACGCTTACAGAGCTCGGCTACAGCTTTGACTGGAAAGTCATTGATGCTGCTTCATGGGTTCCCCAGCATCGGGAACGGATTTTTATTGCCGGATTCCAGGAGGATACATGCTTCAGTTTTGAGCGCATTGTTTTTCCAGAAGCAAAAAACAGACCAACCCTCGTTACCGTATTGCACCCGGAAGACGGCTCTGAAAAGGAAGAGCCCCCTTACACAGAGGGCGCTTCAGGTAAGATAAGTGACCGCTACACCCTTTCGGACAATCTCTGGATATACCTTCAGCAATATGCGGAAAAGCACAGGGCAAAAGGCAACGGATTCGGTTTTGGTCTGGTTGGAAAGGAAGATATATCAAGGACACTTTCAGCAAGATATTACAAGGACGGTTCGGAAATACTGATCCGGCAAGAAGGCAAAAACCCTCGCAGGCTGACACCAAGAGAGTGTTCGCGGCTTATGGGTTTTGACATGCCGGAGGAGAGCCACTTTATTATACCCGTTTCTGATACCCAAGCATACCGCCAGTTTGGCAATGCAGTGGTTATACCTGCCATAAAGGCTATTGGCAAATATATGCTCGACTTCCAGGCTGGGGGCATAACCTGCCCCAACCAATTGCGATTCGACTTTGGCACCAGCAAGGCAGAAAACCTTGATAACCATGGCTGACAGGGTTACACCGGCAACAAGAAGCCGAATGATGGCCGCCATTCGCTCAAAGAACACAAGACCTGAATTGACTGTCCGCCAAGGCCTTCATAAAAAAGGATTCAGGTTCAGGTTGCATTGCCCAGAAATGCCCGGCAAGCCCGACTTGGTTTTCCCCAAATATGGCGCTGTGATCCTTGTCAATGGGTGTTTTTGGCATGGACACAACTGCACCCTTTTCAAATGGCCCGCAACGAGAAAAGAATACTGGAAAAACAAAATTGAATCGAATCGGCTCCGTGACACAACGGTCATGACCGAACTTGAAGAAAAGGGATGGAGAACGCTTGTCATCTGGGAGTGCGCCATGAAAGGAAAGAACAGGATTCCGACGGCATCAATCATCGAAATCTGTGCAGAATGGCTTAACGGGAATTGCACTCGAGGGATAATACAGGGCAACCACTCAGCATTACCCCTTGACGGTAGCACTCATTGATATTTCATTTGGTTCAATCTGGCAGCCCATCTAAGAGCCTCATCGTATCAAGAATTAACTGGGCCTCTTCATGACCCTGTTCGGCGGCAAGCCGATAAAATCTTAACGCTTCAGCCTCATTCTTTACAACACCATCACCATTTTGCAACATTACGCCATAGAGATACTGAGAATCGGAATGCCCATTTTCAGCCGCCCTATGGAACCATAGTGCGGCTTTATTGATATCCAAACCAATGTGCTGGCCGTCATAGTAATACACTCCGACTTGATATTGAGCCTCTGCATGACCCTGATTTGCAGCAAGCAGGAAGCACCTGAAAGCCTCTTCTTTATCTTGGGGAACCCCATGACCATAATCATGTTGTAGCCCAAGGTTATACAGCTCAGAGGCACTCCCTTCCTTCGCAGGAGTATCAGAGAGGTGGATTTCAATTGTGTCATTCAATGCATCGTCAAGTTTCTTCCCGGTCAGCAACACTAGAAGACGCTGCGCATTAGCATCACCCTGCTTTGCTGACTTACGGGACCATTTTACTGCCTCCTCATAATCCTGCTCAACATCCCCCTTCCCATCATAAAAATACATACCTACTTTATATTCTGCCTTCGCATGGCCCTGCCGGGCAGCAAAGAGGAACCAGGCAAAAGCCTTGGCATAATCTTGTGCAACACCCTCACCATTTTCATACCTCATTGCATGACTGTATTGTGCATCAGCATCACCTTGTATTGCGGCTGTGCTTGTTGAATCATCATCATCATCATCATCATCATCTGCACCATCTGCACCATCAAAATTCTCTACAAATTCCGCTTCTTCTTCACCCTCTTCATTAACTACATAAAGATCACCTAATAGCCTATCTACATATGCTAGACCTTTCTTCACATTAGCTTCAACCAAATCTTCTCCCTGCAACAAGTCATAATCATTTTTATATACAACTTCCTCTTCCTCTTCCTCTTCCTCTTCCTCTTCCTCTTCCTCTTCCTCTTCCTCTTCCTCTTCCTCTTCCTCTTCCTCTTCCTCTTCCTCTTCCTCTTCCTCTTCCTCTTCCTCTTCCTCTTCCTCTTCCTCTTC
>CAIJPS010000016.1 GCA_903822595.1 uncultured Chlorobiaceae bacterium
GGCAACATAAGGGTGATCGAGGCCAAGTGCTTTTTCCCTGATTGCCAGCGCACGGCGGTCGAGCGGCTCGGCTGCGGCATAGTTGCCCTGCGTTTTCAGTAATAATGCAAGATTGTTCAGATCGATGGCAACATTAGGGTGATCGGGGCCAAGTGCTTTTTCGTCAATTGCCAGCGCACGGCGGTAGAGCGGCTCGGATGCTGCATAGTTGCCCTGCGCTCGCAGCAATTCTGCAAGATTGTTCAGGCTTGTGGCAACATCAGGGTGATCGGGGCCAAGTGCTTTTTCCCTGATTGCCAGCGCACGGCGGTAGAGCGGCTCGGCTGCGGCGTAGTTACCTATCGTTTGCAAAATATTTGCATGAGCATTGAGATAAAAAGCATCCTGATCTTCGATTGTTGCGGCTTTTCGGTAGTAGCGTTCGGCTTCGGAGTAGTTGATCTGGAGTTCGTAGTTCTCTGCTTTCAGATAGTAGAACTTGGCGATATCCTGTACCAATCCTGAGTGTTGTTCTTCAAATGCCTGCAGGAGCCGGTTTACTTCAGCATAGTTGAAGTCGTTTCTTGCCTGGTCTATTTTGGGATAGAGGGCTTTGAGTTCTTCACTGACAGTTCCCTGCTTGATTTGCTGGTAGTTGGCATCAGCCACTACCATTTTGTCGAGATATTTCAGGAGGTCTTCCCAGAAAACGGCTTTGGAATACTTGTCAAGTTGCTCAACATCTTTGCCGTTATTGCATGCGCGAACAAGTTTTCTGAAAGCAGGATTGTCTTTGGTTGCCTCCCACTCTTGCTGCAATATGATTTTGCGAAATGCTGCATATTGTTTGTTGGTTGGTGCCTTGTATACCGTAACATCTCCTCCGGCAATGATGTTTTCGTCACCAGTGATGATTGCCGTGCCAGCAGGCGCAGTACACCAGCCAAATAATGGGTTCCCTATCTGCACCATCAGGATGATGAACAAGACGGCAGCAACGGTGTGGTTCGCTCTGTTTTTCTGTGACGATATCATCATCTGGATGTTGTGTGCGTTGTCACATTGCCGCCAGCCTTGATGTTGCCATTACCGTTGATGATGGTTACCTCACCCAGATTTCCTTGTATAACTGGCTGAGGAAGCGATTGAGCGGCTGATTGAGGTGACTGGACGGATGGTTTTTCGGGAGTTGATGGCGCAAAATGAGTGATGAGCGCAACCACTATACCGGCAATTGCCGTAACAATAGTTCCAATCAAGGCAATACGCGATACGGTGATTTCTGTTTTCATGAGTTGCCCGCGAGGAGTACAGTGGGAAGATGAAAAACCAGACAAAGGAAGATAGCGCTGTATTATCGGAATAACAACGTAACGAGATGCAATTTCTTGCTGATAAATGGTTTTTTGCATGTGAGATGCCACTCCCCCGCTCTTTTGCAGCGAAGCGGTACCCCGACTTGCTGCTCTTTCAGCAAGCAGCCTGGCGCGTACCCGCGCCGGGCTGCTTTGCCGTTCTTCATGCCGCCGGGCCACCGGCGCGGTACATCTACGGGAATTGCACTCCGCCAAGCAAGCAGCGCCCGCTTGCCGCTGCAAAAACTGCGCATCGCAGCAAGCCAAAGGCGCGCAGAAAGATTTTCAACCGGCTGGCAGGCTCTGTTGAACGCAATGACGTCATCATGCCAAAGACTACGGTGCGCACCATGCGTTCATGCAGTAGCAGAGGCCGCATTGGCGCAATGCACTGTAGGATGTTGCTGGTTTACTGGCGCGTAAGCGTAATATCCACCCTCTCACTTCCACGCTGGGCAACGCCGAACAACCTCCCCCCTGTCTCGGGCAAGCGGTAGCGATTTACCCATCCATTAGCAGTCCAACTTACTACCAGCTCGTTACCGATAATCGTCCAGTTGCCCGGATTTGCCGGAACACTCTTCCCAATGTCAGCCTGCCCAAGTGCGCTTCCGTTGGAATAGAGACTATGCACGTCAGAGAAGCCACCAGCTCGATAGGTCCAAGAACCGATAACCGACTGTGTCAACAAGCGCGTAAGTGTAATATCCACCCTCTCACTTCCACGCTGGGCAACGCCGAACAACCTCCCCCCTGTCTCGGGCAGGCGGTAGCGATTTACCCATCCATTATTTCTCCAACGTACGACCAACTCGTTACCGATAATAGTCCAGTTGCCAGGATTTTGAGGGACACTCTTCCCGATGTCAGCCTGCCCAAGTGCGCTTCCGTTGGAATAGAGACTATGCACGTCAGAGAAGCCACCAGCTCGATAGGTCCAGGAGCCAATAACCGACTGTGCCGCATCAGCAACCCTAATCATTACAAGCACAAGCAATCCAACGACGAATCCGGTAAGGTAGATTTTCTTCATTTTTGTTTATTTCTTTTTCGTTATATCTGCCACTAAAATTACTTCAAAAATATAGAAATAATTCTAATTTTGAGCCTCACAAAAACTGCTTCTTGAAAATTTGATAACTGCCCGGCGGGTAAAAAAAACGTTTTTAATAATCAACCAAAGGCGCAAAAGCTGCGCATCGCAGCAAGCCGAAGGCGCGCAGAAAGATAGCTTTTGTGCTCATCGCGACACGCCATGAGTAAGCTTCTGATTTTTGCTTAAGGAAGCTTCATAGCGAACGGATACCTCCCTGTGAAATGGTGAAAAACTCTTTTTTCGGAGAGAAATCAAGTCGCTTTTTGTAAGACTCTCGATGCCGCTGGCTTGCAGCCGCTTGTTCCATCTTGTTGCGTTAATGGGGGGCGATGGCAAAGCAGGGATGGAGCAAAAAGCTCGGATTTTCAGATTAAAATGATGTGATTATATTGAACGGGAAAAATACGAACAGGGTGAAAGAAGAACTTTTTGTCCACCATTGTTTCATAAAAACAGGAAAAAGCACACTGACGCTGAAAATAAACGGATAGTCCCCAATAAAATCTATGCCGATTTTAGATTTGGCTGAAAAACGTGAAGATAGCAAAAGCGTTCACGAAGCAGTCCAATTTAACCTTAAGAGTCTCATTGTTCTGATTATGACCGACAACAATGCGCCTTGCGCCATGGCTTTTGCCCTCAAACTGCTTGGGTTGCGCAATCACAGCCGTCAGGAACTGGAGCGGAAACTCCTGAAGAAGGGGTGCTCCCCGGAGAGCATCGAACTGGCTCTGGAGAAGCTGACAAACCGCGGAGTGCTTGACGATCGGATATTCGGTATGGAACTGATCAGAAGTCGATCAAGAAGAAAGCCGGCAGGAAAATTAAAGCTCGGTGCGGAACTCCGAAAAAAAGGGGTGTCGGATGCCATTACCAGCGAACTTCTCAAAGAGTATGACGGCGTCGAACTCTGCTATCGGGCGGCGGAAAAGAAAATCCGGTCACTGCACAACACAACCGAAGCAGACCGTAAAAGAAAGCTTGAAGTGTTCCTCTCTAACCGTGGGTTTGAGTGGTATGAGATTCAAACCGTGCTCAAAAGATTGTTTCAATCTGGCAGGGATTTTGAAGAACCCTGTTAAGCTCCAGCCTCACCCGTGAACCAGCGAGCCAACCTTTTCACCGCGCAACAGCCTGCCTAAATTTCCTTTTTCGTTCATGTTCATGACCACAATGGGCAGCGCATTTTCACTGCAGAGGGTGATCGCGGTCATATCCATAACCCGAAGGTTTTTGCGAATCACATCGAGATAAGATATATCCGCAAAAAACTCTGCATTGGAGTTTTTTTCGGGATCCGAATCATAGACGCCGTCAACACGGGTTCCTTTGACAATGATATCTGCCTCAATTTCGATAGCCCTCAGCGAGGCGGCCGTGTCGGTCGTAAAATAGGGGTTTCCTGTACCTGCGCCAAAAATAACAACCCGTCCCTTTTCGAGATGACGAACCGCCCTGCGCCTGATAAAGGGTTCAGCCATCTGCTCCATTTTAATGGCAGTCTGAAGTCGTGTAAAAACCCCTTTGCGTTCAAGGGCATCCTGAAAGGCCAAGGCATTGATGACCGTTGCAAGCATACCCATATAGTCAGCCTGCACACGATCCATCTTCGCAGCCGCTTCTGACATACCGCGAAAAATATTGCCTCCTCCAATCACCAGTGCAATTTGAGCGCCCATACCCCGAGCTTCCATGATCTCCTCGGCATAACGCTCAAGCATATCGGGATTAATACCGTAGCCATCCTCTCCGGCAAGTGCTTCGCCGCTTAATTTCAGCAAGATGCGCTTGTAGTGAAGCATATCCTTATCCTCGGGAAGAAAGGGTTAATAAAAATAACACTGTCTGTTTATGTACAAAAAAAAAGCCTCGAACAACGAGGCTTTTTTTTTACTCTCCCAATTTACAGCGGACAAACTCAATCACATCAACCTTTACTTGATGCTTTTTTCGGAACTCACTGAGAACATCAGATACCTTTGTGTTATTGTCCTTGATGAAAAACTGTTCACTGAGCACGACATCCTGATAGTACTTTTCAAGCCTGCCAATAACGATCTTGTCGACAAACTCCTCTTTCTTTCCCTGTTCGAGAGCCTGTTGACGATAAATTTCCGACTCTTTTGCGATATAATCGGCCGGAACATAAGAACGGTCAACAACGATTGGAGCTGCCGCAGCAACCTGCATGGCAAGATCTTTAGACAGTTCCCGCACAACATCCGGCTGATCCGTAGCTATATGGATAATGGCACCAAGCTGTGCACCCTGATGAATATAACCTTCGACAAGGCCGTCCGCGGCATCAATATAAACGAGTCGTTTAAGACTGATCTTTTCACCAAGTTTGCCGGTCATGGTCTTGATGGCATCATCCACCGTTTCACCGCCATAGGCTTCCCCCAGCGTCAGGGCCAACAAGGCTTCGGGTGATGATGTGCGACTGGCAAGAGCAAGCTCGCCAAGTGCTGCGACAAAACCGGTGAAGACCTCACCACGGGCAACGAAATCGGTCTCACAGTTTAATTCAAGAATAACTCCTGCCTTGTGATCTGCGGTCATGTTGATACTGACCATACCTTCCCTGGCTTCCCTGTCTGCACGCTTTGCAGCAAGGGCGGCACCTTTCTTGCGTAGATAATCGATAGCTTTCTGCATATCCCCACCGGTCTCGTCGAGGGCTTTTTTGCAGTCCATCATACCGACGCCTGTTATATCACGAAGACTTTTAACATCTTTTGCTGAAATCTGGCTCATTGAAATTTCACTCTGATTGATTATAAACTCGAATTACTCGCTGATCTCTTCCTTTTCGATATCGATATCCTCTTCCTCTTCATCCATCTCGGCAAGGACTTCATTTTCAACTTTCTGTGCCCGTGCATTGATGACGGTATCAGCAACAGCCTTGACCATCAACTGAATGGAGCGGATAGCATCGTCATTGGCAGGAATGACAAAATCAACCAGTTCAGGATCACAATTGGTATCGACCATCGCGATAATGGGAATACCAAGTGAACGCGCTTCCTTGATAGCGATATGCTCTTTCTTGATATCCACAATAAAGAGTGCGGCTGGAAGCCTGTTCATGGTGGCAATACCACCGAGAATCCTCATGAGCTTCTCCTTTTCGCGGCCAAGCATGAGGCGCTCTTTCTTGGTAATCATGTCATAAGTGCCATCAGTAGCCATCCGGTCGATGGAGTTCATGCGTCTGATGCTCTGTCGTATGGTCTGGAAATTGGTAAGCATACCGCCCAGCCAACGCTCGCAGACATAAGGCATTCCTGCACGTTCTGCCTGCTCTGCAATAATATGTTTGGCCTGTTTTTTGGTACCGACAAACATGATCTCCCTGCCGGTCTGCGCGATTGCTTCAAGTGCTTTCAGTGCCTCATCGGCAAGAACGACGGTTTTCTGCAAATCAATAATGTGAACACCGTTTTTTTCCATGAAAATGTACGGCTTCATTTTCGGACACCAGCGGCGTGCAAGGTGACCGAAGTGGACTCCTGCGCGGAGCATCTCTTCAAGCTGAAAGTGTGACATGCGTGCTTTTTTGTGATTTAGTTGTTCCTCTATCAGGCCTTTACTCTCCGGTATCCGGCGCAGGGCGTCGAACACTTCCGGAGAGCTTCATCTGAATGGCTTTCAGAATGGCATGATATGCGAAGTTATTTTCTTAAAATAAAATAAAGCTAAAAATAACACCAGATTAACGTTTGGAGAACTGGAAACGTTTCCGGGCTTTTTTGCGTCCGAATTTTTTCCGCTCAACCATACGGGGATCCCTTGTCAGAAGCTTCTCTGTTTTAAGGATGACACGGGCAGTTTCGTCAAATTCTGTGAGGGCACGGGCAATTGCAAGGCTCACAGCCCCGGACTGACCACTTACACCGCCACCCTGAACATTGATCTTGATATCAAACTCTTCCGCTCTTTCGGTAATAACCAAAGGCCTGAGGGCTTGCTGGCGCTTGAATTCATCCTTGAAATACTCTTCAATCGGCAGTTTGTTGACAATAACCCGGCCTTTTCCCGGAATCATAAAAGCTCGAGCCACCGAGGTTTTACGGCGACCTACTGTATCGATAACCTCTTTCATTCCCTATGCTTTAATATTTAGTTTACCTTCATTTCAACAGGAGACTGCGATGCATGCGGATGCTCGGCACCTGCATAGACCTTGAGCTTTCTGAACAACTGACGGCCGAGATTATTGTGCGGCAACATGCCCCAAACAGCATTTTCGATAACTCTTTCAGGTCTTTTCTTCAGAAGGTCTTTAACGTGGTCAACCTTGACTCCACCCGGATACTGGGAGTGCGAGAAGTAGCTTTTCTGCTCCTCTTTTTTGCCGCTGAGTGCAACTTTTGCGGCATTGGTTACCACAATGAAATCACCGGTATCGATATGCGGTGTAAACTGTGGTTTGTGCTTGCCTCTGAGTACTTTTGCGATTTCAGAAGCCATTCTGCCCAACACCTGACCATCGGCATCAACAACGTACCACTTGCGCTCAACTTCTGCTGGCTTTGCCGAATATGTTTTAAAACTTATCGTCTTACTCATTCTCTTGCTATAGATTAACTGGACTTTTCCGAAAAATAAAGTTTATCAATGTAAATTATTCCACTTAATTCTACAAATTATACCTTATATCTCAATAGGAATTCCCTTGGGAGCCTCTACCAACTTTTTTTACCAAGACCGCACTTGTTCTTATGAAGCCTTTAATTGCTCTGGTGGGCCGGCCTAACGTCGGCAAATCAACCCTGTTCAACAGAATCCTGCGCCAACGAAGCGCTATAGTCGACCCTACCCCCGGTGTAACAAGAGACCGGCATATCGCAGAAGGCGAGTGGCAAGGCAAACAATTTCGTTTGATGGATACCGGCGGCTATAACGTGGAGAAAGATGTTATCAGCGTTGGTATGCTCGAGCAGATGATGACCGCTATCCGTGACGCTGATATTGTTATCTTTTTAACCGATGTGCGCGCCGGGCTCTCTTATGAGGATCTGGAGCTTGGAAGGCTGTTGCAGCGTACCTTTCATGACAAGCAACTCTTCTTTGCGGTCAATAAGGTTGAAACTCCCCAACTCTCCCTGGATGCCGAATCTTTTATCAGTACCGGATTTACAAAACCCTGGTTTATCTCGGCAAGAGATGGCAGCGGTGTTGCCGATATGCTTGATGACATCCTCGAATCGTTGCCGGAGACGGAAAAAACATTATATGAAAAGGAAGCGGCTACCCAACTGGCCATTGTCGGAAGACCGAATGTGGGGAAATCGAGTTTTGTCAATGCCCTGCTTGGTTCAAACCGCCTTATTGTGTCGAACATACCAGGCACCACACGGGACGCCATCGACACCCGCTTTACCCGCAATCAGGAGGAGTTTATCCTGATCGATACGGCAGGACTGAGAAAACGGACGAAAATTGATGCGGGCATTGAGTATTACAGCTCGCTGAGAACCGAAAAGGCCATTGAGCGCTGCGACGTGGCCCTGGTGATGCTTGATGCGGCTCCAGGCATTGAAAAGCAGGATATGAAAATCATCAATATGGCGGTGGAGCGCAAAAAGGGAGCACTCCTCTTGATCAATAAGTGGGATCTGATCGAAAAAGATTCAAAGACAAGCAAAATCTACGAAGAGAATCTGAGAATGAACATGGGCAACCTCTCTTATGTACCGGTACTCTTTATTTCAGCGCTTACCAAAAAGAACCTCTACCGGGCAATCGACACAGCGCAGGAAATCAGCCGGAATCGCGCCCGTAAAATAAGCACCAGCGTACTCAACAAATTCCTTGAGGAAGCGCTTTCTCAGACACACGTCTCCACAAAAACAGGCAAAGAGCTGAAGATCAAGTACATGACACAGATTAATGCCGCGTGGCCGGTCTTTGCCTTTTTCTGTAATGATCCTCTTCTGGTACAGCCGAATTTCAGAAAATTTCTTGAAAACAAGTTGCGAGAAAAGTTCAGCCTGGAGGGAGTCGCCATTTCGATGCGTTTCATGCAGAAATAAACGCATGGAGTTGTATCCACCATATTTTTTTCTTTTTTTTCTGCAATATCAAACGATAACACGCTATGACAACAGTACATGATGAATCAACGCATTCGTCCTGCAACCACCATCAAGGCAACGATAAATCAGCACATGCATCCTGCGGCCATCATCAATGCAATCATGACCGTCCACTGCAGCAGGTAAAAAATATTATTGCCGTCGCATCAGGTAAAGGCGGAGTCGGAAAATCAACCTTTGCCGTAAACCTTGCCATTGCTCTTGCCAAAAGTGGCGCAAAAGTCGGGCTGATTGATGCCGACCTTTACGGCCCGAGCATTCCGACCATGTTCGGACTCCTGAATGCCAAGCCGGAAGTGGAGGGAAAAAATCTTGTTCCGCTGGAAAAATACGGTGTCAAACTCATGTCCATCGGTTTTTTAATCGAGATGGATACGGCAGTGATTTGGCGAGGACCGATGGTTTCGAATGCCATCAAACAGTTTATCAGCGATGTGGATTGGACGGAACTCGATTACCTGATTTTCGATCTTCCTCCCGGTACCGGTGATATCCAGATCACCATTGCCCAGACCATTCCGCTGACAGGCGCAGTTATTGTGACAACACCACAGGATTTAGCCATTGCCGATGTATCGAAAGCGGTCAGCATGTTCCGCAAAGTCAATGTCCCCATTCTCGGAGTGGTGGAAAACATGAGTTATTACGAACTGCCGGACGGAACAAAAGACTATATCTTCGGGCATCATGGAGGAGAGATCTTTGCCCGTACCCAAGGGCTTGCCTTCCTCGGTGCCATCCCGATTGACCGCGCTGTGCGCGAAGGCGGTGACAACGGAAGCCCCTATATGCTCAGCCATCCCGATTCAGCGACTTCGAAAGCCATCAATCAGGCTGCAATGGAGGTTGTCCGCAGGATTTCCATCATGGAAACAGAAAACGACGCCAAACAATGATGAATTTCATATTGTTTTTTTCCGCAAGAGGTTTGATATTGTCATTTGCGGTTCTGTGAATAAAAAGATTACCATATTTCCAACCATTGTAAACAAACCATACCATGAGTTCCAGCAAGGATTATCTGCCAAATAGCGATGCGCTCTACGACCAGGTTATTGCCGCACTTGAAACGGTGCGCCCTTATCTGCAGGTTGATGGTGGCGATTGTCAGATTGTCGGCATTACCAAAGATATGACCGTCGATGTAAAACTGCTTGGTGCATGTGGATCATGCCCCATGAGCACCCTTACCTTGCGTGCCGGTGTCGAACAGGCAATCAAAAAAGCAGTTCCGGAAATCGTGCGCGTTGAATCAGTTTAAAAACTCATCCGTCCAGATTTCGTAATAACAGTTCCAGGGAGTCTTCATTATTGATGAGGACTTCCCTTGCTTTGCTCCCGTCAGCCTCACTGACAATCCCGCTGAACTCGAGCTGATCCATGACCCGTCCTGCGCGGCTGAATCCCAGCCGAAGTCGCCTCTGCAACAGAGAGACACTCGCCTGCTGGTGCGTCACCACAAGCCGCGCAGCCTCCTCAAACATGCTGTCCTTGCCATCTTTTTCCTGATACCCCGACGACTGAATTCCGTTGCCTTTCTGCATATCCGGGGCGGGAAGCACATACATGTTTTTCAGGGCATGTTGCGAGCCAATAAAGGAGGTAATCTCTTCAACCTCGCCCGATGAAACATAAGGCCCCTGTATACGCATCGATTTCGGCTGATTTGATGGCTGATAGAGCATGTCACCGTTACCGAGAAGCTGTTCAGCCCCGGAGCCATCAAGAATGGTGCGTGAATCAACCCTGCTTGCCACCTGGAAGGCAATCCTTGCAGGAAAATTGGCCTTGATGATACCGGTAATGACATCAACGGATGGTCTTTGCGTCGCCACAATGAGGTGAATGCCCACCGCTCGGGCAAGCTGGGCAATCCTGATGATCGGCTCTTCAACCTCCCGTCCCGCAGTAATCATAAGATCGGCAAGTTCATCAATAACCACAACAATATAGGGCAGAGCCTCTTCAGGAATACGACGGTTATGATCGCCGATATTGCGGACACCCGCTTTTTCAAGAGTCTCATACCGGATCTCCATCTCTTTGACCACGCACTTCAGCGCATAGACGGCCTTCTGGGGATCGGTGATAATCTGTTCTTCAATACCGGGAAAACGCATGAGAAAATGGTTTTTCAGATGCTGGTACTGGAAGAGCTCAACCCTTTTTGGATCAATCAGCACAAATTTGACCTTGTCGGGACTGCATGCATAGAGCAGGCTGGAGATAATGACATTAATGCAGACTGACTTTCCGGCACCGGTCGCACCGGCAATCAGAAGATGCGGCATGGTGGCCAGATCGGCAATATAGACCTCATTGGTGATGGTTTTGCCAAGTACAATCGGCAGCATCATGGTGCTGTTCTTGAATTTTTCAACCTGCAAGACTGACCGGAGCCAGACCGTTTTTGCGGTGCCGTTGGGAATTTCCACACCAACGGCATTCTTGCCGGGAATGGGGGCGATGATGCGGATTCCTCGTGCCGAGAGCGCCATGGCAAGATCATTTTCAAGGGATTTGACCCGGCTGACCTTGACATCCGGTTCAAGCTCCAGCTCAAAGAGAGTGACCCGGGGGCCCACGGTGGTGGCAATCCTCTTTACATCTATCTTGTAGATCTTGAGTTTTTCAAGCAGTTTCTGCTTGCTTTCGGCCAGATGCTGCTCGTCAATCTGATCATTGTCGTCCGGCACCTTCTCCAGAAGGTCAATTGAGGGAAAGCGGTAGGGCTCGCGATCTTTGGTCTGCACTTTCAATCTGCGCTCGTCAAGGTCAGCCTCTTTTTCATGGACGGCCTGATGAATGATCATCTCCGGCTCTCCGGGCACCTTCGGCTGCTGTACCAATGGAGGAAGTTCAACCGTAGCGGGCTCAGGAAAAGAACTGTCCTGCTGAAAAAGTTCATTCTGAGCCTGAAGATCTGAAGAGAGCGGAATACCGGATTCCAATGGCGTCAGCTTCGGCTCCTCTTGGAACGTCTGTTTTTTTAACTCCTCTTTTTTCTGAGCCTCCTTTTTCAGGGTCAGCTTTTTCTGCTCCTCCCTTTTTTCCTCTCTTTTTTTCTTTTTCAGCTTCTGCTGCTCAATCTTTTTTTTTCGACTCTCAGCACGTTTTGCCCTGAATGTGGCAAACTGCTTGCTGCTGCTGTTGATAACAGAGCGTGCCACCCTCATGCCAGCGGCCAGCACACCCTGTCCCATATAGATGGTCAAGGCAACAGCAATAACCACAAGAAGAACCGATGCGGCTGTAACACCAATGACGATGGAAAGGAACTCGGCAACCATTCGTCCAATCGCTCCTGCCATAACATCACTGAATGGAGTCGATGTCAGGCCAAAAATGGTCGCGACATCAAGCGAAATGAAGATGCTGTAAAGTGAAAATAGAATGGCCGGTTTAAGACTTTTTGCCCGCATGAGCAACCAGCCCCAGAAAAAAAGAGATGTTAACGGTATAACAACCGAATAGCCAAGAAATGAATGAATAAAAAAGGCTGCCATCCTTGCTCCAAATAACCCGAACGGATTGTGGATGCTTTCAGCCGCGCCTCTTGCCGCCTTGATGGAAATATCGTACCAGGCAAGCGCACCAAGACTTTTCTCATCATTCGGATGAAAACTCAGAAGGGCGCCTATCAAAAAGAGGGCAAGCAGCATAAGTATCATGCCACCTATCTCTTTTTGCAATACCTTCATATCCAGAGGACTCTCTTTGACACCTTTGCTGTTTTTTTTCATGTTCACCTGTGCAGTAACTCCTGTATACCTTGTTGCATTCAGCTTAAAGAGGTTGTAACAAACGGCAGGCGCCTGATAACACCTGTATGAAGGTTCCCGCGAACTTCAACAAGAATGGGAGTGCCCGGATTGATGTATTCTCGCAAAACATTGCAGGTACCTATCGGTTCCTGGAGTGTCGGCGAAAGAGTACCGCTGCACACCCAGCCAATTTCCTGGCGATCGCTGTTATAAATCCTGAAATGCTGGCGTGGCAAAACGCGACCATCAAGGGAGAAGCCCGCAACTCCCCGCTTCAAATTCAGCTCAACCTGCTGACAGGCCTCCTTACCAATGAAATGCCCTTTAGCTGGCTTGACGACCCATTTCAGGCGCGCCTCAAGCGGATTGGTATCCTGATCAATCTCATGACCGTAAAGTGAGTATCCCATCTCCAGACGGAGCGTATCGCGTGCACCAAGTCCGATCGGCTGAATACCACTCTCTTTGCCCGCCTCGAAGAGCGCCTCCCATAACGGCAGAGCCATCTCATTCGGCAGACAGATCTCCACTCCCTTTTCACCGGTATAGCCGGTTCGTGCAATCATCACCTCTGAACCCTGGAACAGTGCCTTACAGAACTGGAACGAGCCAAGCGCCTCAACATCAAGCGCAGGAAAAACAGTTGCAAGGATATTCAGGGCAAGCGGACCCTGCAGGGCAATCAGTGAAAGCAGTGCGGTATGATCCTCAAGCTCAACCCCTTCAAACGCTCCGATATGTTGCTGCAGCCACTCGAAATCCTTTGGAGCGTTGCTTGCATTGACAATAAGAAAAAACGTTTCACTGTCGATACGGTAGATGATCAAGTCATCAACAATACCGCCGTGAGGATAGAGCATGAGATTGTACTGCGCCTGACCATCTCCCGCCTTGTCAAGGTCGTTGGTTGTCACAGACTGGAGAAACTCCTTTGCCTTTGCACCCCTGACATAAAAGTTACCCATGTGCGACACATCAAAAAGCCCGGCAGCACTGCGGACAGCATTATGCTCGGCAATAATTCCCCTGTACTGAACCGGCATCAGATAGCCGCCGAAATCGATAATCTTGGCTCCGGCCTCTTCATGCCAGGAGTACAATGCTGTTTTTTTCATAACGACCCTACACTAAGTTATTGAGTGGAGTTACAACTGACTGTAAAGAAACATTTAAACAGGAAAATCAAAGTTATTTTTCCTCGGGAAGTGAGATTTGTCATAGAAAGGCACCCGTTCTGCACCTAACTCTATCTTCCGATCCAATAGGAAGGATGCCGCTTCAGGTGCATCAAAGCAAGAATAATCAGTTCACCTGGAACTATCTTGTACAAAAACGCTAAAGGAAACTGCCTGACAAGAGATCTCCGTACTGCATTCCACGTTACAGGATAAGCTTCAGGATTTTTTTCTATACGAACAACAGCCTCATTTATCCGATCAATGAATTCACACCCAGGACCTTCTGCCTGATTCTCATAATAGAACATGGCCTCAACCAGCTCATTTTCAGCAGGTTTCAAAAGTCGGGCCGTTTTCATTTGAGCATTTCTCTGGCTTCTTGAAGAGCATCGGCAATAGGCCTTGCAGAAAGAGTTCCTTTAAGATATGCCTGATACCTCTTCTCCGCCTCTTCAATCCATAAAGCTTCATTTTCCTGACCAGCCAGATCATCAAGGCTTGCAAGCAAATACTCTGCCAGTTCCGCTCGAGCTCGCAGTGGCAACGCCATTGCCACTCGTTTTATCTCTACCAAATTATTCATGTAATAACCTCCTGACAATTAATAGCAGAAATTCCGAATAACACATTCACCTCCCCCGACCAATAATCACCTCATTGGCAAGCTCATTGCGATCACCAGCTTTCAGGGAAAAATGTGTGGCAAGAATTTCTGCACACCGGTCAACTGCTGTCCCAATTGCTGCAGCCTGCCCTTTGCTTTTGATACCTTGAACGATGGTATCAACAATCTCCTGCCAGACCAGCTTGTCAACTTTGGCGTTAATGCCTTGATCAGCAATCACACGAACGTTACGCTCAAAGAGAGAGATATAGATGAGGATGCCGGTGTGGTCAACGGTCAGATTAATATTCCGGTGATAAAAGGAGTTAATTGCAGCCTCTTCAACCTCTTCCCTCATGTCGGACGGTGTGACAAAAAGGCGTTTAAGAAGAGGAGTTCGTTTTATCAGTTCATGGAGCACGATGAAAGAGAGACCAAAAACTTCGAGAAAGAACCATAAGCTCTCGTTCCCGGCAAGAAGCGCCACGGCAATTCCGAGAAGCATGGCAAGTAGCGAACTGCCAATCATGCTTGCGAGTGGGTAGTGATAGCTGGATGGAACCACCATAACAACGATCTCTCCCGAAGTGCGCTTTTCAGCTTCCGCTATGCGCGCCTCAATCTGAAGCCGCTCCCCCTTGGAAAGGAATTTTTCTGCCGGATCACTCATCTTGAACTCTTTTTTATTGTGGCATTTACCAATCCCCTGACGCTCCACCACCTCCAAAACCTCCGCCGCCACCACTGAAGCCGCCGCCATCTCCTCCACCGCCACTTCCAAAACCACCTCCAAAAAATCCTCCTCCAAGACCACCATTTGCCATCGGACCACCTCTGTGGCCACGGAAAATCTGGCTTATCAGGTAGATAAAGAAGAGGATACTGAAGAGCAGCGGGAAGGACGGTTTGTTGCTTTTCTGCACGGGCTTTGCCTTGTACTCTCCATGAACCGCAGCAATAATCGATGATACCCCTTTGGTGAATCCCTCATCAAACTGCCTGGCTTTGAATGCAGGAACAATCTCGTCATTGATGATCCGCCCTGCAAGAAGATCGGTCAGCCTCCCTTCAAGTCCGTAGCCAACCTCAATCCGCGTCTTGTGGTCATCCCTTGAGACAATGAGCAGCACTCCGTTGTCGGAGCCTTTATGACCGATCTTCCACGCCTCGACCACCCGTATCGAAAAATTCTCGATCGAGTCGCCCTGAAGTGATGGAATGGTCAGAATAACGATCTGCGTTGACTCGGCAGCTTCAAACTGCTGAAGCCGGGTCTCAAGTTCCAACTTGACCGGTGCAGAGATCATGGAGCCATAATCGTTGATCCGTCCTGAAAGAGCTGGCACCGGCATTGCCGTAAAGCCGTTGAGGGGAAGAAACTGAATCAGCGCAACCAGCAAAAAAAGCGCGGCCCTCAGGATGGATCTCATTACTTGATTCATAACAGGTTACAGAATCAAAATTTAACCGCAGGCACCGCTTTGGCGGCTACATCAGCTTTGAAGTACTCCTTGGCTTTCAGTTTCAGAGCCAGGCTGTTGGTCAACGAGTTCGGAAACTTCCTTATCGAGAAGTTGAAAATTTCGACGGCCTCATTATAGCGCTGACGGGCAACGCTGATACGGTTTTCAGTTCCTTCAAGCTGATTCTGCAGATCACGGAAGTTCTGGTTGGCCTTAAGTTCGGGATAGCGTTCTACCGCAACAAGCAGACGAGAGAGACTTGAGGAGAGTCCCCCCTGGGCGCCGCTGAATTTTGCCATGGCCGCCGGATCGCTCAGCATGGCGGGAGTAAGCTGAATGGAACTCGCTTTTGCTCTCGCTTCCACCACCGCGGTCAGAGTCTCCTTTTCAAAGTTTGCCGCCCCTTTTACCGTTGCAACAAGATTCGGCACCAAATCGGCCCTGCGCTGCAACTGGGACTCAAGATCGCCCCATGAGCGGTTTACCGCCTCTTCATTCTGCTGAATAGTGTTGTATCCGCAACCGGAAAGGGTGCTGAAAAAAAGAAAAAATGCAATAAGTCTCGCTATGGACACCTTCATATCTCTCTCCTTGATGTTGGTTTTATCATTTTTAGTAAATACAAAATTTTCTCAGCTTATCAGTCGTTCGACCGTAAAAATTCCCTGAACCTTTTTCAGTTTGTCCATAAGGGTATTGAGTTTTTCTGCATTCCGGACATAGATCATCATGGTACCGACAAACATCCCGTCATGCGCGTTGAGCGATATCGTGCGGATATTGGTATCAAATTTGGAGATGACTGTCGTGAGCTGGTTCATGATTCCCACACGATCTTCTCCCACAATCTTGATGCCAGCAAGAAAATCGGTCTCCACTTTTCTGTTCCACGAAACCGAGACAATCCGCTCGCTTTTCAGCAAATTCTCGTTACTGACATTGATGCAGTTCTTGCGGTGAATCTTGACACCATCCGCCGTAACAAAACCAATCACATCATCACCGGGAACCGGCTGACAACAGTTCGCATAGGCATAGGCGATGTTGTTCATACCGGCAATAACGACATCCTCCTTTTTTGAAGAAATACCCGCCTGATCCTGTTCCTGGCGCGCTTTCTGCAAATAATCCTCAACCTCACGCGCCTCTTCACTGAAGGTTTTTGCTGCGGATTCCTCTTTGCGTGAATTGGTAGCCCTCTCAATAACCTCTTCACCATTGATCTGCTGGCTGGCAAGAGCGCTGAAGAAATCAGCCGGGGTTTTAAGGCCGTATCCTTTAACATGCTGGATGATATCATTGTCCGACAGAAGCTTTTTGGTACCGGAAACCATCTTCTCCCACATCCCCCGTCCTTTCTCGACTTGCAGCCGCCGTTCCTCATTGATGGCTGAACGTATTTTCAGCTTTGCCCGCTGGGTTATGACCACCTTAAGCCAGTCAGGTTTCGGCTTCTGGTTTTTCGAGGTGATAATCTCGACCCGATCGCCTGATTTAAGCTGCGCGTTCAAACGGACAATCTTGCCGTTCACCTTCGCCCCGATACAACCGTGGCCTATCTCCGTATGGATGGCATAGGCAAAATCTATCGGCGTTGCACCAGCAGGCATGGTTTTCATATCTCCTTTCGGAGTAAAAACATAGATCTCGTCGTGATAAAGATTGAGCTTGAACCCCTCCATGAAAGAAGCGGCAGAGTCGGCATCCTTGATCAGCTCTCGGGCCCAACGCAGAAATGAATCGATGTTGACATCATCGCGTGATATCTTCTCCTTGTAACGCCAATGAGCCGCAACACCGAGCTCAGCAAACTCATGCATGCGCTTCGTACGAATCTGCAGTTCAACCATGTGGCCTTTCGGTCCGATAATCGCAGAATGAAGAGACTGGTATCCATTATGCTTCGGTACCGAGATATAGTCCTTGAAGTACTGTGGAATCGGAGGATACTTCTGCGTAATAAAGCCATATACCGAAAAGCAGTCGGAAATACGCTCCGTATCGACAATCACCCGAATACCGTAAAGATCGTGAATATCTTCAAAGCTCCGATTCTTGTTGCGCATCTTGTTATATATCGAAAAAAGATGCTTGGCACGTCCCTGCACCTCTACCTTGAACTCCTGCTGTTCAAGATCAGCCTTAATGGGAGCAATCATCTTTCCCAGATAGTTGACCCGATCACCCTTGCCCATACGAATTTTCTGCTGGAGAAATTCATACATCTCCGGATCGATGAATTTGAGTGCGAGGTTTTCAAACTCGACCTTCATCTTTCCAAGACCGAAGCGGTGCGCAAGGGGGGCATAAATATCCCTCGTTTCAAGGGCAATCTTCAGACGACGGTGCTCCGGAAGAGATTCAAGTGTTCTCATGTTATGCAGCCGGTCGCAAAACTTGATGAGAATAACGCGGATATCCTTGACCATCGAAAGCAGCATCTTGCGAAAACCTTCTGCCTGGGTCGTCTCCCGGTTAATCATGATCCCGGAAATCTTGGTAAGTCCTTCAACAATTTCTGCAACTTCAACGCCAAGTTCAGCTACAATGTCTTCATACGTATAGCCACTGTCCTCAATAACATCGTGCAGAAGCGCTGCTGCAACGGAAACTCCGTCAAGGGGAAGCTCATTAAGCAGAATGGTGGCTACTTCGACAGGATGGAAAAAAAATGGTTCACCTGAAGCCCTTTTTTCACCTTCATGCGCCCGATAGCACATAAAAAAAGCCCGCTGAATCAGTGATTCATCAAAATTTTTGAGATTCTTGCGGGAAAGCAGGAGTATCTCATTGAGTTTATTGTAATGCTCCTTTCCTATCTGTGCTAACATTGTAAATGAACCGAAGTAAACAACATGTTAAAAAGGCAAAAGGCGATAAACGCCACAGTTCTATATAACGTATTTCCATATAATTATACAAGCCGCTGAAAAAATCATTCGCCCGCCACCATTCGCTGAAGGGCCTGTTCCAGCTTGCTGATCTCGTCACGCAGGTAGGCCGCTTTTTCATACTCCATACCGGTAGCCGCTTCCTGCATTTCAAGGCGGAGTTCCGCTGCCATGGCATAGCCTTGTGAAGGTGTCAAGGTGTCAATCAGAGCTGAAAGAACTCGTTCAGGTTTAGGCTCAAGACCGAAACGCTTCCTCCGGTAACGCTCCTCCGCATCGGCCACGCCGGTGGTGTCGAGAATCTGGTCAACCGATTTGGTGATCGATCGGGGAGTAATGCCATGCTCTTCGTTGTATTGCTGCTGGATGGTGCGACGTCTCGTGGTTTCATCAAGCACTTCACGGATTGACCGGGTAATAACATCAGCATAGAGCACCACAAATCCGTCAAGGTTGCGGGCTGCCCTGCCTGCAATCTGCATCAGCGAACGGGTGTTGCGCAAAAAGCCCTCCTTGTCGGCATCGAGAATGGCAACAAGTGATACTTCCGGAAGATCAAGCCCTTCACGAAGCAGGTTGACCCCGACAAGCACATCGATATCCCCTACCCTGAGCTCCCGGAGAATCTGCATCCGCTCCAGACTTTTGATCTCCGAGTGCAGATAGCGCGAACGGATACCCGTCTTTCTGAAAAAGTCGTGCAAATCCTCCGACATTCTTTTGGTCAGGGTCATTACCAGCACTTTATTGCCTTTGGCGGTATGGATACGGATTTCAGCCAGAAGGTTGTCGATTTGGCCCGTAACAGGACGAACTTCAACCGGGGGATCAAGCAAACCGGTAGGACGAACAAGCTGCTCAACCACTACACCACCGGATCGGAGCAGTTCATGTTCACTCGGTGTGGCACTGACACAGATAACCTGCGGCACCATATCCTCAAACTCCTCGAAGCGCAGGGGGCGGTTATCAAGCGCGGAGGGGAGCCTGAAACCATGCTCAACCAGAATGGTTTTACGGGAACGATCTCCTCCATACATACCCCGTATCTGCGGAAGGGTAACGTGCGATTCGTCAATGATAACCAGATAGTCCGAAGGAAAGTAATCAAGCAGACAACAGGGGCGTTCACCGGATGGACGGCCTGAAAGATGCTGTGAATAATTTTCAATGCCGGAACAGTAACCAAGCTCCTTCATCATCTCAAGGTCATAGCGGGTGCGCTCTTCAATCCTGCGGGCCTCAAGAAGGCGATTTTCGGAACGAAAATAGTTCAACCGCTCCGCCAGCTCATTTTCAATAGAGAGCATCGCCACCTTGAGCTTCTCCTCGTCAGCAACAAACTGCCGGGCAGGATAGATAAATGCATAATCCTCAACCCCAAGCACCTCTCCGCTGTGAATATCAAAGGTCTGGATACTTTCAATCTCTGAACCAAAAAACTCGATGCGGAGGGCAAGTTCCTCATGTGCAGGAACAAGATCGATGATATCCCCCCTGACACGGAACTTCCCCGGGCTTGGCTGGACATCGTCACGGATGTAATGCAGCGCAATCAGCTCTTTCAGAAAAAGATCCCGCTCCTTTTCCATTCCAGAGCGAAGTTCGATAATCTGCGCTTTCCAGTCTTCAGGAGAACCAAGGCCATAAATACAACTGACAGAACTCACCACAATAACATCCTTTCTGCCGCTGAGCAGAGAGCTGGTCGCCTTGAGCCGAAGCCGCTCAATCTCATCATTGATTCGGAGATCTTTGGCGATATACTTGTCGAGCGAGGGGAGATAGGCCTCCGGCTGATAAAAATCGTAGTAGCTGATAAAATACTCAACGGCATTATCAGGGAAAAACTGCTTGAGTTCTCCATACAACTGTGCAGCAAGGGTCTTGTTATGGCTCATCACCAGAACAGGCTTGTCGAAACGGGCAATAACATTCGATATGGTAAAGGTTTTTCCCGAACCGGTCACACCAAGCAACGTCTGGTAAGAGCTCCCCGAAAGCACCCCCTGGCAAAGTGCCTCAATGGCTTTCGGTTGATCCCCTGCCGGACTGTAGGGACTGACAAGGTTATAGATTCCGCTCCCGTTCATCTGCATACACAACGCTCCATGCTTGATATTTTTTCCACACACCCCTCTTTCTTGCCTAAAAGAACTATTAATGCTATTTGTTAGTTCTTCCACAATGATTATCTACAATGACGAGCTATTGGGTTTCCCTCCCGTACAAGCCCCTCGTGAACAGGTGGCCCTTAAGCTGTTTTGATTGATCTCGTGCACGCGTTGCGTGCAGCGCCTGTTTGTTTTCAGCAAGGTCATTAAAGGCGGTTGTATTTATCCACTTTAAATACCATTATTATCTTTTTTTCTGATGCCCGATAATTTTCAGAGAGTCATGAAACACAGTATCCCCATATTCACCATCGGGATACTTTTTTTACACTTAATTTCCTGTAAGCCCATGATCAACAAAGAGAAGCCTTATCCATACACGACCGTTCCCGGAGACTCCCTCCACACAAGAATTTACACGCTCAAAAACGGACTGACCGTCTACATGAGCCCTTATCTCGACGAGCCAAGAATCTACACCTCCATTGCTGTTCGGGCAGGAAGCAAGAATGACCCCGCGGAGACAACCGGACTTGCACACTATCTCGAGCATATGCTCTTCAAGGGAACAGATTCACTCGGCGCTCTTGACTATAAAAAGGAGCATACCGAACTCGAAAAAATTTCTGAGCTCTATGAGCAGTACCGTTCAACAACAGACATTGAGAAACGTGCTGCGATCTACAAGGATATCGACAGCATTTCCAACGTGGCTGCAAGCTACACCGTACCGAACGAGTATGACAAGATTCTGAACTCCATCGGCGCCCAGGGAACCAATGCCTACACCTGGGTCGAGCAGACTGTCTATGTCAACGATATTCCGTCAAACAAGCTTGATCAATGGCTCATCATGGAGGCAGAACGGTTCCGCAATCCAGTCATGAGGCTTTTTCACACCGAACTCGAAACGGTGTATGAAGAAAAGAACATGACGATGGACAGTGACAGCCGCAAAATATGGGAAAATCTTTTTGCCGGACTCTTCAAGAAACACACCTACGGTACCCAGACCACCATTGGCAAGGCCGAGCATCTGAAAAATCCTTCGATCCGCAATGTCGTCAACTACTACCATACCTACTATGTGCCGAACAACATGGCACTCTGCATTGCCGGGGACTTCGATCCCGATGCGACCATAAAGCTGATCGATGAAAAGTTTTCAACGCTTCAGCCAAAAGAGGTACCACACTTTACCCCTGCGGTAGAAGATGCAATCACTGAACCCACTGTCATAAAGGTAAAAGGGCCGGAATCTGAAGAGCTCGTTATCGGATTCCGCTTTAATGGAGTCAACAGCTCTGATGCCGATTACCTCACCCTTGCCGACAAGGTGCTGTTCAACCAGACCGCTGGCCTGATTGATCTTAACCTGAACCAACAGCAGAAAGTGCTGGATGCCGGATCGATGCTGGTGATGATGAAAGATTACTCAACCCATATTCTGAGTGGAAAACCGAGGGAGGGCCAGAGCCTTGACGAGGTGAAGGAGATGCTGCTCAACCAGCTCGAACTGCTCAAAGAGGGCAAGTTTCCTGACTGGCTGCTTGAAGCTGCAATCAACGACCTTAAAATCGAGCAACTTAAGCTGTATGAAAGCAACCGGGGGCGTGTTGAAGCCTATGTTGATGCATTTGTATGGGGTATGGCCTGGCCTGATCATGTCAGCCAGATAGAGCGTCTGCAGAAAATCACAAAAGAGGATCTTGTAGCTTTTGTCCGAAAGCACTACAGCGCGAACTATGTCGCTGTCTACAAGGAACACGGTACCCCAAAGAGCGAAGCGAAGATCCAGAAACCGCCGATCACCCCGCTGAAAGTGAACCGGAACAGCTCGTCACCGTTTGCCGAGAAACTTCTTGCACTGAAATCAAAAACAACTGAACCATTATTTATTGATTATAAAAAAGATATCGGATTTTTTGATGTCAATCCGACGATAAAACTGAACTATCTGCAAAACAAGGAAAACGAGCTTTTCTCGCTCTACTACGTCTTCGATATCGGAAAAAACAACAGCAAAAAAATCGAGCTTGCACTCGACTATCTCTCGTATCTTGGAACGTCCAAACTCACTCCCAAAGAGTTCAGCCAGGAACTTTATAAAATCGGCGCAAGCTTTTCAGCATTTACTGCCGATGATTACGTCTATCTGAAGCTTTCCGGACTTGAAAAGAACTCCGCTGCCGCCATTCGGCTGCTTGAAGATCTTCTCGTTGATGCCCGACCCGATAAAGAGGCACTTGAAAAGCTTAAAGCTGGTACACTGAAAGAACGTACCGATGCCAAGCTTGCCAAGAAAAAGATTCTCTTCGAGGCCATGACCAGTTATGGAAAATATGGTCCATCCTCACCGTTCACCAACATACTCACCAACAAGGAGCTTGAAAACGTAACTTCACAGGAGCTGCTTGGAGAGGTGCACGATCTTTTGCAATACCGCCATCGGGTACTCTACTACGGCCCCGCCTCTTCACAGGAGGTACTTGGTGAACTGCGCTCTGTGCGGCATTATCCCGAATCATTCAAGACCCCGCCGGTCGCCGATCCGTTCCATGATCTTGAACAAAACAACAATCTTGTTTATGTCGTCGATTACGATATGACCCAGGCAGAGGTAATTCTCCTGACAAGAGATGAGCTCTACCGTCCAGTCATACTGCCTCTCTCCACCCTCTTTAACGAATATTATGGGGGGGGAATGTCATCCGTGGTTTTTCAGGAGCTGCGCGAAGCCAAAGCCCTTGCCTACTCTGTTTTTTCGGTATACAAAACACCGAAAAAGAAAGATGAGCATAACTACATTGTCAGCTATATCGGCACCCAGGCAGACAAGCTGCCCGAAGCGCTCGAAGGTATCAACGCCCTGATGAACAAGCTGCCTGAATCACCTGAACTCTTTGCGTCGGCACAGAACGGCATTCTGCAGAAAATTTCAACTGAACGGCTTACGAGAACAGAGATCCTTTTCAATTACGAAGAGGCACTCCGACTCGGACATGACCATGATATCAGACAAGATATTTATCGTGAAGCTGCCCGGATGAGCCTTGCCGATATTGAAAAATTTCATAGCGACCATTTCAAAAACAAAAAACATGTCATGCTGGTGCTTGGCAAGACAAAAAATCTTGACATGAAGACTCTGAAAAAATACGGCACCGTGAAGGAGCTTACGCTGAAAGATATTTTTGGTTATTAAACGCTTCTCTGTGACCACACGACAGGGTTTTTGACTATGAAAATTCTTGACAAGTACCTCTTCAGGCAGTTCGCAAAGGCTTTTCTTTTCACCTCTACAGCCTTTGTCTGCCTGTTTGTTCTCATCAACATGGTCGAAAAACTTGATGAGTTCATGGACAAGAATCTCAACATCGGCGATATGGCCCATTACTACCTGCTTTCGATACCCTCCATTCTTCTGGCCATTTCTCCAGTGAGCGCCCTCCTTTCCTCAATCCTTGTTGCCGGAAGACTCTCCTTTTCGGGTGAACTTCCTGCAATTCGTTCTGCCGGTGTAAGCATGCGCCAACTGCTGACACCCTTTTTAACTGGTGGAATACTCATTCTTCTCTTCAATCTTCTCAATGCAGGATGGATCTCCCCTGCGACATTTTCCGAAAAAAACAGTTTTGAACAGCACTATTTGACGAGAAATCCCACAAAACCTCATGAAAACCGCAATATCCATATTCTCGAACCAGGAAACCGTATGCTCTCAATAGGTACCCTCGATCTTGACCATTCAAGGATCAGCATGGTTTCCATCGAGGAGTTCAGTGGCTCTCGCCTCATATCGCGAACCGATGCTGACACCATGCACTACATCCCGAAAACGGGCGAGTGGATGATGCAAAACGCTTCAACCCGCATCTTAACCGGAGAGAATGAAGAATTCAGTGTCACCGCGGTGAAACCGGTAAAACTTGCCCTTTCGCCGCGCTCACTGGCGGAACTCAATCTCCAGCCGGATGAAATGAACCTCATGCGCCATTACCGCTACCTTGCAGAGAAACAGAGTGCCGGTTTTGCCGGACTGGAGCGCTCAATGGTAAAATTTCACAATAAAATCGCTCTGCCATTCGCCTCCCTCATCATCATTCTCATCGGCGTCCCCCTTTCAGCAAAAAAAAAGCGGGGAGGGCTTGCCTCTGAAATAAGCATCACTCTTTTCGCCGGATTTCTTTTTATGGGAGTGCAAAAAACCAGCGCCATCGCGGGATACCAGGGAATTATCGACCCCATGCTCGCCGCATGGCTGCCAAACATCCTTTTTCTTGGCATCGGCTATGCAATTTATAAAACCTCGATCGACTGAACCTCATGCACACCGCACTCCCCCCTGTTATCGTCCTGATGACTGATTTCGGTTTGACAGACACCTTTGTCGGCCAAATGAAGGGCGTCATTCTCTCACGTGCACCATCCGTTCAGATTATTGATCTCACTCATGCCATAACAGCACAGAACATCGTGCAGGGAGCCTTCCTGCTCGGCAAGTCGGCTCAATTTTTCCCCGAAGGAACCATCTTTGTTGCAGTAGTCGATCCGGGGGTCGGGACCTCACGCAAGGCAATTGCGGTGGAATGCGGCGGTAAAACCTTTCTTGCTCCTGATAACGGCTTGCTCACCGCTTTTTTCCAAGCCGGAGAGATCACACGCTGTGTCACCCTCACCAATGAGCGCTATCTGCTCCCGACTCGAAGCTCAACCTTTCATGGACGGGATGTTTTTTCTCCGGCTGCAGCGTCTCTCGCATCCGGTGTGGCACTGGAAATGCTCGGCAAGGAAATTGACCCGGCAGAATGCACAAAAATCGCGTTGCCAACATGCCAGACCAAAGACAAAGGAAGATCATGGAAGGGAACAATCATCTACACCGACCACTTCGGAAATCTGGTAACCTCACTGGACTCAGAACTGCTTGACCGCTCAAGAAAGTGGATAGTGAGTACGGAATCCTGCAAAGAGCTACCGCTTTCACTCACCTATGGAGATGCCCTCGACCAACAACCGCTTGCCTATACGGGAAGCAACGGCATGATCGAAATCGCCATAAGAAACGGCAATGCCGCACAAGCACTCAGGCTGAAAGAGGGTGATCAGGTAAGTGCAACCTGTTAAAATGACCGCACAGCCCGAACACGAGCACCATCCCTCTTGGTATGAACGTAACGGGCGCCATTGGCGAAATACTGAAACGAAGCACTATCCGCACCACACTCAGTGGAACTCCAGTAGTAATAGTCCGCAAAACCGCCAACAACCCTTTTTTTGAAGAAAAGCTGTTTTAAATCATTTTTACTCGGCAAAAACCAGTCTGAAAAACCCTCGCTCACCAAATTATTACATGCTGTGTTAGCATCATTCCAGCCAAAAAGACCATTCGGCTTGTCAGGAGAGTGACCTGGTATATCTGCTTTTGCAGCAATCAGGCCGTGCTGACCATTAACAAAAAAGACAACTCCACCGCCATAATTGTCACCAATCTTTGCAGCAGAGGATCGTTCTGAAAATGAAACCACACTCAGACCAGCAAGCAATAACATGATCAATAGCGGAAAGTTTCGGGCTTTTGCAATGAGTTTCATGATGGTTGATGTTGTGATTATAAGAAGTTACACAGACAGGAAAACAAACCTGCGGAACAATCGCCTGAAACCATATCAGAATTAGAGTAATACCGCTATCAATATACTGAAAAATCAGTGGCACCGTTTGTTTTTTTGTTCATCCATTCTAAAGGAAAATTACGCAAAAAAGAGAACTCCTCTAAAAATTTTGCCGCAAACGATGAAACTTGCGCTTCGTCTTTTGCCTGATATTTCAGATTCTGGAACTGACCGGACAATCAAGGACTCTTTCTTCCGCCGGATAAGCAGAATATTTACGTACTTTATTGCAGCGCTTGTCTATATTATCTTTCGCGTGTAGGCAAGAACCCAAAATAACGAAACGATAAAAAAAACTTTTTGACTACTTGCTCTTTTAATGACTGTGTATGGTGCATCGGCACAGGCTACACGAAACAAAAAAATAGCGTCGGATAAATTCTCACAAAGTTGTCACACATCAGCGATTCCAAAGAGATTATTTTGGCAGTTTTACGTCACTTGCTTGCCAGCAACTGATGTAAAATATGATAATTAATATTTTGGATTATTGTCGTTGACGGGCGTATTATTTTGATATTGTCTTGAGCCGTATGAACAGGATTTGTTGACGACTTACACTCACCGTTTTACTTTCTCATCCTCAAAGGGGTTCACTTAAACTCTCTTTTTGACTTTTGCGTTGACCACCCACACCCTTTATTGACAAACTTTTGCGTTGCCTCCACATTCGTAAACGCGAAGATATTCCGAACGGATAAACACGCCTTGTAATTGCAATCGTATGCGGAAAACAACGTTGAACAGGGATATTCGGTGATTTCTGAAAACCATTAGAGACGGGAGGTGTCAGTCAAAGTGAGTGGATTTTGATACCGCGTAAAAAATTGAAGTTTCAGGAATTTCTGCAAAACAATCAAACAAGGGTAACGATATGAAAAACAAAAAAATGTTTTCACTGCTGATCGCTGCGGTACTGTTTGTTTCCGGCACGGCCTATTCTGCTCCGGATAAAGCGCAACTTGCGCCACAATCGGTGCGAGCGGAGGTGGGGCAATCTCAAAATGTAGCAGAGATGCAGGTAGTTGAAAAAATTGCACCCGATATCGAAAAGTTTCCGGTTAATAGACCATTCTTGTGTGTCGCGGTAGGAATGCCAGTTGCCTGACACCCCCCGCACAGATCCGTACATGCGGAACTACCGCATACGGCTCCTGCCTTGAGTAATAGCGAATCGTGCCTCCGGGAAATCATGGCATATTCGGAGGCGCGGAATATAAGCATCTACTATGGGCGAAAAACGCTTCCAAGTCATGGCGGTTCCTTTCTGGCTGCGACGTCTAAGGCTTTTGAACCACGCTCTGACTACAAGCAATCGATATCTTTGCAGAGCTTTATGATTACCTGGCACTCCAAAGTACAATCCGAAGCCCTGTACGACACTTTGCAACCACGTTCCGGTTTCGGAAACTGGTCTATGCATCCTCTTTTTCAGGGCTATGGCAACACTTCGTACCTTTTCACGCAGTCGCTTGCCTATAGTTTGCCGTTTCAGAAAGTACCCGCCTTTCTTGTTAACGCTGCATAGGTGGGTAAATCCAAGAAAGTTCCTGACTTCATACATGAAGTAGTATGAAAAGCCCGCAACGCCAATAAAATCAAGGGCGATTTTTGGTTTTGTGCTTGTAGTGCCTAACTAATAAATACTATTGTTTTATTTATTTTATTTTGTATTTTTCCCTGTTGCTTTTTGTCAATCTTCATTTCCTCGCAAATGTTCGTTCGTGTTAAAACCACACCGAATTCGCCTAAAAAATCGGTTCAGATTGTTGCCAGTGA
>CAIJPS010000017.1 GCA_903822595.1 uncultured Chlorobiaceae bacterium
ATGTGTTCCCCAACCCATTTCAGCAGTCGTCATACCCTCTTCCCGGAATCCCTCGACACTCCAGGTATTGACAAACTCGTCAACCTGTTTTGGAACATCAGAAATTTGCGTATCCCTTTCAGAGCAGTGAATCACTTTGACACCAAGCGCCATTGCCAGTTCATTGAAAATTCTTTTTTCAGACAGCTCTTTAATAATTTCCGCTTGAGCTGGGCCGACCTTGTTCCGGGCAATGACTGCGTTGGCAATATCAAGTAACCCTTGTTTGGTAAAATGCGATATCAATCCGGGATTGGCGCCATGCTCAAGCACCGCAGTGACACCTTTATCTTGCCACTGTGAAGTCATACGGCGGATGTTCATGTGCCTCGAGTACAGTGTTCTTTCGGTAGGATGCTGAGTCTCAACCCCTGTATAAGGATCCCACACTTCAACCGAAGTGTTCATATAGAGGACACCATGATCGTGACACCATTGAAGAATTTCACAACAATCAATATTCCACGCTAAATCTATTATCAAATCGCCCTCGGCAACATAAGTCGAAAGGGTCTGTGCTATATTATACGGTGTTATTTGATGATTAATGTAGGTAACGCCCAATGCTGTCCACGGTGATACTTTTTCACGAATATCCTCAAAATCCATAATGGTGACATGAGTATAATCAACGTTAATGTGTTTAAAAAGAACAGGGACAGTACATTGAGATACAGAGCCAAATCCAATAATGAGTATGTTTTTGTTAAAATCAATCACGGCTTTTCATTTTATTTTTAGATAAACTTCAGATATAGAGAATTTTAGTTTTTTATGGGACAACAAGAGATACCTGGACGTTGGCTATAAATTAAGCAAATCGCAGCGCACCAGTGTAGAGAGTCACTAAATTTTGCAGATTACAGGGATTATCAAAAAAAGATCTTCCCTCGTCGTTAATTGTCATGATCTTCAAGAGTTCGACAAGATACTTTATCAGAAACTTAAAGCAAAATTCACCGTCAACAAAAGGTTTGCATGGCTTAAAAACGCGCTCTCCATAGAATCCATCTCATTCATTTAAAAGAGTTTGCAGCTATTTATCCGAGGCCATCGCATCTGCTTTGTTCTTGTTTTCGTAATAAAAAAATCAGTGTTTTTGTTTAATTTGACACGAGTGTTACACGTAAAAAAAAGAGGTCGTTTTCCTACGAGTAAAAAACAGCACAAACCACTTTTTTTTAAGCGATAGACGGTTTTTTTATAAATCTAAATCGTTACCGGTGCCCAAAAAAATCGTTGATCGCTACGAGCATACCGCTGATGGTCTTGTTATCGTTGATGTGGCCGCAAAGCGTGTAGAGGATCTTTATGAAGATTTCGACAAAACCGCTCCATACCACAAAAAAGATCTTGATGAAGATCTCGCCTATTATCTCACCGAGTGTGTGCGTGAAATAGGGCGGGCCGATTTTGTAATCCGCTTTATGTTTGAGTGTTATCCTTCTGAAGAGTTCATGCAGCGGGTGCGTACCAGTGTCCATAAATTTTTTATCTACCAGCGGGAACTCGAACTTGGAGCGATGAACAAGATGCTGAGAACTGCCGCAACGCTTCTCGTTATTGGTATCATCATTCTCGGCATCTCTTTGTGGGTCAATCATCTCTTTGTTGTTGACGGCAGCCCCTCATTTCTCAATACTGTTTTTGCCGAAGGACTTACCATTGTTGCTTGGGTCTCGGTTTGGGAGGCGCTTGCAACATTTTTGCTGAACTGGCCTCAGCATCTCTTCCTCATCAGGCTTTTCCGGAAAATCGCCGAAGCTCCAGTGCAGTTTCAGCCGTCTTCGGATCCTCATTCCGAAAGGGCTGATGCTCCGACAGGAGGTTAGCCGACTTTACCCTGATAAAAAAAACCAAAAAGCGAACTATACCTTCTGACCTACGCTGCAAACCAGCGACAATGAAGGTTGAAGACACAGCATTTGACCTTATCAGAAAGAGTACTCTTTGTTATTATTTTTATAGGTTACTCAAAAGAGGTGTCCATACTGATATCATAAAGCCATGAGGTTATTTTCTCCTTTAGTTCGTCACGAACCTCACAGAAAACCGCAAGTTGCTCTTCCGCTGTACCGGATATCTCCGCCGGATCGTTGACTGGCCAGTAATATCGTTTTTCATTAGGTAGTCCCGGCCAAATCCGAGGACAGGTTGATTGAGCCTTGTTGCACACAACAATCAGGTAATGAATCATTCTCTTTCCAAGGTAGACATCCACAGCTTTCGGTTGTTGAGGGCTGATATCGATACCGATTTCCTTCATAACTTGTATCGCCAAAGGATGGACTTGATGATTCGGTTCAAGCCCCGCACTTAAAGCTTCGAACCGCTCCCCTCCCAAGTGCCGAAGTAATCCTTCGGCCATCTGGCTCCGACAAGAGTTGCCGGTACAGAGAAAAAGCACGTTTTGTTTTTTTTGCATTTGGAATGTTGATTAATAGGTTGCTATCAGACATCTGTTGTTTCACCGAAATATTTCCCTCTGAACCAGAGTGCGACATCGACAATGAGCCCTGCGGCTATCAGTATGTTGGTTGTGCCCGACTGAAAGATGTTCCAGAAGCCCGGAATGCCGGGATAAAGATATCAGGAGAGTACCCCGACACCCATGGCAAGAAAAATCCAGAGCGTCAGATATCGGTCAAGAAAGGAGAACTCTTTTGCTGCAATAGCCATATTTTAAAGGGCTTATACAAGAAACTTTTTGATGAGAAGCCATGGTACCATTGTCCGATTCAGATTCTCTGTGTAGATACAGACTTTGTTCCAGGGTAACTTCAAGGGTGACCCTGTCAATATCTGTTGTTGTAGTTGATCGATGGCAGCATCTCTCTCGAGCACTTTCAGTGCCAATGCATGATCACCACTGAGCAGTGCCTGCATGGCATGTTTAATTTCAATTTGGGTCAGAGCTCGGCAAGGCGCTGAACAGAGTTCATCAAGGAGCAATACTTCAGGGTCGAGCGCAATGGCCCGGGCAATTACGAGACGCTGATGCTACCCTCCTGAAATGCTTACCAAGATTACAATATTTATGGAACTATTGAAACTACCTCTCAGCGAAAGATCGTTACACTTGTGTTAAATCTCAATAAGTACGATTAATTGTATTCGATAGTGCACGACTTCATTACTTGGAGTAAGATGTTGCCGCATGAATTTCAACCGCCTTCGGAGCCTTGAACAATAGCGCCCCGAATAGTTGCCTGTAGCGCTTCAGGCAAGAAGATGCAGACGGGAAAAAACATAGTCGAGAGAGTCCTCATTCAAAACAATTCTTGAGAAGCCCGTAGAATCGAGTTTCATTGGCCGGTTGCTTCTTTCGCTGATGAACTTGCGATTCTGCTTGCCGTTATACCAGTAAACAAGCCGGATGGTACTCCCCTCAATTTCAAGGGCGGTGATACCGCGCTTGCCAATGGTACAACCAGAGTTGAAAACGCTTGGGATGGTAAGATTGTTGTAAATGCCGCTTCGAAGCCCGGTAACCTTCCCCTTTTTGTAACAGCCATCAAGCTCACGTTTCAGCTCGACGATGCTCAGTTTGATGGCTGCACGCTTTTCACCATCAGCAGCCGAATAGGCCCTGCAAAGCTCCTCAATCCGGTAATTCAAAAAATCAGCCTTTGAAAGTGATTCAAAGAGAGGGCGATGGGTATGGCCAATGATGGAGACTATTTTTTCCTGGTTTGAGAACTCATAAATCGATTGCTCAAGCACAAACCGTTGGCGGCTGTTATAGGCGACAGAAAAGTTCCGTATCCCGACAGGCTTTGCGATAAAGCGGAGAAAAAAAATAACCGCACGGCTGAGCAGTGGCATGGAACAGGTTTGCCACAAAAAGTGTGCCGCCTGGTGGCCGTGAAAAAGCAGAAGCGTTTCATCTCCATAATGAAATTTCAGTGATTCAACAAGCGATGAAGCAAGCCGATACTCCCTCTCGTCAAGAAGCGCTGCATCATGGTTGCCCCAGGTTTTCCAGAAAAAGCCATTCTTTTCGAATTCGAGAAAGAGGTCGTAAAAGTCGCTCCACTGAGCCGCAATGGCTTCAAAAGGGAACTTGAAAAGCTCTTCAATGTCGCCATTAAGCACCAGGCTGTATTTTTCAGGCAGATAATATCTCTCGAGCATGGTTTTAACCAGTTCGGAATTTTGCCGAAACTCATCAAGCCGGCCACCATTGCCCATGTGCAGGTCACTGAGGACAAGAACCTTCGACGAATGATCAAGAGTAACCGGCTTGGCTCTCATGAGCAGGCGATCAAGATGTGTATGCTTTTTAGTATGAGGGTTCATGGCATCGAATCATGACCAATTCATTATTATTTAGAGCATTTCTAACAGCTTACTATTGCTTTAACGTGATTGACTTGATTAAGGATGTCGGGCCAAAGCTGTCACTGAATCCATAAACGTCAACATCAACCAATCCGCTTTTATGAACATGAACTGTTGCCCAGGCATAGGTCCTGTCCGTTTTGGGGTTAAACGTCACACCTGCAGTAATATCGGCCGCAGATGCATCAAAAGGAGAGCCGCCAGAACCAACAATCACCTGATATGCATGACCACCGACCGTAACGGCGTCGCTGGTAAATGTCGGCTTCGAGAGATTGAAAATATGCTCATGACCACAGAAATAGGTGGCGTTATAGTGCTCAATCAAACTCCAGAATTGGGCTGCTGAAGTTGCATCCATACCGTTCGGAGTAACACCGTTTTTGTAGACATAGGGTGCCGCTGGTTTATGACCAAAAACAAAATAATGTTTTTGACCGCGCGAAGAGGCGCTCGCCAGGTCATTGCCAAGCCATGCAGTTGGTGCAAATCCATCCCTGCCGACCGGATCGGTATTGATGACAACAAAATGGGAATCGACTACATCAAAGCTATAGGAAAGCTGTTTTTGTGATGTTGTCAAACCATCAACTACGGTGGGATCAACAATTTTTGGATCACTCGAATCGCCGGAAAAATTAAGATTGGCCGTCTCGAAGGGAAAACGGCTTTTATCGATAATCAAATCGCCCATATTAGCACGCCAGGCATTTTCGTTAGCTATCTGAGACTTTTTCCCTGCCGGCTTTGATTGTGTCTCATGGTTGCCTGGAACCGGGACAACATAGGTGCCTGTTTCTTGTAAACTGGTCACCATGCCACGCCAAAAGGCATATTGCTGACCATATCTATAAAAGTCAGAAGAAGCAACGTTAGCCGCAGTCACAAGCTCTGGATCAGCATTTCCATAACCCATGATCATATCACCGTTAAAAAAGAGCAATCCCGGTTTTTGAGTCTGGATGGTCCGAATAATACGCGACCACGCCCTGGAATTTTGCAACCAGATTTTATCCTGGGCAGTCAAGGTTTTCGAGGATGGCTCTTCACGTGAATCGCCCACAGTAGCAAACGTTAAAACAACGGGATCAGCAACCGCATAGGCCTGCGGCATAGCAGTCAGCAACGTTAAGGATGCAAGAGTTAAAAGTTTTTTGCCTGAATATTTTACTTTCATATTGTTACCCCTTGCATATAGAATTATTAAAATAAATGACCCGGTTACGTTCAAATAATCCTCCATTTATTCACTGATTAAATTCGACCCAAACCTGAAACAAACTTGTTTTACCAATCAATGCGCCTGGCGGAGCTGGATAAAATGCAATTTCAACGGTATGAATTGCAGCACGATCAAATACACTCAAGCCACTGCTTTTTACGATATGTGGATTTTGCTGAACGCCATCACGCAATGCAAATTCAACACGTGCCCTGCTTTTTATTCTCATATTGGTAGCCGAGGCAGGATACTCCACTGCAGCCTGAACCGCAGCTTTTACCTTGGCAGCATAAGCCAGGAGTGGATCTTCCTTGCCGACGCCCTCCCCTTGAGTTCTCAATGGCTCGGAAGAAGGCCCTTGAGTTCCCGTTGGCTCTGCGGATACTGCTTGTGTTTTCATTGGCTCATAAGAAGCAATTTGCCCTGTTTGCTTATATGGCACAATCTCATGCCTTACAGGTTGAGGGCTGCTTGACTTGATTAAACTCCTGCTCTTTGGCTTCGGCAGTGGCATTGATGTTTTTTTTTCTTTTGGCACACCAGTTAATAGTGTTTTTTTCTCTTGCACACCAGTTAATTGAATGATTACAGGTGCCGTTATTGATGACTGATTTAATTTCTGAACACCAATAAAAACAAAACCAAGCAAGGAGAGTATGAAGATTTCTGCAACAAAAGCGAGTACAAAAGCCTGAAGCATTTTATTGATGCGCCACATAACAAAAATCATAACTGATTATCTCTTAAAAAGTTGTTTTGCGCGCTGCCAGTGCTATTTGCGTCGCTCCCCCGGCTTTAACTGCATCTATTGTATGCAATACATCCTGAAGCGATACGCGATCACTTCCGGCAAGAGTAACGGCTGTTTTTTCCGCATCTCTTTGCTTCAATAATTCTGTCAACTGAGGCAGTGTTATTTTTTTGCCTTCCACATAAAGATTATTGGCTGATTCAAGCTCAACCAGCAATTTAGGTGTCGGTATTTGCACGGCACTGGAACTTGACGGCAATTTGGTAACATGACCACTTGCCGGAATCATACGCAATGAAAACATGACAAAAAAGACTAATAAAAAGAGCATAATGTCGATCATGGGAATAATCTCAATACGTGCCCTGCGTTGTGTGAAATAGCGCATTATTATCTACTATTTGACTTAAGAGATGGATTGAAATAAATTTTGACGATTAAGAATCATCACTTTAAGCGTTTCCATTTGATGAACGACTTCCCTGATCCTTGTATTCAGGCTGTTGAAGAAAAATATTCCAATCATCGCAATTACCAGACCGGATGCTGTAGCAATGAGAGCTTCTGCAATACCACCCGTAACTTGAGCTATACCACTTTGTATATCGGCAAGAACGCTGAAAGCATTAAACATACCAATAATTGTACCGAACAAACCGAGCAGTGGCGCGAGCGTTATAACGGTATCGAGAAGCCACAATGAACGGTCTAATTTTGGCACTTCATGCATAAGCGCCTCCTCAAGGCTGCCTGAGAGCTCTTCCTGACTTAAATGGTCGTGTTCGCCATCTATGGCAACTTCAAGTAAATGGAGCAAAGGGACTTCAGCATGAGTTTGATGAAATTCCTGCAAAGTGCTTTTATTAATGATCTTTTTTGAGTGGCACAGTGCAATTGCTTTTTCGCCAACCTTCAGCATATTGGCAAGGTAGCGCCATCGTTCGATAATAACGGTCAAAGCAAGCAATAAAAGAAAGAACATCAGGTAAAGCGTACCGCCTGATTCGTTGGCTAACTTGAAAAGATGCTGGGATGACATAAATAAATGATTTCAGTTGTAGTTATCGAATCAAGAGAGGGGCGCGCCCCTCTCTTGATCATGTTAATGAAGTAATTCCCGCTAAAAAATTGTTTAATATTCAAGCTTTAACGTTGCCATCAAGCTGCGTTCAGGTTGCCAGGTGAAGAGGTCTGAGGCAGATGGGCCGGTTTTATTCGTCATTGATGCCGTAATAACATCCTTGTGATTGAGAATATTGTAAACACCGAGATTCAGCTTCATTTTCTTGACACCAAGACCTACATTCCGGAAGGTATAACCGACGTTATAATCAAGCGTTGTATAGGCATTGATTGCAAGAAGATTCGTGGCATCTGCAAATTGTTTACCGACATATTTGTAAACAAAAGAGCTTTTCCAATTGTTTGCGTTATACGATAAGGCAAGGGCGGCTGTTTTATCCGGAGCATTTGCTACAGTCAAGTTTGTCTCCCTGCTTTTTGCCGAGTTGATGGAGCCATTGGTATATGCTGAAAAGCCGTTACCAAGCGCATAAGCAACTTGTCCTTCCAGGCCTTTATAGATTACACCGCCTCCATTATAATAAACCGGGTCAGTTGATGATGGATCCTTGGTTAACATGTTGTTAAAGTTTATGTAATAAGCATCAACATCAAAAGTGAGGTTATCTGATTTTTGAACATATCCAACCTGATAATTTGTAGATGTTTGAGGGGTTATGTCGGTGTTTTGATAAGAGGGAGAGTAATAGTATGAGATATCTGGAACAAGCATCCCTTTTGCATACTGAGCATATACAGAAGAGTTTTTGTCGAACTTGTAATTCGCAGTCAGGAAGGGAAGGGTTGCCTTGTATTCGTTGTCAATATGGGCAGGCATACGTGCAGCTTTATCCAATACTGCGGCATCAATAGACTGGCGCCATTTCATCAGTTTGATACCTGGAGTAATCTTTAGTTTATCTGTTGCCGCCCACTCAAACTCGGCAAATGGCTGGTAATTGTTCCAGCTTGATCCCTGGTCATAAAGAATATTTGATGGTATTGATGACCAGCCAGCCGTTTCCTTATAATTTGGCGTCATACCAAACAAGTTGTAGTCATATCTGCTGCGGAATGTGTCTGTCCATTCACTCCAAATTCCAACTCTCATCAAACCTGCTGCAGTTTGTTTTGTAAGCTTCAGAACATCACCATATATTGTGTATTGGTTTAACTTGATATAGCCTGGCATTTGATTTTCCAGTTTCCCTTTTTTTCCTTGAAGTGTGTAAACAGCAGCAAGACCATCATCCGGGCTGGCGCTATCAGCAGAAAGCGTGTTATTTCCATACCAGATGTAGTATGAGGTGTTATCAACAGCCCAACCAGAGCCTAAATCACTTTGCAGACGGATATAATCAAACGCGGTACTTTTTTCAACCCTGCCGTATCCCCAGTAGAGCGCTTTAAGGGGGTCACTGGAAAGGCCAAAATTCTTGCCATAGATTGCCGCCTGAGCTTCTGTAATTCCTTTACTTCCATCAGATTGATAGTACAGGTTACTGTTATTACTCGAAAATAGCGTAAGCAACGTATTGGAACCAATTGGCTGTTCGTATTTGGCAGTTATGTTTTTACCCCATAGGCGTGAGTTTGTCAGATAACCATCACTGGTTAACTCCTGTGCGTTTACTGTTAATTTTGAACCACCAAGCGCAGCAAGAGTGCCGGTATCTACTCTGCCTCCAACGAGTTTTGTATTCCACGATCCCATTGAAATAAAAGGGGAAAAACCAAATTCACTGGATGGAACCAGTGAATACAAATTCACAGAACCCCCAAACGTTGCCTGGCCTATAGTACTTGCATTTCCAGGACCACGCTCGACAGTAACATGATCAATAATCGATGCTGGAAAATATGCTGTTGTATGATGTGTCGGGCCGTTGGTATCTCCAAAAGGAATATCATCAAACGTTACGTTATACTCTCCGTCCTTGAATCCTCGAATAACATTCTTGGCTTCGCCAAGCCCGGGGCCATTGGGTGAAATACCGCCACTGACACCTGGAGCAATTGCCGCTATATTCGTATAATCGGCTGCAGGAGATTTTGAATCTTCAAAAAAAGTTTTATCAATTACTGCTTTTGGCTGTGTAGCCTGAAGTGAACTGTGAGCAGGAGCAACGGAAGAAACACCACTTCCCTGAGCGCCAACAATTCCCAAATCGGTTACGGTTTCAGCCTTCAAACCGATTGGAGTCATAAGGCCAAATGTAGCGATTGCCATAACCAATGGTTTCGCATAAGTTCTCTGCTGTTGTCTGAAACTATTTTTTATTGATTGCTGCACAAAACACCCCCTTTTAATTTTTTTTAATTATAAGTTGCTTGTTTTTTTAACCCGTCAATCCTTAATTACTTTCTAAAATTTCTTTCAATTATTTTTTCAAAACACAAATTAATCTCTTTTTTATTAAGAAAATGTAAAATCATCTTATTAAGATAATTTTACTTAATCAATAATTTATTTATTTATTTTGTTACGAAAATGTAAAATATATATCTATAAATAGGATAAATAAATTTAATATTGTTCTTTATTTTAGAGTTATTCTTTCATTCTTCATACTGATCAATGCATATATGCAATCATATTTTTTTTCAGAAATCCAGCTTTATTTATAAGTTTATCTTTATTCCGCTATCTGTACTTCTGAAGTATTGAGCCAATATTTTTTCAATGAAATCCAAAATTTTTCTGTTTCTGGTGATGTTGTTTTTCATTTCTGCTCCACCGTCTCATGCTGTACAGCCCTTTCGCGAGCATAAGGGCTTCATCGAATCCATAGAAGCGCGTTCCATTCAGGCGCAAACGAATTTTGAAGTGGGTACAATCATGGATTGCGCAAGGTTCCTGGCAATCGGCAAAACACGATGATGAAACCACTGCTACAGCTTGTCGACGTTCACCGCACATACCAGATCGGTGAAAGCACCGTAAATGCCCTGCGCGGAGTCTCCCTGACCATAGAACGGGGTGAATTTGTTGCCATCATGGGAGCCTCGGGGTCAGGCAAATCTTCATTGCTTCATATTCTGGGACTGCTCGACAATCCCGACAAGGGCAGGTTTATGATTTTTGGCAATAATGTGAGTACCATGACTGAGGATGAGCAGGCTGGGTTGCGCAATAATGTTGCAGGATTTGTCTTTCAGCAGTTTCATCTGCTCAAGCGCATGAGTATTGTTGATAATGTACGGCTGCCGCACATCTACAGTGGCCTGAAAGGAGATTTTCGCAGGGAAGCGACTGGTCGGCTGAAGCTGGTAGGACTTGAACAACGGATCGACCATACACCAAATCAGCTTTCAGGCGGCGAGCAGCAGCGAGTGGCTATAGCGCGAGCGCTGATCCGTGATCCACTGATCATTTTTGCCGACGAGCCTACCGGCAACCTCGATTCAAAAAACTCTGCTGAGATCATGAAGATTCTCAAAGGGCTTCATGACGAGGGAAAAACCATCATCATGGTTACCCATGAAAACGAGATTGCCGCATATGCCGATCGTATCATCATGATGAAGGACGGCCTCATCATCTCTGATGAACGCAGGGCGGGAATGTCTCCCTCTGTAGCAGATGCAAGAGAGAGCAGATTTGAGACGCATGATGCCAGAAACGCTTCGTTATGGAATGATGACCGGTTCACCGGATTTATGGCACAGGCTTTTCAGTCCATTCTTGCCAACAAGATGCGTTCCTTTCTCTCCGTACTCGGAATTCTTGTCGGTGTTGCCTCGGTGATTTCCATGATGGCGCTCGGAGCAGGTGCGCAGGCGGCCATGCAGGAAGATCTGAAATCGATGGGTTCGAATATGCTCTCGATCAGGGCTGGATCAGCAAAAATCAGGGGTGCATCGCAGGGAGCTGGTGCTGTTGCTCGCTTTACGTTCAAGGATGTAGAAGAAATTGCTTCGCTCGGTACCCTGGTTAAAAATGCCACTGGGGTGATCAACGGTGCAGGAAGCATGGTTTACGGCAACAAAAACTGGAGATCTACTCTTACCGGGGTAGGGTTCGATTACGGTACCATGCGTGCGTCAATTCCCTCCGTTGGGCGTTGGTTTACCCCTGAAGAGATTCAGACGCGTGAAAAGTCGGCCATTATCGGTGTGACGGTTGTCAAGGAGCTTTTTGGGGGTAGTAATCCGCTCGGCAAGACCATCAAGATCAACCGAATTAATTTCAAGATTATCGGCATATCCCCGCCGAAAGGTTTTTCCGGGCAGCATGACGATGATGATGTGGTGATTATTCCGGTGACGACGGCCATGTACCGCGTGCTTGGCAAGGATTATCTCAGCGGAATCTTTGTCGAGGTCGCTTCGCCCACCAAGGTTGATCAAGCCAAAACCACGATCAGCGAGCTGATCCGTAGACGGCATCGGCTGAAAGAGGATGACGATACCTTCAATATCAGGGATATGTCCGAAATCCAGAAAATGTTGAAGAGCACAACAGAAACCATGAGTCTGCTGCTTGGTTCCATTGCCGCTATCTCGCTGCTTGTTGGAGGGATCGGCATCATGAATATCATGCTTGTTTCCGTAACTGAACGAACCAGGGAGATTGGCTTGCGAAAAGCTATCGGAGCCAGAAAAAGCGACATCATGCTGCAGTTTCTTGTCGAGTCGGTCGGCATGACTATCAGCGGAGGCATCATCGGGGTTCTTGCCGGTATCGGGATCTCACTGATTCTCGCCATTTTTGCCGGCTGGGCAGTAAAAACCTCGCTTGTTTCGGTTCTGCTTGCAACAACCTTTTCAGCACTGACCGGCATCTTTTTTGGTATTTGGCCTGCAAAAAAAGCCGCATCACTTAAGCCAGTGGAAGCCCTCCGCTACGAGTAGAGAAATCCTTATGTGTTTATTTCAATACACGTTGCAGACAAGGGCGCAGATTGTCGCAAATGGAGATTTCTACCATCTATAACTTCTCAGCAAAGAGGACACATGAATAATTTTTTCCATTTCTGTAACACAAGAACGCTGGATTAAAATCAAGCTAAAATGTATATAAACTGGAACGGGAAATCCTTTTCTGTCAAAGAACAAAAACAAAAACGAACGATGAGTGAGGTTAAACCCTATAAGATCACAATAGAGTGGAGTGGTCAGGAAGATTTTTTTTTCAGTTGTGATTACGCTCATTCTGAAGTAAAAAAAAACTGGCATAATCCCCATAGTGAGACCCGAACGTTTCCCTTGATGGCGCAGGCTATGGGTAATGTTCTCAGAAAGCTTCGAAAAGAGCATATTTCTTTTCCCTTATTTCTTGTTGCTCTGGCCTTCAACCATCGCAATCTGCTCGATGAAATAGACCAACTGCTTCATCTTCTTCACCTTCATCTCGAAAAGGAGTTGGCTCCGGGAACCTTTGCCTGCCATATCTCTTCATCAAAACAGGAACCATATTCTAACCCCGGATAAAAAGCAGACATTCAACGTTTTTTTGCAATATCTCAATAAATGCGAGCCATTCAGGATCTCTGTTAATTATTTGAAAACAAGATGGCTGGCAAAATAGATTCGCTCTTCATCTTTTTATATTGTTGACGAAATTTACTGGCATGTCATAGGGTTTAGCTGATATGCAGCAATATAAACCGTCATAACTTTTCTTTTGATTATGCATAATAAGAGATCACCCTGGCCTCGGACGATCAATGGTGCCGCAGAACGGATCATTTCGATATTGGACGATAAAGAGAAAAATAAAATCTGCTCTATTCCTGAGGGTAAGTTGCAGAAACTCCGTTTCATTCTTGGGATATACCTCCGCAATGAACTCGGATTATTCGAAGGTAATGATGCCTTGATAAAAGCCTGCGCTATTTCAAAGCATGGTGATTTTGAAAGTCTATTTTTCCTTAATGATGCCGATTCAGCATCAGATGTTATCCTTGAAGCGATCTGGAGCAGGCTCAATGCGATAACGACTGACTGTCCCGAGAGGTAACTCTTTTATCATTTAGTCTCTCAGTAAAGGATAAAAAAAAGAAAGGCTCATGAACAGAGAAAAGACAAAAACATGACACTGAGAGATCTTGTCAATGCTCATGATTCTGACGGCTTTTTCCTTGCTGCTACGGAAAATGGTTTTGCTTCCAGCAAGCCTGATTTTCTTTTTTTTGATGATGATATGAATGAAAAATACGGGGAAACGGAGATGCGGAAGCTCAAGACAACTGACTATTTCGATACAGCAGTTCCAGAAGAAGCGGAATACGCCAGTGACTGGATTATAAAATCCCTGAATGATAAATATTACATGATCAAACTTTTTTTTTAGTGAGAAAGAGCCTGATCACCGTAAAACATGACAAAAACGGAGCTCACGGGATGGTCATATCAATTCATGAATGGCGGACAAACACTTCAAATCCGGTAGTTCCGGTCTTTTTATGACAGACAACTTATCACTTGAGTTTTTGGCAAAAGAGTTGAAAAGGGCCAGACTGGGAAAAAAACTTTCTGTAGATGAGGTGAGTCAGTTGACCAATATTAAAAAGCAGTACCTGGAAAAAATTGAGGATGGAATTTTCACTTTTCTGCCAAAGACTTATGTATATGCCTGTACCAAGGCATACCTGAGGGAAATGGAGCTCGACAGCAACGAAGCTCTTGAACAATGCAAAAAGGATCTCCAATTACACGGTGCACTTAACAAGGATGAGATCGTCGAAACAGGATCCGGACATAACGAAAAGAGCCCGTGGGGCGATATAAACATTCACAAATCGGAGCTTATGAAGTCCATACTGCCTTTAAGCATCGGTATGTTTGTCGGCGTACTTATAGGAGTCTGCTCCAGTTATAGCGACCAGAGTAGCGAAGTTTCAGTTCCTCGCCTGCCAGTTTTAACTGCAAGACCATCAGTCACTACAGTAGACACATCTGCCATAAAAAAACAGCGGTCAAAGCCTCTTGCAACGTCATCACTGCAAGCTAAATCCTCCGCGCCGCCACACTCATCTGTCTCTTCCGTTGCTCCAGCGCCACTGCCTGTTGCAGGTACTCAGAAATGAGGCAACAACCATAAGGCTGTTGCCTGACACCGTACGCTGGAATCATAACGTAACCCTTTATAAAAAAGCGGTTACAATAAACAGTTGCCTTTGACATTGAAAACAGCCCGGACTTGTTCTTCGTGAAAGGGTTGGGCAGTCTCCCCGCAAATCCAGTCTCCTCCAACTTTCTTCAGAGAACCCTCAAGTGCTGTCAACTGGTTTCCTGAACAGTCAAAATTACCCTTGACCTTTTTTGGAGCGCCCTCAAGTGTTGCGAGCTGGTTACATGCACAGTAAAAATTACCCTTGACCTTTTCAGGGGCCCATTTAAGGGAAATCAGTTGATTATTTGAACAATTAAGCCCGTCAACTTTTTGAGGAGCGCCTTTAAGGGACGTCAGTTTGTTAGCGGAACAATCAAATACTCCGACTTCTTGAGGCGCCCCTTTGAGAGAGGTCAACTGATTTGCTGAACAATCAAAGGTGCAGCGCACTTCACGAGAGACTCCCTTAAGCGAGGTTAACTGGTTTCCACTGCAAGAGAAATCTCCCCTGACAACATCGGGACTGCCTGCCAGTGAAGCAAGTTGGTTGCGGGAACAATCAAAATCACCCAGCACCTTTATTGGCGCACCCTGAAGTGTCGTAAGCTGATTATCTGAACAGTTATAATCACCACCCACTATCAAAGGGGCCCCTTCGAGTGAGGCGAGCTTGTTGCCTGAACAGTTGAAATCTCCTTCTACGATCTCCGGACAGCCAGCGAGAAGGGTTTCCGTATTTGTAAAAATCTCCCCTTTGAACACGGTCAACTGATTTCCTGCACAAGAAAAATCTCCCATAATGAATGTTGGGCAACCCAAAAGAGAGGGTAGTTGATTGCCGGAACAATCAAAGTCCCCTTTTACCTCCACTGGGCCACCTTCAAGTGAGATCAACTTGTTCCCTGAGCAGTTGAAATCTCCTTTAATTTTTTTTGGGCTACCCTCAAGTGTGCTGAGCTTGTTGCCTGCGCAGTTGAAATCTCCCTTTACCCTCTCCGGACACCCTTCAAGCGACGTTAATCCCTTATTGGAACAATCAATGTCACTTTTTCCATCAAGCTCCCCCATGACATCGGTAAACGTTACTTTTTTACTCATAGTACCTCCGTTGAAAAACCAGTTATCGACATTGTTTAATAATAAATTATTTCCCTGTAAATTTTTACGCATTTAATACAACAACTCTTTATGAATGATTTCGCCTGTCACAAGATAAATGACCTCCTTTGCAATCTTTACAGCATGGTCGGCAATATGCTCGAGATACCTCGAGATACTCAAGACCGCCATAAGCTGACTCACATCAGCGCCAGGAATTTTTATCAAAGCTGTTGCCTTGTTAAAAACTGAGCGGTGCATGGCCTCAATCTCTTTATCAAGAACAGAGACCTGATCAGCAAGAACTTGCTCTTTTACAGCAAAGGCCACAATCGACTTTTTAACCACTTCGGCAGCAAGTACACCCATCTTCTCGAACTCAAAGGTTTCGATAATCTCGGGAGTGATTTCAAGCATAAGATCAAGACTATGAAGAGAGAGATCGCCAATACGTTCCAGCTCATCATTGATCATGATAATGGTCATTATGGTGCGCAGGTCGCTGGCAACCGGATGCTGAAGGGCGAGAAAAGAGAGGCATCGCTCTTCAAGATCAACCTCTGCCATATCAATTTCATAATCAGCAAGCTTTCTCTTCCCTGTACCATGTTCATCATGCTGTGCAACCGCATGAAGTGAAAGCAAAAAATTCTCCAACACTTTATTGGAAAGTTGAACAAGAACTTCAGAGAGTTCTGTTATTTGCGCATGAGCGGGTCGTTCTGACATAAGCTTTTATAAGGGTTAGCAGTACTTTACAAGAAAAACTACGGAAGAAGGACTGCGCAGGAGATAACGGTTGTCCACAGACCATTTTCACCCTCTGCGGTCGCAGTAATGTTGTATGAATTGATAATTTTGTGGCTCATTTTATAAATTCCTTCACGCTCATCCCAGTCCTTGTTGGGATCAAACTCAATACCGAGGGTGGTTGCAAGCATCGTAGCCGCCAAATCTTCAGCATACTCCCCGGACTGCTCGGCAGACTCCCCATAAGGATGGTGTTCCGACAGATAGCCATACTGCGTCTCGTCTGCAGGAATAGCAACACCGACCGATGCGGCAATAAGGCGATTATATTCATTGGTTGAATTACGGGCCATGACAGTAAAGGTGATCTGCCCTGGAGCGAGCAGTTTCAGACCCTCTTCGACACTGATGCGTTCACAGTGCGGAGGAAAAATACTCGATACGGTAACGAGATTACATTTCTCGATTTTTGCATCTCTCAGGGCAAGCTCGAATGATGAGAGATACTCCTTGTGGCGTCCAACACCTTTGGTGAAAAATACTTTTGTTGGAATAAATGACAATGCCGTATCTCCTTTGTAAATCAGTTATGTAATGAATTCGATGAGCAGAAGTCTATAAAAAAAACAATATCCCAAAATTTTATTAATAAAAAACATCCAAGATAACGCAATATCATTATATTATAATGCGTTAGACTGACAAACCATCTCATTGCGTTATGACATTTTTTTCTGGGCTGAACGGGTTAAAAATAGTGCCTGACTGTTCACTTGCGGACCATCATTGCTGATTTTCGAGTATGTTGCATCGGCATGCATCTCCCATGCCTTAACATTATCGCTCATAATCAGATCAAGATCCGATTTGACAACACGGATTATCGCCTTGTCAAACACCGGAAAAAGGGTTTCAACCCGATCATCAAGGTTTCGTGGCATGATATCAGCACTTCCGAGATAAAGTTCCTCCTTTCCTCCGTTATAGAAGTAGTAGGCCCGACTGTGCTCAAGAAAACGTCCGATAACACTGATGACCCTGATATGCTCACTAACCCCCTTTATACCGGGCTTGAGGCAGCAGATCCCGCGGATGATAAGGTCGATCTTTACCCCTTCGCACGAAGCCTTGTATAGTGCCCGGATGGTTTTTGCATCCACCAGGGCATTCATTTTCATGATTATCCGTCCTTTATTCTCCTTTCGGCTCCACTCGACCTCCCGTTCAATCATCTCAATAATCCTTTTTCTGGTATTGATCGGCGAGACAATCAGCTTTCTGTATTCGGTATGTTTTGAATATCCCGTCAAAGCGTTAAAAAGTTCTGCCACATCGTTTGCAAGTTGCTCGTTGAGGGTAAAGAGACTGTAATCGGTATAGATTTTCCCGGTTGCAGGGTTGTAGTTACCTGTACCAAGATGGAGATAGCGCTTCAGCTTATTTGGCTCACGTCGCACAATCAGGGTAAGCTTGGCATGAGTTTTCAACCCCGGAAGACCGTAGGCGACATGTGCTCCGACATCTTCAAGTGCCCGCGCCCATATAATGTTGTTGCCTTCATCAAACCTCGCCTTGAGTTCCACGAGAACAGCCACCTGTTTGCCTGCTTCAGCAGCCTTCATCAAGGCCTTGACAATCGGCGAGTTACTGCCAACCCTGTAGAGTGTCTGCTTTATCGAGAGCACGTCAGGGTCAAGAGCTGCCTGGTTGATAAAATCAACAACTGGCTGAAAGGAGTCGTAAGGATGGTAGAGTAATTGATCTTTGGCTTTTATGGCGCTGAAGATATCGGTACTGAACTGCTCCTCAATAGGGTTCTTTGGCACAAAGGGCTCATCCTTCAAATCCGGGCGTTCAATTTTCAGAAGCTCCATGAGAGAGCCAAGTCCGAGTGCACCATCTATTTCATAGACGTTTCTTTCGGCAACACCAAGATTTTTCATCAAAAGCTTTCTCACCGGCATAGGCATTGTGGTCGTGATATCAAGGCGAACAACCTTTCCATAACGGCGTGAGCGGATTCCCTTTTCAATGGTTTTCAGCAAATCTCCCGCTTCATCCTCCTCAATTTCAACATCTGCGTCGCGTATCAATCTGAAAAGATAGGCCTTGGTGACCCTCATTTTTGGAAACAACTGCTCCAGATTATTTTCAATAAGATCCTCAAGCCAGATAAATCGAATAATCCCATCATCATCAAAACCCCTGATTTCATTAAGCCGAAGAAGTCGTGGAAGCATAGTCGGGACTTTGACACGGGCAAACTTTAACGTACTGCTTTCATCATCCGCAATTTCTATGGCGAGATTCAGTGAAAGGTTCGACATAAAGGGAAAAGGATGACCGGTATCAAATGCCAACGGAGTCAAGACAGGATAGATCTCCTTGCGGAAATAGTGGCTCAATGCATGTTGCTTCGTAACCGATAATTCTGAAAACCGAAGAAACTCAATACCCTCCTGCTGAAGTGCCGGCACCAGGTCTTGATAAAAGCACTTGTTTCTCTGGCTGAGCTGCTGCAAAACCATCGTCCTGATTTTTTCGAGCTGTTCAAAAGGGGTGTGCCCATCAATCGTTCGCTCCACAATACCGGCCTCATACTGATCCTCAATACCGGCAACACGAATCATAAAATATTCATCAAGGTTTGCACTGAAAATCGAGATGAATTTCACTCGTTCCAAAAGCGGGTGTGCTTCACCGTCAAGCGCCTCTTCAAGTACACGCTGATTAAAAGAGATCCAGCTCAGCTCCCTGTTGAGATAATAAGAGGTGTCGAAAAAATCCGGAAGCGCCACTACCTTGCCATCTTCCTCATTTGTCTGCATAAGAGGCATAAAAAATTGACCCCGATTTTCCCATGCGGTATAAAAAGAATGCAATAATTTTTGGGCACAATGAACATCGAATGATTCTAATGTAGAGGCTTTGGCGTCACAAACCAATGAGCTTTTGTTACGATTACGAAAACAAATTCCAGGAAGATGGGG
>CAIJPS010000018.1 GCA_903822595.1 uncultured Chlorobiaceae bacterium
AAGACGGCATACGAGATAGCTTCAGGTGACTGGAGTTCAGACGTGTGCTCTCCGATCTGCGAAAGTATATTCATGCTGTCGTACTGTTTTTTCCTGACTTCGCCATTTAGTGCGGAAGCTCAGGATTCAAGAGGTTGATGAGTTCACTGTTGGCCAATTCGTGGGTATCCATGCGCAGGATATGCAACTCTCCGGTGAGTTCATCACGGATATTTGCTTCCTGAACCTGCCAAAGCTCGTCCCGGATTTGTCGTAATGATCGCCCCAGTTTAATCTCCAGATACTTGCCCATCATCAAGGCCATAAAGCAGACGAGTATATGGGATCGGATAGCCTCCTGCGTGTGATGGAAAATTGGTCTGGCTTTCAGGTCTGACTTGCTCATCCGAAACGCCTGTTCTACATGCCAGAGCTCCCGGTAGTAATCGACGATTTTAGCGCCAGGCATCTCTTTTTCCGTGATGTTGGTGACATAGCCTTTGATCCCCAGCAGCTTCTCTGCTTTTGCCTGCAGGGCTGTATCGAAGATGAACGGCTTATCTTTCTCTCCGGACTTCTTCACGAACTTGGCCCGTCGGCCAGCTTCGTTGCGTTCAAGGAGCTTGAGCGCCCGTTCCACTTGCTTGTCAAACTCGCGTTTGTCCTTTTTGTAGCGCGCTTCAGAGAACTCGCAGATGACAGAGACTTTCTTTTCAGCATAGGCATAGCTGAAGCGCCGTAATGCCTTGTCAATGCGGGGCAGTTCTTTGTGTATCTGGTCAATGAAGCGGATCGAGGTGTTTGCCAACCGTGAACCTACGATGTAGCGATACTTTTCTTCCTCAAGTTTCTGCATGTTGTCTTTCGAGAGCATCGCTGCATCGGCGACAATGACCGGCTTGGTTTCTCCAACCCGCTCCTGGAAGCGGTGGACAACATCCAGCATCGTATGGCCTTCAAAGGTGTTGCCTTCAAATACTTCGTGCATCACCGGAAAACCCGAACGGGTGGTGATGAGGCCAATGACGATTTGCGGCTGCTGGGGTTTGTTGTCCTTGGAGAATCCCGGTTTCTGAAAGTCGTATTGCTTGAAGGATTCGAAGTAGAGCGTGGTGACATCGTACAACACCAGGCAAAAGTTCTCTTTCAGATCATTCCGGGCCGTCTTGATGGCAGCCGTTTCGATTTCATCCTGATACTCAAGGAGCCTCGACAGCATGCGATAGGCAGTTCGTTCGATGTAAGAGACGTTGAAGTACCGCAGCAGCAACTCCAGGGTGCGCATCTTTGAAGTCGGTTCAATGATGCGCATGAGCGCCAGATCCAGATACAGCTCCGGCAAGCCCTCAAGGCCGCATTTTCGGGCACAGGCAAGCAGGACGTTTCGGGAAAACTGGTGCGTTACGCTGACAAGCTTGGCGTGGGATAGATCCAGTTGGGGGGCGGGTATGGCCAGCGCCGATATCCCGGCAAACATGTTCGGTTGTCTGCGATGCGCTTCGGCATAGGATTCAGCCTCAGCCAGCAAGAGATCGCATTCACGTTCGCTGTGAGCGCTGCCTACGTGCTTGATGATGGCACGCTTCTTTCCCTCATTACGGACAACCTGAACGGCGGTTGCCCCAGAGGCGGTTTTAACCTTCCGGATTGTCAAGTCCCCACGCATGGGGAAAAGATACAATTAGTGCGGATATTGACGAATCCAAAAATGCTAAACCGCTGATAAATAACGAGTTATTTTTCGGAGGGTACGATTGAAGCGAAATGTGGCGAAGTCAGGAGGGCCATTCTGGACGGTGCTGGTTTTCTGAACGTAACGCCGGGATCCCCTCATTACTCTGACGTCGTGGCAGCAAAGGCGCTGTAAAGCGGCAGGAATGTGATCTTTCCTGACTTCGCCATTTAGTGCGGAAGCTCAGGATT
>CAIJPS010000019.1 GCA_903822595.1 uncultured Chlorobiaceae bacterium
ATTCCCTAATCTTTTGTGGTTCCAATCGTAGTGTTGGGCAAAAGAGAGCCGAACGATGAGTAACTGAGTCTTTTCTTCTGAGCGCAACAAACTATCCATTAATTTTCGGATGGTTTGTTGCGCTCAGTTTTTTTAATCCCCAGTTCTTTTGCCTGATATCGTATATTTGGCAATCACCTATCAAAGAAGCTTAACCGTGCTGCATTGAGTTTTATCATGCAAAAAACCTCGTCACTGGCCTTTTTCTGCCTTCTCCTGTTTGAGGGTTCTCTTTTTTTTCAGGAGAATCTTCATGCTGCCGCTATGTCGGGGCGGAGGCACCATGAGCGTCCCGTGACGAAGACGGCAGCGGCTGATTCGCTCTCCGGAACGGGGAAGTTCAAAAGCACCATTCTCTTTACAGCCCGGGATTCGGTTATCTACAATCTCGACAGGCGGAGCATGGAGCTGTGGGGAAAAGCAAATGTTGAGCATGATGATACCAGTATCAAGGCGCCAAAAGTTATTATTGATCTCGATACCTCGCTGCTTCATGCATTCGGCGATGCAGACTCATCGAAAATCCCTTATGAGCCAGCTCTTTTTACGGATAGGGATGGGAGTTTTCATTCCGAAACGATGAACTATAATTTTACAACAGGCAGGGGGGAGACCTCCCGTGTTTCCTCCTCTTCAAACGGGATATATTTTACGGGAGCGCATGTTTCGAGGCTTGAGGACGGTGAGATGATCATCAAGGATGGCATCTTCACCACCTGCGACGATGATGATCCGCATTTCTGGTTTTCCTCTTCCCACATGACCATTAATTCCAACAAAGGGATCATGGCGAAAGGGTTGGTCATGCATATCCGACCGGAGATTTTTTCGAAGCGACTGCCCGCCATGCCGATTCTGGCATTACCGTATATGTTTTTTCCGGTCAAGTCTGGCCGGTCATCGGGCTTTCTTGTTCCCCATCTCAGCAGTCATGACCAGAGTACCTTTTTGTCGAATCTCGGCTATTACTGGGCCATTAACGACTACATGGATCTCAGGGGAGAGGGTGATATCGCCTTCAACGGAAGCTGGCGACTTGGGGAGCGGTTCCGTTATGCAAAACGCAATGCATTTTCCGGTGAGATTGCTGGTGAGTACAAAGAGTATCCCCTTTTTACTGACTGGAATGCAAGAATTGTTCACAATCAGGTTTGTGATCCCTCGACGCGCCTTGATGCCAACCTTCAGTTTCAGGGTACGCCGCATGATTACAACCTCAATTCCATTACTTCGGAGGCCATGGTGACCCAGCAATCCAATGCCCGGGCCACTCTGGCAAGAACTGTTCATGATGAGAACGGCATTGTAGCCCTTTTTTATAATAGGACTGACGGGTTGAGCTCTTTCGATCTCTCACAGAGTGTTGGAGCATCTTTCTATCAAAATCGGCTTTATCCCTTTCGTGATGGTTTTCAGGGAGATGACTGGAGATCGGATCTTTCTCTAACCAGCGGCGCTACGCTTGTCTCGCAGTTTTCCTCACAGAATAATGTCCCCTCTTCCGGATATTCAGCAACGCTCAATGGAGAGCTGGGGTATTACCGTGAATTTGGTTCATCCTCCAAAGCCCTCTTTACGCAGGGGTTCAGCCTGCAGGGTAGAAAACCCGATAATGGCCTTTTTGATGATACCTACAGCGGAACGAGCATCGTCTTCCCGTTGCGCATGCAATCCACTCTGTTCAGCCATTTCAATCTCAGTCCAAGCCTGACTTTTGTCCAGTCATTGCATCCGGATGGCGGAAACCAGGATTACTCAACAACTATTTTTTCTGTTGATGCTGGTACAAGGGTTTATGGTGTCCTTGAGACAGGGTTTCTTGACAACCTTCTTGGTCTCAAGGCAGTGCGTCACACCTTTATCCCTTCGATCACCTACACATGGAATCCGGCGTTTTCCGGAAGCGGGTACGATTACTCTCATCATCTCTATGACTGGCCATACCAGGGCACGATCAATGCAGCTCTTCCCGAGGGGCAGAGCACGCTTGGTTTTACGCTGAAAAATCTTTTTCATGGTAAATTCGGGGGTTCCCCATCTACACCGGAAGTTGACTCTTCCGTCGGTGATCATACGAAGGAGTTGCTTTCATTAAGTGTTTCGACGGGTTACAATTTTACGCCCGAAGCGTTTCATTTTCTCCCCTTGTCCGTTACGGCATCAAGCAATGCCCTTTCGGAAAACCTGCTGTTCAGTGCGGGCTCCATGTATGATTTTTACAGTTATGATCCGTTGACCGGGGTCAGGGGTAACCGTTTCAGCAGTGGCGATGGTAACGGATTGCTCCGTTTTGTCAAGGGATTTCTCGACATGAGTTTCAGTTTACAGGGGGGGGAGCAGGTTGCATCGACTGCATCACCCTCCAGTTCGCCACTGTTGATGAATACCCTTCAGACTTTTTTCAACATGGGTAATTTCAGTAACGTCGATTATAGTCTTCCCTGGGAACTCAGGTTTTCCCTCTATCTGCAAGCTGACAGGAGTACTTCCCTTGATCAGGAGACAACCTCGCTGATCAATGCCGCGGCGAAGGCGGCACTTTCAAAAAACTGGCAGGTTGCCCTCAATAGCGGGTATGATCTTCAAAACGGTGCGCTGGTTTTACCCATGTTCCAGATTTCCCGCAATCTTCACTGCTGGCAGATGAGTGTTCAGTGGGTGCCTTTCGGCCAGTTCCGGAGCTATGCTCTCGAAATTGGCCTGAAAGCCCCGGAATTGAAGGATATCCACTTCAGACAGTCAGGTATGCGGTAGCCATTTTTATGCAGGAATTTCAATCAGGTCGAGGATCCATGCCAGCCGTTTGTTAAACTCTTCATGGGCATCGTGGTGGATACAATGCGATGCTTTCGGAATGATAAATGCTCCGGCCTGCGGCAGCAGTTGCTGAAATTCCGGGATGATTTTATGTGGCGGAAGTGAGATATCTTCTGCCCCCCAGACAAGGAAAGCCGGTCCGTGGTAGTTGCAGGGTTTAACAAGGTGGTCGAGCCTGAAATCAAGAGGTCTTTTGGATGGTGAGAGATAAGAGAACTGAGCCCCTTTGTCCTGAAGTGGCTGAGTGAACTGGTTGATCAGTTTGTCATCAACCTTGCGTTGATTATAGTATGTGGGCATAAGGCTCTGGCCAACGGCAACGGGATTGGCAAAAGCGGCCAGAAGCATTTCACCGATGAGAGGTGACGCGACGAGTCCGAAGAAAAGACTGTTCATGCCATCCATCGTGTCGGCAAAAAGGCCCGATGGGTTGACGAGAACAAGCGCCTTGACTTTTTCGGGCTGATGGTGGGCAAAGTAGATGGCACTTGCAGCACCCATTGAATGGCCGACAATAATGACCGAATCAAGCTTTTTCATATAGAGAAAAGTCTCAATCTGTGAGGCGAAGAGTTCAAGACAGTAGCGCACATTGGGTTTCTGTGATTTTCCGAAGCCAATTAAATCCATGGCGTAGATTTTATGGTCAGGGGCAAATTCAGGAATATTAAGATCCCAGTGCTCAATCATTCCGCCGTAGCCGTGAAGAAAAAGAAGGGGAGTTTTTTTTTCGTGATGCTCTCCGAACTCCTGGTACCGGATTTTTGCCTCGTTTTCAGGTGCGAATTGCCAGAGAAAATATTGATCTTTCACAGTGCTCTTCATGATAAAAATCAGTGATTGCGGATGATAAAGCTTGACTTGAAGAGCAATATAGTTTTTTCAGGCAAGAGAAAAGATATTTGGTTTCTACAGAAAATAGGGTTAAAATAATCCTGTTTAACTAAATAATGATGCAATGCTTCAGGTTTCAAGAAAATTTGAATATGGGCTCCATGCTGTAACTTATTTGGCTACAAAGGGTCTTGGTCGGGTGGTGACTGTAAAGGAGATGGCTGACGAGCTCGGCTTTTCACAGGAGTTTCTTTCCAAGGCGATGCAGAGTCTTAAAAGGGCTGGCATTGCCACCTCTGTCCAGGGGGTAAAAGGGGGGTATATGCTCGACAAGGCGATTACTGAAGTCACGGTTGCCGATATTGCTCTTGCCATCGAGGGAAAGCCGCATTTGGTGCGTTGTGGAGTAACGGCGGATTGCTGTGAAATATTCTCATCGTGTCATCACAGGGGGTATATGAATACCCTGCAGTATAAAATCCAGGACCTTTTGAGAGCGACTACCATTCATGCACTTCTTCAAGAGATAGAGCGGTGAGGGCGGCATGGACAAAAACTTTTTTTTCCTGAGCTTCCACGCCTTTGTTTCTTATCTTCGAGGCAAGCGGAACTCTTTTCCGAAGCGATTACTATCGAAACAAGATGATATTGAAAGATGACCACTCATAGGCTCAAGCATTCAGCAGTCGCTGAAACGAGTCTGCCGGATATCGTTCTTAAAGGCATTAATACCCACAATCTTCGGAATATTTCGGTCTGTATTCCCCGCAACAAGTTTGTTGTGCTGACGGGGGTCAGTGGATCGGGAAAATCAAGCCTCGCTTTCGATACTCTCTATGCAGAAGGTCATCGTCGCTATGTGGAATCCCTTTCAGCTTACGTGCGTCAGTTTCTTGAACGTATGCCGAGGCCTGATATTGAAAGTGTTGAAGGAATTGCCCCGGCCATAGCCATTGAGCAGAAACCGATCCCGAAAAATCCACGTTCCACTGTTGGTACGGTGTCGGAAATTTATGACTATCTCCGTCTGCTCTATGCCCGTATTGGCAAGATCTATTCTCGTGATACCAATGAACTTGTCTTGAAGCACACCCCGGATGATGTGAGCTTGCAGGCCGGATTTTTTGAAGAGGGCACAAAATTTTATGCCGGTTATTTTTTCCCGGCTCATCAGGATGCTGGCCATCATACCTGCCCGGTGCAGGATGAAATAGCAAATCTTCTGAAAAAGGGTTTTTTCCGGGTGGTTGCCGGGGAGGAGATTCTTGATCTCAACCAGGATTCGGCCTGCAAGCGGGTGCTTGAGATGCCGAATGCCGAGCGTTCTGCTCTTCTTGTGCTTGTTGATCGTTTTGTGGCACGTAATGATGAGAAGGTGTTCAGCCGGGTCTCACAGGCGGCGGAAAGTTGTTTCAACGAGTCTGGCGGGTATGCTGTCCTGAAGGTTATGGGAGGCAAAACCTATCTCTTCAGCGATCGGCTCGAACTGAATGGTATTGAATATCAGGAACCCTCTCCCCAGCTTTTTGCCTTCAACTCACCGATTGGTGCCTGTACGACCTGTCAGGGGTTTGGCCGTATTGCCGGTATTGATGAAGATGCCGTTGTGCCCAACAAGTCTCTTTCGCTCGAAGAGGGCGCTCTTGCCTGCTGGAATTCGGAAAAGTACCGATGGAATCTTCATGCCCTTCTCGACCATGCCGATGATCTTGGTATCCCTGTTGATCTGCCCTATGAAAAGCTCTCCTACGAGCAGAAGGAGATTATCTGGAAGGGTACTTCGGATAATCGCTATGAGGGGATCAGGCCCTTTTTTGCTGAAATAGAGAAGGATGCCGGTTACAAGATGCACTATCGGGTCTTTTTGAGCCGTTACCGCGGTTACGCTACCTGTCCTGATTGCGAAGGGAGTCGCCTTAATCCTGATGCGAGATTTGTCAGGGTTTCCGGACGTGATATCGCTGAGGTTTCACGCATGAATATTGCCGATGCGTCCGATTTTTTCCGCAACCTCAACATTTCTCCCTTCGACAGAAAGGTGGCTGAGGTTATTTTGCAGGAAATCATCAAGCGTCTTGGCTATCTGCTCGATGTGGGATTGAACTATCTCACCCTTGACCGCCTGACCCACACCCTGAGTGGTGGCGAGTTTCAGCGCATCAATCTTTCTACCTCTCTTGGTTCTCCGCTTGTCGGAGCCATCTACATTCTTGACGAGCCGAGCATAGGGTTGCATCAGAGTGATTCTGCCCGTCTGATTACGTTGCTCAGAAAGCTGCGTGATCTGGGTAATACCGTCGTTGTTGTGGAACATGACCGCGAAATTATTGAGGCTGCCGATGAGGTGATCGACCTCGGCCCCTATGCCGGTCGTCTTGGAGGCGAGGTGGTTTTTCATGGTTCGATAGCGGCCATGAAGGAGTTCGGTACTTCGCTGACCGCCCAGTACCTCAATGGCAAGAAACAGATCGTGGTGCCGACAATTCGCAGAGTGGTGGATTTCAGTTCCTGTATCGAGATTATCGGTGCCATGCAGAATAACCTGAAAAACATCAATGTCCGCTTTCCTCTTGCTGTCATGACCTGTGTGACCGGGGTGAGCGGCTCAGGGAAGTCTACCCTGGTCAATGATATTCTCAACAAGGGTATCATGAAGGAGAAGGTTGGCTTGAAGGAGAAGGTCGGAACGCACCGCTCAATTTCGGGTGGATGGCTGGTTGACCGTGTAGAGCATGTCGACCAGTCCCCCATTGGAAAGTCAAGCCGCAGTAACCCCGTGACCTATCTGAAAATTTTTGACGACATCAGAACCCTTTTTTCCCAGACAAAGGATGCCCGGCAAAGGGGGCTGAAGGCAGGTTATTTTTCCTTCAACATTCCCGGTGGTCGTTGTGAAACCTGTGCCGGAGAGGGTAGTGTCCATATCGAGATGCAGTTTCTGGCTGATATAGAGGCCGTCTGTGAGGATTGCGGAGGCCTGCGTTACAAGGCAGAGACCCTTGAAGTAAAGTACAACGCCCTATCCATCGCGGAGGTGCTTGATTTGACGGTCGAGGAAGCCATCACCTTTTTCAGCAAGGAGAGGGGGATTGCCAAAAAACTGATGGTGCTCGATGAGGTAGGGCTTGGCTACATCAGGCTTGGTCAGTCTTCAAGCTCCCTTTCCGGCGGTGAGGCCCAGCGCCTGAAGCTGGCAAGCTTCATTGCCCATGCCGATGCAGCGCATACGCTCTTTATTTTTGACGAGCCGACAACCGGTCTGCATTTTGAAGATATCAAAAAGCTCATCGGCTGTTTTGAAAAACTGCTTGAACAGCATAACACCCTTGTGGTTATCGAACACAATCCCGACATCATCATGCAGGCTGACTGGGTTATCGACCTTGGACCGGGGGCAGGGGATAAAGGAGGCTCTCTTGTTGCTGAAGGAACTCCGGAGGAGATTGCTCTCAGAAAGGACTCGCTGACCGGATGCTATCTCCTGCCTTCGCTCGAACGTTGAGCAGGCTTTTTCAGCCACTCAACTCCTCATCGGATCGTCTTCAAGCGCACCGCCATGCAGCCTGATATGCGGGAAGTGTGATGCTGCCGTGCGCTCTACCCAAACCGACTCTCCCTTGCTGAACTCGCTCTCGTTTTCAGTGACCGAGAGGCGGTTTTTCGCCAGAGCGACGATTTCCTGCAAAAGAAGGGCGAACTGCCGATCTTCGGTTGTCGCAATATCGTCGTGCATTTTCGATTGTAAACTACCCAGCTTTTCCATAGTGACCTTTCCGATGGTGCTGTAATAAAGTGCCTGGTTCATTGTTATTGTGAAAGTGAAAACCTCTCTCTCCGCGGCAAAGAAACTGTTTGGAAGGAAGAGTAATTTTGTTATTATTAGGTGTTCTTTTAGCACTCGCGCTCTTTGAGTGCTAAAAGTTATAAACTCTCAACATTCAGTCAATAGTATCTTACTATTAAATCTAAAACCCAAACAAGAGAAGACAATGAACTTGAAACCCTTATCCGATCGAGTTATTGTTAAGCCTGCAGCGGCGGAAGAAAAAACCAAAGGCGGCCTTTACATTCCTGATACCGGGAAAGAAAAACCGCAGTATGGTGAAGTTGTAGCTGTAGGAGCAGGTAAAATTGCCGACAATGGCCAGTTGCTTGAAATGCAGGTCAAGGTAGGCAGTAAAGTGCTGTATGGCAAATATTCCGGTACCGAAGTGAGCGTGGAAGGTGATGATTACCTCATCATGCGCGAATCGGACATTTTTGCTATTCTCGGCTGATCTGTAATTAACTTTTTTTTAACCTACTGGAGGAACGCGTTACAATGACTGCTAAAGATATTCTTTTTGATACTGAAGCCAGAGCAAAACTTAAAGTTGGCGTTGATAAACTGGCCAATGCCGTAAAAGTTACCCTCGGACCTGCCGGACGTAACGTTTTGATCGACAAAAAATTCGGTGCACCGACCTCAACCAAGGATGGCGTTACCGTTGCAAAAGAGATCGAACTTTCTGACCCCTTTGAAAATATGGGTGCCCAGATGGTTCGTGAAGTTGCTTCAAAAACCAGCGATGTTGCCGGTGACGGTACAACAACCGCTACGGTGCTTGCTCAGGCAATCTATCGTGAAGGCCTGAAGAATGTAACTGCAGGCGCTCGTCCGATTGACCTCAAGAGAGGCATCGACCGTGCTGTTAAAGAGGTTGTGCAGGAGCTGAGAAACATCAGCCGCAGCATCTCCGGTAAAAAAGAGATTGCCCAGGTTGGTACCATCTCTGCCAACAACGATCCTGAAATCGGTGAACTGATTGCCGAAGCGATGGACAAGGTCGGCAAAGACGGTGTTATCACCGTTGAAGAGGCCAAAGGCATGGACACCGAATTGAAGGTAGTTGAAGGTATGCAGTTTGACCGTGGTTACCTTTCACCGTACTTCGTGACCAATCCTGAGACCATGGATGCCGAACTCGAAGATCCACTGATTCTTATCTACGACAAGAAGATCAGCAACATGAAAGAGCTGCTTCCTATTCTTGAAAAATCAGCACAGTCCGGTCGTCCGCTTCTGATCATTTCAGAAGATATCGAAGGCGAAGCTCTTGCTACCATTGTTGTCAACAAGCTTCGTGGCACCCTGAGAGTATGTGCTGTCAAGGCTCCTGGCTTCGGCGATCGCCGCAAAGCCATGCTTGAAGACATCGCAATTCTTACCGGTGGTACCGTTATTTCCGAAGAGAAAGGCTACAAGCTCGAAAATGCAACCATTGCTTACCTCGGCCAGGCCGGTCGCGTGACCATCGACAAAGACAACACCACGATTGTCGAAGGCAAGGGCGGCGCTGAAGAGATCAAGGCACGCATCAACGAAATCAAGGGACAGGTTGAAAAATCTACCTCCGATTACGATACAGAAAAATTGCAGGAGCGTCTTGCAAAACTTTCAGGCGGCGTTGCTGTCCTCAACATCGGAGCTTCAACCGAAGTCGAGATGAAAGAGAAAAAAGCCCGTGTTGAAGATGCACTTCACGCAACCCGTGCCGCTGTTCAGGAAGGTATCGTCGTTGGTGGCGGTGTTGCCCTGATCCGTGCGATCAAGGGTCTTGACCGTGCCATTGCAGACAACGAAGATCAGAAGACCGGGATTGAAATTATCCGTCGCGCACTTGAAGAACCTCTTCGCCAGATTGTGGCAAACACCGGCACCACCGATGGCGCTGTTGTTCTTGAGAAGGTCAAGGCAGGAACCGGTGATTTTGGTTTCAATGCCAGAACCGAACAGTACGAAAACCTGGTTGAAGCAGGTGTGGTCGATCCTACCAAGGTAACCAGAAGCGCTCTTGAGAACGCCGCATCGGTTGCCAGTATCCTTTTGACCACCGAAGCAGCAATTACCGACATCAAGGAAGAGAAATCCGACATGCCCTCAATGCCTCCGGGCGGAATGGGTGGAATGGGCGGCATGTATTAATTTCGGCGCCTCCATACTCTATAAAAAAAGCCAGCCTTCGGGTTGGCTTTTTTTTGTTACTATTGACTCTATTATACAGTCTTTATTAGAGTCGAATCAGGAGACTGATCTCATGAAATACAGCACTTCAATCAAGCCCATCAGTTTTTTGAAAACTTCTTCTCGAACGATTGATACGTGGATAAGGGCTGCCAAACATTTCCATACTCACAGAATAATATTCAACCATTGCCGATGGCATCGAAAAACAGGTACTCAACATTTCAGATAGTCGAGAGCGTTACGTACTTTTGATAAACAGACAGTGGAGAGATATTATGTTAAATCTGGACATTTTTAACGGTATTTAGTTATGGATACTCCAAAGGCCGAAGTATCAAGCATGTTGCAAACTTTTTCTGACGACGTATAAATTGAGTATATACAGCGCCATTTGTACGTTCTTGAGAAAGTTAATCGTGGTCTTGAGCGAGTTGAAACTGAAGGTGCAATTTCACATGACGCGGCAAAAGATCGTTTGAGTCGATGGCTTGTTTGTTAGCATGGTCACCCGAAGCTCTTGAAGATGTTGAGCTGATTGCCTCTTTCGTAGAGCGCGGTTCGCTTTGGTATGTTAAAATTGTTGCCTCAAAAATTGTCAGTACCGCTGAATTTATACCACTTAATCCTGAAATCGGACCGATGCACCCTCTGAAAGGGTAAAAGAATTTGATGAAGAGTTTGATGAAGTTTTTAGGATGTTTAATGCAACAAAAGCAAAAAGCGAAAATGTGTAATGATGTGAAAACTGACGATGAGTATTGCGGCGCGGCATCTTCAGGGAATTTCCCGCATTAAAGGCTGAAATCCTGCCTGGGCAAAATGTTTGTCAAAGGTCAACGCTTGCAAAATTCCTTTTTCTTTCATGACAACAAACGATACGCAATCAATAAACCCCCACTCTTTATCGTGCCGGGTTTGGTACAGTTTGAACGCCTGCTGAAATAATTCAGGGTTCAGGTGAATGATTTCCGTATCCTCTGACTGCAAAAACTCGTTGATAATCTTTATGGATTCCTGTTTATACCCTTTTGCCAGGGCGTTTCCAATTTCAAGGAGCACAACGTCAGTCGTCAGGAATGAGGAGCCTTCCAATCGTTCCGAAAGTTCAAGAGCCTGGCGATGATATTGATCTCGACGATTGACTAACCCGACAACGAACAAGGTATCAAGAAAGATTGGTTGAGGCATTTTTTTCTCCGGATAGGTAGAGATCGAGATTTGCTGCAAAATCTTCCGGAGCATCAATCTGAATCTGACGGAGTTTTGTCATTAAACCGGGCTTTTTTTGCGGCTGTTTTGATTGAACAAACAGGGTGATGACCTGGTAAAGATCCTTTAGCCAGACCTCTTCAATCTGGTCGATTTCGCTATAAATCAGCTCTTTTGTAGTCATTATTCCACTCCTCCTTGTTCTGGATTTTTCGGAAACAGTGTGCATGTCAATTCGTTATACCGTCAAGCATAACTGAAAATATGCAGATTCTGCCACAACCTCAAGCGTGTAATCAGGGAATAAACGAAATCACACATCTCAAACACGCTACGTGGCATCGAAAAAGGGGCAATCAACATTTCAGATAGTCGAAGGTGTTGTGTACTTTCGTGAAAAGGGTTATGCTTGCCTTGCAACACAACAAGTTCCATGTAACATACAAGATGTAGATATTCGTGTCAATAACACAACCAAAAGCAGTCGTTCTTCTAAGCGGAGGAATGGACAGCCTTGTTACCACGGCAATGGCTCATGAGCAAGGTTTCGAGCTTGCGGCCATGCATGTCAATTACGGGCAGCGTACGTGGCAGAGGGAGCTGGAGTCGTTCCGCTCTATCTGTAGCCATTACAACATAGAGCAGTGCCTTGAAGTCAATGCTGATTTTCTTGCCCGGATTGGCGGCTCTTCCTTGACCGACTACTCCATGCCTGTGGGCGGCGCTGATCTTCAGGGCTCATCCATTCCCACCAGTTATGTCCCATTCCGCAATGCCGGTTTTCTCTCGATGGCCGTCAGTTGGTCGGAAGTGATCGGTGCCAGCAAGATTTTTATCGGAGCGGTTGAGGAGGACTCCTCAGGTTATCCCGACTGCCGCAAGGTCTTTTATGAGGCGTTCAATACCGTCATAGAGCTTGGCACGAAACCGGAAACAGAGATTGAAATTCTGACACCGCTTATCGAGATGCAAAAATCGGAGATTGTCCGAAAAGGCATTGAGCTTCAGGTGCCGTTTGCATTGAGCTGGTCATGCTATAAAAGTGAGGGGAGTGCCTGCGGTCTCTGCGACAGTTGCGCACGTCGGCTTCGCGCATTCGCCCATGCGGGTTTACCCGATCCGATTGATTATGAAGAGCGTCCGCTGTATATTTAAGCCGTCACAGCAAGAGAGAGCAATAATCACCATCAAATCATACGTTTAGTCATGAAACCTGTTTCAGCACTATCCTCCGGTTCCGGGTCGCTCAATGCACGCTTTAACCAGTCATTTGCTCTTATGGGAGCCATCTGGATACTCGGCCTTGTCGGTCATTTTACACCGCTGCTTGAATGGCCCGCTCTTGCCCTTTACGTAATCGGATCCATCAGCCTTGTGCTTTATCGGGGCAAAACGGGTGGAGAGTGGCAGGAGATGTATCTTGCCGGGGGAGATCTTCGAAAATCCCTTTTGTGGGGAGGTATTGCAGGATTTGTTCTTTTCGCAATGGATATTATAAATACTGTGCTCTATTACAAAAACGGTGGTGCACCAATGTCCGGGATGCAGTTTATTCTCGTTAACCGTTCTTTTCTCTATTTCTTTCCTGTGCTTGTTTTAGCCGAAGAGTTTTTGTGGCGGGGCATCATGTTTTCCGCCATGATTGAGCGGGGATTCAACAAGCATCTGACGGTCTTTTTAACCGCCATATTCTATGTAATCAACCATTTTGCCGTTGCCCCGGTTGGTATGAAAGAGCGTGCGCTTATGGCAATGATGGCTTTTCCGATCGGCATTCTCGGCGGCTATCTTGTTCTGAAAACGCGGAATGTTTGGGGAAGTGTTCTGGTGCACATGATTACCATGCTCTCCATGATGCTCGACATTTTTGTTATTCCACAACTCTTGCATTGATTGGTTCCGTTATGTCCATAAACAGAATTACCACTCTTGTGGCGCAGGACAAAAAGCTCCTGATTGCCTATTATATGCCCGAATTTCCGGTTATTGGCGCGACGCTTCCGGTGCTTGAGGCGCTTGAAAAGAGCGGTGCCGATATCATTGAGCTCGGCATGCCTTACTCTGACCCGATTGGCGATGGCCCGGTGATTCAGGATGCAGCTCATACCGCCATTCGCAATGGTGTAACCATCAAGTACCTTCTTGAGCTGGTACGCAGGGCCCGCCAGGGCGAAGGGTGCCGGAAGATTACTGCACCAATCCTTCTCATGGGCTACTGTAATCCCGTGATTGCCTATGGTGTCGATGGCTTTTTGCATGATGCTGTTGCAGCGGGAGTTGACGGGTTGCTGATTCCTGATCTTCCACCCGAAGAGGCCGCAGATTTTCTTGAAAAAGCTAAAAAAGTTGGACTTACAGTTGTTTTTCTTGTTTCACCGGTTACTCCGCCTGAAAGGATAGAGTTGATCGACAGCCTCTCAACCGATTTTTCCTACTGTCTTGCCGTCAATGGAACAACGGGTACGGCAAAGCTTTCTGATGCACCAACCGGGGAAACGGTTGATGACTATCTGAAAAGGGTGCGCCAGCATACAAGGAAAAAATTTGTTGTCGGCTTTGGCATCAAGGACAAGACGCGAGTGGAGTCCATGTGGCAGCTTGCAGACGGTGCTGTTGTGGGGAGTGCACTTCTGGAGCATATTGCAGGCTCGTCGACTCCTGAAGAGAGTGCCCGTCTTGCCGGTGAGTTTTGGAAAACGCTTCGGTAATCGATGCATTATCCTTCAATCGATATCATTATTCCCTCTTACCGGAGGCGCGACATGCTTGAGTGCTGCCTTGATTCGCTCGAACAGACCAGTTACCCCTCCATGGGTATCATTGTGGTCGATAATGGAGGAACGGAGGCGGGCCTTGTTTTTCTTGTGAAGCGTTATCGCAATGCGCGTCTGTTGCGGCTTCCTGAAAACAGGGGCTATGCTGGCGGCTGCAACGCCGGGCTGAAAAGCTCTACGGCAGATTATGTCGTATTCATGAATGACGACACGGAGCATGACCCGTTGTGGCTTGAGCGGCTTGTCACTGCTGCTCTTGCCGACAAACACATTGGTGCCTTGCAGCCGAAAATTCTTTCACTGAAGCCATACCGCAAGGGAAAAAAGGTTTTTGATTATGCCGGTGCGGCTGGCGGCATGATTGACCGTCTTGGTTATCCCTGGTGTCTTGGCCGGACATTTTCCGGGGTTGAGTCGGACAATGGCCAGTATGAGAACGGGCAAGAGATTTTCTGGGCATCAGGTGTTGCGATGTTTGTCAGAAGGGCAGTGGTCGAAGAGATTGGCGGGTTTGATGAGGATTTTTTCATGCAGATGGAGGAGATTGATCTCTCCTGGCGGATGAAGCTTGCCGGTTATCGTGTTCTTTCGGTTCCTTCGTCGGTCGTGCTGCACGAAGGGGGAGCGTCGCTGGCAGCAGGTTCGGCAGAAAAAATATATTTCAACCACCGCAACAACATTTCCATGCTTCTGAAGAACCGGGGCATGGCAGGGCTTCTGTGGGTGCTTCCGCTGCGCCTGTTGCTCGATGTTGCGGCTGCGCTCTTTTATCTCACACAGTTTCCAGGAGTGCTGAAAAAAGCAGGGGCGGTGTTCCGTGCATGGTCTTTCAATATCCGGACTCTTGCTGCTACCATAAAGAAACGCCGTACGATACAGGCGTCAAGGGTGGTTGATGAGCGTACCATTTTTCGTCATGCTCCGCTATCACTCCTTCTCAGACGGTAAAGATTTCGCATTGTTTGATTCCGCCTGCTTTTTCATTGCGAGCATCATCAAGGGACAATCCCTGGTCTGTACATTTCTGACAGCAAACTGGGGGGCATAAAAATCCGGCTTTACTTCAGCCTTGTAGGTAAGAAATGTTCCTGATCCCTGCGGGTAATCGACCAACGTCCACTCTCCCTGATAGACCTTGAAATCACCGGTAATTTGCTGAAAACGGAGGTGTGTCAGGTTCTCTCCCCACACTTTCATCTTTATGTAAACCTCCTTCGAGAAGATAAACATCCTGCTTTTTCCTTTCTCAAACATCACTTTTTCAATACCATTGTCCGAAATGATGCCGCTGTCGATAACATTCGGTACAAAATTTTTATGATTATTATAATCGGTCAACACTTCCCAGACCTTTTTTGGAGGCGCTGCAATATAGATTTGTCCCTCAACGCCAGTAACTCCCTCCTGAAGATTTGACAGAGCGACAATGACCTCTCCGGTTAACAGTCTTGCTTTTTCTCCCGTTAAAGAGTCGGGATGAGTTGTCGCTACGGGAAGTGCCATGACAGGTGAGGTATGAAAAGAAAAGAGTATGGCTATGAGAGTCAGTATAAGGTGGCGCAATGGTTTGAAAAAGCTCTGCATATTAAATTTTTATATGTGGTTATCGTTGTTGTGAGGTGAGATGACCCCATTTCACCATGTCATTCACGGCTTCAGTCAGGCTTTTCTTGATCGGAATGAAAGAGAGAGCGAGTTCGCGCCGGATTTTTGAGTTGTCATAGCGCATGGTACGACCAATATTGATACGGATATACGCGCCAGTATCCTTTGGTTGTGTAAAAGAGAGAGCCTTCATGAGCAAGGTGCCAATCTTTCCCGATAGATCAATTTTTGGCAGTGCGTATCCCCTGAACCCGGAGGATTTGAGCTGTGCTACAAGATCCCTCATGTGTATGGACTCAGCCGAGCAAAGGTAACGACCGCTTGCCGTATCGGTTTCCATTGCAAAAATATGCGCTTTTGCTACATCCCGAACATCAACGAAACCCCAGTTCAGATCCATGATGCAAGGGTAAACACCAATCATGATATCACGGATAATCTGGTTGGAGGTATTGAGTGATGGTCCAAGTGAAGGGCCGATGACCATAAAAGGGTTTATGGCAACCAGATCAAAAGCGGGACGTTTTTTCATGATGAAATCCCATGCGGCAAGTTCAGCAACTGTTTTCGAGTAATGGTAGGGGTTCCTGTCAAGGGAGGACATGATATTCCAGTCTTTTTCGGTAAAGACTTTTTTACTGTCCGGCTCATCGGTAATGGCGGCAATTGAGGAGGTAAAAATTACTCGTTTTACGTCGCCCGATTTCAGGCAACTCTCAAGGAGAGTTTCTGTTCCATGAAGTGCAGGATCAACAAGATCAACTTGCGGGTTTTCGACATTGATTTTATAGGGGCTTGCCGTATGCATCACATAGTCGCAACCCTCGACGGCCTGGTCATAGGAACCCGCTGCAAGCAGGTCAGCTTCGACAAGTTCAAGCCGTTCCGCTGCTCCTGGAAGCCCAAGAAGAAACGGGTAACTCTGCGGGCTTTTGCGTACCGTTCCCCTGACGCGGTATCCCCGCTCAAGCAGTTCTCTGACGATATGGGCAGCAATAAATCCGGAAGCTCCGGTGACGCAAACTGGCTTGTTGCTCTTCATGTTCTATTTATCAGTCAAAAATTGCAGTTGAAGGTGCTGCATTCAAGAGGTACTCTTCGCAGAAACAGCTATCCAGCAAATCTATCCCCCCGCTTAGGCATTCAGCCGCTTTGCATGTGCGTTTTGATGCGTCTGATGTACTGTATTCACAACCGTGCTCATAATGTACATCCAGTTTGGGAACTCTCCAATGTTTCTTGTGGAGTGTTTATTGTCCAGAAGAAAAGAGTGACCGGATTTCAGGGCTTACATCGGTTAGTCGGCCTGTTTTTCTCTCTACGGGACACCAGACTGTTCGAGCCACTGCAAGAAGCCGAAGATCGGAAGCGCGTAACATTTCGGTATGGCGGTCGAATGCCAGTCTGGATGCAGCACCTATCCATGTTTGCACGAGAATCGTATCTCCTCTTATCGCCGGCTTTTTATAATCAATCTCATGGCGGCGCACTACCCAAGTCAGCGTCTCCTTTTCATGGTGCGGGGCGATGGCGTTCCAGTGGGCAACAGCCGCATCCTGCACCCAGCGAAGATAGACAATGTTGTTTACATGCTCCTGAACATCGATATCATCTGGTTGCACATCGACTGTTACGGTAAAGCGCTCATGAATCATCGTTTCATTTCTGTTTGTTGATAATGAAATTATTTTTTATGCGCAAGCGTTTTACATCATCAATGTTCCTGCCATTTTTTGCAAACACCCTTGTTTATGATTACAATAAAATAGGCAACGTTATACAAAACAGCCAATGAAGCAGGCGTGTTTTTTGTAATGTCACAAGTTGTTTTTGGCCAGTTTTTCTGTTGGGAAAATCTTTAACCCATTCAAGGTTATGATTGCATCATTTGAAGATCGTCTGTTAAGTGCACTGCGAGCCTTTAACCATATTCTGCATGCTCTTTTGGCCATAGCACTCGTGCTGGCAAGTATTATGGTGATGTGGGAGTTTTCCGTGGCTGTATTTCATTCTGTCGAGGTCAATAATCTTGCTCATGGTTTTCTTCAGGCTTTGGGTACTCTTTTTATCGTGTGGACCCTGTCAAGTTTGATTTCTGCTGAAATCAACTATGTCCAGACAGGAGTCTTTCATGTTGTTGTTTTCATTGAAGTTGCCATGATAACCCTGTTGCGTCAACTGATTGTCGAACCGGTAAGAACTGCGACTGCCGGGCAGAATGTCGAGCAGCTTTTTAATCCATGGCATTATGGCCTCTTGCTTGCATCATTGCTGGTTATCGGTATTCTCCACAAACTGGTGACCAGTTCCGAGAAAAAGAATCAGGAACAGGATGTATCGGGCACCCGATTGTCCAGTACCGGAAACCGTCCTCTTCTCTGATTGCCACAGCTTTCCTGAATGCTCAAAATCCCATTATATCAGATGTGGTACCAGGTTGCAGGATCACGTTTTTTCGCATGGGAAAGGACGGTCATTTTGTGGCTTGATGTCATGCAAAGAGCGGTTCTGCATGAATGATCACCCGCCCGGCGTTGGGCAGGGAGCGGTAGATTGCTCCTTCCAGTTGGCTGGTAAGGGAGTGTACCTCTTCAAGGAGCACCTCATCGTTGAATGAGCAATGCAGGGTAATGAAAAGTTTCTCTTTGTCTGTTTTATGGATATGGATGTCGTGAACGTCCTGGATTTTCTCAATGCTTTGTGAAGCTTTGACAATCGTGTTGTATGCGCGCTCTTTTTCTTCAGCCTGAAGGGAACCGCTCGAACGCTCTTCATTGCGAAGCGGATCAAGATGGATGCAGATATCCAGTTCTCCGTCGAACTCCCGGCGCAACTCCTCTTCAAGTGCATTAACGGTATTGTGCGCCTGCTTGATGGTGAGTTGCTGGTCTATTTCGACGTCAAAGGTAATGTGCGTCTTCTCTCCGGTGAGGTTTGTCGAAATGTTATGGGCGTGAAGGTTGTGATTGAGGCCAATGACGTGTACCCGTTCAGCGATGGTTTCGCTGTTGAGTGCAATGGGCCGGGTGTTGATGGTGATATCTCCTACGGAATACTTATCGCGTACCTTTTTCTCAATTTCGGCACAGATTGTCTGAACTTTTTCAACCGAAAGGGTTCTGTTTACACAGACGGCCATTTCAATGAACACCTGCGGCCCGGTTGGTTTTACCCTGATTTTGTCGATAGCGATTACTCCACCGACCGTCATGGTTATCACCTCAATACCTTCGGCCAGTCCTTCCGGTGCAGCGTCTATAAGTACATCGATAGTTTTTTTTCCAAGGCTGAATGCGGCCCATCCAACCAATATGGCAACGGCAATACCGGCAACCGCATCAGCCCAGGTGATGCCGAGTGAGACAAAAACAAGACCGAGAAGTACAACCGCCGAGCTGAGAATATCGGAGCTGAAATGCAGCGCATCGGCTTCAAGTGCCTGGCTGTTGGTCTCTTTCGCCACCTTTTTCAGAGCTCTCGAACGGGAAAAATCAACGACGATGGAGATGACCATAATGGCCACCGCATACCAATACCAGGTGACATCGATCTCTGTTTTTCCGGCAAGCAGCCGTTCCACTGCGGTGTAGATGATCCAGACGCTTGTTACGACAAGAAGGCCGGTCTCAATGAGTGCTGAGACACTTTCAACCTTGGCATGTCCGTAGTGGTGTTTGCTGTCCGCCGGTTTATCGCTCATTTTGACGGCAAACAAGGTCAGGGAGGCTGCGCCGAAGTCAAGGGCAGAGTGTGCCGCCTCGGAAATGATACCAATACTTCCAGTCATCATACCGACCACAAGTTTCATGACTGTCAGAAGGAGGCTGGCCAGAACCGAGCTCAGGGCCACCTGTTGTTTTTTATGACTCTTTTCCATAAAGCCGTTTTTGCTTTCCCGGAGTTGTTGTTTACGAGTTTTCCATGTTTTTTTTGCATACCGGCATTGGCGCGTCAACAGCCATTGCCAGATCTTCACCGCATATAATAGCATGAATTGCCCTCACTTTATAATGCAGGGGGGCGGAATCGTGAGAACCCTGCAGTTTTTTGCTTTCAACAGCGGCCTCCAGAAAGGCCTCCCCAAAAGGGTACTCCATAGAAATAATAACTATTCCCATGTTTATTGTTTCTTGTTTTCATTGTATCTTTACCGTATTGGCGTTGGGGAAGTCAAAAAAAAGGTTCGGCAACCATATTCTTTACGCCCATGTCCTATTCCGAAAAGAGCGTCTTGATGCTTGATTCTTTGTGTGAAAAGCGCGGGAATGTTTTGTTACTACGCGTTGGAGGAGATGGTGAATAAAAAGCTTTGCCTGTCGAGTGGCTCATATCATCGTCTCTTATCCCTTGCAGCCATAAGGGTCGTTGCTCTCTTAGTCGTTCTCTGCTGTGCGGGGATTCAGGGAGGGGCGTTATGGGCGGCAGTCAACAGGGATGCTGAAGAGCTTTACAGTACAGAAAATTATGAGTCCCTTCTTGCTGTTGCACGTCAAACGGTTGCGGTTGCTGAAAAAAATACCGGTACTCTTCATCCTGATTTTGCCCTCACTCTTAATAACCTGGCAGTACTCTACTCTATCCATGGCCGTTATACAGAAGCCCTTCCTCTCCTCAGGCAGGCACTTGCCATCCGCGAAAAAATTTTCAGCCCTTTTCATCCCGATGTTGCCGTCAGTCTGAATAACCTGGCGGAGGTCTGCAAGGCTCAAGGGAAATACAATGAGGCTGAAGCGCTCTACCTGCGAGCTCTCGCCATTCGCGAAAAAACCAATACACCGTTTCACCCCGATCTGGCCATCAACCTGGCAAACCTTTCGGAGTTGTATCGAGTACAGTGCCGCTATACCGAAGCAGAGGCATTTTGCAAGCGCGCACTCGCCCTTCGCGAAAAGGGTTCCGGTGCTTCCGCCTCCGATGTGGCTCAAAGTCTGAACAACCTTGGGAGAATCTATGTTGCCGTAGGGCGTTTGGCAGAGGCCGAGGCACTCTATATGCGATCAATGACTGTCTGGCAAAAGAGCCTCGGCGCCGGGCATCCGGAGATCGCAAAACCCTTGAACAACATGGCAGAGTTGTATTGCATTCAGGGCCGTTATACCGAGGCTGAACCGCTCTACCTGCGATCTCTCTCCATTCGGGAAAAAATTCTTGGTCAGGAACATCCTGCGGTAGCAACAAGTCTGAACAACCTGGCCGGGCTTTATTTTGTATTGGGGCGATATGCTGAAGCTGAACCGCTCTATCTGCGTTCACTTTCCATTCGGGAAAAAATCCTTGGCCCGGAAAATCCTGCGGTAGCAACAAGTCTGAACAACCTGGCCGGGCTTTATTTTGTACTGGGTCGCTATGCCGAGGCTGAACCGCTCTATCTGCGTTCACTTTCCATTCGGGAGAAAATTTTCAAACCGAATCACCCTGATGTCATAACGGTCATGAACAACCTTGCCGGGCTTTATGCTTCTGAAAGCAAATACGCTGAGGCTGTTCGACTCTCGGCACGCGTGCTTGCCATTCGCGAAAAGCTCTTTGGAGCAGACCAGCCTGATGTGGCAACGAGTCTCAACAATCTTGCAGGGATATATTTTTCCGAGGGGAAGTATAAAAAGGCCGAACGGCTCTACCTGCGTGCGCTCGCCATCAGGGAAAAAAATTATAGCTCTTTTCATCCCGATCTGGCGGTAAGTCTGAATAATCTCGGTGAGTTGTATCGTTCGCAAAGTCGCTATACCGAGGCCTTATCGTGCTTCAGTCGTGGGCTTGCCATCCGCGAGAAGCTCTTTGGCCCACAGCATCCCAACGTGGCGGCGAGTCTGAATAATATCGCACTACTCCACAAAAATAAAGGCAACTATGGTGAGGCCGAGCCACTCTATCAGCGTGCACTTTCCATCAGGGAAAAAACCTTTGGCCCGCTGCATCCCGATGTAGCAACGAGCCTCAACAACCTTGCCACGCTATACATTACCCAGGCCCGTTTTTCAGAGGCTGAACCCCTCTGCCTGCGAGCGAAATCCATCAATGAAACGATATATGGCACTTTTCATACCAATACGGCTCTCTCCCTGAACAACCTGGCAGAACTGAGAAAAGCTCAAGGTAAATACGGTGAGGCAGAATCTCTTTATCAACAGGCTCTTGCCATACAGGAAAAGCTTTTTGGTATCCAGCACCCTGATGTCGCATCAACGCTCAATAACCTGGCAGAGTTATACCGTCACCAGTCCCTGTATGGGAAGGCATTGACTTTTTGCAAACGCTCGCTGGCCATCCGCAAGCAGCTCTATGGTTCCGCACATCCTGATGTAGCAACAAGTCTGAACAACCTTGCCTTGCTCTACAGTGAGCAGCGCAAGTACAAAGAGGCTGCTCCGCTTTACCTGCGGGCTCTTTCCATCAGGGAAAAATTTATGGGAAAGAATCATCCTGATGTAGCAATGAGCATCAACAATCTTGTTGCGCTCTATACTGTAGAAGGCCGGTATAAAGAGGCTGAACCACTCTGCAGGCGCTCACTGGCAATTGCAGAGAATACCTTGGGGCCTGTTCACCCCAACGTCGCCATCATTCTTGAAAATCTGGCCTTTATCTGTCAGAAAACAGGACGGCAGAATGATGCTGAGAGAATGGAAAAACGCGCAACACTCATTAATGCTGAAAAACGATGACAACAATGCCTGCAAAAAATTCGATCCTGCGATTTTTGCAGATCTTTTTCCCTTGCGCGCTGGCTGTGATGGCTGCTTTTGTTCTTTTTGCGGCGGAGCCGCTCAAATATGGAGACAACTATGAGGGCGGAAGAGTGGTCTATCTCCTTCCAATCGATAAAATGGAGAGGGGGAGAGTGCCTGTACCCGTACAACATGGGGTAATTGCTGCCATATCGGATTTACCAGCTACCCTCACCTGGTTTGATGCCAAAGCGACATGCGACAGTTTGACGTTAAAAGGTTTTACGGATTGGACACTGCCAGCCAAGGAGGATCTGAACAGGCTCTTTATAAGCAAGGAGGTTCTTGGAGGATTTCAGAATGAAGAGTACTGGAGCTCTTCGTCTTCTGAACCCGACAACGCCATGAGTCAGAACTTCTTTGACGGAAAAGAGAATATTCATTCCAGGGGAGAGCGCTTGCGGGTCAGGCCGATACGAAAATTCTGATGTTGTATTTCTGTAAAAAAAAGTAGCAATATGATGACCATTGTTATCAACAAAGTTCTGATCCGACCAGTGACGTTCCTTCTGTTCACTGCTACGGGCATGATTACGCATTCCACACTATCCCCGGCGGAATTGCTCAAGGTCGGCAATACCTATGGGGGCGAGAGAGTCGCCGACATTTTTCAGCCAGGTGACCAGGATTATGCTGAAACGGCAGAACAGGCCGTAATTGTTGCAAAAGCCGATGCTTCCACCACTCTCTACTGGTCTGATGCCAAAACCTCAAGTGACAAGCTTGAGGGGATGGGTTACGGTAAAATAAATTTACCGGGCAAAGCGGGAAAAAAACAACTTGTCGAGGTTAACTTTCATCTACGCAAATCTTCATGAAAAACCATCTGTGTATAGGTCAAAAAATGTGCCGATCAAATCTCCTGACATTCAAGACGCTGAAGAGAGACGCAAACCTGTACCTTCGGATTGTAAGGATAAGCAACAGAACGGTATTGATGCTGTTCCTCATGCTCTTGAGCAGCGGAATCCATTGTTCGAAAATTGTTCATGCGGCAAACAACAAGGATGTCGATGAACGTTACCGGATCAATCGCATCAAAATTATCGCAGAAAAAGATTTAATCGATGCGGAAAAGAGAACCGGGGTGAACTCTTCCGATCTGGCCCTGAGTCTGAACAATATTGCAGGAATCTATTATGCCCAAGGCCTCTATGGCGAATCTGAAGTGCTTTTCAGGCGTGCGCTCGCCATCCGCGAAAAAATTCTTGACAGCTCTCATCCTGATCTTGCCACCAGCCTGAACAATATGGCGGAGTTGTATAAGGCTCAAGGCCGATATGCCGAGGCGGAACCACTCTACCTGCGTGCGCTCGCCATCCGCGAAAAGATCTATACCGGCAATAACCTTGATGTAGCAGTGAGCCTGAACAATCTGGCCGAGTATTATGGTACAGTGGACAAGTATGGCGTCGCAACATCGCTCTCTCTGCGCTCACTGGCAATCCGCGAGAAACTTCTTGGTCAAGACCATCCTGATGTAGCGATGAGTCTGAACAACCTTGGGAGGTTGTACTTTGCCCAGGGCCGGTACGCCGAAGCCGAGCCCCTCTTTAAACGGGCGCTGGACATCGATGAACGTGCGCTTGGCCAGAGTCACCCTGATGTTGTTAGGCCTCTGAACAACCTTGGAGAGCTCTATCAAATTCAGGGAAAATACCAGGAAGCTGAGCCTTTTTACCTTCGTGCACTGGCAATTCGTGAGAAAACCCTTGACCCGTTTGATCCCCATGTGTCAACAAGTCTCAACAATCTGGCGGGATTTTACTATGCCCAGGGACGCTATACAGAGTCTGAATCGCTCTACCTGCGTGCACTCGCTATTCGGGAAAAAGTTCTTGATTCCAATGACCCCGACATAGCCACCAGTCTGAATAACCTCGGGGAGTTGTATAAAATGCAGGGTCGGTACCGTGAGGCAGAGCCGCTCTTCAAGCGAGCTCTGGCAATCCGGGAAAAGGTTTTTGGTCTCAATCATTCCGAGGTATCCATTACCCTGAACAGTCTTGCCGGGCTTTACTCTGTACAGGGAAGATATGCTGAAATTGAAGTTCTCTCCAAACGGGCGCTGGCCATCCGGGAAGCGGTCTTTGGATCCGATCAACCCGATATCGCCACATGCCTGAATAATCTGGCAGGATTTTACGCTCTCCAGGGCAGATATAAAGAGGCTGAACCGCTCTATCTGCGTGCATTGGCAATCCATGAGAAGACATTTGACCTGGCACACCCCCGTGTGGCGCAGATTCTGAACAACCTGGCTGAGTTTTACAAAACTCAGGGCAGATATAAAGAGGCTGAACCGCTCTACCTTCGTGCACTGGAAATCAGGGAGAAGAGCTTTGGCCTTGAGCACCCTGATGTTGCAAAAAGCCTGAATAACCTGGCAACGCTTTACCGGGTACAGGAAAAATACCTCGCGGCATTACCACTCATAAAGCGGGCGCTGGCCATTCAGGAAAAAGTCCTCGGCCCTGACCATCCCGATGTAGCGGTGAAGCTGAATAACCTGGCATCCCTTTACTATGCCCAGGGTCAATATGCACTGGCCGAGCCGCTTTTTAAACGTGCGCAGATCATTTTTGAAAAAACCCTCGGTTCTGACTCTCCCGATCTTGCTTTCAGCATCAACAACATTGCTGCTCTTTATTATGCCCAGGGCCGATACCGTGAGGTTGAACCTCTTTACAAGCGTACGCTTTTGATTTTTGAGCATGCCTTTCTCTTGCCTTCAGCGGATGTTGCCCTGAGTCTGGATAATCTCGCTCAGTTGTTCCTTACCCAGAAGAGATACAAAGAGGCGGAGCCACTCTTCAGGCGAGCACTTGCCATTCGCGAAAAGCTCTTTGGCTCCCTTCACCCCGATGTGGCAATGAGTTTGAATAATATGGCGTTACTCTACAATGCCCAGGCCCAATATCGTGAGGCAGAGCCCCTTTTGAAGCGTTCACTTCAGATCTGGGAAAAAACTCTTGGTCTCGATCACACCAATGTGGCGGTGAGTCTCAATAACCTTGCTGTCATTTATGTTGCCCTGGGTCAGTATAAAGAGGCTGAGCACTTGTCGCAGCGTTCACTTGCAATCATCGAGAAAAATCTTGGCCCGATTCATCCAAATGTGGCGATGCTCCTTGATAATTTGGCGGTCATCTATGCAAATACCGGACGCCAAAGCGATGCTGACAATATGGAAAAACGGGCAACTGACATTCGTGCCATACATCGATGATCATATTATCCTGACGATGGCAACAGGAGAGGCGAGCCGTAGTACAGCACGGGATAAAACTCTTTAACGTATTGAATCATGAAACTCTTCGAGATAACAGGTGTGGTAAGGCTCTTAAAAGTGATCCTGTTTACGGGAACAGCTGTTGCTGCTCTTTCTGCTGTAGCACCTGCAGTACCGCTCAAGATAGGCGATGAAGCGGGCGGAGGTAAAGTAGCTTATATTCTGCAGCAAGGGGATGTTGGCTACCTTGACACCCCTGAACAAACCATGATTGTCGCCAAAGTTGATATAACCAGCCATCTTTTCTGGTCTGATTCAAAAATAGCATGTGAAAAACTGCAATGTCCCGGTTATATTATCTCTTTACCCAAAGGGTTATTACGCAATAAAGAGGATGTTGCGGCTTCAGCGTCAGGAAGCAGTTTGGCTGGAACTCCAATGCTGACAAGTCGGTTACGCCAATGATCGCGTCTCTCCTTTAAAAGAGGTTATCCCCCCCCCTGTCGTTCCTGGCTTGTTAATGAAAAAGAGGTGGCTCTTTTGACCAATCCATGGCTTGTGCCCTCGGTCATGGATTGGGTGGTAAAAAAGGGATCGCCTTTTTTGCGTCCATGTTCAGGCTTTTTTGTATGTTCAAAAGGGTGTTTTTGCGTTTTTCTGCCAAACGTACGCTCCCTTCTGATGTTCTTGTTTAAATGGTGGTTAAGTTGTTTTAACAGATGTTCATGTTATGAAAATAGGCATATCGTGCCATCACACCTACGGGGGAAGTGGCGCAATTGCTGCCGAACTGGGCAAGGCGCTTGCTGCCAAGGGGCATGTTGTTCATTTTTTCAGTCAGGCGGCACCCTTCCGGCTTGGAGCTTTTTCGCGCAATATCTTCTGCCATGAGATTGAGGTGATGCACTATCCGCTCTTTGAGTGCCCCTTTTACTCTCTTGCCCTTGCCTCGAAAATTGCCGATATCGCTCATTATGAAAAGCTGGATGTGGTTCATGCTCACTATGCTATTCCTCATGCCTTGAGTGCCATGCTTGCCCGTCAGATGCTTGAGGACAAGTGTGCCGAATCGAAGTGTTTCAAGCTGGTAACCACGCTGCATGGTACTGATATAACGGTTGTGGGCGCTGACCGCGGGATGCAGGATGTTGTCAGGCTTGCCATCAACAAGTCCGACGGGGTGACGGCCGTTTCTGCCTGGCTGAAGGAGGAGACGGTCAGGATGTTCAGTCCGAAAAAGGAGATTACCGTCATTCCCAATTTTGTGGATACTTCACTTTTTTTCCGCTCTCCGAAACCGGAAATCCGTGAACAACTGGGTCTTGGGCAGGAAAAGATTGTTATCCATATCTCTAATTTCAGGCCGGTAAAATGTATCGGCGATATTATCCGGGTTTTTTATGCCATAAGCAAGCGTATTGATGCGACACTACTGCTTGTGGGTGACGGGCCGGAACGCAGTGATGCTGAAGTCCAGGTTCGCCAGTTGGGAATTGCTGGTCGGGTGCGCTTTCTTGGCAAGCTTGACGATATTGTTCCGCTGCTCTCTATTGCCGATATCATGCTGATGCCGAGCAACGTTGAGTCATTCGGTCTTGCAGCGCTTGAGGCCATGGCCTGCGGTGTACCGGTTGTGGCCACCATGGCGGGCGGTTTTCCCGAGTTTATTGTTCCGGGAACTCATGGCTATCTGCTTGCACCGGGAGATATTGCAGGCATGACAGAGAAAGCCCTTCTTTTGCTCTCGGATCACCCCCACTGGCTTGAGTGCTCCGAAGCCTGCGTTCAACAAGCAAAGCAGTATGAGACCGCTTTGCTTGTTGAATACTATGAGGCATATTATACCAGGCTTCTTGCAGAGGAGTAGCGCGCTCTGTTTTTCAGTAGCGTTTGGTCGTCAGGAGTACACCCCGGTATTTTTCAAGGTTTTCGAGAACTTCACCCGTACCTCTGGCAACAGCGGTAAGGGGATCTTCGCTGATATGCACGGCAAGCTTGGTCTCTTCGCTGATTCTTTTGTCGAGCCCCTTGATGAGTGACCCGCCCCCGGCAAGGAAAAGTCCACGATCAAAGATGTCGGCTGAAAGTTCCGGCTTGGTCACTTCGAGGCTTTTTTTGATCGAGGTGATGATCTGGCCAATCGGGGTGGCAATTGCTTCCCGGATGGTCGCTGAGTTAACCTCCCGCTCTTCAGGAAGGGCGGTTACAAGGTTTCGGCCTCTGACCATCATGGTGAGCTCTTTTTCCAGCTTATAGGCCGATGCAATTTTTATTTTAACATCTTCTGCAGTACGTTCACCGATTGCCAGGCTGTATGCCTTGCGGAAGTGACGGACAATCGCGTTGGTAATATCGGTTCCGGCAACCCGAAGCGATTCGCCTGATGCAATGCCGCCGAGCGAAATAACCGCAATTTCTGTTGTGCCGCCTCCGATATCGACAATCATATTGCCCATTGGTTCCTTGACGTCAATGCCGATACCGATCGCTGCGGCCATCGGTTCAGTCACCAGGTAGACCTCTTTGGCACCAACATGTTCGGCAGAGTCGCGTACGGCCCGTTTTTCAACTTCGGTGATGCCCGACGGGATACCGATAACCATACGGCGGATTCCGAAAGAAAACTGGGTTTTTGTTTTATGGATCAGTCCCTTGATCAGCTCTTCTGTTGCCTCATAGTCCGCAATGACGCCGTTGGCAAGGGGTCGGATGGTTAAAATGCCGGGATGGGTTTTTTCATGCATGAGCAGAGCCTCGTGCCCGATGGCCACAATTTTTCCTGTACTGCGTTCGCGGGCGACGATAGAGGGTTCATTTAAAACAACACCTTTACCCCGTATAAAAATCAATGTATTCGCTGTTCCGAGATCAATGGCTATGTCCCTGAACAGATTGCTGAAAAAGCTCATGTTCTCATGGTTCTGTATGTCTGTCATAGTGGCTTGGAATGGAGCGGGTTCAGGCTATATTCCAAGGTTTCAACTGAACTCTTAAGGTAGATTAATGCAACTTTTTTTTCAAATGAAAAAATTGTTTCAAGGGCTACTTTTTTATGCAATTTTCTTTACTCTTCAACTTATGGTGCGGGGTTTCGATAATTGGAGCTATTGAGTACATTGTTTCCAATGAAATTCTTGAGGCCAGATAACCAAAAACAGGTAAAAAGTGTTGCGCCTATATCGATTTGCTGAAGAACGTTCAGCATTGAAAGAGCAGTTGAGCCGGAGCGTTACCTATGACGCCACTGTTCAGCTTGCCGTTGAAGACATTTTGCAGCAGGTACGCCAGAATGGAGATAGCGCTGTGCTGGATTATACGGAACGCTTTCAGGGAGTCCGGTTGACCGGGATGCTTGTTTCCCCGGATGCCATACAGGAGGCATATCGGCAAGCAGATCCGGCTTTTCTTGCCGTGCTTGAGGAGGCATACGGCAACATTGTGCGGTTTCATCAGCACGAAGTAGAGAAAAGTTTTTTTTATGAAGCAGATGGGGGAGTACTGCTTGGCCAGAGGATAACACCCATGGAAAAAGCGCTGCTCTATGTGCCTGGTGGACAGGCCTCTTATCCGTCATCGGTGCTGATGAATGCGGCACCGGCAAAAGTTGCCGGGGTCAAACATATTTTTATGACCACCCCCTGTGATGCAGCGGGGGCGGTAAACCCGAATATTCTGGCTGCTGCTGCGGTTGCAGGTATCAGTTCCGTTTACAAGCTCGGCGGTGCCCAGGCAATTGCGGCTTTTGCTTATGGTACTGAAACCATTCCGAAGGTTGATATTATTACAGGTCCTGGCAATAAATACGTTGCGCTGGCTAAAAAGCAGGTATTTGGCCATGTCTCTATCGACAGCATTGCCGGTCCTTCCGAAGTGGTTATCATTGCCGACGAATCGGCCAATCCGGAATTTATTGTCCTTGACCTGTTTGCCCAGGCAGAGCATGATCCTGATGCTTCGGCCGTGCTGATTACCCATTCTGAATCGCTGGCCGCTGCTGTCATGGAGTGTGCCGAAGCTCGTCTTCCGGGAATGCTCCGAAGTGATATTATTGCTTCATCGCTGGAGCATAACGGCGCCATTGTGCTTGTCGGCTCACTTGAAGAGGCTTGCGCAGTGTCGGATATGATTGCGCCTGAGCACCTTGAGCTGCATGTCGAACATCCCTGGGAGATATTGCCTGATATTCACCATGCGGGTGCGATTTTTATGGGAGGATACTCCTGCGAAACGGTCGGTGATTATTTTGCCGGCCCGAACCATACGCTGCCAACCAACGGTACCGCCCGTTTTTTTTCACCACTTTCGGTGCGTGATTTTGTCAAGCACACATCGATTATCTCCTATTCAAAGAAGCAGATGCATCGTTGTGGCGAGAAAATTGCGGCCTTTGCTGATCGAGAAGGGCTTCAGGCACATGCCGAGGCTGTCCGGGCAAGATTGAGAGCGCTATGAGGGTTGGTGATTTTGATTACGATCTTCCCGGAGAGAAAATTGCAAAATATCCGCCTCTGGAGCGAGGTTCAACCCGTCTTCTATTGCTTGACCGTCATTCCGGAGCTATCAAGCATGCCGCCTATGCCAGCCTTGACGATTGTTTGCAGCCTGGAGATCTTCTTGTTCTGAACAATACCAGAGTTGTCCGGGCAAGACTCTTTGCTTGCAAGTCAACAGGCGCGAAGATTGAACTGATGCTTCTTGAAAAGCACCGCGAGGAGCAAAGTCTGGTGCTTTACCGGGGAAATCTGAAAAAAGGCGACAAACTCATTGCGCACGATCATGAACTGCTGGTGGTCGATCTTGTCGATCATGGAATTGCCCGCATTGCTGCCGGTGGCGGGCGATCACTCTGTGACCTGTTCGAGTGTTTCGGGGAGGTGCCCATTCCTCCCTATCTTAAACGAGAGGCGGAGGAGGTTGACCGGGAGCGCTACCAGACGGTTTTTGCCGAATTACCCGGCTCGGTTGCGGCACCGACGGCATCGCTGAACATGACCCCGGAGCTGATTGACAAGCTTCGCCGCAAAGGTGTGGACATGGTGACACTCACGCTGCATGTTGGTCTGGGCACCTTTCTTCCAGTCAGGGCAGATGCGATCGAAGAGCATGTCATGCACCGTGAGTATTATTCAATACCACCGGAGTGTGCTGAAAAAATTCGGAGGGAAAAAACTGCTGGCGGAAGGGTTGTTGCTGTAGGGACTACCGTTACCAGGGCACTCGAACATGCCGCAGAGCGCATTGAGATGTTTGAGGGCGATGAATCGCTGACAGGTGAAGCCGATATTTTTATCTATCCGGGATATCGATTCCGTATTATTGATTCTCTTCTGACCAACTTTCATGCGCCCCGCTCAACGGTACTGTTGCTTACGGCGGCGTTTGCAGGCCCCGATAACCTGCGCAATGCCTACCGCGAAGCCCTTGCAAAAGGGTACACCTTTCTCAGTTATGGTGACAGTATGTTCATTTGTTAAGATTTTGTTTCACATAATTTTTGTTCCCCTGTTTTTTCCTTAAAGAAACGGGGTGAAAGCTCTTTTTTTCCTAAAGAACTTAGTCATTGTCGGAGATGCGGAGTGTAGCTGTTTTTGGTTATACAAGGGAGGTATGGTATTTTTCAGATTGTTGCTTATTGCCTGAGTGGTATATAAGTTTTCCCTGCTTTTTTTAGGATATACATTTCAAAACACACATAACTTTGGGAGATTGACCCTATGAGTCTTGTAGACCAATATCGCGCGCATACCGAAGAGCGGGCTAAGCTCAGCATTCCACCCTTACCCTTGACTGTTGAGCAGACTCGTTTGCTCGTCAGTCTGCTCAAGCAGGATGTCGTCGAAGAAAAAGAGTATCTGCTTCAGTTATTCTGTGAGCATATCAGTCCAGGTGTTGATGATGCTGCGTTTGAAAAAGCTGCGTTTCTTGATGCCATTCTCAAAGGGGAGGCCTCATGTACCGTTATCGACAACGTTGAGGCTATCAGAATTTTAGGAACCATGCTTGGTGGCTATAATGTCAAACCTCTTGTCGATGCGCTCAGCCATGTCGATTCGGTTATATGCAGCGAGGCCGCTTCAATGTTGAAAAAAACCCTTCTGGTCTATGATCTGTTTGACGTTGTTGTCGATCTCTCAAAAACCAATACTTATGCGGAGGAGGTACTCAAATCATGGGCCGAAGCAGAATGGTTTACCTCAAGACCCACGCTTCCTGAAAAAATGACCCTTACGGTTTTCAAGGTGCCAGGTGAAACCAATACTGACGATCTTTCACCGGCCAGCGAAGCTTTTACCCGCAGTGATATTCCCCTTCATGCCCGTTGCATGCTCGGCACAAAAATAACCGATCCGATAGGAACCATTGCCGAATTGAAAACAAAAGGTCATCCACTGGCTTATGTTGGCGATGTTGTTGGTACCGGATCAAGCCGGAAGTCCGGTATAAACTCGGTTCAGTGGCATATCGGCAATGATATTCCTGCTGTACCGAATAAACGTACCGGTGGCGTGGTGATTGGCAGTATTATTGCCCCTATTTTTTTCAATACGGCGGAAGATTCCGGGGCTTTGCCCGTTCAGGCTGATGTGACGGCAATGGAAACGGGTGATGTTATCGATCTTTACCTTTCCCGTGGTACCATAGAGAAGAACGGTGAGGTCATCGCACGTTTTGAACTCTCACCGAATACGATTGCTGATGAGGTGCGTGCCGGAGGACGTATTCCGCTCATTATTGGCAGGACCCTGACCAGAAAGGCCCGCAAGGCGCTCGGATTAGGAGAGGAGAGCCTCTTTTTGCGTCCGGAACAGCCCGCAGACAATGGTAAAGGGTACACACTTGCACAGAAAATGATCGGCAAGGCTTGTGGTCTGCCGGGTGTGCGTCCCGGGATGTACGTCGAACCGGAGACACTGACGGTTGGTTCACAGGATACAACAGGGGCCATGACCCGTGATGAGGTCAAAGAGTTTGCTGCACTCAGCTTCAGTGCCGATCTTTTTATGCAGAGTTTTTGCCATACATCAGCCTATCCCAAGCCCTCTGATGTCAAATTGCATAGAAGCCTTCCCTACTTTATCATGAGCAGAAGCGGCATTTCGCTTAAACCAGGGGATGGGGTTATTCATACTTGGCTGAACCGTATGGTGTTGCCCGATACGCTCGGTACCGGTGCTGACTCACATACCCGTTTTCCAATCGGCATCTCCTTTCCCGCAGGTTCAGGGCTTGTGGCCTTTGCAGGTGTTACCGGATCCATGCCCCTCAACGTTCCTGAGTCGGTGCTTGTCCGTTTTACGGGTGAATTGCAGAAAGGGATAACGTTGCGGGATCTTGTCAACGCCATTCCCTATGTGGCCATAAAGCAGGGTTTGTTGACCGTGGAGAAGAAAGGCAAGAAAAACGTTTTTGCGGGCCGTATTCTTGAAATAGAGGGGCTGCCGAAACTCAAGGTTGAGCAGGCCTTTGAGCTCAGTGATGCTTCTGCTGAACGGAGTGCTGCAGCATGTACGGTCCGGCTCGATAAAGAGCCGGTTATTGAATATCTGAGCTCGAACGTCAAATTGCTTGAAGAGATGATTGAGCAGGGTTATGGTGATGCTGAGACGCTGCAGCGTCGTATTGGCAAGATGGAGGCCTGGCTTGACAACCCTTCTCTTCTTGAGCCTGATGCTGATGCCGAGTATGCTGAGATCATTGAGGTCGATATGAACAAAATCACAGAACCGATTCTTGCCTGTCCCAACGATCCTGACGATGTCATGACGCTCAGCGAAGTGCTGCGTTCCGATACTATGCCGAAAGTCATTGATGAGGTCTTTGTCGGAAGCTGCATGACCAATATCGGCCATTTCCGCGCCCTCGGCGAAATTTTGCGGAACCAGGGTGTTGCACCTGTCAAGCTTTGGATTGTTCCTCCCACGAAGATGGATATGATAAAACTGGTCGGGGAGGGTTATTACTCAATATTTGGCGCTTCCGGCGCTCGTATTGAGCGCCCGGGATGTTCATTGTGCATGGGTAATCAGGCGAGGGTCGCCGATAATGCCGTAGTCTTTTCGACCAGCACGAGGAACTTCGATAATCGCATGGGCACCGGAGCACAAGTCTATCTTGGTTCAGCGGAGCTTGCCGCCGTTTGCGCACTTCTTGGCCATCTGCCGAATACGGATGAATATATGGAGATTTTTAGTCGTCATCTCTCAGGTGAAAAGGAAAAGAATATTTATCAGTATCTTAACTTTCACCAGCTTGAAAAAGCAGAATTAGAGTTGCTTGTTGAGTAAAAAAAACATTTATTAAGGCGGGATGTGGAAATTTTTTGCATATTCCGCCATGCAGTAGGCTTTTGAAAAGTCGCTGTTTTTTTTTATTATTCGAGAGCTGATGAAGCTGTCAATTATCAAACAACAAAAATAATAATAGCAATGAAAAAACTTTTCATTTTCCTCTTTCTTTTAAGCTCCGTTTCTTTCGTGGGCTGCGCAAAAAAAGAAGCTCCTGTTGAAGCACCTGCAGCACCTGCAGCCGAGGCACCAGCAGCACCAGCAGCACCTGCAGCAGCACCTGCCGCTGAAGCACCTGCAGCAGCACCTGCAGCAGCACCTGCAGCCGAGGCACCAGCAGCACCTGCAGCAAAATAAGTTTCCGGCTTTCCGGTTTCTTGAAAAGAGACAGAACTCGCGTTCTGTCTCTTTTTTTTTGTGCAATTTGAAGCCGCCAGGAGTGTGACAGACTGCCAAGAGCATGGCAGCCAGTTGCCATCTGTCGATGGACTGGTGTGCAAGAAGCTGAAGGGGGAAAAAACGGGGTACTGGAGAGGTGAGTGGAATTTCGCCAGAGTCATTTCATTTCAGACAAAAAAAAAGAGACAGAACTTGTGGACTGTCTCTTTTTTTACTTTGCTGAGGAGGCAGGACTCGAACCTGCAAATTGCCTGATCCAGAATCAGGAGCCTTACCAATTTGGCCACTCCTCAATAGTGAGGTGAATATATTAAAAAATAATTTATTCCAATTCTCTTTTTTTCTTTTTTTCAAAGAATGGTGAGAAGAACCGGAATAAGAATCATTGCTGCGATCATCGATGAGGCGACCAGTGTAGCGGTGAATTCACGGTCAGTTTTTTCCCTCGAAGCGAAAGCCAAGCTGCTGAACCCTGCCGGAGCGGAAGCAGAGAGTACCACAATGGCCCGGTCAAGCCCTTCAAGGTGAAACAGGCTGGCAAGCCATACTCCGAGAGCAAGGCCGAGAAACATGCGCAGGGCTACGGCGGCAGCCAGATGGAGCGGGTTTATTTTTGCTATACTGAATGATGCTCCGAGTCCAAGAAGGATCAGTGGTATGGTGAGCCCCCCGATAGAGTGCAGCACTGCTGCCGCAATGGGGGTGGGACGCAGGGCGAACACATTCATTACAAGAGCTGCAATCAGGGCCAGGAGAGGGGAAGAGGTGATAAGCTTGCGACCCGGAGGGTTTTCTGTGGCATCTCCACACCTGCTGGCAAGAGAGCTTGCGATGGTATAGGCTGAAATTCCATTCGGAATATCGAATACGAACAGGCGTGCAAGGCCGTCGTCTCCATAAAATGATTGAATAAAGGGCATGACAAAGCCCAGATTCATGATTATTGAACCGCTCACCAGTAAAGCAGAGGACTTTTTCGGCATGCCAAGTGCTTTTGCGGCAAGCATGGCGGCAGCAAACGTCAAAAGGATAAGAAGCGCAGAGATGAGAGGAAGAAAAGACATTGCTGAACTTATAACGACAAAGGGAAGGACGGAAAGCAGGAGTGCTGGAAGTGTCAGATGGTAAACGACTTTAAAAAGAACATCTGCACCATGATCATCGAGCACTGAGGACTTGCGCAACACGATTCCAAGAAAAAATGTTGCAAATGCAGGAGCCAGAAGAAAGGCAAGGTCAAACATTGCTGAGAGAGAAAAGCCGTTAGGCGAAATACAGGGGAGAGAGTTGTGCACCCGAGAGGAGTCGAACCTCTAACCGTCTGATTCGTAGTCAGATACTCTATCCAGTTGAGCTACGGGTGCATTTTTTCTTGGTAGCGTGTACGGGATTCGAACCCGTGATCTTCGCCTTGAGAGGGCGATGTCCTGGGCCACTAGACGAACACGCCAGGTATTTTCTCTATCCAATCACTCACAATTTCGTGGGCCCTGTAGGACTTGAACCTACGACCCAGCGATTATGAGTCGCTTGCTCTGACCAACTGAGCTAAGGGCCCTCAATGCTTGGCTTTAGAGGCAGTTAATATAATGTATCACCGGTAATATCCAAAAAAATAATCTTCTTTTTTCCATGTTACTCAAATTCATTATACTTTTCGCGGCTGATATCGGCTCCAAGGCTGTTCAGTTTTATTTCGATCTTCTCATACCCCCTGTCGAGGTGATAGACTCGCAGCACTTCCGTCGTCCCTTTTGCAACAAGTCCAGCAAGAACAAGACTTGCTGAAGCTCTCAGATCGGTTGACATGACTTTTGTGCCTGAAAGGAGTTGAGGCCCGTGAACAACCGCCTGATTTTTGAGAATTTCGATATGGGCACCAAGCCGGTTCAGTTCAGGAATATGGTTGAACCGTTCGTGATAGACCTTGTCGGTAACGTGACTGGTTCCTTCCGCCTGTGTCATCAGGGCAATCCATTGGGCCTGCATGTCGGTTGGAAAGGCGGGATAGGGTTTCGCGGTGATATCGGTCGGGACAAGCTTTTCAGGGCTTTTCAGCGTTATGCTGTTTTCGGTTGTTTCAATGCTGCAACCCGCGTGCACAAATTTTTTCAGTACCGCCTTCATCTGTTCGGGTTCAACGCCGTTTACCGTAATCTCTCCTCCGGTTATGGCTGCTGCTGCAAGCAGGGTGCCCGCTTCAATTCGGTCAAACACATTATTAAACTCAATGGCTTTGAGCGAATCACTACCCTCTATTTCAAGTTCTGTTGTTCCTGTTCCCCTGATTGTTGCGCCCATGGCAGTGAGAAAGTGGCAGAGAGTCTCAATTTCCGGTTCTGCAGCAGCATTACTGATGGTTGTTGTTCCCTCGGCAAGCACCGCTGCCATAAGAGCATTTCCTGTTGCTCCGACAGAAGAGATCGGGAAATTGATATGCCCTCCTCGCAGTTTTCCCCCCTGGATCGAGGCATCAATAAACCCGGTTTCAATGGTAATTGTTGCACCGAGTTTTTCCATGGCCATTAAATGAAGGTCAATGGGGCGCGGTCCGAAAGCGCACCCTCCGGGAAGCGAGACCCTTGCATGACCAAATCTTGCAAGCATCGGCCCGAGTACATAGATTGATGCCCTCATTTTTTTTACCAATTCGTAAGGCGCCTGGAGACTTTTTACGTTTTGTGATGAAACTCTCAGCGTATTGTCCTCAAAAGTTGTTTCAGCACCCAAATGATGCAGAAGCTGGGTAAACGTCATGATATCCTTAAGATCAGGGATATGATGAAGGGTAAAGGTTCCGTTCCCGGAAAGCAGTGTTGCGGCAATAATCGGTAAAGAGGTATTTTTTGAGCCTGAAGCGGTTATGCTTCCGGAGAGTCGGCGACCGCCCCTGATGACAAGCTTGTCCATGTATTGATGGCTGATGAAAAACGGATAGTTACCATTATTTCAGGTCAAGAAAAACAAAATATTTTTTTCACTCACCGTTTGCGAAGAAAAGATTTTATCCTTTACCTTGAACTGATGTTTTTGTTGTGTTTTTAAAATGGTTTCTATTGACCATGTTATTTACAGAGAGTTGAATTTTAATGCCTGGGGATTTTTTTATGACCTTGATCGTCACATCTGCCTTTTTTGTCAGAGCGTTGCGGATAGCAGCAGTTTTATTTTTGCTCTTGCCGGGTATGTCGCTATCAGCATCAGCCGCTTTGCCGAGAAACAGCGAGATATCAAGGATCATGAAAGAGCGGGCCGCCGTAGAACAAAACCTTGCCAGCCTGAAACTGCAGCTTCTGGAGTACCAGTCAAAACTGAATACAACGACACATAAGGAGAAACAGTCCTTCAGGGTACTCGAAAGTATCCGAAACCAGATTCTTGTGCTTGAAAAGATGATCAGTGAAAACCAGAGCTATCTCAAAAAGCTTGACAGGGATATTGATCGCTTGAGCAATGAGCTTCAGGGAAATCGCCAGATGTACGGACGGGTTTCCGATGATTTTCGCAGAACTGTTGTGTCGGCCTACAAATATGTTGGAAATAGCGAGATAGAGCATTTATTTGCTTCCGGTTCAGTTTCCAAAGCTCTGGTTCGGGCGCAATACATGGGCTTTTTTACCCGGGCAGTCCACCGAAATGTCAACAATCTGCAGCAGGCTGCTGCCAATCTTGAAAACAGTCGGCTTGCGCTTGAACAAAGCTATCAGCAAAAAGCTGAAATGGTCAGGCAGCAGGAGCGGCAGTTGAAAAGCTGGGCGGTCAGCAAAAAAGAGAAAGAGGTCGTGCTTGACCGGTTAAAGCAAAACAAGGAAGAATATCTTTTGCAGCTCGCCTCTGTCCAGAAAAAACGCATGCAACTGCAATCAAGGATAGAGTCACTGATTCTTGCCGAGCAGCGTGCGGTGGAGGCAGAGCGTGAACGGCAGAGGAAAGTATATGAAGCAAAGAGGCTTAAGGCTCAACGTCTTGAGGCGAAGAGGCTTACGGCGCAACGTCTTGAGTTTGAGCGTCTTGAAGCTGAACGCCGGAGAGCTGAACGTCTTGAAACAGAACGTCGGGCGGCTGAACATCCTGAATCCAGGCAGGTACGTGTGAAAAAGAAAAAATCTTTCCGGCAGAAGCCGTTGCCTGTTATAGCTACAAAAGAGATGGAACCGGCGCAAAAAACAGAGGTGAAAAGCCCGGAAAAAGAGAGTGCCGCACCGCCGCCCAACATGGATTCTCCTGAACTGGAAAAGGTTTCAGCAGATTTTGACAGCGCTGGAGGTACGCTGCCGTGGCCTGTTCGCAATGGTGTTGTCGCTCACAAGTTTGGAGTGGTTCAGGACAAGGATCTTAAAATAGTTACGACCAATAACGGGATCGATATTTCTGTTCCTGCCAGCACCCAGGTAAGAGCGGTTTCCGGTGGCAAAGTTGTCCAGATTGCCTTTCTTCCTACCTTTGGCAATATTGTGATTATCCGCCATCCGAAATCCTACCTTACCGTGTATGCTAATCTTGCCCGTTTGAATGTTGTCAAGGACGAGCTTATCAAGTCACAGCAATTGCTTGGCGTTTCGGGTAGAGTGGCTGAAGGCAATTCAGTTGTCCATTTTGAGATATGGAAAGGGCGTGTCAAGCAGAATCCTGCAAAATGGCTTCGATAGATAACGATGGTTATGGGCGTTAAAAAACTTTTTTCTGCAATTTTTACACTCTTGCTCAACTTTTGGATGGCTCAATTATGAAGGTACAGGATCTCCATCTCGATTATCAAATAGTCGAGGATATTCTCAAGGCGTTTCTTTTCAATGAGCTTCGCAAGTTTGGATTCAGTTCTGTTGTGCTTGGCCTTTCAGGTGGTATTGATTCCGCTGTTGTCTGTGAACTGGCCGTCCGCGCACTTGGCAGGGAGAATGTTCTGGGGCTCATGATGCCCTATGCGTCAAGCAGTCCGGAAAGTCTTGAACATGCCGAGCTGATGATTCGTAAACTCGGCATCAAGGCTGAAGAGATTCCGGTGACGCCCGTTGTTTCCGCTTTTTTTCCCTCTGTGCCTGAAAATCAGTTATTGAGAAGAGGCAATATCATGGCCCGTACCAGGATGATTTTGCTCTACGATGTTTCTGCAAGAGATGGCAGGCTTGTTACCGGAACAAGCAACAAAACCGAACTGTTGCTTGGTTACGGTACCCTGTTCGGCGATATGGCTTCGGCGATCAATCCCATCGGTGACCTCTATAAAACCCAGATAAGGGGGCTTGCCCGTCACCTCGACATCCCTGAGCCTCTTATTGTCAAGGCACCCTCGGCCGATCTTTGGGAAGGACAGAGCGACGAGGATGATCTCGGATTCAGTTATGAATCGGTTGATCGGCTCCTCTATATGATGCTTGAAAAAAGAATGGATAAAACAGCCATCCTTGGCGAAGGGGTGGAGGAGCCTTTTTATGACCGTGTCAGGAAGATGGTTGTCCGAAACCAGTACAAAAGGATGATGCCCGTCATCGCCAAAATTTCCGGACGTACACCCGGCATCGATTTTCGTTATGCTCGAGACTGGCAGGAGGTGAGGTAGGGGCACGCTGAGGCGTGCCTTTACGATTCCGTGTAATGATATGATAACGCGGTGGTTAAAACGATCTCAAAACCGTGTCGATCAAAAAATGCTTGTCGTCTTTTCCTGGATAATCGGTTGTATAATGCAGCCCCCGTGATTCACGGCGCTTGATGGCACTTTCGATGATCAGACTTGCCACCTTGATGATATTTCTCAGTTCAAGAATCTGTGTTGTGATCTTTGTTTTTTTGTAGTAGGATTCGGTTTCCTCCTTGAGAAAATCAATCCGGCGGTTTGCACGCTGCAAGCGCAAATCACTGCGGACAATACCGACATAATCGTTCATGACCTGCTGCGCTTCCCGTTTGTTGTGGGATACCAGAATCCACTCTTCGGGATTGACGGTTCCGGTATCGTCCCAGTCCGGAAAAGCGACGTTGTTGTTCCGTTGATGAAGCTCTTCGCAGATATCGAGATAAGCTCTCCATGCGAAAACGAGAGCTTCAAGCAGAGAGTTGCTTGCAAGGCGGTTTGCACCATGAACACCGGTACAACTTGTCTCACCACAGGCATAGAGCCGTGCTATGGTTGTTTTTCCCCTCTCATCGGTTCGTATGCCGCCGCATGAATAGTGTGCGGCAGGAACGACGGGGATCATCTCCCTGGTCATATCGATACCGAAGCTGAGGCAGGTTTGATAAATATTGGGAAAATGTTCCTTTGTTTTTTCAGGGTCTATGTGCGTCACATCGAGGAAAACGCACTCCTCGCCGCTTTTTTTGATCTCCGAGTCGATGGCACGGGCCACAATGTCACGAGGTGCCAGATTCAGGCGTTTATCATATTTGTGCATGAATTCCTGACCGTTTTTCAGTCTCAGGATTCCTCCGAATCCCCGGACAGCTTCCGAAATCAGAAATGATTTTGCTTTCGGATGGTAGAGAGCGGTTGGATGAAACTGGATGAACTCCATATTGGCAATTTCAGCTCCGGCCCGATACCCCATCGCGACTCCATCTCCGGTGGCTATCTCGGGATTGGTAGTGTAGGGATAAATGTGGCCGAGCCCTCCAGACGCAAGCATCGTGATTTTTGCAAGAATCTTTTTTGGCTGTCGCTGCCTTGAATCGAGCACGTAAGCCCCGTAACAGTTGATGTCATTTGTTTTAATGCCGAGGTGATGCTCCGTCAGCAGCTCAATGGCAAAATGGTGTTCAAGCAGGGTGATATTGGGATGGCTGTTGATACGATCGAGAAGCGCTGTTTCAACCTCCCGTCCGGTCAAATCCTGTGCGTGGACAATGCGGCTTCTTGAGTGGCCGCCCTCTTTGCCAAGATGGAGATGATCATGGTCGGAGGTTGTAAAGTTGACACCAAGTTCAATAAGGCGCTGTATGTGCCGGGGACCCTCCTTCACCATAAGGGAGACCATTTCATGGTTGCACAGCCCTGCTCCGGCATCAAGGGTGTCGGCAATATGCAGCTCTGCACTGTCGTTGCGATCGATGGTGGCAGCGATTCCCCCCTGAGCCCAGTTCGTATTGGAGGTGGAGCTCTCTTTTTTTGTGATAATCGTTACTTTGGCGTGATCGGCCATATGAATGGCAAAATAGAGCCCGCCTATGCCGCTGCCGATCACCAGAACATCAGTTTTGATCGATTCAGTCATTACAGTGGTGTACTCAGTTTGTTAAAAAAGTTATCGAATAGAAAATACCATAGCCGATAGTAATATCCGTTATGGTCTCTGCTTAAAAGGGGATAAATTTCCGGTTACCGGTTATTTTTTTTGTTTCAGGCTTTTCAGTGCGCTGACGATGATAAGGACAATTCCTGCAAGAATAATCGTGTGCAGGTATTGGACAATATCGGGAAAGAGGCGCGCAATAAAGTAACCCATCAGTGTAAAACAGAGAACCCAGATGAGAGAGCCGCAGAGACTGAAAAACAGAAACACCCTGAAGGGCATGGCCGTTACACCAGCGAGAGTTGCCGAAAAGCTTCGAACAATCGGCACAAATCGCGCAAGAAAAACGGTTTTTGACCCATGTTTTTGATAAAAGGCCTCAGTTTTAAGCAAGTGTTCTCGATGAAAGAACCTTGAATTCTTTTTTGCAAAGATGGTTGTTTTGAGCTTTTTGCCAATAAAATAGCCTGTTGCATCACCCAGAATCGCTCCACATGCAAGGATTGAAAGAACAAGGAAGATATTGAGACTTCCAGACGCAGCGATGAGCCCTGCGGTAATAAGCAGAGAGTCACCCGGTAGAAAAAAACCCGCAAACAGACCAGTTTCGGCAAAGATAATAAGAAAGAGTAGCAGATAGCCGCCCCAGAGAATCAACTCCTCAAGGCTACGGATATTCTGGAATGATGCAAGAAAAATCATGAGTGGTTACTGAAATAATGGGTTGTTGCCCGTACGGCCTCCAATAACAAACGGGGAACAGGTCGTCGTGACGGCCTGTTCCCCGTTTGGCAAGTTTTTTTCAAACACCAGTGCAACCCTCTTTCCGGTGAAAATTCTCAGCGTTCAGCTTTCGGAAAGCGGGCAGATAGCCATTATGGCAGGAGAACGGCACACGAAATGACCGTTGTCCAGAGACCATTTTCACCCTCTGCGGTTTCGGTGATATTGTAGGAATTGATGATTTTGCCACTCATTTTATAAATACCCTCGCGTTCATCCCAGTCCTTGTTGGGATCAAACTCAATGCCGAGGGTTGTTGCAAGCATCGTTGCGGCCAGGTCTTCGGCATATTCGCCAGACTGTTCGGCGGACTCTCCGAACGGATGGTGTTCCGACAGATAACCGTACTGTGTATCGTCGGCAGGAATGGCAACGCCGACAGAAGCAGCAATAAGACGATTGAACTCATTGGTTGAATTGCGTGCCATGACTGCAAAGGTGATCTGTCCCGGAGAGAGCAGTTTTACACCCTCTTCTACACTGATGCGCTCGCAATGGGGAGGGAAAATACTTGAAACCGTAACCAGATTGCATTTTTCGATTTTTGCCTCTCTCAGGGCAAGCTCGAATGAAGAGAGATATTCCTTGTGGTGTCCCACACCTTTGGTGAAAAATACTTTTGTTGGAACAAATGACAATGCCGTGCCTCCGGATTAAGATGTTTGTATAAGCGATGACAGTCCCGAAATTGACGAATTATAGGAAAAAGCTATCGTATTCAAAATGTTTTTCTTGAGGCCACTTTAAAAAACCTTCTTTTTCCCGCCCGGATGATTTTTGGCTCAACACTGAGCTCAATCAGCTCGTCAATCTCTTCGATTTTTCTCTCATCAACCAGAACCGATTTCTGTTGAATCATTCGTCTTGCATCACTTTTTGAAACGGCAGCTCCAAGAGTCATCAAAAGGTCGATGATCGGTATTGATTGTTCATCAAACTCGAAAAGCTCAATATGATCCGGTGCTTTTTTATGAATAAAGAGCTGATCAAAATGGTTTTCAGCGTCTTGTGCGGCCTCTTCCGAAGAGTAAAAAGCCGCAATTTTCCTGGCCAGCGCCCGTTTTGCCGCTCTCGGGTTTTCCGTTATCTGCTCAAATATTTCAGCAATACTTTGCTCTGTGTGTGGTACCAGAAGTTTGCAGTATGTCGCAATGAGCGTGTCCGGAATTGAGAGTACCTTGCCATACATATCGGCAGGTGAGTCGTTGAAGCAGATCGCGTTGCCGAGCGATTTTGACATCTTTTCCTTTCCATCAGTACCTACGAGCAGCGGCATGGTTATGCAGACCTGGGGAGCGATTCCATACTCCCGCTGCAAGTCACGACCGACAAGAAGGTTGAATTTCTGGTCAGTACCGCCAAGCTCGACATCGTTTTTCAGATGCACCGAATCCATTCCCTGAGCAAGGGGATAGAGAAACTCATGAACCGAAATCGGTTCCTGCCCACGATAGCGGCGTTCGAAGTCGTCACGCTCAAGCATCCGGGCCACCGTATAGTGGCTTGAAAGCTTGATGACATCAGCAAAACTCATCTTCCCAAGCCAATCGGAGTTATAGCAGATGGTGGTTTTTTCAGGGTCAAGAATTTTCGATGCCTGTTCGAAGTAGCTTAAACCGTTCTCCCTGGCCTCTTCGGCTGAAAGCTGAGGTCTTGTCTTGCTTTTGCCTGAAGGGTCCCCGATCATGGCGGTAAAGTCGCCTATGATCAGAATGGCTTCATGACCAAGATCCTGGAACTCCCTGAGTTTGCGAAGCACAACGGAGTGCCCGAGATGGAGATCGGGCCTTGAGGGGTCAGCTCCAAACTTTATCTTGAGCGGTTTGCCTGATTGAGCGCTGAAAGTCAGTTTTTTTTCAAGCTCCTCTTTATTGCTGAGGATCTCGATGGTGTTGCGCTCAATAATATCAACCTGCTCCTTTACGGATGGGAAATGCATGAACTTGTTTTTTTTTGTTTTAATATTGCTTTTTTATCTGCTCCATCTGCCGCTGGTTTTCCCGCGCCTTGATCGTTTCGCGCTTGTCGTAGAGCTTTTTGCCTTTCGCTATGGCAAGTTCAATTTTCAGGAGCCCTTTCGAGTTAAAAAAGGCCTTCAACGGTACCAGTGTGAGCCCCTTTTCGCTGATTTTTGCCTCGATTTTGCGAATCTCCTCTTTATGCAGCAGCAGTTTTCGGCTCCGTTTCGCTTCAATCAGCTCCATCCGGTTATGCTCATAAGGCGTAATCTGCATGCCTTCAAGCCAGATCTCATTACGAAGGATAATGGCAAAGCTGTCGCTGAGGCTCGCTTGCCCCAGACGCACCGACTTTACTTCGCTGCCGAAAAGCTGGATACCGGCAACGAGGGTATCGAGAATTTCAAATTCGAACCTGGCCTTTCTGTTTTGAATGGCCTGAACATATTGCTGAGTCTGTTGCTTTTTTGCCACCGTGATCGTTAATGAATTTCAGTTTCAAGATATACGGCAGGGATAAGATTTCCCCGATTGAGCACCAGAAAAGGATCCAGATATTTTTTTACCCGAACCATCTCCTCTATACCGCTTTCCTGATACATCCCGGCAAGATACTCCGCCTTGAGCTTGCCGATGCCATGCTCCGCCGAAAGTGTTCCGCCCAGCTCAAGAACCTTGCCGACAAACTTCCGGTAGAGAGCCTTTGCCTGTACAAACTCTTCGTGGTTACGCGGCAGGATGTTCAGGTGTACATGAGCATTCCCTATATGCCCGAAAATAATATAGACAAAGCCCTGTTGTTCGCAAGAACTGCGATAACAATCGAACAGTTCACGAAACCGGTCATCCGGAACGGCCATGTCGGTGCTGATTTTGCTCTCATACTGACGACTGAGCCAGTCGTTGACGATCAGCGGTAATGCGTGACGAAACTCCCGTAACCGCTCCTGTTCGTCACGGTCGAGTGCCATCCACGATTCGTCGGTCATGGCATTGCATCGCTCCATCAGATCGAAGAGTATGTCAAGATCGTACTCTTCTCTCTCCGGTGCGGTTTCCAGCTCGAAAAATATTGCGCCTTCGCTCGTGCCGGGCACTTCAGGATACTTTGCAGCAAGAAATTCCAGCGAATGATTATCAAAAAACTCTATCGCCCGTGGTGAAATGCCGTTTTCCGGATTTTTAAGCAGGTCAACAAACCCAAACAGCTCCTCAATGTTCCTGAAGTAAACCAGGCAGGAGATAAGGGTTGACGGAAGGGGAATAAGCATGAGATCCGCCTCGGCGATAACTCCAAGTGTTCCTTCAGATCCGATAAAGAGGTCAATCAAATCCATTCCCTCCTCTGAAAAGTACCCTGCATTATGTTTTGATGTATCAGGCATACGATAACCGGCTCTTTTGAAGCTCATCTCCCTGCCAGAAGGAAGGCTGAAGCGGAAGATGCCCTCTTCGTCAGCCCGGCAGGCCCCGCGTGAAAGATTGAGCTTCTCTCCCTGGGCCATGATAACAAGGATTCTTGCAACATGGTTTCGGGTCGGGCCATATTTGAAGCTTCTTGCCCCTGAAGAGTTGTTCGCGATTGTGCTTCCCACAAAGCAGAGCTTTTCAGTTGGGTCGGGTGGATAAAACCAGCCGGAGCGCTCCACTTTTTTCTGGAGATCGTCAAGGAGCACTCCAGCCTGCACCGTGATGTATGCCCTGTTATCGGAGAGTGGCACGGGTTCACCGATCCGGTCCAGTTTTTGCATCGAAATAACATACTCTCCCAGAGGGATTCTGCCTCCGGTCGTTCCGGTTCCGTTTCCGGCAATGGTAAACCGGCGGTGCTCCCCGACTGCACTCTTGAGCAGTTCGGCAAGCTCATCCACCGTTTCCGGGAAAAAAACACCGGGAGTATGACCGCTCTTCAGATTGCTCGTATCCTCAAGGAACCCCTTGATCGATGCGGGATCATGCTTATAAATCATTCTGCTGTGTTTGTCCGATATTGCTTTTGTTCTTTTCGCTACTGAAAGGTTCGGCACTCTTGATGGCTTTTTCAGGCTGAACCACCGGCAGTTTTTTTTCTGTACTATCCTGTTGCTGCACGGAGGCCGCAGGGGGTGTTATCCCTTTTTTTACAGATATAACCGGTAATTTCTCTCCTTTAACGTAATAACGGATAAGTTCACGGGCAATCGGAGCTGAAATGGCTCCGCCGAAACCGGCGTTTTCGACAAGAATAGCCAAAGCAATTTTAGGGTTTTCCACCGGGGAAAAAGCAATAAACCATGCATGATCTTTGCCGTGGGGGTTTTGTGCGGTTCCGGTTTTTCCTGCAACGGTTACACCGGGGACTTGTGCCAGCGTTCCCGTACCTCTCTCCACAACACCAATCATGCCGTCATGAATAAGATCGAAGGTTTGTTTTGAAACCGGAAGCTGTTCTTTATCATAACTGTATGCGACATAAGTACCGGAAGCCGTATCCCGATAGCCGTTGACGATATGAGGCTGGTAGAGCGTTCCGTTGTTCGCAAGAGCCGCTGCGTAGGCAGCAAGCTGCACAGGAGTGGTGCCAAGTTCCCCCTGGCCAATCGCAAGGCTGACCAGATATCCTTTTGTCCATTTATTTTCGCCGTACCGTTCATTATAGTAGTCGGTTGATGGCAGAAGTCCTGCTCGCTCGCCGGGCAGATCAATCCCTGTTTTTTCTCCAAAACCGAACATCGAGCCGTACTTTGTCCAGTTGTCAAAACCGACATTAAAAATCAGGTTATAAAAATAGACATTCGAAGAAACGGTAATGGCCTCTCTCATATCTACCCATCCATGGCCCTTGCCTTCGTTACTGAGAAATCTTCTGTGTCCGAAGAGGAAAACGCCGTTATCAAGTATTTTTTTTTCCGGATCAAATTTCTTTTCCTCAAGTGCAGCCATAGCAAGAATCATCTTGTAGATGGAGCCGGGCGGATAGACCGCCTGAACGGTACGGTTAAAGAGTGGCTTATCCGGAGAGGTGACAATATCGTTCCATCCTTTGCGATCGGTAGAACCATTGAAAATATCAAGATCGTAATCAGGAGCGCTCGCAAGGGCAAGAATACCGCCGTTTGATGGGTCAATGGCGACAACAGCTCCGGATTTTCCGGTTTTTCTCAGCAGTTGTTCGGCAAGCTGCTGCAAACCCGTGTCGATAGAGAGGTAGAGATCGTCCCCCTTCAGCGATGCGAGATCACTTCTCCCATTATCGTATTTTCCGGCGTATTTTCCGAGAGGGGTAACCATTTCAAACCGGGCACCTTTCTGTCCTCTCAGCTCCTCTTCATAAAATTTTTCCAGTCCACTGTACCCGATTTTGTCATCCTGAGTATACCCCTGTTCGGCCAGTTCCTCAAGTTTTTCCTTGGGTACGGAGCGTGAATAGCCAAAAAGGTGGGAACCAAAAAGGGAGTCAGGATAGAGCCGCTTGTTGTCGATCTCGATATGCACGCCAGGAAGCTGCCAAAGATTTTCACTTACTCTTGCTATCGCAATGGTATCGAGGTTGCGGCTGATGATTACGGCTGAAAAACGGTTGAATGCATATCCTTTTCTGATAATTTCAGCCAGTTCCTCTTCCGGTTTTTGCAAAAGCATTGCAAGGAAAGCCGTTCGATCTTTTTTGAATTCAGAAGGAATAATTTTGATCGTGTAGAGCGGCTGGTTATCGACCAGGATAACACCATTCCGGTCGATCATGCGCCCCCTTGGTGGCTGAACCCAGATCCTGCGGATGCTGTTTGTTGTTGAAATTGAGCCGAGCTGCTGATAATTGATTACCTGCATGTAGAAAAGTCGGCCGAAAAGCACTCCAAAAACCCCGATCACAAAACATGATACGAGCATAATGTTTCGCTGAGGTTTATCCATCGGTCAGTTTACCAGTGATTGTTTTAAAAACAGACGTCTCAGGATCACAGCAAGAATAAGATTGAAAAGTGACTCAAGAGCACCAAAAACAAAGAGCCGGTAAGCCAGCGAAAGGCCCAGAGGATTCTCGCCAGCGGCCATGATGGCATTGGTACAGAGTCCGGCTGCAATGACAGCTCCATAGAATTGTCTGGATTTCTGTTTTATGGTTGCATGGCTCCCTTTAGGTGTCAGAAAAAAACCGGCTATAAACCCTCCGACTGTTCTTGCCAGCATATGCAAACCCATGTTTCCCGATAAGAGCCCTGTAATCACGCCCGCTGTAAACCCGAAACTTGTACTGGTATTTTGATTGGTAGTTACGGCAATTAGGGCAAGGAAAATAGTGATGGCATCGGGGGAGACCATGAAAAATGTTAGATGGGAAAAGCCCAGCACCTGCACTACCGAGACGATGCAGAGCAAAGCAAGAGAGAGAGGGATATTTCTTGTCACAAGGTCAGTATATAGGAATTAACGAATCTTTTTGTTTTCGGTGCTATCGACCATGATTGCCATTTTTTCCGGTTCGATTTTCAGCGGGGCAACCAGCACCTGGCTCAAGGATGAAAAATCAACGGCAAGTCGGACATCAACCAGGTAGAAGAGGTTGTCGGGTGTTATCCGTACCACCCTTCCGACAGGAATGCCTCGTATCGAAAAGGAGCTGAAGTCGGAGGTAACTATCCGTTCGTTAACTTTAAGACGGCTGCTTATAGGTATGTGTTCAACCTGGGCGATGAACTCCCTGCCTCCGCTCCAGGAGAGAAGACCCGTACTGCCGCATGAGTCAGCCACAACGCTGACCTTGAAATCAGGGTGGATAACCGGCATTACCCGTGCATAGTTTTCGGACACAGCGGTCACTCTCCCGACCAGTCCCTCCGGAACCAGAACGGTCATGTCTTTTTTAATTCCTTTGCTCCAACCGGCATCAATCACCAGCATGTTCTCCCGATCACTGAATTTGCGATCAACAACCCTTGCCATGATAAACCCTGAGGAGTTGAAGGTCGTGTCGGCAACTATTTTCCGGCGGTTCCGTTCATCAACAGCCGCAGTTTCAAGGGAGAGTACCCTCGAAAGCAGATTGGTGTTGAGTCGCATCAGCCGATCATTTTCGCTTTTCAGGGTAAACATCGAACTGAGGCTCACCAGCTTTTCGTTGATGGCTGTGCTGAACTCAATGCTGCCGGTGCGCAGCGTTGTCATCAGGTCATCATGCTGAAGTTTCATGAAGAGGAGTGCTATGGCGCAGTAACACACAAAAAGCACCCAGGGATTGTACTTGATAAAAAGAGTGAAAAACTTCCTCACGGTTCATATTCCGTTTTTTTTATTACATTTTCCTCATCAAACGCAAAGGTGCCCGGTCAACAGGTCAAGATGCAAACATATGACTCAAAGTGTGAATATAACAGATAAATTTATTGTTGTCGGCGATAGAGTGTTAATCAAACCAAAATCTCTTGGCGAGAGAACAAAATCAGGCATTTACCTTCCTCCGGGTGTTCAGGAAAAGGAGAAAATACAGACAGGCTACATCATCAAGACCGGTCCAGGCTATCCGGTTGGCCCACCTCCCGAGTCGGACGAACCATGGAAAGAGCGCGTTTCAGCCGCCCAGTACATACCGCTTCAGGCAAAGGTCGGTGATATGGCTATTTTTATACAGAACAGCTCCTATGAGATTGAGTATGAAGAGGAGCGATACATTATTGTCCCGAATTCGGCTATTCTCCTTCTGATCAGGGAAGATGACGATCTTGACTACTATCTCAAGTAAGGGCCTCGTCCTGCCTTTGCTTGCAATCACAGAGTAAACCAGACCATGACCAAAGATTTTGCTTCAACAAGCGCCGGTACTGCCTCTCTTTCGCACGAAGAGCTTTTCAGGCGGATCAATGCGCTGAAAAAAGAGATGAATGCCCTTGTTCTTGCCCATTATTATACCGTTCCTGAAATACAGCAGGTTGCCGACATTGTTGGCGACAGCCTTGCCCTTGCCCGTGCAGCAGAAAAGACTGATGCCGACGTGATTGTTTTTGCAGGGGTCTATTTTATGGCCGAAACCGCCAAAATCCTCAATCCCGGAAAACTGGTGCTGATGCCTGATGCACACGCCGGTTGCCCACTTGCCGACAGTTGCCCCTCTGCCGAATTCAGGAAATTCAAGGCAGAGCACCCCGGTGCCATCGTCATTACCTATATTAATTCGACTGCCGAAATCAAGGCACTCTCCGACATTACCTGCACCTCCTCCAATGCCGAAGAGATCATTCGCCAGATTCCCCAAACCCGGCAGATCATTTTTGGCCCCGACAGAAACCTCGGTGGCTATCTGTCAAAAAAACTTGGCAGGGAGATGATTTTATGGCAGGGTTATTGTTACGTTCATGATGACTTCTCCGAATCCTGTATTCTCAAAGCCTGCAGGGAGCATCCCGATGCGGAACTCATCGCCCATCCCGAATGCCGCGAAGAGGTGCTTCGCCACGCATCATTTATTGGCTCAACGAAGGCGCTGCTGCACTATACCGTTGCAAGTTCCACCAAAACCTTTCTTGTTGCAACCGAGCCTGGAATACTCTATGAAATGCAGAGGCGTTCCCCACTCAAAACCTTTCTTCCTGCGCCCAAGGATCCTGGCAACCCCCGAATGCTCTGCACACAGATGAAGCAGAATACCCTTGAAAAGCTCTACCATTGCATGCTCACCCGCAAACCGGAGATTGTCGTTGATGAAACACTTCGTCTCGCATCTCTCGGTTCTATAATGAGAATGCTTGAAATGTCTCCAGCGTAAGGTTGCCATGAAGCCCGCTACTGGCTGGATCTACGATAACGCTGAAACAAGGAGTTCGTAATGCGCACCCTGTCACGAGGAATGGTTTCTCTTACAACGTTTCTCACACTGATGTTCTCTTCACTGCCAGCTTTTTCCTGGCACGACAAAACCCACCTCTCTGTCGCCGAGGCAGCAGGCTTTGAGCTCTGGTACAGCGCGGCTGCACCCGATGTTGCCAAGTCGAAGAGTGAGTTCATGCCTGTAGAAGGGAAAAACCACTACTACAACAACATTGCAGGGAAAGAGGTTGATGAATCCCTGGTTATGGGGCAGGTTGATCGCTACAACAAGCCGGATGACATGGAGGGACACCTCTATGGCGCAATCATCGGAGCTGTCAGGGCTTATCAGGCAGAGAAAGCAACCGGCAAATATGCCGAATATCCGCTCGTATTCTGTGCGCATTACATTGCCGATCTTTCTATGCCACTGCATAATACCCCCTATGACGACTTCAACAAAAACCGCCACAGCATCAATGACGGCATCATCGAAAGCAGCGTCAGGAACAACATCGGCTACATCCAGCGCAACATCGAGGATATTACCATCAGGAACGAATCTGATTTTGCCCGTGAAATAGCCAAAGTCGCCAACACTGCCCGCAACCTTGGCTTCAGAATACGGGAAGAGAAGAGGGATATGACCCAAAACGAGGCCTATCTCCAGGTCATCCGCAGCGCCTCACTCTTGAAAGCGGTGCTGAAATATGCTGGCAAAAATCCCGTATGAGCGGTTCCATAATCTTTTTTATCTAACAATGGCCAATTCTGAACACCTGAAGCTCCTTAAAGAGGGCGTTACCGTCTGGAACCTCTGGCGCCAGGAGCATGCGCCTATCCGACCTGATTTGCATGATGCCTCCCTCGCATCACTTGATCTGCGGGGCGCAAACCTTGCCGACGCGGAGCTTGGCGGGGCAAACCTCGCAAAAGCCAATCTTGCAGGGGCAAATCTCACAGAATCGGATCTGAGCGGGGCCGATCTGCGCGGAGCCGACCTCAGCAGAAGCAACCTCACCGGAGTTAATTTCAGCAAAAGCACCATCGATATTTGCACCATTTATCGCGACATCCAGGGGTGCGATATTGGTGTCAATGGTCTCTATTCCCCCCTTACCGACTCCGCAGCCCTGCTGAGAATCGATCCTCCAGGGAACTCCATGCAGGGAGCCAACGCCGATGCCGTCATCGAAAGCCTTCGCCACGCCCGCAAGCTCCACACCTTTTCCCTCCTGCTTGCAGGTATTGCCATGCTCTTTATTGTCATCAAACCGAAAACCATCACCTTGCCCTACCTTGCCGGATCGTTCAAGTTCGACGACATCAGCTATGCCTTCCTGGCCATGATCCTCTCCACCGTGCTCTTGAGCCAGGTCTCCTCTTTTATCGACTCAGCACTGCAAGGGGCACGCTATCTCAATGACCGCAGGTCGGCGATGCTCGTCGGCCACTTTCCCTGGCTCCTCTCAAAGTATGAAAGTGAACCGACCAACCGGCGGCAGTCGAAAATCATGCGATTTTTTCTTGTTTTTCACCCCGCAGTCTATCTCTATTTTTTCCTGAAATGGGATCTGCTCTTCAGCGGAAACTGGGAAGGCATCATGCAGCACTACCAGGAGATGCCGGTCATTTTTGCCGAATATCTGCTTCCGGTTTTCTATATTATCCTTATCAAGCTCTGCCGCCACATTTTCCGGCTCTCTGAAGGGTTCCAGAAACCAATCCTTTTCGATACCGAAACCGAGCGCGGACGACACACCGAGATGGAGCGCCTCGCTGAAGCTGTCGAAAAACAGGCGTCACGAACAGCCGAGCTTGTCGAACTCATGCGCAAAAGGGAAGGGTTATGAAGGATCGTATGGAGCAAAAACGGATGCAGGAAGAACTCTGCAACTTGAACCGCGCACTTCAGGCAATCAACAGGTGCAATCAGGCTCTCCTTCGTGTCACGAATGAGATAGAATTATTGAATAATATCTGCCGCATTGTGATCGAAACCGGTGGTTACCGGATGGCGTGGGTCGGTAATGTTGAGCATGACGAAGCAAAAAGTGTATGCCCGGTAGCCCAGGAAGGTTTTGATGATGGGTACCTGCAGACGCTCAGACTCTCATGGGCAGATGTTGAACGTGGACGAGGACCAACAGGAATAGCAATCCGTACAGGTCTGCCATCTTGTACACATAATGTGCAGTTTGATCAGCGATTAGAGCTATGGAGAGAGGAAGCTATAGCTCGTGGTTATGCTTCAATTTTGAGTTTACCCTTGAAAGCAGAGAACAAGGTTTTCGGAGTTTTAACTATTTATTCCTCCTACCCGGACGCATTTGATACTGAAGAGATCCAATTGCTTGACTCACTGGCTGAAAACCTCTCTTATGGAATCACCATGTTGAGAATCCGTAAGGAAAACGAACTGGTCGAAAAGCAACTGAAGCAAAGTGGGGCGCGTTACCGAAGCCTCTTCCAGAACAAGCATAACGTCATGCTGATCGTTGATCCGGAAGATGGCTCGATTGTTGATGCCAATCCTGCTGCAGTCAGCTTCTATGGATGGGAGCTGTCTGAACTGTGCCGGATGAAAATCAGCCAGATTAACGTGTTGTCGGAGGAAGAGGTAAGAGCAGAAATGGCAGAGGCATCCCTGCGAAAGAGAAATTATTTCCTTTTTCGCCATCGTCTGGCTGACGGATCAATCCGCTATGTCGAAGTGTTCAGTGGTCCCATTCTTTTTCCGGAAAAACCCCTCCTCTATTCCATCGTTCACGATATTACCGAGCGCAAGCAGATCGAAAAAGCATTGAATAACAGCGAAAGAAGGTTTCGCTCCATTACAGAACAAATTGTCGAAATGGTTTATGTTACCGACGACAAGGGACGGTTAACCTATGTCTCATCCGTTATGGAAACAATGTTTGGCTATAAAGCGCATGAAGCTATCGGCCATTTTTTTACCGAATATCTTGCTGAGGAGGAGATTGGGCGAGCTCTTGTCATATTCAAAAACGTTCTGCAGGATTGCTCAGTCGATCAGGTGAGTGAGTTTCAGTTCAGAAAAAAAAATGGTTCATTCTTTTACGGTGAAGTTCATCTCCGCCATTACGAGGATAATGACATTGTTGGTATGATCGGACTGATTCGTGATATTACAAAGCGGAAACGGTATGAGCAGGAGATACTCGAAAGCAAGGAGTTTCTCAGCGATATCTATGAAGCAGTCAATCACTCGATCTTTGTTGTCGATATTCAGCCTGACGGCACCTATCGTTTTAAAGGCATTAACCCGCTGCATGAAAAACTGACAGGTCTCAGGAGTGATGAAATTGCCGGAAAAACACCCGATCAGTTTCTTGCTCCCGCTCTTGCTGCATCGATTAATCATCATTACGACGATTGTGTACGGGCGGGCAAGTCAATTCAGTATGAAGAGGTGTTGTGCTTCGGCCAAAAAGAGTTGTTATGGGATACCGTGTTGAACCCGGTTCGCAATGCGAGTGGCAAGATCCACAGAATTATTGGCACCAGCACCAACATCACGGAACGCCGCCAGAACGAAGAGGAGAGAGCCAAACTTGAAGCTCAGCTTCAGCAGTCACAGAAAATGGAGATGGTCGGACGGCTGGCTGGAGGAATAGCCCATGATTTCAACAATATGCTCACCGTTATTCTCGGCCACTCTGAAATGGCCCTTGAAGAGTTTGACCCATCCCAGACAGCCTATGCCGATCTTGATGCTATCCGCGACGCGGCAACCCGTTCTGCCGATCTGACCCGGCAACTCCTTGCCTTTGCCCGAAGGCAAATTGTCATTCCCATAACTCTTGAGCTGAACGCAGCAATCGAAGAGATGCTTCCCATGCTGCGGCGCCTCATCGGTGAACATATTACGCTGGTATGGATTCCTGACTGCAAAAACTCCCATTTAAAAATCGATCCGTCGCAGATCGACCAGATTCTTGTCAACCTCTGTGTCAACGCACGTGATGCCATATCCGGTAACGGCAAAATCACGATCGAATGTTGCAGCCACCAGACGCCCAAAATTGCCGGTGAAGCATCCAGTTCTGGAGGTCTCTCTGATGACTATGTGACACTTTCTGTACGTGATGATGGATGTGGTATTGACCAAAACGATATCCAGCACATTTTTGAGCCCTTTTTCACCACCAAAGAGCATGGAAAAGGTACCGGACTTGGACTTTCAATGGTTTACGGGATTGCCAAACAAAACAATGGCACCATCGAATGCCAGAGCGAGCCGGGAAAAGGAACGACCTTCACCGTTCACCTGCCCTTGTACAGAGTCCAGCCGGAAGCCGATCAGGATGTTAAGGCGGAGCAACCGCTCCATAAAGGCCATGAGGTCGTCCTGCTTGTGGAAGATGAACCGGGCATTCTCAAGCTCAGCAAGCTTATCCTTGAGCGCAACGGTTACAAAGTGCTTGATGCCGGAACATCTGCAGAGGCCATAGCGAGTGCGGAAAATTACAAAGGCACGATTGACCTGTTGTTGACGGACGTGATCATGCCCGAAATGAATGGATCTGAACTCTCAAAAAAGCTCCACGCATCTCGACCAGAACTCAAAACCCTCTTTATGTCAGGCTACACTGCTGACGTTATTGCCCACAACAGTGTCCTTGAAAGTGGGGTTAACTTTATCCAGAAGCCCTTCAACGTCAAATCGTTGACCACAGCCATCTATAAAATCCTGCATCCGGGAAAGTGAAGCCTGTTACCCGTTCGGGATCGCACGATACCGCTACTATTCACCACGCCCATTTTAAAATGACCTATTGAAGCCAGCCTGTTTTGCCCCTTGGTCACTTGTTGGTCAGGTTGAAGTGTCTGGGTGGCAGGCAGCATGTTCAGCAACATTTTTTCACTTCCGCTTGCAGTCGATATGAAGAAAATTCGTATTTTCCCATCGAGGTTTACTTTATAACTGATAAATCTGGAGCTGTTATGAAAAACAAAGTGATCGGTCTTGCTGCCGCGGTTTTATTATCTCTGGCGTCACCGTCAGAAAAGGTGATGGCAGCCGACAAAAAAACGGCGATTGATTTTACAACCGCGTTTATTTTCAGCCCTAACTATCGTGATTTTGTTGATAGCCACTATTCCAGCACTACAGGTGTTGGTGGATGGGTAGGCGTGGGTGCAGGGATTACCTTCAATCTTGATGATCAATTGAGCCTGACACCGGGTGTCGATCTTTTCGTGAACCAGCTTAAGATTGATTATTACGGCGGCTACTACCATTCTTCAGAAACCTATACCAATACGATATTTCTTCCAAAAATTACAGGACGTTACCAATTTCAGCCTGATTCACCATCTCCTTTTATCGAGGCCGAGCTGAATTATAATATTCCTGGCAGCGATTGGTTTGATTTCGAGTCTGGCGGTGTTGGTTGTGCAGGAATGTTGGGTTATCAATTTAAGGCTCCCTTGAGAATCTCGGCTGGTTACGAATATATTCCGGTGAAGACAGGTTTTTTAAATACCGATTCAGTAAATATGGGAGGTTTTGTTATCAAGGCAGGATTCTCTTTCTGAGGGAAATAATTCAGGAAAAGGAACTTCTTGCTTGCAGCAGTGACCCGTCATAATGGTGACGAAGGGGTGGTATTCTGCGCGTGGTTTTTTGTGCAGTTTTTTACCAGTGCACGGCAAATATTCTGCCACCACGCGCAAGCAAGAGGGTTGTGGCAGACGCGAAAGCGTAATTCCCCCTTGTTTCTATGAGCAACGATATTTCACAACTCTCCCCCAGGGTGGTATGGAATAATTTTTACCTGCTTACCCAAATTCCCCGAGTCTCCGGAAAAGAGGAAAAAATCAGGGATTTTATCTCTGATTTTGGTAAGAACCTTGGATTGGAGACTCTTGTTGACGAATCAGGCAACGTCCTTATTCGCAAACCTGCTCTACCGGGCATGGAAAATCGGAAAGGGGTGATTTTGCAGGGGCATCTTGATATGGTGCCGCAAAAGAACCTTGGCAAGCTCCACGATTTTGCAACAGAGCCGATCGAAACCATTCTGGATGGTGACTGGGTGCGTGCCAATGGGACAACCCTTGGTGCCGATAACGGTATGGGCGTTGCCGCTATTCTCGCGGTGCTTGAATCCAGTGAGTTGCTGCATGGCCCTCTTGAAGCGCTTTTCACCAGTAATGAGGAGAACGGCATGACGGGTGCCTTTGGACTCAAACCCGCTCTGCTCAAGGGAGATATCCTCTTGAACCTGGATTCTGAAGATGAGGGTGAACTCTTTATCGGATGTGCCGGTGCCAGTAACGGGAAGATGAGCTTCAGGTACCGCGAAGAGCCGCTGGCGGGTGACTGGAGGGGTTTTATGATCAGGGTAACCGGCCTGAAGGGTGGTCACAGTGGTCTGGATATTCACCTGGGACGTGGCAATGCCAACAAGATCATGAACCGTATCCTCTATCATGGTCATTTGCATCACGGATTGCGTCTTGCTTCCATTGACGGGGGAAGCCTCCGTAACGCCATTCCGCGCGAATCGTTTGCCCATGTTGCTCTTCCGGGTTCGATGGCACAGGCGTTCCTTGGCAGCCTCCCCCTTATCATCGGCACCATAAAAGAGGAGCTGTTATCGGTTGAGCCAACCCTGAATATTGAGGCAGCGCCCGATTGTACTCCCGGATCGGTTATTGAAGAGGGCGTTTTTGTTCGGTTCCTGAATGCGCTCTATGCCTGTCCGAATGGGGTGATGCGCATGAGCAGCGACATGGCTGACCTGGTTGAAACATCCAATAACCTTGCTATTGTAAAATCCCTCCATGGCGTTATTACCGTTGAGACCTTGCTTAGAAGTCTGGTTGATTCTGCGAAAGTTGATCTTGAAATCATGATCAAAAGCATCTTTGATCTTGCCGGAGCAGACTCGCTCTTTGATGGGCGCTATCCCGGCTGGAAGCCCGATTACGCGTCGTCGATCCTGCAAGTCATGCAGGAGATTTATCACACAAAATTCAGCGAAATCCCCAAAACAAGGGCGGTTCATGCCGGTCTCGAATGCGGGATTATGGGCCGCACCTACCCTGATTGGGAGATGATCTCTTTTGGTCCGACCATTCGGTTTCCTCACTCTCCTGATGAAAAGGTATACATTCCCTCCGTCCAAAAATTCTGGGAGTTGCTTGTCGAGACACTCAGGACTATACCGTTTTTATAATCGGTGAAGTTCGTTTTAATACTTCAAGCTGCGATTAATTTTTTCCCCATCAGTGCGGCCCAACAAAAAACAAATCCGGTGACGTTTCGGGTTTTATTAAATTTCGTATTATAAAGACTTCCTCGGTTACAACGGGTAATGTAGGGATGAATACACATCACAATTCCAATAACCACAGCGACAATCATTATGAAATTCCCTGCAAAAGAACCATTTAATTGGATATGGATTACGGTACTGTTTGCAGGTCTGTGTATGGTGACGGTTACAGCACAATCCTTTGCCGTAACCATCGGTGACAAGTATAACGGAGGTATCGTTTTTTATGTCGATGATACCGGTCAGCATGGTCTGATAGCCGCCACAACAGATGCAAGTGACAGCTATTGTGATGCCTGGAATGGAAATACCTATGCGGGAGAGTATACCTGGAGTACCGGCCAGTGGAAAGTTGTGAAGAAAAGGGATTATGCGTTCAAAAAAATAGATGATACAAGTACTGCGATTGGTCAGGGAGCAGAAAATACAAGAAAGATATTGGCAAAATATCCAGCAGCAATCTATCCCAATAGCGCAGCCGCAGTTGCAGCGGCATATCGCGGTGGCGGGTATAGCGACTGGTTTTTGCCGAGCAAGGATGAACTGAACCTGCTCTATCTTCAAAAGGGTGTTGTCGGCGGTTTTGTCGATCACAATTACTACTGGAGTTCATCGATGAATAGCTGGAATTACGCCTGGGCACAGTATTTCAGCACGGGTCTTCAGTATTTCAACAATATGTCGTACTACAATCGGGTTCGGGCTGTACGGGCTTTTTAATTATGTGCAAAAGGGGAGTGGCCATCGAGTCGGTCAACGCGAGTGATAGCCTGAATAATTCATGATAGCCACAAAAATCGAAATTTGAAGTAAAAAACGGAACTTCTCATTGCTGTGGTCAGATAAATAATGTCGTCATCTCAAATGAACTCACTTGCAGGAGTTTATAACCAACTAAAAACAGCACTTAATAGTCTGAAAAAGCAGGCGATATTACACAGAGCCTGTACCCGTCCCGTGTGGCAAGTGAGTCTTGCTGCATGGGTGTAAAATATATGAGTCTTCATCCTGTTGCCAGTTGTCGCCTTACGACATAGCTGGGGGTGGCCAAGGCTGACGACGCAAATGTTCAAATATCGCCAGACATTTTGAGAGGATCCACTGGTGCGGGTATGCCGTGGGCAAATGCACACTGATTTTTGTTTTTCGCTCAATGATTCTTGCTCCTATTTTCAAGAGTTTCAAGCCAATAGTGTCAAAGGTCGCCGTAGCCATGCTGGTTCCCTTGAGCATGTTGGATCGGAAACTGTGCAGCAAAACATAAGCTGCTGAATGCAAAAACAGCCGGAACTGG
>CAIJPS010000020.1 GCA_903822595.1 uncultured Chlorobiaceae bacterium
GGTCGCCAATAATACGGCGAAGAGGAGGTGGAAGCTCTCTGATGAGAGTCGGTATGGCAATGATCTGATCCCCGGCAGCGAGATGGGGCTGCTGATATAAATCAATCACCTCCAGAACGTACCGCCCATCCAGTTTTTCTTTGCAAATCTTCTTAATTCTGCTTTTGCCATAATGTATTTCAGCTTCATGATTTCAATTGACCAGAATGCGGTAATACGTTCTTAACGAGCGCAAGAATATTCAGATCGGCGTAGCGCTTCATGCACTTTTTGCTCTGCTTCCTCGAGAAAAAAAAGTTGTTTTTTCTGTGCTTCAAGTTCTCTGTAGCGAAGCAAAAGCTCCTGAAATATCAGAATAGCCTCTCTGGATGAGAAAGATGCATTCGATCGGTTTTCAAGCTCTTCCTGCAGGCGATTTTCTGCGCTGCGCAACAAATCAGAAGTGTTGTTATCTGCAGGATCAATGTTTTTTTTCACCGCTATGTTTTTGCTTGTGCACGTCCAATGGAACAAATAGCTCGTAGAACTTACGCTTTTTTTATAATTTTTTCGCAAAACACCTTTTCAGGCAAGGGCCCTGCTTGAGGATATGGTTGTGGCGGGTGCATAGTGGAGCAAGGATCTCGGCACCTGACTCAAGCTCGGAGATGATCTCAGGATGTTTCCTGAGCGAGAGAGGCTATTCAGTTTGTTTTGAGATCAAGCGAGCGGCTTGTGGCAATAAGGGCTGCCTTTCGTGCGGGATAGAGGCTTACCAGAAAACAGAGCAGGATTGCGGTGATGCTGACAGTAATAAAATCGCCAGCTTGCATGTTTATCGGATAGGCCTGGATGATAAAGGCGCTTTTAGAGGGGAGTTGCACAAAGCCGTTGAGTTCCTGGAGTTTGCAGATGCTCCATGCAATGATTGTTCCTGCGGCAGTTCCTGCGATTCCGGTTATCCCTCCCTGAATGATGAAAATGGCCATGAACTGCGGCTTTTCCATTCCAAGGCAGCGGAGATAGAAGAGTTCGCGCTGTTTGTCGATGGCGGTCATGGCAAGAGCTCCGGTTAAGCTGAGGGCAGCAACAAGGATAATAAGCATCAGAACGCTGAAACTCACCCATTTTTCGAGCTGCATAACAGCGAAAATGTTGCTGTATTTTTCATCGAGGGTGCGCACCCGGAAGCTTGTTTTCAGGGGGCTACGAGCCAGCCATTTCCTGAGGTTTTCGCTGAAGGTATCACCCGAGCCGTCCTCTTTTCCCCTGATATCAATACCTGAATACTCTCCCCTGCCCATGAGCAGGATTTTTTGGGCGAAGAGAGCAGAGGTGAGAACATAGCGGTCATCAAATATTTTCTGGAGGGAAAAAAGTGATGAGACGGTGGTTTCGGGAATGCCGAGCATTGGAATGAGGTAGGGTTCCGACAGCGATTCAAGGCCAAGAGAGATCAGTTCCGGGCTGAAAATCTTGACCTCTCTGAAGGGGTAGAGGTTTGTCCTCAAAGCCAGAAGTTCTCCGACGGCTATGGTTTCGGGCGTGAAAAAGGGGCGTGTTGCGTGGGTCTGACGCATTAACCTGCGCTGAGCCGCTTCGCTGACTCCTTTTACAATGATCAGTTCGCTTTTCTCTCTGGTGGCCAGAATGGCCTCTCCTTCGGCAAACGGCTCTGCAGATCCGACGCCTTCGATTGCTCTTATTGATTGCAGGATGTTGTCGGATACCTTCATGGTTTTTCCGTCAAGAGGAATAAACTGAACGGGGCTGTCGATGGTGATGAAAAGATCCCGTGCAAGTTTCTGGAATCCGTTCAAAACGCTCATGACCACAAGCAGCGTGCTGACGCCAAGAACGATTCCGGCAAGACTGATTGCTGAGATGATGTTGATTACCCTGAACCGTTTTCGGGCAAAACTGAACCGTTTGGCAATCCATAAACCTGTTTTCATACCACTGAACGTAATATTGATGGTTAGGCGCCCAATGCAGTTCCGGGTTTCAGCGAGGCAGCAATCCGTGCCGGAATAAATGCAAAGAGCAGGGTGAGAGCCATCACTGAGATGGAGACAAGAGCATAGTCCATCGGATTGATCAACAGTGGAACATATTTGATGAAATAGCTTTTTTCGGGCAGGGTGATGAGATGAAAGCGCAACTCGAAGAGCGAGAGCGAAAGGGCAAGAATGTTGCCGGTGACCACTCCGGCAAGTGAGATCAGGAAGGCTTGTGCCATGAAAACAATGCTGATTTTACCGGGTTCAAGTCCGAGTGCGCTGAGCATGCCTATTTCACGGGTTTTTTCAATAATCAGCACCAACAGCGTTGAGATAATGTTGAAAACAGCTACGATGGTGATGGTGACAATCAACAGTGGCGTAATGTTTTTCTGAAGCTTGAGCCATTCAAAGAGATTGGCATAGCGCTGAAACACCGTATAGCCATAAAAGGGAAATCCAAGAACATTAACCACCTCTTTGACGGTGTTTTGCAGTTGGTTGAGGTTGTGCACGTTGGCATCGTAGCCGCTGATCATCATGGGATTGAATCGCTGCTGAAGCTGTTTCAGGTCGGCGATGACAACAAAATCATCAAATCCCTCCTGAAGCCCTGTATCGTAGATGCCGCGAATCTCTCCAACCTCCAGATCAAGGGAGGAGAGCATGTCGACAATGTTTTTGTTGCCTGCAATAAGTTTGGCGCCCGACGCCTTGCTTCCAAGGCCGACGAGCATCACCTTTTTCCCTACTCTGAGATCAAGATTTTCGGCCAGCGTCTGACCGGCGTAGAGTGCTATACCGGTAACATTATCTTTCCCTTCAAGGCTTCCTGCCCGAAGAAATTGTTTCAGAAAGCCTCTCTTTTCCTTATAGCTGACTCCCCTGACGACAACGGGTTTGCTGTGCCAGATTTTATCATCGCCTTTAGCACTGCGGCTTCGAAGCACAAAACTTTTTTCCAGAAAGGGTGAGGCGTTTGCAATGTTCGGGTTATCGGCAATCCGTGTAAGATCGATGCGGCGTTCCTGAAAAAACTGCTCGTCGGGATGGCGGATCTGCATATGGGCGCTGAAGCTGATCAACTTGTTTTCCACACTGCCGGCAAATCCGTTCACAATCGAGAGTGTCAGAATAAGGGCGGCTGTTCCGACGGCGATACCGATAACGGCAACCATAACGATAAAGGTTGGTTTCGTTGCCGAACGCTGTTTGAATGCAAAGCGCCTTGCAATGTAGAACTCGGGTTTCATCCCGTTTTACTGTTTTGACTGTTCATGGAGAGAAAGGTTACCACGTTGTTCCTTCCGGTAGATTTTGCCTTGTAGAGTGCCCTGTCGGCATTGTTGACCAGGTTATGCCAGTCAGCAGCATCAGCGGGGAACGTAGCAATGCCGATACTGACCGTGAGCTTTCCGGCTGCCTGATGCTCTTCATGCGGGAAAGATTTGTCGCTGATAATCTTGCGCAGGCGTTTAGCTATTTCGTATGCTGTATCGGTATCTGTTTTTGGAAACAGCACAGCAAACTCTTCACCACCAAAGCGTGAAGGAACATCGTATGCCCTGCATTGCATGCTGATGATATCGGCGAGCGCTTTAAGGGCCCGGTCACCTGCCATATGACCATTGGTATCATTGTAGCGTTTAAAGTAATCAATATCGATCATGGCAAGGGAGACCTGTTCACCAAGTCGCTTCGAGCGTTCAACCTCTATAATCAAATGCTCCTTGAAATGGCGGTAGTTATAGAGATTTGTCTTTTCGTCTCGAATATGAAGTTCATTAAGCTTTTTGTTTTTGGCTTCAATATCACCGCAAAAACTCATGATTGAGCGGGTAACCTGGGTGATGTCGCTGGAGTACTCTGTATCAGTCAACTCTTTTTTCATCTCTTCGGCGGTATCGCGAATACTCTCAGGAATGTTTTTGTTGATTAGTTTTAGCTGTCCGGCAAGCTGGGAAAGAGGAATGAGTGTCTGGCGGTAATTGTTGTGAAGCATCCATCCTGCAGTGATGCTCAATGTCAACAGTACGGCAAGAATAAATAACAGAAAAAATTCGTTGATGACAACAAGTTTGACTGAGGCATCTTTTGATTCTATTTTGGCCTTTTCAATGCTCTTTTCCAGGTCAAGTCTCAAGAGTTCAAGATTTTCTCCGGCCAGCAGTGTTGGCCAACTCTCTCTTGTGAGGTTCATTGATGCAAAAGGTTGAAATCCAGCCTCATGCATCTCATTGAGAAGTTTTTCGTACACGAAGAGCAGTACTTCGGAATGTTGCTCGTTTTTTATTGCCAACTCTTCCGCTGCAACATTCAGGGATTGTTCAGGATTCCTCGACATTTCGAACTCAATGAGTTTGCCTCTGAAATCAACCAGGTCAAGGTAGCAAGCCTGTTTTTTTTCAACCGCCACAAGAAGGTTGTGCTGTGTCAAAAAAAAGCCTGCTGTACCGGCTATAACAATGAGTAAACTGATTGTTCCGGTAAAGACAATGGCTTGTAACGGTGAGATTTTTTTAATGGTAGGCCAAGCGATCATTATACAGTTATTTCAGAATAATTGTTCGTTCAACAAGCCTGAAAGGGGCAATCGTGCTTCTTTCGAATGCTTTTTGCCCTGAACTACTGCCGAGCCACGAACCAAACCCTATAGCAAGCCCGTCGCCGGGACAATATACATAGTAAACAGTTGTAATAAGGGGGTATCGTCCTTCAAAGATATTTTGCTGGGTTGGCAGATATGCCGCCGTACGGTCCCCCTCTATTGTGAGAGGAACTATCCTGATGTTTTTATCTCTTTTTCCCTCTTTAAGTGCAATAGTGAGTCCTCTGTCGAGCGAGGAGCGGAAAAGCAGGCCGACAGCCCTGTTGTCGACAGAAACTCTTTCGATCAGTTCAGCCTCGCTGTTGCATGCCCAAGGGTGCAAATCCCCTCTTTTTTTCCCCGTTTGTGCTGCAAAAACAGAGAGAAGTCGAAAATCATCAGCGATGACCAGAGGGGTCACTCCCCCCTTTCCCTGTTCTGAAAAAATGGTAACAAGCTCTTCGATTGAGAGTTTGATGGCTGAATTATTGTTATTGACAATGCAGACAATGGCATCGCGGGCAACTGGTTCACGACGAATCGTCCGTTTCAGTTTTGAAAAAAGCGAGTCTTCTGCAGCTTCAGGTTCACCGCTGATCAATGCTGCATTTACCTTGCCATCAAGAAGATTTTTCAGGCTTTTTCTGGACGCGTCAGGTCGCAGAATTATCTTCGCATCTGGATAATATCGGCTGAACATCTCTGTCTGACTTCCGGCAATCTCCTCAAGCTGACGATCAACCGCAAGGGTCATGCTTCCGCTTTTGGCGGTTTCGCTGGCTGGCTGCTGAGTGCAGTTCAGCAATAAAAACGCAGGCCAAAGAAACAACAGAGAGCTTATGACCTTACAGAGGTCTCTATGAGTGGCTTTTCTTTTCATGGTCATCACACTCTTTTCTTTTTACCCTTTTGACGGCGCTCTCTCCAAGTTCAATCGCTAAGATAAGGAGAAAAAAGATGTTGCCATAAAAAACCGTCTGCATGTTACCAAGATGAAAAAAAACATTTCGTGTTCTTGAAAATCACGTAAAAAAGGTTAATATTTCGGCCTTCCGGAACATCTGATTGCGAAAACATATCTTTTTTTATTAAAAACGCTTATTACGAGCATATTACATAAATGGCGGCACTTGTACCAGAGAGTTCGACAAAGTATTCAGTATCAATAATCGGAGCTTCCGGTTATTCCGGAGCTGAGCTGACGAGACTGCTGCTGCTTCATCCGAATGTCGAGCTGCAGGAGTTGTATGCTTTTTCCCAGGCAGGTAAACGTGTTTCGGAACTTTATCCTCTCCTTTCCTGCGACAAGCTTTACAAGCCTTACAGCGGAGAGACTGAGAGTGATGTTTATTTTCTTGCGTTACCCCATGGTGAGGCTCTGCAACTTGTTCCCCCTCTTGTAGAGGCAGGCAAAACTGTTATCGATCTTTCAGGCGACTTCAGGCTGAAAAGTGTGATTGAGCATGAGCAGTTCTACAAACAGACCAAATCTTCTGACTCTGTGATGACCTACGGCATGGCAGAATTGTTCCGCGACGAAATCATCAAGGCAAAGGCGATCAGTAATCCCGGCTGTTTTGCTACGAGCATCATTCTTGGTGTTGCGCCGCTTTTTTCTTCCAATGAGGGTGGAATCAAGGTTCGTGCAATCAACTGTACTTCCACGTCCGGTATTTCAGGAGCGGGACGAAGCAGCAAGACCGAGTTGTCGTTTTCGGAGATGAGCGAAAATGTCAGGGCTTACAAAGTTGGTGTTCATCAGCATATTCCTGAAATCATGCAGGCTCTCGGTACCTCCGCTTCCAATCCGTCATTTGATTTTACCTTTACACCGATGATTGGTTCTTTGGTGAGGGGTATTTACAGTATTCTTAATGTTCAATTGGAAAGCTCTCTTGACGTTGAGCGAATCAAGGTGCTCTACCATCGCTTTTATCCAAAAAAAAGGACTCCATTTGTCAGGGTTCGCGACGCCATGACCGAAGTCAGACATGTTGCCCATACCAATTTTTGTGATATTCACATCGCTCATGCCACCGCTACTGGTTCGCTGGTAATCGTCACCGCGATCGATAATCTTCTGAAGGGCGCTGCCGGGCAGGCAGTTCAGAATATGAACCTTATGCTCGATCTGGGTGAAACAACCGGATTGTCGTTTTAATTTATTTAACCATTAATCAGGCCTGCACTGCATTGGAGAAATTCCATAAAGGGCTTAAAGTTATCCGTGAGCTTTCTGCTGTAACTCCCTGGCCGGCATCAGTCACCCCTATGCTGGCGGAATCTGACGGAACCCATGGCTTCTGGCCTGCAGGTTTTTCTGCAGGCGCGGTCTCTGCTGCCATCAAGTATGAACGGCAAGATCTGATGTTTCTCGTGGCGGATCGCCCTTCAAGCGCGGCTGCGCTCTTTACTCTTAACCTCTGCTGTGCAGCTCCGGTAATGCTTTCACGTGAGCACCTGCAACGCTCGCCCACCTCAATGCGGGCTATTATATGCAACAGTGGCAATGCCAATGCGGCCACCGGTGAAAAAGGAATGGATGATGCCCTCGCAATGGCTGAAGCTGTTGCACGGGAACTTGCCATCAGGCCTGAAGAGGTTCTTGTTGCTTCAACCGGTGTTATCGGACAGCTCTTGCCCATGGAAAGAGTTCTTGGCGGGATTTCCGCTCTCCCCTCCAGCTTGCAGCATGAATCAGGCATTGAGGTGGCCCAGGCAATCATGACCACCGATACCTTCCCCAAATTTTTTACTCTCGAACTTCAGTTGTCGAGTGGTACTGTTCGTTTGAGTGGTATAGCCAAAGGCTCAGGCATGATTTGCCCGAACATGGCGACCATGCTGGCCATTCTTGCGACAGATGCGTCCATAGCTCCGGCCCTCCTCCAGAAAGCGCTGAAGCTTGCAAACTGCAAAAGTTTTAACGCCATTACCGTTGACGGTGATACAAGTACGAATGATATGGTCTCCATTCTGGCCAGTGGCATCGGCCCTGAAATTGTGGCAGAGAGCGGTGATTTTACTCTTTTTTGTGAAGCACTTGAAGCACTGATGGCTTTTCTTGCCAAGCTTATTGTCATTGATGGAGAGGGGGCAACAAAACTGGTCGCAATCACCGTCGAAGGGGCTGCTGATGATCGCGATGCCGAGCTTGCAGCCAGAACCATAGCGCAGTCGAGTCTTGTCAAAACAGCCATTCACGGAGAGGATGCCAACTGGGGAAGAGTTGTTGCTGCTGCTGGTCGCTCCGGAGCATTGTTCAACCAGGAGGATCTTGAACTCTATTTTAACGATCTCTGTATTCTAAAGCCTGGTTTTGTCGCTGATTACTCTGAAACAGAGGCATTGGAGATCATGGCAAAAGATTCCTACACCATCACGCTCATTCTGGGCAACGGCCCTGGACAAGCAACCGTGTGGAGCTGCGACTTGAGCAAGGAGTATGTCGATATAAATGGAAGCTACAGAAGCTGATACATCCCTTAACCATCAAGAGCAATATTTCCATAATGGACACGTTACCGTGCAATGAATTGAATCCGGAAAGAAAGGCAGCCCATGCTGCTATCGGCCCTGTACTTATTGAGGCGTTACCTTATATCCGCAAGTTTGAAGGCAAGACCTTTGTTATCAAATATGGCGGTGCTGCCATGAAGGATTCCTGCCTTAAAAACAGTTTTGCCCAGAATGTTACCCTTCTGCGTAAAGTTGGCATCAAGATTGTACTTGTACATGGTGGAGGCGATGCCATAACCAAAACGGCTGAAAAACTTGGAATCTCTTCACGATTTCTGCATGGACGAAGAGTAACTGACAAAGAGATGATCTCGGTCATACAGATGACCCTTGCCGGCAAGGTCAACCAGGATATTGTCCAGTTGATCAGTGAGCATGGCGGCAAGGCTGTGGGAGTAACCGGCCTTGATGCCGACACCATAAAGGCAGTTCCTCATCAGAATGCTGAAACGCTTGGATTAGTGGGTGAGGTAGAGCAGATTAACACCGTCTATATCGATTTGCTTTGCCGTGCAGGACTGATTCCTGTCATCGCTCCGATCGGTTTCGACGACAAGGGAAATGTTTACAATATCAATGCTGATGATGCAGCAAGCAGTATCGCGATTGCCCTGAAAGCTGAAAAGCTCATCTATGTCAGTGATGTCGAAGGTATTCATGTGGGCGAAAGAATCCTCAAAACCATCTGCAAAACTGAAGCCGCTGACTTTATCGAACAGGGAATCATTTCTGGCGGCATGATTCCGAAAGTTCTCTCGGCGTTTAAAACGCTTGACAGTGGAGTCGGAAAAATTCATCTTATTGACGGAAAATCAACACATTCGCTCCTGCTTGAAATATTTACACACGAAGGGGTTGGAACCCAGTTTATTGCAGAGCAGGACAGTGATCAATCACTAAACAGCTAACGGAATGGAAGATGTTCAAATAAGGAAAGTACCTGCCAAACGTGATTTTCTTGGTTTTTCACCGCTTGATGGCGGCAAGATTATTGAGTTGTTCGATTACTCCCTCTTCATTAAAAAAAAGAGGGCTGAAAGCCCTTCCGCATCCGGTTTTTTGCCACTTCGCGATAAAACAGTGGCCATGATTTTCAGCAAACCTTCACTGAGAACAAGGGTCTCTTTTGAACTTGGCATACATGAACTTGGAGGGTATGCCATCAATCTTGATGGTCAGGCAATTGGTCTTGGTTCACGTGAATCGGTGCAGGATGTCGCACAGCTTCTCTCCCGCTACAATGATGCCATCGTTGCACGTTTACATGAACATGCCACTATCGAAGGACTTGCCGAGAACGCCTCAATTCCGGTCATCAATGCATTGACCGATCTTTCGCACCCCTGCCAGATATTGGCTGATGCCTTTACGCTCTACGAAAAGTCGATGTGGCATGAGGGAATCAAGGTTGTCTTTGTCGGTGACGGCAATAATGTCGCCAATTCATGGATAGAGTTGGCAGGAATGCTTCCCTTTCACTTTGTGCTTGCATGCCCGGAAGGGTACATGCCAAACGAGGGAGTGCTCAAAGCCGCACGCCAGAAAGGGATCAGCCGTATCGAGATTCTGCATGATCCAAAAGAGGCTGCCGCCAGCGCGGATGTGCTCTATACTGATGTCTGGACCAGTATGGGGCAGGAGACCGAGAGAGATGAGCGTCTCCGAATCTTCTCCCCCTTTCAGATCAACCGAACCTTGCTTGCAGAGGCAAAACCCGGTGCAGTCGTTATGCACTGTATGCCGGCACACCGTGGTCAGGAGATAAGCGCGGAGGTTATGGATGGGCCGCAATCCATCATTCTTGATCAGGCTGAAAACCGCCTCCATGTCCAGAAGGCTCTTCTGGTCAAGCTTTTGAACCATGAAGAGTACAGAAAATTCCATCTGACACACCGACTCCTGAATGCCGCCAGAAAAATCAGGCACTGAAGGATGATGCGACAATGAACAAACATGCACGACAACTGAAGATCAGGGAAATTCTTCAACAAAAAAATGTTAACAATCAGCATGACCTTTTGCAACTGCTCCGGGATTCCGGTATGAGGGTTGCCCAGGCCACCCTTTCACGTGACTGCGCCGAACTCGGTATTATCCGCTCCCGAACAAACGGAAACTTCAAAATGCTCTTGCCTGATGATGATGCCGACAAGATTATCAAGGGGCTGGTCGGTATTGAGGTACTGGCAATCAACGCCAATGAAACCACCATCATCATCATGACCCTTCCGGGCAGGGCTCATGGGGTCGGTTCCTGGCTTGATCAGCTTAAAAGTCCGCTCATCCTTGGCACGATTGCCGGAGATGATACGGTTCTTGTTATTCCCTCATCAGTGCTGAACATTTCAGCATTGAAATCATATATTCATAAAAATCTTTCCAAAAACTGATAATTCACGATATCCCATGAGCAAGGAAAAAATTGCAATAGCCTATTCCGGTGGACTCGATACCTCCATCATGATCAAGTGGCTGAAAGACAAATATGATGCCGAAATTGTTGCTGTTACGGGCAATCTGGGCCAGCAGAAAGAGATTGAAAACCTTGAATCAAAAGCAATCGCCACAGGAGCCTCGAAATTCCAGTTTGTTGATTTGCGCAAGGAGTTTGTTGAAGAGTACATCTGGCGTGCACTCAAGGCCGGAGCCCTCTATGAGGATGTCTATCCGCTTGCAACCGCACTTGGACGCCCCCTGCTTGCAAAAGCGATTGTCGATGCCGCCCTTGCTGAAGGCTGCACCATGCTCGCACACGGCTGCACCGGAAAAGGGAACGACCAGGTACGCTTTGAAGTGACCTTTGCCTCACTTGCCCCCCACCTCAAGGTACTTGCTCCCCTGCGTGAATGGGAGTTCACCTCAAGGGAGGCTGAAATTGCCTACGCCCTCGAGCACAACATTCCGGTCTCTGCTACCAAGAAAAATCCCTACTCCATTGACGAAAACATCTGGGGTATCAGCATTGAGTGCGGTGTGCTTGAAGATCCGATGGTTGCACCTCCCGAAGATGCCTACCAGATCACCACGTCACCGGAAAATGCGCCCAATACTCCGGCAGTTGTTGAGATCGAGTTCGAAAAAGGGATTCCTGTCTCTCTTGACGGCAAAAAGATGAGCGGACTTGACCTCATCATCCGCCTGAACGAAATTGGTGCAGCCAATGGAGTCGGACGCCTCGACATGATTGAGAACCGCGTTGTCGGAATCAAATCGCGTGAAATCTATGAGGCCCCGGCAGCAACCATCCTGCACTTCGCACATCGCGAACTGGAACGCCTCACGCTTGAAAAAACCGTTTTCCAGTACAAAAAGAACATCAGCCAGGACTACGCAAATATCATCTATAATGGACTCTGGTTCTCGCCAATGAGAAAAGCGCTTGATGCTTTTGTGGATGAAACACAGAACCCGGTAACCGGTCTTGTCCGCCTGAAGCTTTACAAGGGTGGCGTCACCCTGCTTGGCCGCAACTCCCCGTACTCGCTCTACAACGAGGAGCTTGCCACCTACACCGAAGCCGACACCTTCAACCACAAGGCCGCAGCTGGCTTCATCCATCTCTATGGACTTGGGCTGAAAACCTACAGCGAAGTGCACTCCGCAAAATAAGAGCCGCCCTTTCAGTCATCCGTGCAGGCCATTGTTTCCCGGCCTGCACGGGCGTCTGGCTTGTGTTAAAAAGCCCGGACATACCCGCCATCACTCATCGCCCTTGTTGATGATACTCTGGGCCCCATTTTCGAAACCCAGCTTCCATGCGTTTTGCGCATTGACCTCCGTAGAACTCCAGTAGACACCGAAAGCAAAACCGCCAACAGCACATCTGTTGACAGGAGCTTGGTTAACAAATTTCAGAGCATATTCTCCTTTTCAGAGAGAGCGATATTGACCTGGCAAGGCTCAAACCTGTTCTTTGTTTTGCGACGAAACAGTTTTCTCCTGTCGTTTTTTTTCCTGGCGAACGACCATGGCTTGTGTACGTTTCTGCCAAAACTCCAACTGCTCTTGTTGCGTCATGTTTACGAGTAATTTTTCCACATGATCAGCACCACGCCGCTTCAATATGACACATTCCGGTTCACGAATCATCACTTCCATAATTTAATAACCTCCAATGGGGAATAAATACCAATCTGGCCACAGCCGTTAAGGGTATTGACCGCGTTATACTTGGGAATCTTGTCAAAATGGACAATGTGCCTGAAATTCCAGCTTACGATAAGGTTGCACTGCGTAACCGTGGCAATTGCGACATGCAAAGCATCTTCCGGCGGATTTTGGAGTAACCACACCTGAGTTGATGTACTGTTGCCGCAATGAATACATTTCACGGGTAATTGTAACAATCTCTGCAATGGCTTCGTAGCGAGCGAAAAACTCCCTGATTGACTGAGGTGCAGGTTCTATCTCCGCTTCAACAATGGCTGAAGTGACAAGGGTAAAGCGCCCGGCATCTATTTCAAAAAAAAATTGTCTGGTCGGCTCTGAAAACTTTGCATCAAACGCCCCGCCAAAAACTGATGTATCTACATAAATTCTCATATCCGCGATCTCTGGCAGCAAATTATAGAAGAACGGAGCTTATCAACAGCTCAATCTTACAAAAGCACACCGATGCTCTGAAAAAAAGTTCTGCATTGTATGACCAATCAACTCTTCTGGCACAAAAGCACAACGAATGTCGAATTCACGAAAAATTCATGAATAAAAAAATGACAACGTTTTTTACAAGCACATTACCCATTCCCCTCTGTCAGGCTAAATAAGAGCCACACCCATCAGTAACAGGCCATAGTTCCCCCGGCTTGCACTGCGGTGAAAAACTCTTTCATCAAGAACTCTCCCGCATGAATATTTTTCAGTTTGTTCATTTCGGTGACAGTTAATGATTTCTGAGTCTCATCTTCTCAACCATGTGAATTGCGCACCTGGTTTTATCGGATTTTCCACTTCCAAAACATTATCTGCACAACTAAAAAAAAATTTAACAGGGGGCAAAAGCCCCCTGTACCCCCAGAGGTTAATTGTTAAATGGATAAATGGTTAAAAAGCCCGGACAGGCCGCACCCGACACTCGCCGCCCTTGTAGTCGCCGCTCTGGTACCCATCGTCGAAAAACTGGCTCCATGCAAGGTTAGCAACGTACTCCGTAGAACTCCAGTAGACGCCGGAAGCAAAACCGCCAACAGCACTACGGTTGAGATAGAGCTGATTCAACTCTTCCTTGCTTGGCAAATACCAATTATCATAGCCTCCTCCACGATATGCCCTCGCCACTGCGGCAGCGCTGTTGGGAAAAATTGCAGCAGGGTATTTTGCCAATATGTTTTCGGTATTGGCTTTGCCTTCACCTATCAGTTTACTGGTGTTTAACAACTCCTGCCAGGCGTAATCACTCTTGTTCTCCTTGTCGGTTTGGCCAGTACTCCAGCGATAGTATCCAGTAACGGAATCTTTGTCCCAAGCATTAGTGTATGTGGTTTTTATATCTGATTCGGCGGCAATCAGGCCATGCTGTTCCCCGTTATCGTAACCCTTGTCGCCCGGCTGAAAAATATAGGCAATTTTTCCTCCGCCAGAGTATGTGCCAATACGTGCAAGGTCATCATTGTGAGTAGGAGAAAGTTTAAGAAACTTAAGCATCTCACTTTCATAAAATGCACGATTCCAATTCACCGCTGTTTTGATTCGATACAGCTCCATCTCTTTTACCTCCCTGAAATTGGCAGAAAAAAGGTCAGCTTCTTCAAAATCAGCTCCGCCAAGATTTGCTCCCTGAAGATTGGTACCGTTGAGATGTGCTTTTTGCAAATGAGCCCCCTTGAGATGAGTTCCCTGAAGGTTGGCATTTTGAAGGTCTGCGCCCTGAAGATTTGCTCCACCAAGGTTCGCCCCCTGCAGATTGGCGTTATTCATGTCAGCGCCAGCCATATCGAGCTCTTGAAGCCAGGCACCGTGAAGATCCTCCCGCTGAAGATCGAGTGGACGGCGAAATGATTCGGAAAGAGAGGGAAGATTGAGCGTGAACACGGCAAGCAGTCCGAAAGCTGCCCAGCGGGGTACATTCCAGAACCCCCGCTTTGAAAAAAGGTTCATTGCTCTCCATCGAAACAAGTTCCAGAACCACCGTTTTGAAGTGAATTCTGATTGTAGTTTTGAATCGGGACAACGATTGATCTGCAAAAAAAGCAGGGCGAGGGTGACGATGGAGGCTCCAAAAGAAAAGGGAAGAATGAACTCCCTGAGGGCAAAAGCCTTGCGGGCCATGAACCACAAGGTCAGTGGCACGAACCAGTAAAAAACGAGATTGGTGAAGAGGCGTGGGAGACGCTCTTTGAAGCTGAAGAGAGCGGGAATGCTCTCGATGGTGGGGTCACCGGTATTTTCTGGTTGCTCGTTAAGATGCTGACGCTCTCTTTCGAGCCGTAACCAGTGTCCGTAAACGATGTGAAGATAGGCGGTCAGAATAACAAGGAGAAACGGGGCTACACAGAGAAAGCTCTGAAATGAGATGGAGGTGCCAACTACCGGGGTTTGAATGGTTGCATTGGCAACAAGAAGCGATTTGTCGGATTCGCCAAAGACCTTGAGCAAACAGTAGAGCCCGACACCAAGCAGCGCAAACATCGTTTTATTGATCGTTTTTGCGTAGCTCTCATGCAGTTTTGCCTGACCGCATCCCTGTGGCGTTCCCCTTGGGGTGGCACAGAATACCACCAGCGGCGGGGTGCCCGGTTTCGGTCGCTGATTCTTGAGTGGATTTTTTTGAAGCTCCAGTCCGCCATGATGTTCTGTTTAATCATGATTGTGCCCCTTCTCTTTCATGACAATATCAACCTGATGATGCGGCTTTCAAAAATAAAAAAAGGGTGATAATGGGAGATAAGAGCGTTTGGGCTGGAGCAAACTCATGAAAATGAGCTACCCTTGTGAGAACTTGAATGCCGTAAACACGAAGAGAGAGCCTTCCAGCCCTCTCCTGCGATAAAAATAATCACTGTAAACCATTCAAGTATAGACGTTTTGACTCAAGCAGTCTAACGATTAGTGGTGATGATGATGTCTTCTTACTACCTTGTGGTGGTGTTTATGCACCACGACCTTGTGGCCATGTCCTCTTCCATGCCTTGCACCAATCTTCTCATGATCTGCAGACTTTCTTTCTTCGGCTGGCCTGGATTCGTGTGCTTTTGCTTCTGTACCAACTTTATGATCTGGACCTTTTGCATTTTCAGCAAAAGAGACACCGCCAAACACTCCGGTCATGGCAAGTGAGACAATAATACCTGAAATAAGATTTCTTTTCATTTTTTTTATTTGTAAAAGTTTAAAAAAGCAGAAGTAGCTTGTTCCCCTTCCTATTCATTAGTACGTCCCTCCCTTGATTTTCTTTTAAAAAACTTCTGATGTTGTTATTATTATTTGCACTTTCGGTTTATGGGAATTAACTGAACAATAAACTGGACATGAAAAACGAAGAGAGTGACTATGAATGAGATGAGTGATCTTCAGGATAGGCTCGATGTATCTGTGGCCAAGAATCGCCTCAATAACTGGGTGGCCATAAGCCTCTCTCTTATTTCAGTTTTTATGGCCATTACAAAGGTAAAGGATGATAATATTGTCCAGGCCATGCTCCAGAGCAAGTCTGACGCTGTTGACACCTGGAACGAATACCAGTCAAAAAAGATCAAGCATCATCTGGCTGAACTGGGACTGAACCAGGTAAAGGCTCTGCAAGTACTGGCTCAAGGGAGCGTTAGTACTGAACTGTCACTCCAGGAGCGAAATTATCAGCAAGACATTGCTCGTTATCATGCAGAGGAAGATGCTTTGAGCATGAAGGCCAAGGGATTTGAAAAGCAATATGACGATCTTAACTTTCGGGATGATCAGTTCGACCTTTCAGATGCAACCTTTTCCATTACTCTTGCCATGCTTGCAATTACGGCTCTTACCGGAAAGCGAAAACTTCTTGTACTTGCCTGGCTTTTTGCCGGTTTTGGATTATTAATGGGTATTGCAGGCCTTATGGGACTTTCCCTGCACCCGGCCGCTTTGGTTAAACTGCTGTCGTAAAGCAGTGCGTTATTTATTTGGATTAAGCACATTCTGTACCATCATTGAGAGTGATTTAAGGGAGAATGGCTTCTGGATAAAATTAACCCCTTCGTCAAGCAGGTTGTCATGAGCAATAACATCGCTTGAATAACCGGACATAAAGAGGACTTTAAGCTGTGGATTGACTAATTGAAGCTTTTCTGCCAAATCACATCCATTGAGTTCAGACATGACAACATCGGTGAGGAGCAGTGTAATGTTCCCTTTGTACTGTTCAGCAAGCAGTATTGCTTTGTTTGGTGTGGTAGCCGAGAGTACCGTATATCCGGCTTGTTCGAGCTCAAACTTGCAGAGGCGCTGGATGTCGGGTTCATCTTCGACAAGAAGTATCGTCTCTTTGCCTTGATGGATGGCTGGTGCGGGTTGTTCACTTTCGTCAGGGTCGGTATACCCTCCCTTGTACCGGGGCAGGTGAATTTTGAAGTTGGTTCCCTTCCCATAATCACTGTTACATTCTATACAACCATTGTTCTGTTTGACAATACCATAGATCATCGAAAGCCCCAGACCGGTACCTTTTCCCGGCTTCTTTGTGGTGAAAAATGGTTCAAAAATATGGGGGAAATGCTCTTTTTTAATCCCGCAGCCGTTATCGGTGACGGAAAGCGTTACATAGTCACCGGGTACCTTGCAAGGGTTGTGGGGGGTGTGAAGAATTTTGTACTTGCAGAGTTTGCCGATTTTGATGGTGATGGTGCCGATACCGGCTATTGCATCGCGGGCATTGATGCAAAGGTTGACGAGAATCTGGTCGAGTTGTGATGGATCCGCTTTTACCAAAGCACGATCATTGTCTGGTATCCAGATAATAGTGATATTTTCACCAATCAATTGTTTTAGAATAGCGAGCATTTTTTCTACCAGAACATTTAGCTCGACAAGTATTGGCATCACGGTCTGTTTTCGGGCAAAAGTGACAAGCTGACGGGTAAGGGCGGCAGATCGGGTGGCTGCTGCAAGAATATTCTGGAGGTTGTATTGCAAGGGTTCGTCAAGAGTATGCTTTTGATCCATGGCCATTTCGATGTTGCCGAGGATTACTCCAAGCATATTATTGAAGTCGTGGGCTATGCCTCCGGCGAGCTGTCCAACGAGATTCATTTTCTGTAACTGGGTCAGTGTTGTCTGCATCTCCTCAACGTAAAGCTCGGCACGTTTACGGGCTACAATATCCCATGCAATATCGGCAATGATGCGCAATAATTTGACATCTTCATCATCGTAAGCGTTTGGTTTGTTTCCAACCCCAAGAATTGCCATAACCTTCTCGCCCTGAAGTATGGGAACAACCAGGGTGCGCGTGATTTCGGGATGACCGGTTGGCCAGCCCTCTGTCGGATGCTCACGGGTGCCGAAATCGTTGGTTATCACAGCATGCTGCTTCTGTATGGCATCAGCCCAGAACAAAGCATTCTTTAGTGAAGGGTGTGGCACGTCACTTTCTACCCCGTGCACCGTTTTCTGAATATTCGATGACGCAACCTGCAGAGAGGGTATGCTGAGATCCTCTTCAATAAAGTGGCAGAACCCGATACTGCTACCCGTAAGCTGTTCAGCTTTGTCGAGTGTGGCTCGAAGAAGTTCCTCCACAGAATGGGACTCTGCCATCTGGAGAATGCGCAGACGGAATGGCGTAAAAGATTCGTGTTTTTTGCGCTTGGTAATGTCAAAAAGCAGGCCAATAATGCCGGAAGTTCCATTGCCCTGATATTTCTGAACATGCACTTCCCCCCAAAAGAGAGAACCGTTTTTTTTGCTCATCCGGTGTTCAAACACCTTTTTCGGCGAAGTACTCGATATCGTATCGAAGAAACCTTCCAAAGCCTTTGAAACTTCATCTTCCGCAAGAAACTCTGTGAATTGATGGCCAATCATCTCATGAGGCAGAAATCCGGAAATTTTTTCAGAGGCTGGCGATACATAGGTCAAGATTCCCTTGGTATCACACATGAAAACCTGGCCGTCAAGTTGCTCTGTAAACGAACGAAACTTCTTTTCGCTGAGTTCCAGTGCGTTTGCCGCTTGTTTATGATCGTTGATGTCAATGCCAATTCCAATCACCGAGGGATTGTTGTCGATGATTATCCTTTTACCCTTTAATAAAAACCACCGAAATTCAGCTCCACCACAAAGGAGAACCCTCACCTCAGCGTGTTCTTCAATACCCTGACTCAGAACATTCACCATTTTTTCCCGGAAAATCGCACGGTCGTCAGGATGAATAAGATCTGCAGCATCAATACCGGCTATCTCGCTGTCAGGCTGGCAGATGATTTCATCGCGCAAATAAGAGTTCCATACGCTAAGTCGTCCATTTGCATCAGTCATAAAAAAAGTTCCAGGGAGAGCATCAATAAATGACTGACTGAATAGTCGTCCATTTTTTACCTCCTGCTCAGCCCGTTTATGTTCGGTAATATCTTGTGCAATAATCAACAAGCGGGTGATATTACCTGTTGAAGATCGTACAGGGCTGACTGTTGAGTGGTAGACCTTGCCTTCATGTTCATCATCGAAAGTGAGTCGCTTGCCTGTGCGCAGCACTTCTTCCGCTTTTTTCCTGCGATATGCTGCAATCTCAGGCATGAAAAGATCATAAGAGAGCATATCATAAACGTTGGAACCCAGGCACTCTTCAGGAGATTTGTTGAACCTGGCAGCAAATGTGGCGTTGTTTTCAAGAATAATTCCTTCAGGGTCAATAATAAAAACCGGTTCAGAAAAGGACTCAAACAAGACGAGAACACTATTATCCGACTGTTGGCCGATTTGGCCTGCAATTTTTTTATGGTTGCTCTTTTCTTCCTGCATAGGAATTTCTTTCATATTCCGGACGATCACCGATTTTGCCGTTTCGATAGAGATCATAACCGTATATCTGCCTTGCCGGAGATGTTCTGGTTATGATGGGCAAAAAAAAGGATTGTGATCAACAGGTGGTTTGGTTAATATTAAGCCGTTTTCAACAGTGGCAATGTAAAGATACCATTTGATTTCAGCAACGATCTTACCCATTTCTCAGTTACCGATAACCGGAAGTGCAGTGGAATTTTAAGCGATTTCCGGATGTTGCAGACAATCTTTTTTTCGAACCGGGCATCAACTCAAACCAATACGGTAAAATTTATTATTTTGGGTGCAGTTTAACTCCTACCATAACAGATACAATCTTATGAGCAGCAAAAAAGAATTACTCTGGCAGAGCCGATTTTCATTACCCTTTGACCGCGATGCACTCTTGTTTTCTTCGTCGGTTCATGTTGACAAGAAGCTCTATCGCGAGGATATTCAGGGTTCTATTGCTCATGTTACCATGCTTGCTGAAGAGCATATTGTCAGTGTTGAGGATGCCGCCCAAATTATTGCAGGACTCAGGGAAATTGAAGTTGAACTTTCTGATGGCGCTCTTGTTCCCCACTGGGAGGATGAGGATATTCATACGGTCATTGAGAACAGGCTGAAAGAGAAGATAGGAGGTGTTGCCGGTAAACTGCACTCCGGCAGGAGTCGTAACGATCAGGTTGCGACCGACACCCGTCTCTATATGCGCAGTCAGATTGCCGAGTTGCAGCAGGCTCTTGGAGTTCTTTTAAGGGTTCTTGTTGAAAAAGCAGAGTGCTACCACGAAACGATTATTTTCGGTTACACACATCTCCAGCGTGCCCAGCCGATTTCCGCAGGCCACTACTATCTGGCTTATTTCAACATGTTCAGTCGCGACCGTCAGCGTCTGCAGGATCTCATGAAAAGGGTGAATATCTCACCTCTCGGAGCCGCAGCTTTTGCGGGTAGCACTCTGCCGCTCAATGTGGAAAGAACAGCGGTGCTGCTTGGTTTTGACGATCTTTTTTCAAACAGTATTGATGCCGTCAGTGATCGTGACATTGTCATAGAGTTCATCTCCGACTGTTCCATGATTATGATGCATCTGTCGCGGTTTGCTGAGGATCTGATTCTCTGGAGCTCCTATGAGTTTGGCTATCTTGAGATCAGCGATGCCTTTGCAACGGGGTCATCAATCATGCCGCAGAAGAAAAATGCCGATATTGCTGAGCTGGTAAGGGGTAAAACGGGGAGGGTGTATGGCAATCTTATGGCTATGCTTACCATTATGAAGGGGCTTCCACTCTCTTATAACCGAGATATGCAGGAAGACAAACAACCGCTTTTTGACAGTGCAGAAACAACAATCGGAAGTGTTTCCATATTTGCCAAATTGCTTGAACATACCAAACTGAAAGAGGAAAAGCTTGCGAAATTGACGGCTGAAGATCTCAGCCTTGCAACAGAGATTGCTGAATATCTTGTGCGTAAACAGGTTCCTTTCCGCGATGCTCACCGCATTACCGGTAAAATTGTTACCTGGAGCATCGCCTCTGATGTTAACCTGCCGAATATCCCTGTAGAAAAGTTAAGGGAGTTTTGTGAAGCTATAGGTTCGGATATCTATGATTGCCTCAAAGCGGACGTGAGTGTGAACTCAAAAAAGACACATGGGAGCTGCTCATTTGACTCCGTTGCTCTCCAGATCGAGAAGGCCAGAAAAGAGCTTTAATGCGATAATGGCAAGGTTGATGCAGGCGGTTGACCTGCTTCAATCTCTGCCAGATCGGCCACAACTGCCACTGACTGGCTCAGTACGGCGTCCTTGTTCAGCTCTTGGGTGGTATCCGGTTCCTTAATCCACTGCCGCTCGATCTGTTTTATTGTTTCTGTTTCCGATTTGACGGTGGAATCCAAAAGTGATACAGCCTTCTTTTTACGAATTTGGTCAAGGGTATCAATATCATGCAGATAGTTCTGGTAAAGAGAGTTTTTTGATGACCGTTCCTGAAATTTTTGACGGAGCAGATTCACTTTTTCAGGGCTGATATCTGCAGTCGGCTTATACAATGCTGGCGAGATGGTGCTCCATGGTAGACTGCTGGTGTAGGTATCCTCGCCAATTCTTGCCATGTCGATCATGGAGGGCATGACTATATCAGGTTCTACCCCTTTATGCTGGGTGCTACCCCCAGAAATCCGGTAAAATTTTGCGATGGTCAACTTAATCTCTCCAAGCTCAGGCTGCTTTTCAACATAAGAAGCTGGTCTTGAAAGTTTGATGAGACTTTGAACAGTTCCCTTCCCGAATGTCCTCTCACCGATGATGATTCCTCGACTGTAATCCTGGATGGCCGCAGCAAAAATTTCAGAAGCTGAGGCGCTGTAACGGTTGACGAGCACGGCAAGTGGTCCACTATATTGTAACCGGCTGTCTTCATCCTTGAGTACCGCTTTTCCGCCTGCTGAGTTGCTGATCTGAACGACGGGTCCGCTTGGAATAAAAAGTCCGGTAACGTTGACAGACTCTTCAAGCGAACCGCCACCATTATCGCGAAGGTCAATAATGATGCCGTCGACATGCTCGGCGTTCAGTTCATTGAGAATGTGGGCTACATCACGGCTTGTGCTGTTATAATTGCCTGTATTCTGTTGCTCACCTTCGAAATCAAGGTAAAATGATGGTATGGTAATCACACCAATTTTTTTATCGTTTTGCTGGATAATGCTTTTCTTTGCCGCCTGTTCCTGCAAGTTTACCTTGTCTCGTATGAGTTCGACTATTTTTTCCGGTCCCCGTCCACCCTGACTGGACGGGAGGATTTTCAGGCGAACAACGGTACCCTTCTTTCCCCGGATCAGCTTTACCACATCATTGATTCTCCAACCTGATACATCAACGATATTGACAACTTTTCCCTGACCGACACCCACAATTCTGTCACCTTTTTTCAGTGTATTGCTTTTGAATGCCGGCCCTCCAGGGATAAGCTCATTTACAACCGTATACTCTCCTTCTGTCTGTAGTTTTGCGCCGATTCCCTCAAGTGAACGACTCATGTCGATCTGAAAGTTTTGATATTCGTCTGGCGAGAAATAGCTTGTGTGGGGATCGAAGGAGGTTGTCAGGGCATAGGTATAAGCTTGAAAAGCATCATCCGGTTTCTGGCGGTTCAAAAGGTTCAGTCTGCTGGTAAAGCTTTTTGCAAGGGCTACACGAATAGTTTTGTTGTTTTCTTTGGAATACTTAAGGTTGAGCCACTGGTATTTCAGTTCTTTTCTCCACAAATCTGTAAGTTGACGCTGGTTGGCAGGCCAAGGATCACTTTTGCGATCAAGATCAAGGGTTTCTGGTGTTGAAAAGTTAAGGTGCACGGTATCGGCCGCAGCCCTCATATACCGCATTTTCTCTCTGGCCCGTTTAAGAAAGAGGTTATAGATTTCAAATCCGGCATTTGCTTTGCCAGCAAGAAATTCGTCATCAAGCTTGTTGCCGTATATTTTACTGAGCTGTTCAATATCGCTTGCCAGAAAATAGCTTTTGCTTCCGTCAAGGTTGTCGATATAACGGTGAAATATCTGCTGCGAAAGCGAGTCATTAACCGAGACTTTTCTGTAATGGTTCTGTAACAGGTATTGGCTGATATAGTTGCCAGCCTCCCTTTCTGCAATGGTCGGTTTCAGGGCACCCACAGCTCGAGCCGAAGCTGTTCCTTTGGTATTTCCGCCAAAAACAGGAGTAACACTTCCAAGTGCAACCACAAAGAGAAGCAGATTTTTTCTCAGCATTGTTAATTTCTGATGATCTTATGAGTAAACCCAGACTGAGGCTGGTGGTATATTTTTCATGACAAACCGCTTTCTTACTTGACTCCGGAAGTTTACTTCACCAAGAGGATTGTTGAGCCCATACGTGTACATAACGCACCACTTGAGCAAACCTCCGCTGTAGAGTGTGTTTATGATGGGAATAAATGCCGATTTAAACGGGTTGTTTATGAGGGGAATTGACAGCACCAGTCCGAACCGCTCATCAACTTTTTTTAACTGCTCCAGCGCACATGAATTGACCGTTTTCAGATGGGGATAATTTTGCCGAAGCAAGGCACAAAACTCCTGATCGATTTCAACCAATAATGGGTTCAAGCTCGATATATGCTTTGTGATTGCTCCGGTACCTGCACCTATCTCAATAACTGAAGTCTGATCCAACTCTTTAATTGACTTAAAGATAGCTTTCGCTAAAAATTCTGAAGAGGGTATAACCGAACCAATACTCTGCGGATTTTTTAAATATTTTTTAAGAAACAGTATCTCTTTATGCATGTATTTGCCCGATGTTTTATGTTTTCTTATTATCCTTGGCCGAGACATCTTCGTCATTTTTTGATGCCACGGTTTCAACAGCCTTATTGAATTCATTTTCAAGATCAGCCTGTGCTTTTTTGAACTCCCTCATTCCTTTCCCGAGTCCCCTGGCCAATTCAGGCAGTTTTGATGGACCAAAAAATAACAGCACGACAAACAGAATAAGCAATAGCTCCTGACCACCCAGTCCAAACATTGAAGCTCCTCCTCAAAATTTATAGTTATCAATACAATCCTTATCAACACCCTTTCCCATTCATACGCATACCGCTTGATTTTCTTTCAATAAGGCTTAGTTCAACGAAGGCAAAGTTCGTACAATTGTTTGTCTTTGAATGGCTTTCAGATCGGCCAGGTCAGCAACGACTGCTGCTGACTGGTTGAGTAACACATCTTTGTTCTGGCTTTTAGTCGAATCCTGATCCTGAATCCACTGCCCCTCAATCTGTTTTATCCTCTCTATTTCAGATTTAAATGCAGAATCCTGAAGTGATACCGCCTTTTTTTTACGAATCTGGTTGAGGATATTCAGATCATGCAGATAGGCCTGGTAATAACGGTTCTTTTTTGACCGTTCCTGCTGCTTTTGGCGGAGAAGTCCGATATCTGCCGGGGTGACTTCTGCTGTCGGACGATAAAATGCGCGAGATATCGTGCTCCATGGCAGACTGCTGCTATAAGTATCTTCTCCTACAATAGAGGTATCAATCATCGAAGGCATGACAATGTCGGGGATGACCCCTTTATGCTGTGTGCTTCCTCCGGAAATCCGGTAAAATTTTGCGATGGTGAGCTTAATCTGGCCAAGCTCAGGCTGTTTTCCAAAAAAATTAAAGGGTCTTGACAGTTTTATGAGGCTTTGAACAGTTCCTTTGCCAAACGTTCTCTCGCCAATGATTACACCGCGGCCATAATCCTGTATCGCGGCGGCAAAAATTTCTGATGCTGATGCGCTGTAACGGTTGACCAGCACTGCAAGTGGTCCGCTATACAGTACCCTGCGATCTTCATCCCTGAGTACCATTTTGCCTCCTGTTGAATTGCTGATTTGAACGACAGGTCCGTTTGGAATAAAAAGTCCGGTAACGTTGACAGACTCTTCAAGCGAACCGCCACCATTGTCACGAAGGTCAATGACAATGCCATCAACATGTTCAGTATTGAGTTCATTCAGAATACGGGTTACGTCACGGCTTGTGCTGTTGTAGTTGCCGGTATTTTGTTGCTGGCCTTCAAAATCAAGGTAAAATGACGGGATAGTAATCACACCAATTTTTTCACCATTCTGCTGGATAATACTTTTCTTTGCAGCCTGTTCCTGCAAGTCGACCTTATCTCGCATAAGCATGACTATTTTTGCCGGGCCGCGCCCACTCTGGCTTGCCGGGAAAATTTTCAGGCGAACAATGGTGCCTTTTTTGCCCCGGATCAGTTTTACCACATCATTGATTCTCCAGCCTGAAACATCCAAAATATCAGCATTCCGTCCCTGACCAACGCCTACAATTTTATCCCCTTTTTTCAAAAGATTGCTTTTAAATGCTGGTCCTCCAGCAATAACCTCATTCACGACGGTATACTCACTTTCGGTTTGCAGTTTAGCTCCGATTCCTTCAAGAGAGCGGCTCATGTCTATTTGAAAGTTTTCATACTCGTCTGGAGAGAAATAGCTGGTATGGGGATCAAACGAGGTTGTCAAGGCATAGATATAGGTTTGGAAAGCATCTTCCGACTTCTGGCGGTTCAAAATGTTCAAACGGTTTGTGAAGCTTTTTGCAAGTTTTTCTCGAATGGTACTGTTATTCTCCCCGGAATATTTAAGGTTGAGCCACTGGTATTTCAGCTCTTTTTTCCACATTTCAGTAAGTTGACGTCTGTCTGCAGGCCAAGGGTCCGCCTTTCGGTCAAGGTCAAGGGTTTCTGGTACTGAAAAGTTGAAGCGTACGGTATCGGCGGTTGCCTTCATATACCGCATTTTTTCTTTGGCCCGTTTAAGAAAAAAGTTATAGACACCAAATCCAGCATTTGATTTTCCAGCAAGAAATTCATCATCAATACGGTTTCCGTAAACATGCCGAAGGCTTTCGACCTCGCTTGCTACAAAATAGCTTTTACTGCCGTCAAGATTGTCAATATAGCGATTGAGTATCTGCTGAGAAAGAGAGTCATTGACCGATACCTTTCTATAGTGGTTCTGCAGAAGATATTGACTGATATATTTACCAGCCTCATCCTGTGCCGCAGTCGGCCTGAGAGTAACGACGGTTATGGCTGGATCGGAAGTCCCGGCATTTATTGTAAATACCGGCACAGTACTTCCCAATGCAACAATCATGAGAAGCAGATTTTTTCTAAGCATTGTTGTGCGTGATGATTCAGATGTTTAACGGCAGCAGTGAAGCTGTACTTGAATAAGAAAGCAAATATACATATATTGCGAGGCATTTGGCAACGCCTTTAATAAACAGAGTTTTGATGAAAAACTGACGCGAATAATAACAATAAAAAGCTTTCAATGGAAAAGAAAAAAATCAGTTATAAAGAACTCGGACTGTGTAACAGCCGGGAGCTTTTCAGTAAAGCCGTGACAGGCGGTTACGCAATTCCGGCGTACAACTTTAATAATCTTGAGCAGATGCAGGCAATCATTCTCGCCTGTGTGGAAACCAAGTCTCCTGTTATCCTGCAGGTTTCAAAAGGAGCCAGAAGCTATGCAAACGAAACACTGCTTCGCTACCTTGCCCAGGGAGCTGTCGCCTACGCAGCAGAACTTGGCTCACCAATACCAATTGTCCTTCATCTTGATCACGGAGACAGCTTTGAACTCTGCAAGGACTGTATCGATTCCGGATTCTCTTCTGTGATGATTGATGGTTCACACCTTTCCTATGAAGAGAACATCGAATTGACAAAAAAAGTTGTTGACTATGCTCACCAGTTTGATGTCACCGTTGAGGGTGAACTTGGTGTGCTGGCAGGTATTGAAGACGAGGTTTCGGCTGCCCACCATACCTACACCCAACCGGAAGAGGTCGAGGATTTTGTTGCAAAAACCGGTGTAGACAGTCTTGCTATTTCCATCGGTACTTCACACGGTGCTTTCAAGTTTAAACCGGGTGAAGATCCAAAAATTCGCCTCGATATCCTGACCGAAATTGAAAATCGTATTCCGGGATTTCCTATCGTGTTGCATGGATCTTCTTCAGTTCCTCAGGAACTGGTAAAGACCATCAATGAGCATGGTGGAAAACTGAAGGATGCAATCGGCATCAGCGAAGATCAGCTTCGTCTTGCGGCCAAGTCAGCGGTATGTAAAATTAATATCGACTCTGATGGACGGCTTGCCATGACTGCCGCCATCCGCAAGGTGCTTGATGAAAAACCTGAAGAGTTTGATCCAAGAAAATATCTTGGACCGGCCCGTGATGCTCTCAAGAAACTCTATGTACACAAGATCATCAACGTTCTTGGCTCTGACGGGAAGGCATAACTGGTTTCAGTGCAATAAAAAAAGGCGTCTATAGGCGCCTTTTTTTATGATAAGTCACGGGGATTGTACAGGATCGGAAGCAGTTTCTCATGCAAACTGAAGGAGTCGTAATGCTGAATAGGCAAGCAATCCACTTCCAATTTCAAGAGCACGTTCTTCAGGGTTGAAGGTTGGCGAGTGCAGGGTATTACCTTTTTCCTGTTGCAGGTTGCCTGTTCCAATTTGCCAGAAAGTGCCGGGACGCTCCTGCAGATAGTAGGCAAAATCCTCCGCTGTCATGATCGGTTCACTCTCAAGCACATTCTCCGTACCGAGATATTCGCCGCAGATAATCTCTGCTTTTTCAGTAACAGCAAGGTCGTTGAAAAGAACCGGATAACCTTTCCTGATTTCCACTTTACCCTCAACACCAAGTCCCTGGGAAACATGGTCGACCGTCTGGCGCAACCTCTCCTGAACTGCACAGCGCACAGCCTCGTTCATGGTTCTCATTGTACCGGACATGGTCACCTGCATCGGAATGACATTGGGCGCATTGCCGCCATGAATGGATGCTATCGAAACAACTGCAGGTTCATGAGGAGGAACAACCCGGCTGACAAGATGCTGAACCGCTGTAATGATATGGGCTGCAGCCAGAACAGGATCGGCAGCCTTGTGTGGCGCAGAGGCATGACCTCCCTGCCCTGTCACGGTGAAATACAGTTCATCTGTAGCCGCCATAAAGCTCCCTTTGCAGAGGGCAACTTTCCCGGTTTCAACATTGGGAAAGCAGTGCTGACCGATAATTATTGAGGGATTGAATTGTTTGAAAAGACCAGCATCAAGAAAAGGTTTTGCTCCACCAGGGGCTTTTTCTTCGGCTGGCTGAAAAACAAGAAGCACATCTCCTTCGAGCTCATCTTTCATGTCGGAAAGAATTTTGGCCGCACCGAGAAGCATTGCTGTATGCATGTCATGCCCACATGCGTGCATTTTACCGGACTCAAGGGAACAGAATCCATGCGAATTTTCTTCGTTAAGGGGGAGTGCATCAATATCTGCCCTTAAAGCCACAACCATGCCTTTGCCCGACTTCCGTTCGCCACGGATCAAGGCGATCACACCGGTTTCAAGCAAGGGAGGTTCCGGTGTAATGCCAAGACGAAGAAGGTAGTCTGTTATCAGGGCTGTGGTTCTTACCTCTTCATAAGAGAGTTCAGGATGGAGATGGATATCCCTGCGCAAAGCAACGATCTCCGGAAACAGCTCTGCAGCACGCTCTTGCATTCGCCCGGCAAGTCCGGGAGAGTGTTCATTTGTCATACATCACGTTGATTTAATAAAATAATAACTTATGATCATAAATCGTGTTGCGCTCTGGAATGGATTACCCTCAGGCAAGTCAGTTAACCGCACATCTGTCTGCTAAAATAGCTACATATCCATGAAATGGATAAATTCAAGAGCCTTCTCTCTCATGTCATCATCTTTTTCTTTGAAGAACGGAGATGTGTAGCGAATGGCGTAACCATATTTTTCGAGATTTTTTACCAGACGAAAGAGGTCATGTGTCTGAAGCCTGAAGGTGATAACCATACTTTCACTCTCTGGAGGTGCGGGGTAGATGCCGAAACTCAGAACAGTTGCATCGTTTTTCTCAAGTGCGGCAATAACCTCGGAGAGTTTCAGGTCAAACGATGGTACATCCAGTTCAAGGGTCACAGCTTCTTCGCCTAAATGGAAAAGAGCGGCGATACGCTCAAGAAGAATCACTTTTTCGATAACGCCGATATACTTCCCCTCCTCATCCCAAACTGGAATATGTGATGCGGAAAAAGTGCCTATCCTTGAGAAAATGTCGAATAGATGCTCATCCAGTCCAATACTTTCAGCTTTTTCAAGATTAAGTTCACTCAGGCGCACTCCCTTTGTTTTTTTTGACTGCTCCAGGAGCAATAAGAGATCCATAAGAGTCACCATTGCCGAGATTTTCCCATCATGCAGTAACGGTGCACACTCAAACCCTCCTTTTTGCATGAAGGCAAGGGCCTCTACAACCAAAGCGTCATCACCAAAAACCGGGTAGGTTGCATCAAGACCACTCTTTATGCATTCATTTAACAGCATGGCTCGATTTTATTGACTCTTCGCTGGTGTCTGCCCCCTTCAAAATCGGTGGAAAACCAGTTGTGAAGACTTTTTTCAATAGTTGCCTTATCGGTAAAGCGGGCAGAGAAACAGATAATATTCGCATTATTATGCTGACGGGCAAGTGTTGCGAATTCCGGGTTGCAGGCAACTGCCGCACGGATCCCCTTTACTTTATTTGCAGAGATAGAAACTCCAATACCGGTACCACATAACAGTATTCCGGAATCGTAAAGCCCTCCAGCTACAGCCTCGGCAACTTTGCGGGCATAATCGGGATAATCCACCGACTCTTCATTGAACGGCCCCATGTCGTTGAATTCATAACCACGGTGTTCAAGCCAGTCAAGAACAGTTTTTTTGAATTCAAAGCCTGCATGATCGCTTCCAACTGCAATTTTCATAATTCCCTCAGTTTAAATTTACATGATTTTTTTTTTAGACATGCTCTTGTCAAAAACAGAGTTTGACTGTTTACTTTTGGTGCATCATTGTTAATCCTCGAATAAAGGCCATCTGAGTTCATTTGCCAAGCTTTGACATTATCGCTCAGAATCAGGTCAAGATCTGATTTGACCATTTGAATGAATACTTTGTCGAACACCGGAAAAAGCGTTTCAACTCTGTCATCAAGGTTTCTTGGCATGATATCGGCACTGCCAAGATATAACTCTTCCTTTCCCCCATTGTGAAAGTAGTAAGCTCTGCTGTGTTCAAGAAAACGTCCTATGACACTGATAACCCTGATATTTTCGCTGATTCCCGCAATACCTGGCTTCAGGCAGCAGATCCCCCGGATGATAAGGTCGATCTTCACTCCTTTGCATGATGCCCAGTAAAGTGCCCGGATGGTTTTTGCGTCCACAAGAGCATTCATTTTCATGACTATCCTTCCCGTATTTTCTTTCCGGTGCCAATCAACCTCCCTTTCAATCATTCCGATAATCCTTTTTCTGGTATTGATCGGCGATACAAGCAGTTTTCTATACTCGGTATGCTTTGAGTATCCTGTCAAAGCGTTGAAAAGTTCTGCAACATCGTTGGCAAGTTGCTCATTGGCTGTAAACAGACTGTAATCGGTATAGATTTTTCCTGTTGCCGGATTGTAGTTTCCTGTACCGAGATGCAGATATCTTTTCAGCTTTTTTTGTTCGCGACGTACAATCAAGGTAAGCTTTGCGTGCGTTTTCAGTCTCGGAAGACCGTAGGCAACATGGACTCCGACATCTTCAAGTGCCCGTGCCCAGATAATGTTGTTCTCTTCATCAAATCTTGCCTTGAGTTCCACGAGTACGGCAACCTGTTTGCCCTCTTCAGCCGCTCGCATCAATGCCTGGACAATCGGCGAATTACTCCCAACTCTGTACAACGTCTGCTTTATCGAGAGCACATCAGGATCCAGAGCAGCCTGATTGATAAAGTCGACAACAGGCTGAAACGAGTCGTAAGGATGGTAAAGCAACTGATCTTTTGCTTTTATGGCGCTGAAAATATCAGTGTCAAACTGCTCTGCAATCCGGTTACTGGGCACAAAAGGCTCATCTTTCAGCTCTGGCCGATCTATTTTCAGAAGATCAAGAAGACAACTGAACCCAAGTGCACCATCTATCTCATAGACGTTGCGTTCGGTAACGTCAAGATTTTTGATGAGAAGTTTTCTGACAGAAAGAGGCATTGCCGGAGTAATGTCAAGCCGAACAACCTTTCCATACCGTTGTGAACGAATTCCCTGTTCGATGGTTTCAAGCAGATCGCCCGCTTCATCTTCCTCAATTTCAATATCAGCATCGCGAATCAATCTGAAAAGATGTGATTTAATAATTCTCATCTTCGGAAACAACTGGGCCAGATTGTTTTCAACAAGATCCTCGAGCCAAATAAAGCGTATGATCCCGTCATCATGAAAACCCTTGATCTCATTGAGTCGGAGAAGTCGGGGAAGAATACTTGGTACCTTCACGCGAGCAAACTTCACTGTTCTGTTTTCCTCGTCTTCCAATTCAATAGCCAGGTTCAGCGACAGGTTCGACATAAAAGGAAAGGGATGTCCGGTATCGAACGCAAGGGGGGTTAGTACAGGATAGATCTCCTTTCGAAAATAATGACTTAAAGCTCTTTGCTGAAGTGCCGAGAGTTCTGAAACCCTAAGAAATACAATACCTTCTTGTTGCAATGCTGGCACCAGATCACGATAAAAACACTCGTTTCTTTCGATGAGCTGTCGCTGAACCATCATGCGGATCTTTTCGAGTTGTTCAGAAGGGGTATGGCCATCAATCGTTCGATCTTGAATGCCAGCATCATACTGATCCTCAATGCCAGCAACACGGATCATGAAATATTCATCGAGATTTGAGCTGAAAATCGAGATAAACTTTACCCGTTCAAGAAGTGGATGCGCCTCTCGATCAAGTGCTTCTTCAAGCACTCGTTGGTTAAAGTATATCCAGCTCAGCTCCCTGTTGACATAAAAGGAGGGATCAAAAAAATCAGGAAGCGCATCCCCGGCGACATTTTCTTCATTCCCAGTCTGCATAAAAACCCTCAAAAATTTGAGTTGAATCGAATGATTCCGTGTTCATGAACAATTACATCAAGAGGTTCGTCCAGTGAGTCGACAGGAACTGCGTCAACCTTCTGCTGAAGGAATGAAAGCCCAATACGGCATGGCGTAATTTCCTGCCGTGAAAGCCGCTGCAGAAAACGGTCATAAAACCCTTTTCCATAACCGATACGATATCCCCTTTCATCAAAGGCTAAAAGTGGGATCAGCACAACATCAAGATTCGATTCATCCACAATAGAGAGTTCCTCAGGTTCAGGTTGACCGAATTGTGCCTCTCGAACAGTATCACCTTTTCGGAAAGCAGCGGACAAGAGCTCCCCATTTTGGATAACAGGAACCGAGAGCGGTTTATCCATTGCTGCAAGTCCGTCCACAATTGCTGTTGTGGACACTTCAGCAATTGTGGATATTGAGAGGTAAAGATTAATATGGCGAGCATTGATAATTTCAGTCAGAGTAAGAACATGGTGAGCAATAGCCTTACTCTTGGAATCCCGTGACTCTTCCAAAAGTGACTGCCTGCGGGCAATCATGACAAGCCTTAACGCGGCTTTTTCAGTAACAAGAGTTCTACCTCGGTCCATGTCGTCCCAGCTTATCCGTCAACCTTACTTTTAAATACCTTCAATCCTCCCTGCTCCGTCAATATTGAACACTTCTTCCACATTACGAAACGTAAAATAATAAAATAGAGTTCTTTCTCTGTTAATCAATGCGCTGTATCAAAACCTGCTCTTCACTCTCCGGCCATACTTATTCATTATTTGTCGTATCTTCCCAAGTTGAGTGGCGTTGACCTTAATTATTACGGGAACACAAAAACTATACCCAAACCATGAGCGTTATTTTGCAGCAGGCCCGCATTATTAATCCTCTTGAACAGCTTGACCTCACTGGAACGGTAAAAGTGTCTGACAACGGAATTATCGAAGCCGTTGTTTATGGTAGCGAGACTCTTGCTGTATCACCGGAAGATCAGGTTATTGATCTTCGAGGGCAGATGCTTGTTCCGGGACTTTTTGATATGCATTGCCATTTCCGGGAGCCTGGTCAGGAATACAAGGAAACACTGGAAAGCGGCTCAAAAGCAGCGGTAGCTGGTGGATTTACCGGTGTCGCCCTCATGCCGAACACGAAACCCGTTATTGACAGTCCGCTTGGCGTAGCCTATATTCGCCATCATGCGGCAAGACTTCCCATAGATATCGAAGTCATCGGAGCAATGACTGTTGAAAGTAAGGGGGAGCATCTTGCTCCTTTCGGACAGTTCCACTCTTATGGAGTAACAGCCGTTTCGGATGACGGTTCTGCCATTCAGAACAGTCAGATCATGCGGCTCGCCTTCGAGTACGCATCAAACTTTGATCTTCTCATTATTCAGCACTGTGAAGAGCGTTCGCTTACTTCTGGTGCGGTCATGAATGAGGGGCTGTATTCGACACAACTTGGACTGAAAGGAATTCCTGATGTTTCCGAGGCCATCATGCTCAGCCGGGACCTTCTTTTGATGCAGTATCTTGAACAGCATAAACTGCATGCCCCCCTTGGAAGGTCACGCTACCATGTTGCTCATATCAGTACAAAAGCGGCTCTTGATCTTGTCCGGAAGGCAAAAAATGATGGTCTTCAGGTCACTTGCGAAGTGACGCCTCACCATTTCACGCTCTGTGATGAAGATTTGTTTCATGCCGAACTGAAAGGCAATTATATCATGAAGCCTCCGCTATCCTCCAGGGAGAACCGGGAAGCTTTGCTTGAGGGACTTGCCGATGGAACGATTGATGTCATTGCAACAGATCATGCCCCCCATGCTTCTCATGAAAAAGAGTGTCCTTCCGACCAGGCCGCGTTTGGTATAATAGGCCTTGAAACCTCTTTGGGTCTGACCATAACAGAACTTGTTGACAAAGATATTATAACCATCTCTCGTGCACTCGAACTGCTATCGGTTAATCCAAGAAAAATAATGAGGCTGAAACCGATTCTTTTTGCGCCGGGAGAAGAGGCTAATTTCACCATCATTGACCCTGATCTCCTGTGGAGTTTAAGCGCCAGTTCATTACAGTCCAAATCGTCAAATACGCCCTTTCTCAATCGTTCACTGAAAGGAAAGGCTCGAGGAATTTTTCATAAGGGAAGGTTTCTTGAATCAGAGGCGCTGTAAGATGATAATTCTTGCTGGGGGAAGCGCTTGGTTATCGATTAATTTTTTATTACTTTCATGTTCTTTTTGAGTAGAAAAAAGAGAGCTGTGTTTTAAACTAAAGAACTACCTCACAAGTCATGGCAAAGAAACAATCGTTTGCAGATAAAGGCAAAAAAACCGGTACCAGTGATTTCAAGTGTGCAAAAGTAATTTTTTCTGTAAAATCAGAGAAAACCAATGCATGGAAATTCATTGAGAAGAATGTCCGGATCCCCAACGGAGAAAATGATCAACTGATTCTTGCAAAAGCAATCACCGATTACGCAAAGTAATCATTCCTGATGCTTTTTTCAGGGCATCGCAGGGTGCCCTGAATCTCACCTGATTTCTCATTTTATTTCCTCCCCTTGACATGGCTGAATATCCAGATAGTTCGGGAACGAACACATCATCACTCTGGTTCGAAAAGTGGTTTAACCACCCACTATACCTTGATGTATACCGTCACAGGGATAGCGATGAGGCTTCAAGCTGCATTCACACGATACTTTCTCTGTCTGGCCTCGAACTGATAGAGCCTGCCTCACTATCGGTACTTGATATTGCCTGCGGGGCTGGCCGACATGTTCTGGAACTCGCCCGACTTGGATACAACGTCACAGGAAATGACCTTTCTCCATTTTTGCTTGAAGAAGCCAGAAAAGAGGCTTTAAAAAACCAGTTAGCGATCAATCTTACCTGCTGCGATATGAGACATATTTCAGCCTCCGGATGTTTTGACCTTGTGGTGCAGCTTTTTACCAGTTTCGGTTATTTCGATCTGAAGGAAGAGGACTGCCTGGTGCTAAACAAGGCTTATGTAGCACTTAAATGTGGTGGGTGGTATGTTCTGGACCTTCTTAACCCTGTCCCCCTGGCAAGAAATCTCATTCCCTGTTCCCGCAGAACCGCAGGTAACCTTTCGCTTCTCGAAGAGCGTGCTTTTGAAAACGACAGAATTACCAAAACCATTACCATTACCCCCGCTCTCGGCGAAACAGTTGTTTTTTCTGAATCAGTCAGACTTTACAACAGGGAGGAGATTCTTTCAATGCTTCTGGAGCAGGGATTTTCAGTGGCCAAGATTGCAGGTAATTATCAAGGCGAACCGTTTGTGGAAAATGATTCGCCAAGGATGATGCTTTTCTGCCGGAAATGAGAAGATCAATTAAGCATATTGCGGTCCCGATACCACTCGTAGGCATTTCGAATACTGTGTTCATGGGGTTCATATCGCATATTCAGCTCACGTGTTGCCTTGGCTGAATCAAAATAGAGGAAATGAGATGCAACCCCGAACATTGACATATTGAAAAGCTTTGATATACGGTTCTTGTTTTTATAGAGATCGAGCGCCAGCTTCAGTATTTTTGCCATCCAGAACGGAAGGGGAAAAAGAACCTTGGGTGCTCCGGTAATCCTGGAAATTGTATCAGCAAGCCGCTTGTATGAGACATTTTCACCACCAAGGATATAACGCTCGCCTGTTTTTCCTTTTTTCATGGCGGTCATAATGGTATCTGCTACAATTTCAACATCGACCACACAGATTCCCCCAAGGGGATAAAACGGTAGTTTTCTGTTGTAAATGTCCTTGATGATCCGTCCAGCATTGAAATTAATATCTCCAGCTCCAAACACAAAGGCCGGATTGACAATGACGCAGTCCAAACCTTTTTTTATTGCTTCGGCAACCTCAACTTCAGAAAGGTGTTTTGTCCTTGCATATTCGAGGTCGATCTGGTGGAAATTCCATATAACGGATTCGTTGACCGGCTTTTTATCGAAGGCGATCCCGACCGCAGTAATGGAGCTCACATGCACAACCCTTTTAACGCCAGCAGCGGCAGAGGCTTGCAGGACATTGCGGGTACCTTCAACATTGATTTTATAGAGCAGTGCGTTTTTTTTATCCCCCATATAGGTAAGGCCTGCAGAGTGATAAACAAAATCAATACCCTTCAACGCAGAATCCAGAGATGCCTTGTCAGTAATATCGCCATAAACAAGCCTGACCTTGTGCAGTACATCGGTGAGTGAGGTTAAGTCCGAATTTTTCCGGACAAGAATTGAGACTTCATCATCCGTTGAAGCCAGTTTTTTCACAAGACTTGAACCAATAAAACCAGTTGCCCCGGTTACAAGAATTTTTTTATTCACCAGTATTGTACTTCAATCAATTAATAATCCATCATTTTTCCGCTCACCCCAAAAAACCGTCAGTAGATACTGACAACTTCTGCGACCATTATTGTACAATGGCGGTCTCATCGACAACAATTTCTCCAGCTACTATTTTTTTTCTGATATCCTCCAACTGTTGATGATTTTTTGTGCCAATTAATGACGCGTTTTTTTCGTTGTATACATAATCAGTGTAACGATCTGCAAGACCGAATACCGAAACGTCACCACCCTTGAAGCTTCCATTCAATACCGTCTCCACTGTTTTGAGTACAGCCCTGTCGACAGCTTTTGTCATACTGGTCAGCACGAATCCTGGAGCTGCTTGTTCCTGGTCACGGTCGGTGCAAATGACAAGCGTCTTTCGCTCTCTTGCTGCTTCAATGACACCGAGTCCACTGGCTCCAGCAGCTTCATAAATAATATCCGCACCCCTTCCGTACTGGCCAGTTGCGAGTTCTCTGCCTTTAGCCGGATCAGCAAAGGCGCTTCCGGTCATACCGATATAACCTGAAATAACTCTCACACCGGGATTGATTGAGTGAACTCCTTCAACGAAGCCACTCTCAAATTTTTTTATGACACTTGATTCCATCCCCCCGATGAAACCGACAGTATTCGTTTTGGTAACCAGCGCGGCGAGGGCTCCTGCAAGAAAAGAGCCTTTTTTCTCTTCAAAAACGACTCCCTGGAGATTTGGGGGTATGACTACTTTTGGTTGACAAATGTAGTCGATGCAGACAAATTTTTTATCAGGAAATTCCGCTGCGATTTTGGTGATGTCTTCACTGAAAAGCAGGCCAACACCGATAATCAGTCCGATATCGGGGTCCACTGCCATCTGGCGCAAAGCAGCTTCGCGGTCTGCCCCCTCACCCTGCGGCTCAATGTAGATAAAGTTGATGCCGTGCTTTGCCTTGGCAATTTCGAGACCATTATAAGCCGAATCATTGAATGATTTATCGCCTCTGCCGCCGACATCGAAGACCAGGCCGATCTGTAATTTGCCTTCTGAAGAGTGCTCGTTCACTTTTTTTTCTTTGTTTTGTCCGGAACAGCCGGCAAGAATCAGTAAAAAAAACAGAATCAAAGAGAACGAATGCTTCATCGATTTGTTGAAAGGAGGTTATTCAAACCCGGTAATTTTTGGACGCTGCCAATTTATGAAAAACTCGCTGCAATTAAAAGCTGCAACCGATAATGAAAAAAAAATCCATAACGCCGGTACACTGAAGAGGCAGTGAGTCGTAATCATCACAGTGGCGTCAACTCTTTTCATGGTGCAAGCCAGTATAGCTCCATGAACTGGCAAACTACTTTCCTTTGCCGATAATGCAGGGAATTCCAATGATTAACCTGAGAAATGTCATTATAAGGGGTTGATACCTCATTCGACTGTAATACCCGGTTATTGATCGTATTTTCGGCACCAAAACAGACGCAACCTTTTCGGGTCTTTCAGCTATGATTTTGAACAGTTTTATTGATTTTTCCGGAGCATCTTGAAACAGCAACCTTGTCAGTACAAGTCCGGGGCTGAGCTCATGAACGCCGATGCTCGATTTTCTGGCAGTTTTCAACTCACCGGAAAGGAAATGCGTCAGTTCCGCCACTCCCCTTTTCGAAGCTTTATGCGATACTGCTGAACGTGAGAGGGATGCCCCCGTCGATGAAAAGCCCATGTTAAAAATGTGATAGCGCGGTTCCGGTGAGGAGGGCTGGCGATCCATTATTCTCACAGCTTCAGCGCAGAGCATTATGGAACCGGTAAGATTGGTTGTGCATGTTTCGAGGATATCATCCGCATGAAGTTCCCATAGTGGTCGTTTTAACTGCCCCGCAGTACCGGCATTGTTGATCCATCGATCAATAATGCCGAGCCGGTCAGTAGCGAAAGAGGCAAGCAGCTTTCCGGACGAAGGATCGCCAACATCACATGCGATACCATAAACCTCACTGTTTGGCACTGCCAAACGGAGAGTATGTAATGCATCATCGAGGCGTTGTTGATTCCTGCCGCAAATGACCACTCTGTCGCCAGAAGAAAGAAATACTCTGGCAAAGGCATATCCCAATCCCGTACTTCCGCCGGTAATGACAACCCCAAGAGAGTTTGCCCTCTTTTCTTTTTTCATAGTCACGCGTTTCATCAGAAGCGTTTATTCTAACAAGGCTATTTTATTTCACGCATACAGTTGGAATATTTCCTGATATGTTCTTAAATTGACGAACTAATTTTTAGCATACAAGAGTACTGAAACCCGTAAGAAAATACTACGCCTATGCCTTTTCAGCAAACTCTTCTCTCCTCTTTTCGAGCTACTCTTCCGCTGAAGAGAGTGTCTCAGGTCTATTTTTTCATTTTTCTCTGCTTTGCAGCTTCAACCCTTCAACTCTTCCTGCCAGCATACGCTTTTGGCGATATTCCAACTGAAACAATTGTCATACAGCAAACTGTCCAGGCGTCCAATACCTCCAGTCATGCCACCTCAATGAAAAGTTTTTTTAATAATGTCGGTCAATATTTTGGAATACGATACCGATTTGGCGGACAGACTCCTGCAGGGTTTGACTGCTCAGGTTTTGTGCGTTTCATCTACAACAAGGCATTCAATATGCACCTTCCCCGATCTTCGAGGGAGATGTCTGCCATAGGCAATAAAGTCAACAAGGGTGAGCTTCAGCCAGGGGATCTCGTTTTTTTTCAAACAAAGGGTCAACACATCAACCATGTAGGAATCTTTGTGGGAAATGATACGTTCGTTCACTCTTCGCTTTCGAAGGGTATTGCTGAAGATAAACTGCAGTACAACTATTATGAAAAGCGATTTGCCGGAGCAGTGAGGTTACTTGACCTGTCGACAGACAAGTTGCCCGATCACCCTGCGCAACAACAATCCGTAAAAGACATCACTGAACCTTCCTGATTCTGCAGCAATAATCCAGAACGTACCCTTCCATTCAGTCATCATAACAACAAGATAACGGCAACCGGCAGATCGCAAAGGGTACCTGTACCATTAGTGTTGGGAGCTATCACGGTGCACAAATCGGCACACTCACGGTTGTTTGCTGATTTCCGGAAAAACCCGTCACATCGGCATGAGATGGGGAAAAACGGCCCGGTTGCCATGTAAAGATGACGTAAACTATTCCTTATTTTCCAGCAATCCAGCAGGTTTGTTCATATAAACTTATCGGACTTTATTTTGTTCACTTTTTGGATTCACAAATCTTGTCATGCTCCTCGATATACACCGAAAAAAGCGGAGAAGGCCATGAATATCACTATTCGAAGTATCAAGCAAGAGCAAAAATTTTATGGATGGCCAAAATGAGCGCATTAATGGAAAACGGTTTCTGAATAAAGTTTACTCCCAAGTCAAGCACGCCCTGGTTGTTAATAACGTCTGTGGTGTAACCGGACATAAAAAGGGTTTTGAGGTTCGGAAATATTGACTGAAGTTTTTTTGAAAGGTCGCAACCATTCATCTCGGGCAAAACAACATCGGTTATGAGCAGGTGAATTTGGCCCCTGTGTTCACAGGCAATCCGGATTGCATCACTTGGAGCAGCAGCATCAAGTACCGTATACCCTTTATTTTCAAGCATAAGTTTGCAGATATTGAGGATATCAGGTTCGTCCTCGACAAGCAGTATCACCTCTTTGCTGCGGCCAACCGATGGTATCAATTGTTCGCTCTCTTCTTGATCAGCATAACCGATATTCCGTTGGAGATAGATTCGGAAGGTTGTACCCTTACCCTGCTCGCTCAGGCATTCGATAAATGCGCTGTTCTGCTTGATAATGCCATAGATTGTAGAAAGACCCAAGCCGATACTTTTTTTCTCCTTTGTGGTGAAGAATGGTTCGAAAATATGTGGGAGATCCTTTTTGGCGATGCCGCTGCCGTTATCGGTCACAACAAGCATAATATAATCGCCAGGCTCCTTGCAGGGATGGTTTGCGCTGCATTGGGATCTTTCAACGTGAACCCTGCGTGTTTCGATGGTAATTGTGCCGATACCATGTATAGCATCGCGTGAGTTGACACAAAGGTTTCCAAGAATCATGTCTATTTGGGAAGGATCGATCTTGACTGGAGTACTCTGCTGTTCGGGCCTCCAAACCAGAGAGATATTTTCTCCGATCAATCGCCTTAAAACAGTAAGCATCCTTTCAACCATGGTGTTCAAATCGAGAACAATTGGCATCACGCTCTGCTTTCGGGAGAAAGCAAGCAGTTGATTGGTTAGATCGGCAGAGTGTTCAGTAGCCCGAAGAATAGCCTTCATATTGCTCAGGAGTGGCTCTTCGATAGCCTGGTGATTTATGGCCATTTCAACATTGCCAAGAATTACCCCCAACATGTTATTGAAGTCGTGAGCTATACCGCCGGCAAGCTGGCCAATCAACTCCATTTTTTGAGCTTGCAGAAGTACCTCCTGGATCTTCTGTTCCGACAACTCTGCACGTTTACGAGCGACAATATCCCACGCGAGATTTGCCAGTGCATTGACCATTCTTGCATCATCCTCATCATAGTCGTATAATTTGCCTCCTACGCAAAGGAGTGCCGTAACGGTAACTCCCCGCATCAGGGGAACAAAAAGTATCCGATTCAAGCTGGAAGGGGTGTCCTGCGCACCAGACTGATTTGTTGATACGGTGTAATTATTATCAATAACCGTACGTTTTTCCCGTATCGCATGTGCAAGTATCTCTTCTTCGTTCAGTGTGAAATTCAGTGTTTTTTCTTCCGGTACAGCTCTATTGATCTGCGTGTCGGTTGACGACACCCGCATCAAAAATGTTGCCTGATCATCAGAGATAACATGGAAAAAGCCGAACGAACTCTCTGTAATGCGTTCAACTTCTTCAAGAGTAACCTTTAGCAACTCCTCAGTGGAATTGTTCTCCATCATATCGAGCAGGCACAGGCGAAATGCCGTGATAACTTCAGACCGTTTGCGTTCAGTAATGTCAATACCAACCGCGACAACAAAAGGATTGCCATCAATTATGATCCTCTTACCGGTTATCATACGCCACTGGAATTTTGGTCCGCCGCGAAGCAAGACTCTCCCTTCGGAGGTCTCTTCAATACCGAAGTTCAGGACGTTCAGCATTTTTTCTAATGCAAGAGCTTTATCTGCCGGATGGAAAACCTCAAGGGCATCAGAATAACACATCTCACTTTCATCTTTTCCCACAATCTCATCACGATGATAAGCGTTCCACCATACAAGTCGTCCGTTGGCATCGTTAATGGAAAAAGAGCCGGGCAGACTCTCAACCATAGCTTTAGTGAAAGCACTTTCACGCTCCTTAATCCGATCTCCATCGGCTGAAAATGCATCTATTTTTTTGTTGCACTTTTTCTCTGTCATTGGAAATTGTTTACGCTTTTGTCAAATTTGTGATACTTTCAGTGGTCGTTTTATGCAGACAGTATTTCGAAGGCATTATGATCAGCAAAAAAAATTTCACGACCATAATCTAAAATAAAATAAAACTATAGCACCGCTTTTTTTCTGGCAAACATTGCAAAGTTGATAATGGCGCTGACAACGTAGCAGATGATTAACCTGTTCAAAAACCGTGGCAAGCTTTTAAAAAATTGGTTATTATCCGCCATACAGGCACTAAGGACGTCAGATATCCAAAAAGCTTTTCCTGAAAGATAAGAAACGGTCTTGGGGGCTCCTTTTACTGCCGAGCCTCACTTTTCTTTGTGCGGGCTGCTACCAGTTGCACTACAGGCTCCTAACTCTCCAGGCGCATCTATGAAACTCTTTTTTAAGCTTACCTTTATTCTTCTTCTTTTGGTAAGTGTCACAGCCACCATCTTTTTTTTCAGCCTTGGCATACTTGTTTCGCAAAATGCCGAAAATCCCGAAAAAAGCGATGTCATTATTGTACTGGGTGGTGATAACGGACTCAGGGTGCGCAAAGGTGCGGAACTCTATAATGGTGGGTATGCCTCCCATGTCATTCTTACGGGGATTGATGAACGATTCTACCATTCCGGCCATCCGAATTGGCGCGAACGTCGGATGATGGCGCTCGGTGTCCCAAAAAACGCAATTAAGGTCGATACCAAATCCAAAACGACCTGGGAGGAGGCAAAGAACACTTCAAATACTATGGAGAAAAAAGGATGGAAAAGTGCGATTGTCGTCAGCGACCCCCCACATATGCTCAGGCTTCATCAAACATGGAGCAGGGCATTTGAAGGGTCGTCAAAAAAATTTATCCTGGTATCAACAAACCCTTCGTGGTGGCATAAGGGACTTTGGTGGACCAACAGACAAAGCTACCAGTTTGTGATCAGCGAGATCAAAAAAAACCTCTTTTATGCTGCAGTTTACTACTAAAAAAAATCAGGAGTGTCCACCAACAACAATGCGCATGATTTTCACATTTAAAATGACGAAGCGAACAAGTTGCCATAGCAGGTTTTTCCGCCAATAGAGAGTCCCTTTTGACGGTACCGGAGGATAAGCCTCGTCATAATATGCCTTGACTTTATTTGTGCCCATAATTTTGCTTATTTAGAGTTGTTCTTCACAGTACAGATTATTCGGGAATTAACCACCAGAACGGATAACCCTTTGCCTTGTGGAAAAAAAGATAGTGCAGGATCACTTTTAGCCAATGTCCTGCCAGACCAGCCTCCCCAAGTGAGTAATTCATGTCACGACCCCATTCAGGATACTTGTTCCAGTCAGGGACAACCGGGAAAAGGGTCATTGATGCGCCAAGACCATCAAATGAACCAAATCCGGCAGATACGACACACGCAGCGCCCATTCTACTCATTGAGGCTTTGTGGCGATGCTCCCCGGCTCCCTGAATTTTCTCTGCAATATTAAGTGCTACAATTTTCCCCATAACACCAGCCGGCATTCCGGTGCGCGGAGCAGTCGGGAAAATCTGGCGGCCACTCGGACTCGACATAGGTTTTGAGATCGGATGCGGGGGGGCAAAGGCAATGCCTGGAGCATAAATGTTTTTGAACATAGGATTCTGGTAAATCGAGGGCCAATCATCAGCATCCCACTCCTCAAACGGTTTTACCGTGTAATTCGCATCAACCTTCATAAACTTGTTCGGTGCAAACATCTTCTCAGTAATATCGTTTCCTGACTTGTCATAAGAGGTAAGTCCCACACCTGAAAATGAAGGAATAAGCATGGCGAAATCAAATTCCTGTGGCTTTTCTTCTCCATCAAGCGTTTCGTAATAGGCCATGCCGGGTTCAACCTTATAGACTCCGGCACGTCTGATCCAGTTGATGCCGTACTCGGCCATTATGGATTCGGTGAAAACTTTTGTCGGAGTGTAGTAGCCTCCCCGGTTAATAAAGGCACCACCCATTCCAAAATCCCCCAGTTCGTACTCATTCGACAGCCAGGTAATTTGCGCCATATGGCTGAGACCGAGTTTTGAAATTTCGTAGGCAACATTAAGAATATATTCAAAAGCAGCCCCTTGGCAGGTTGCCATTGGATGACCGGTACCAATCAAAATCCGCTGCTTTTGACCTGCCTTCATCTTCTTGATATTGTCCTGAAGATTCTCCCAGGCCTGTGCAGCATGATTATAGGTACAAACCGAAAATGTGTTTTTATCCGGTCCAAGGCCTTCTGTCGCATCAAAATTCAGCTTTGGACCAGTGGCATTGACAAGATAATCATAGTCCACCTGTTCTGTCTGACCTTCTCGTACTCCATCGGTGTATTGAATCGTCACATATCCTTTTGCAATTTTTCCATCACCCTCCGGATGGATTTCAACCGCTTTTGCCTGTTTAAGGATAATCCCCCAACGGGTATAGACTTTCTTCAGCTCGAACCTTACCTCATCAATAGACATGCGGCCAACACCTACCCAGATGTTTGATGGAATCCACTGATAATAAGCGTTAGGAGTAACAACCACCACCTCGTGATGCTTCCCAAGTTTCTTTTTGAGAAACGAAGCACAGGTATGCCCTGAAATTCCAGCCCCAAGAACAACAACTTTCGCCATAGATTGTCAATTTTTTCAATGAAAAACAACAATTACTTGTTATATATGAGTATATAGTTATTTAATGATTAATGAGCAAGCGGGAAATTTGTTTTTACTCATGTTCCCGCCAACATGGCCTCAAGATTGCTCTCCACTCTTCCAATAGGTCTGATACCAAATGTATTGATCTGCACGGCTGCAACATTTTGAATAAGGAACTCGGGAAGTGTTGGTTCGGGACGGATACCTTTCACCTCAAGAAAGAGCAGAGACGGCAGTACGGTAACAGCTTTCTTCTCGTACCAAGCAATATCGAAAGAGATCGGTAGATTGTTGATATCCTCAAGGGCAAATGTGCAAGCAAGGCATCCAGCTCGTCATGCATGGCAAGTGTTTTGCGAATTTGTGCCCTGCTTCAACTCTTGCCATTCCGTGATTACCATAAGCGCGTATTGTCTCACAAAACCGAAGCCCAACGTTGACAACCATGGTGTAATCCCTGAAAGCGCGATGCGTTGGCTCCGCTATGCCAAGCCTCTGCATTATCCGGTTGAGCAATGATGATTCTGATGATCTTCGAAGTTCTCCCCCGATATCCACCCATGGTATCTTTCAGTATGGTTTGCAATCCCTTAAATTTCGCAAAAAATACCCTGTCAACAAAAACAAATTTTTAAAAAAAACAGGCATGTTGAAATGCAGGATGAAATGCCAACATCTTCAAGGAAAAATGGCAGAGCAAGGATTAGATGGTGTTTAAAAGAGGTGAAATCAATAAAAAAATGGTAACCTGTTCTACACAGTCGAAGGATTGCAAATGAAGGTTACCACGAGGAAATGCATATTATGGTTGTTAAAAAAATGTTGCCTCTTCATCCAGGAACGGTTCTGCTTGAAGAGTACCTTACCCCCATGAACCTTAGTGAAAACAGAATTGCTGAGGATATGCGTATTCCCGTTTGGCGGATCAATGATATTATTGCCGGAAAGCGGTGCATAACAGCCGAGACGGCCCTGCGTCTTGCGCGCTATTTCAGTACACCGCCCCAGTTCTGGTTTGGTCTGCAGATGGATTACGATCTTAAAGTTGCTTTGAACAATGAGGGCGCAAACATAGAGCGTGAGATCAAGGCCTATGACGAATCAAGACCTTAAGATTTTCTACTTGCTCTCGACAGCATTACTATCCGCTTCCGCAGCAAGCTCCGGTGGATAACCCATCCTCACATCGAAAGCTTTCCTGAGCCATATATTTCACGGCCTTTTTAAAGCCCTGAGGCCTCAAAGATCTTTTCAATGATCATCCCGCCCCAGTCTCCCTGCTTTTTCGAGTCGCCCTTTATGGCCCGTGCGCGCATGTTCGCCTCTTCGCTCACTCTGCCACTCAACACTTGCAACTGGCGGACCTGTTCGACAAGGCGTGCTGATTGTTCGGTATCACTGTGATGCACTTCGTCAACCCTCTTCCGAAATGAGTCAAGCTGTTTTCGCAAGGGCTGCAGAATTCCATCCATTCGTTTGCGATTTTCCAAACCAAGATCTCTGCCGCGATCCTCGAAAATTCTGTTGGAGAGGTTTTCAAATTCCATTTTCATTCGCGATTCTGACTCCTGCATAAGGGCTATTTTTTCCCTGGCGCTATGCTGTTCGTTCATGATATCGGCTTCAAGGCGAGCTTGTTTAATTTTAAAATTTTCAAGTTCCTGAGATTTTTACTCAAGCCGCAAGACCAAAGCTTGGGCATCAACTTCAAGAGATCGAAGGCGCTGAAATTCGGCTTTCAGAGGAGCATCATGCAACAAATACAATACGATAGGTCACAATGGCAAGCAGAACAAAAAGAGGAAGGAAAAGTAAAAAAGAGATGGCTTCGGTCATGAGTATTCCCCGATGTATGAAATGAAAATCGATGGCTTTTTTATGGCCTTTACGGTTTATTTAATGATGATAATAATCTTTAGCTGTTGATGAGACAAATAAGAGCGCAGCTAATTTGTAAAGAATAACTTTTTTCTTACCTTGACACACTTGTAACGGCGAAGTGGCCGAGTGGTTAGGCAGAGGTCTGCAAAACCTTCTACAGCGGTTCGAGTCCGCTCTTCGCCTCCAGCAACAAAAAAAGCCTGCACGAATGCAGGCTTTTTTTGTTAACAACACAACAAGAAGCAAGTAAAAGGCTACCCTATCTTTTCCGCACCGGAAATGATAGCCTCGACCAGCTTGTCAATAGTCCCGTCATCCATCAGCACGGGAATGTTAAGGCAGATACTGCTGCGTAGCATGATGCCGGTTTTTGGCCAGAGATTTTCAAGATCGGTGCCACGATAGCGGTCGTATTCACCAAGAAGATGGCCCCAAACGCCAGCGAAATGCCAGTCGAGCGCTTCAGGCAGAATCTTTGTACCGAAACCATGCTCGGTCAGGTGTGCTTCGAACTGTAATGCCGTATCACGATCCCTGACCCTGAAAATAAGAGTATCTCCCTGTGCACCAGCTTCATCGCTGAAGGGTCGGAAAATAATGTTGTCGAGATGGCGGATCGCCTCCTTGATTTTCTTCTTGTTTGCTCTTGATTTTGAAAGAATCGTCTCAATTTTGGCCAACTGGGCAAGACCGATTGCTGCTGTCACTTCGCTGAGACGCAAATTCAGTCCTTTTGAGCGTCTGGGATCCTTGCCTCTTGGTAACCCTGGAAGATGCATGTGGCCGTGATCAGAAAATTCTGCTGCTCGGTCATAAATCTCCTTGTCGTTGGTCACAATAATTCCGCCCTCACCGGTATGAAGCGTTTTACCGGCATCAAACGAGAAGGAAGCGACACTGCCAAAGGTACCGAGTTTTTGTCCTTTGTATGAGGCTCCAAGCGCCTGTGCAGCATCCTCAATCAAGATGAGACCATGCTTCTTGCAAAGCGCCGAAAGCTCATCCATTTTTGGAGAAGCCCACATGGGAATGGCTACAACCGCTTTCGTTACCGGAGTAATAGCCTTTTCAACTTCCAGCGGGTCGAGATGATAGGTTTCATCAAGCTCAACCGGCACCGGCACCGCACCAAGCGCACTGATCGCCTCTACCGGAGCAATAAACGTCCATGCTGTTGTGATGACTTCATCGCCAGGGCCAATCCCCGCACCGGCAAGTGCACAATGAATTGCAGCCGTACCGGAAGAAACAGCATGGGCATATTTTACACCCATCCATGCGGCAAATTTCTCTTCAAACTCCCTTGCCTTGTAATTGCCCCCGCCGTAACGGTATAAATTGACCTTCTCCCTGCTGAACAGCTCCTGTATTTCAGCAAGTTCTTCACGACCGATTAATTCTGCGCCAGCCATAATAATGTATTCCTGCTCGTTTTTTAGGTTAATTGAGAAACAACGGCGAGTGCCGATTCTTCGGTAAATTCGACAGGATTCCCCGAAAAAGATCCTTTCAGGGCTTCCGATGCGTTACGGGCAAATTCGGCAATATTGCCCTTGCCATAGCCGTAAGGGACAAGCGAAGGAATCTGCAGTTGCCGATAAAGTTCGTCCATCTCTTCAAGCAGTTCAATCGTAGCCTCTTTGGGCGAGGGTGTCGAACGCATTGGATTGAGAAGGGCATATTTTTCATAACCCTGAAGATGGTTGTAACGCATGACCTCTTTGAGAAAGATTGCCCCGGCAAGACCGTGCGGAACACGGTGCTTTACTCCGAGATAGTAGGCAAAACCATTAGTCGGACCATCTCCGGAGTTCATAAGTGCCGCTGTACCGCAAACACTGCCAATTGCCAGATCTAAACGTGACTCTGCCCGATCAAGCTGATTTTGTTGCAACGCATAAAAGGTGCGCTGGAACCCCTCGACGGCAAAAATCCTGCTCAACGCCGTATGCTTTACCGAACCGAAACTGTCAACGCAGTGCACAAGGCTGTCCATAGCCGACGCAATAACACTTTCAAGAGGAGCAGTCATGGAGAGTTGCGGGTCGATGACAGCTTTTTTCGGGAAATTTTTCCGGCTGTTAATACCAAGTTTACGCCCCTCAACCTCATCAATAAAGACAGCGTTAAAGCTGATTTCCGCACCGCTGCCCAGAAGTGATGGAACGGTTACAAGTGGCAGAGGATCATGGACTCCTGAAGGGAATCCCTTGAGTGAAAGAGCTGGAACGGTGTTCGTCATAAGCAGAGCCACCCCTTTACCAAGATCGAGCGTGCTTCCCCCGCCAATAGCAACAAGAGCGTCAGGAAGATTGCTCCGGAAAAATTCGGCTACATTTTCAAGATGTGTATAGGTTGGCTCTCCACCAAATTCGTTGCAATAGAGCACTGCATCACTATATGCGGAGGTAAGCTTCATCAAAACCTCTTGAAAATAAAGACTGCCAGCTACATTGGCGTCGTAGATGATTCCGGGCTTCTTCACTGATAATTGTGCCAAATGTTCATTCAGCTTCAGCGCTTCGTTAACCCCGATAACAAGATCGGTGGATAAAAAGAAATTCATAACAACAGTGATCTAATGGTTTTGTTTATTTACATCCTGTCCGGTCAGGTTTTTTTTATTAAGGTAATACTCAATTAAATCTATTTCCTCAAGAGTATCAATCTCCCATGTTTGCCAAAACTCCATTTCGTAGGCAGAAAGCTTTTCACCGATTCTGTTGCCAAAAGCTGAAAGAATTTCCGGCTTGAAAATATAGATCGAGCCATTTTCAATAAACTGCGCTGGACGATCCTGCCGCATGCCGCGATTGCGGTAATCGAAGTTGACGCTTTCCCATTTCCCTTCCCGTGATTCCCACAAGGTAAGGTCATCGGCCTTTGTAACGGAGATGAGCGAATCGGCCCCCTCCTGATAAAAAAGCTCAACAGCCCGATCGATGTCACCGGGTTTTCGCAAGGGCGAGGTTGCCTGCAGAAAAACAATAGTACTGAGAGGCATATTGAAGTCCCGTTCTATAACACTTGCTGCATGGAGAATGGCTGATTCAGAGCTTGCTTTATCGCCGGAAAGCTCTGAAGGACGAACAATCACCTCTGCCCCATATTTGGAAGCTACCTGGGCAATAGCGCAATCGTCAGTCGAAACAAAAATTTTCTCGATGGTTGTTGATGCCTGTGCCTGTAAAATAGTCCATGCAAGCAGGGGTTTGCCAGCTACAGGGTAAATATTTTTTTCTTTCAACCCTTTCGACCCGCCTCTTGCAGGGATGATTGCTACGGTATGCATAAAAAATAGTTGTGTTTGGATTCAGCCATCGATCACCTGCCGACAGACATCAGCAATCTTTTTTGCTGCAGATTTATTCTGTAAGGGTGTCAGCGATTTTAACTCATCAGGATGCAGGCCACAATGCACAATCTTGTTCAGGGCGGAGCCTACAAAAATCGTGGATGAAAACTGGGCAATCAGTATCCGGGAGTTGGCAATCATCTCCTCGGTTCTGCCTTCGCTAAAAACAAGGCTGTCTGGAGCGTAGCGTTCAATTTCCCTTGTCGCCCGTTCAATATTTTCGTTAGGATGCAGCTTGAAAAGAAGCTGACATCCATCGGCTATTTCAAGATATTTCCTGATATTTTTGGGACGATTTTCGTAAATAAAAGTCTCTCGGTTATCCGATGTACAGACAAGTACATAGTCGCGATGGCTGAAATCATTCTGGAGGTACTGTTCGCAATTATCAAAGTTTGGAATGCTGGTCACCTCAATCTTGGCAGGACTCACCCCCTTGCGGATAAAGAGTTCGCGATACCCTTCACTGGCAACACAGAACTTCTCATAGGCATTGGACAATCCTGTTGTGGCCGTACCGGCAATCCATCGAGGAATCCACTGAAAGTTTCGTGCAAGATGGTAAAGAATTGTCTCAGGTTCAGTCATTCCCTCCTGAACCAGCACAATTTTCTTCAGCCTGATATGTTTCGGTACAATGAGATCAGTACAGGTTACCACAAGATCATAAGCATGCGCAAGACCACCGATATCAAGCTTCAGGTGGTTGGAACGGAGATACTCAAGCGTACGTTCCGACCGTTTGCGGCCCATAATGGTAAACTCAAGCAACCCTCTGTCACTGGCAGATCCGAGGAGACCATCACTGAAAAAAGGTGAAAAATATTGGTCATAATCCGTAAGCCACCCGGCGATCTGATGCATCTGGGTAGTCTGGTTCATTGATCCGCAAATAAATAATACTTTTTTCTTCATGAATCTCCCTGACTGACTCCTTCTGCATCGTGCAGATGAACTCCTGAAAAAAACATGATTCCATAACCGACACTGTACCAGATAAGCTCTTTAAAACGCCTCAAAAGTACAAATGCTCCATAATCCTCGAAATTATGTATGCCGAGAGCTTGAAAAAACAGACGATACCCCAACTCCTGCACACCAAGTCCAGAGGGAATGAAAAAAAACAGGGCTCTGAGTATGGTGACGGCCGTATCCATGGAAAGCACCTGCAAAAAAGAGATCTCGACACCAAGCAACCGCAGTATAATATAACTCTCAATTGCAAGCATAAACCAGGCAAGGAGATAGATGAGCAACACAAGGATCAGTCTGCTGGCAAAAGGTGTATCAAAACTCTTCAACTCCTCATCGGTATCAAGAAATCCCGCTTCCTTTGCAAGCAACCATTTTTTTACCTTCTCGAATGGGACAAACATCAGGAGTTTGTGCACATTTTGCGCGGCATTGCCGTTGAGCAGAAGAAGAAGAAAAAAGAGAAAAAGGAGAAACACCACCATACCGGTTCCCACCATAAGATAGCCGAGCACACCAACGGGAAACATTGGAACGGAAACTCTCTGCAGGAGTGAAAAGCCGGCTAATGCACCGATAATGGTATAAATCCCCTGGGCAGCACCAAGCATCAGCTTGCGTACAGCAACGCTTGCAACACCTGCAGGAAGAGGAATTCCAATAAAGCGATTACAGAGAAAAGGGCGAAGAGGTTCTCCGACAGCTACGCCAGCAGGAAGCGTCATGGATATCGTTTCAGTTATAAACTGTATTTTTAAAAGCTTGAAAAACGGTATTACCCTTATGCTCGGAGGAAAAACCCTGATCCACGCAAAAGTTTCCAGAAGATGGAGCAAAAAAAAGGGCAAAAGAATAAATGCTGAGGAAAAGCCGATTGACGATATCCGGGCAATCACACCAACAAAATCAATTTGGCGGAACTGAAACACAATCAGGATAAAGCCGAGACCAAGACCGATATAACCTGCCAGTGTACCACCGGATTTTTTCGTCATTTGCATAAAAAATCAGAAAACAAAGCTAAAAAAACACTCAAAACTCATTTTCACAATTTGCAAAGATAAGAATGTATGGTTAAATATTTGTTAATGATTCGTTATGCCGTGAATCAGCTTTTTTCGGATCGGGTTATCTTAAACAAAATTTATCTTTTATGACGCTCAGGAGGGATCCCGGGCATTTCTCCCTTTAAGGGATTTCTACCACAAGAATAAACTTTCTCGCTGATGGGACTTATCAATCCTGACTTTCAGACATTACCCGAACTCTTCTCTTCTGTCTTCCACCATTTCAAAGGGCAGGATGCGAAATTTCCAATTGCAAGGAAGATCAATGGGGTCTATGAACCTATCTCGTATGGTGCATTTGAAAAAGATGTCGACACGCTCTCTGTATTTCTGAAAAATAGCGGCATTGTGGCAAAAGATCGTGTTGCTATTCTTTCGGAAAACAGGCCGGGATGGTATCTGTCCGATATGGCTATCCTGAATATCGGGGCGATCAATGTACCACTCTACCCCTCCTTGCCAGCCAACCAGATTGAATACATTCTTGGCAACTGTAGCGCGAAGGCTATCATAGTCTCAAACATGCTGCAACTTGGCAAAATCCTTTCGATCTGGCAAAACCTGCCGGAGTTGACCCTTGTGGTGGTTATGAACCGTCTTGAGGAGGTCGTGGAGGATGTTCTTGACTTGAACCAGGTCAAGGCAAAGGGGGAAAAAATTCTTGAAGAAAAACCGTGGATTCTTGCCGGAACAATTGTTGAGCCCGACGATGTTGCCACCATCATTTACACATCCGGTACAACGGGACTTCCGAAAGGGGTGATGCTTACGCACCGCAATATTTGTGAAAATGTCAAATCCTGCTCCTCAATCATCCGTCTTGATGAATCTGACTGCAGTCTCTCTTTCCTGCCTCTTTCCCATGCCTATGAACGGACCGGCGGTTATTACCTGCTCTTTTCCTGTGGAGCCGCCATTTATCTGGCCGAAAGTATAGAAACTATTTCGCTGAACATGACTGAGGCCCGACCGACCATTATCTTTACCGTTCCAAGGCTGTTCGACCGCATCAAACTGAGCATACTCAAACAAATTTCAACCCAAAGCGCCATAAAGCAGAAGATATTCTACTGGGCGGTGAAGACGGGAGAAAAGTATCACAAGGAAATCAATGAAAAAGGCGCTGCAGGAAAAATTCTTTCCGTGCAGCATGCTTTGGCCGAAAAGCTGGTCTATCAAAAAATCAAGAACAAATTCGGCGGAAGGTTGCGCTATTTTGTTTCTGGTGGGGCCGCATTGCCGCAAAAGATCGGTGAATTTTTTCAGGCGCTTGACATCAGTATTCTTGAAGGATTTGGCTTGACTGAGACGGCACCGGTAACCCATGTGAATCGCCCGGAAAAAATCAAGTATGGCACTGTAGGGCCCGCAGTAGACAAGGTCCATGTCAAGATTGCTGAGGATGGCGAAATTCTGCTCAAAGGCCCTAACATCATGAAAGGTTACTGGAATGATGAGGATGCAACGCGGGAAGTTATCAAAGACGGATGGTTTTATACCGGCGATATTGGCGTAATCGATCGGGACGGCTATCTAAAAATAACTGACCGTAAAAAACATATTATTGTCACCTCTGGTGGAAAAAATATTGCACCCATTCCCATTGAGAACCTGATATCCGAAAGTCCTTATGTCGACCAGGTCATTGTGATTGGCGAAAAACGGCCATTTCTTATCGCTCTTATTGTCCCTGATTTTAACAAACTCAAGGATTTTGCTGCCAAGGAAGGAATTCTTGCCGCTACAAGCAAAGAGCTGATTAACAACAAAAGCGTTCAGCAGATTTTTGAAAAACTCATCCATACCGTTTCACGACAGCTTGCCACTCATGAAAAAGTGCGCAAATTTTTGCTGGTCGACACGGCATTTACCATTGAAAATGATCACATGACTCCAACCATGAAGCTTAAACGCAAGGCGATTACTACGCGGTATGCCTCCGAGATCGACAAGGTGTACAACACTCTCAACATGGTCTATAATACGGAATAAACACGAAGATGCGCTCCGACGAAAAAATTTCCGGATCAGATGTTACGTTCTTTTGCTGCTAAAATCAAACATGATACACGATTTTGACGAAAAAAAATACGATATCGCTTCTTTGCATCAAAAGCAATGGGGTCTGAAACTCATTGCTCTTTGATTCTCAGCACTTTTCCACCCAGCCCATTTGAACTCTTGCCCTCATCAACAAGGCCTTCACGAATGAGGTCATTAATGATCTCCTGCAGACCCCATGGGCACGAACCGTACTTTTCTTCAAGCTCTTCGAGATAAATATGTTGCGAAGCCACCAGTTCTTTCAGCAGCCTCCCGCGGTACCAGCGTTTTGAGCCCTGGAATTTCGACTGCTTTGTCAGTGAGCGAATTCCTGTTCTGCGGCTGGTAAGATGGAGCGATCCATAGTCCATGAGGGCGTTATGCCACTCTCGGCTTTTACCTTTTGGCAAAAGCTGCTCTGCTGCGTATTGGATCTGTTGTTTAGATGTATTTTCAGGAAGGGCGAATTCATGAATGATGATCCGGCGAATGTTGGTATCAACAGCAGCGGTGTCGGCATTATCAGCAAAGATCGGAATGGAGCGGCAGGTGTACTCCCCGATTCCCGGCAGGGTTTTCAGCTTGTCCGGACTTGATGGCACCACCCCACCGAAACCATCCATGATCACCTTTGCACAGTTCTGAAGCCGCTGACCGCGCGAATTGTAGCCGAGACCACTCCAGAGCAGAAGCACCTCTCTGAGAGTGGCCGAAGCAAGAGCCCCTGTATCCGGTAACCGCTCCATCCAGGCTGTGAATTTTTCAACAACTCGTTCAGCCTGTGTCTGCTGAAGCATGATCTCACTGACCATGACAGCATACCGGTCAGTGGTATCCCTCCATGGAAAGCTTCTTTTGTTCAGTCGGTAAAAGTCAAAAATCTTTTCACGAAAAATTTCGATATTCTGACTCTTAAAGTCTGGTGTCATTCGGTGAAATAATATGGGTATGGGTAGGCAAGGAGCTGATTATTGGCAGCGCACATTTGCAGGACAATATTTGCAGTAATGGAAAACCTTGTTGATACTTGCAGATATCAGGCCAGAAAAAGCGTACTACCCTTATGGCTGTTTGCACAGGGAGAATAAAATTCCAGTTCAAGGAGAAGTCACAGGAAAAAGCCTGAAAAGAAAAATCCGGCAGCGCCGAAACGTGCCGGATTGCAAAAAAAATCAGACCTTTTCTACTATCTTGCGCTCCTTGACTTTCAATGCAGCCTTGCCTGTACGTTTGCGCAGGTAGAACAGTTTTGCTCTTCTTGCCTTGCCGTGCTTGACCACTGTAACACTCTCAATGTTGGGAGAGTTGACCGGGATAATCCTTTCAACACCGACACCATGAGAAATTTTACGAACGGTTATGGTTTTGTTCCCACCAGCACCCCTGTCGCTGATAACAACACCCTCGAAAGCCTGAAGCCTTTCTTTTTCGCCCTCAATAACCTTCAACTGTATCTTGACGGTATCACCCGGATTGATTTCCGGAAAATCTGTAACGGCCTGAGTAGCTTCAACCAACTTGATTAACTGATCCATGACAACTTCTATTTACGTTATTTTTTTCTTCAATTCTAAAAAACCCTGATCCAGAAGATCCGGCCGCCGTTCAATTGTCCGCTTAAGGGCATTTTCGCTGCGCCATTGCTCTATCCTGCAGTGATGACCCGTCAACAGCACGTCAGGTACCGTCAACCCCCTGAATTTTGCTGGACGCGTGTAATAGGCGCAATCAAGGATTCCTGTCTGAAAAGAGTCAGTCAGAGCCGACTCGCTGTCACCAAGAACACCAGGTATCACCCTCACGAGTGCATCCATAAAAAACAGTGCAGGTATCTCCCCACCTGAAACCACAACATCACCCATGGAGATCTCCATGGTAATCAAATTTTGGCGAATTCTTTCATCAACCGCCTTATAATGACCACAGAGAATAATCAGGTTGTGCATCCTTGAAAACCTGTTTGCCATTTGTTGATCAAACAAAGTTCCATCGGGTGAAAGAAAAATCACTTCATCATACTCCCTTTCGGTCTGAAGCGCTTCAACACAAGCAAAAACCGGCTCGGGACGAAGCACCATCCCGGCACCACCGCCAAAAGGTGAATCATCAACCTGTCTATACTTGCCCAGTCCAAAGTCATGCAAGTTATGAACATGAATTTCCGCATGATTTTTCTTGCGTGCAATGCTGAGCAAGCCATTATCAAGCGGTGAATCAAAAAACCTTGGGATGACGGAAATTACATCAATCCTTATGGCATTCATGAGCTGAGAAGGGTTTTCAGGCACAACCATTTACAGAAATTCCTCAAATCTTGGTATAACCATGTACCGTTCACGAAGATTAAACTCTTCAACAAACTCTTCTATAGCCGGCAGCAGAATTTTTCTATCACCTGCCTGAACCTCGTAGACATCATGTGCAGGCATAGCAATAACATTGGTAACAAGAGCGACATCAATGCGATTGCAGTCAAGAACCCTCATCCCGATAATCTCATGAAGATAGGCGCGGTCAGGCGGCTGTGGCAAGAGCTGATCTTCTTCAATAAACAATTTCCAGCCCACAAGAGCATCAGCTTCTTTCATGTTGTCAATTCCTTCAAAGAACAACCATGCAAATCCACCAGCAAGAGCGGCTTTTTTTACCGTTAACCGCTCAACCGAATCGACGGATTTTCCAGCGTAATACGTTTTGCGAGAAAGAAAACTTTCCGGGAAGTCCGTAACCGGCTCCACCTTTACCTCACCCTTCAACCCTTTCGGCTTGAGAATGATACCTGTCAGAAAGAGTTCCACCCTGACCTCACTTGCAAAAAGAGATTACGCCTCTCCACCGGTTGCAGCTTTGGCTTCTGCCTCTTTTTTGGCACTACGGCGATGGGACTTCAGTGCGAGCCTCTTCTGACGTCTTACGTTCTGGTGCTCCTGCCACTTTTCCATCTCTGCTGAAATTTCAGCCTCACTGCGGCCCATGCTTTTGAGGCGGAGTTCATACAACAATCCGGTCGTGCGGATAAGGCTGTTCACAGTTGCTGTTGGCTGTGCGCCAGTCTGCATCCAGTAAACGATACGATCTTTTTTAATAGTGACAGCGTGTGGCTTCGCTGTTGGCTGATAAGTGCCAACAACTTCAAGAAATTTGCCGTCCCTTGGTGAGCGCGCATCGGCCACGACAATCTGGTATACCGGCAATTTTTTTCTTCCTGCTCTTTTCAGTCTGATCTTTACCAAGGCTAAAGTATTTTAGTTAATGTTTACTGTTAACAGTGAATGTGCAATCTATCGTTTTAAAAACTTGTCAAGTGCAAGATTTTGCGAAGTAATCTTTCTGCCGGACTGCGACAGTTTTGATACCGAACGCATCATCTTCTTCATTTCTCCGAATTGTTTCAGCAAAAGGTTGACCTCCTGGACTTTCGTCCCACTCCCCTTTGCAATACGCTGTCGACGGCTGCCGTTAATAATATCGGGTGTCATTTTTTCCTGCTTTGTCATAGAATTGATCATGGCTTCGATCGGCTTGAAGTCAAGATTTTCAAGATCCTGTTTCGGCACCATCTTGTTCAGTCCCGGTACCATTTCAATCAATCCCTGAATAGAACCCATTTTCTTGAGCTGCTGCAACTGGTCGAAGAAGTCATTGAGATCAAACTCATTCTTCATCAACTTTTTCTGCATCTCAAGACTCTTCTCAAGATCAAGATTTTCCTGGGCTTTTTCAACAAAACTGACGATATCGCCCATTCCCAGAATTCTCTGGGCCATACGATCGGGGTAGAAAAGATCAAGATCATCAACCTTTTCTCCGATGCTGATAAATTTAATCGGCTTTTCGACAACCTGGCGAATAGAAAGCGCTGCTCCACCTCTTGAATCACCATCAAGCTTGGTAAGCACAACACCGTCAAAATCAAGGCGATCATTGAAAGCCTTGGCGGTATTGACCGCTTCCTGTCCCATCATGGAGTCAACAACAAAAAGAAGCTCATCAGGCTTGAGGGCATGCTTCAACGCTTCTGCCTCAGCCATCATGAGATGATCAATCTGCAAACGTCCGGCAGTATCAATAATGACAACATCTTTCGCGGCAGATCGCGCAGCTTCCAGTCCCTGAATGGCAGCTTTCATGGCATCCTGCTCCTCAATGGCAAAAACAGGGACATCAACCTGCTGGCCAAGCGCCTTGAGCTGATCAACCGCCGCCGGGCGATAGACATCAGCCGCAACAAGCATCGGCTGTTTTCCGCTTTTTTTCAAACGTAACGCCAGTTTGGCGCAGAAAGTCGTCTTTCCGGAACCCTGGAGTCCGGCAACCATGATAACCGCAGGAAGCTTCTTTGGTGAAAGGTTCAATGGCTTTTGCTCTCCTCCCATCAACTCCGTCAGCTCATCATAAACGATTTTCACAATCATCTGCGCAGGTGATACGCTTTTGATGACCTGTTCGCCAAGAGATTTCTCTCTTATCTCTTCAATTAATTTCTTTGCTACCTTGTAATTGACGTCAGCACCAAGAAGGGCTCTCTTGATATCGCGCATGGCGAGACCAATATTAACCTCATTAATGGTGGCTTGCCCAGCAAGCTTTTTAAAGGTGGCCTCTAATTTATCACTTAAACTATCAAACATTGGTTCCCGCTTTTTTCATATAAAGCTTAAAAATGCTTAGCTTTAATTATAACAAAAAATACGAAGAAATAAAATGATACAATAACATCTTCACCACATACCTGTTTTTTTGTTTCAATTTTGTTATTTAACAAATACAGAACATATCACGAAACAAGAGGTTATGACACACTGCCCTATAAAAGACATCTTGCACTCTTTTCGCAGCAAGCGAATTGCCGTTATCGGTGACATTATGCTTGACAAGTATATTTTTGGCCATGTCTCCCGCATTTCACCGGAGTATCCGGTACCTGTTGTCGATGTCACCCACGAAGATCACCGTCTGGGAGGAGCCGCAAATGTGGCGCTCAACACACTCTCACTTGGAGCGGAAACCATGTTGATCGGTATTACCGGGATCGATGGCAACCGGGAGATACTCCTGGATCTCTTCCGCAGTCATGGACTTGCAACAGAAGGACTTATAGGCGATCCCTCCAGGCCAACAACATGCAAAACAAGAATACTTTCGCAAAACCACCATATCACGAGGGTTGATTTCGAAAGCAGAAAGGAGATCAATGCGGAAATTGAGCGAGCGGTTCTTGGTTCTTTTGAAGCTGTAGTCGATTCGATTGGTGCAGTAGTGCTTGAAGACTATAACAAAGGGTTGCTTGGCGCGCGACTCATTCAAGACATTATTACATCGGCAAGGATGCATTATGTCCCGGTACTTGTTGACCCAAAACTCCAGAATTTCTTTGCCTACAAAGGGTGTACGGTTTTTAAGCCAAATCTTTCGGAAATGGCTGCATCGCTGGGCATAGTACTTCACAATAACGACGATGAGATTGAAGCTGCCTGTCGCCTGCTTCAGGAAAAACTTGAGGCAGAAACCATTATTGTGACAAGAAGCGATAAAGGGATGACCATCTATAACGGTTCGTTTACCCATATTGAAGCAACATCGCTGGAGGTTGCCGATGTTTCAGGGGCTGGAGATACTGTCATCGGTATGCTGGCACTCGGCGCTGCCACAGGTATCGATATTGTAACCAATGCAACAATAGCTAACGTTGCCGCAGGAACGGTCTGCCAGGAGGTGGGTGCCGTTCCCGTCAAGTATGAGAAACTGCTTAAGGCGTATCAGGAGCATCTTCAACTATAGAGAGGTGCTGCTCTATCTCATCCGGGTAGGGCGGATTATATGAGCTATCCATCACAAGAGTTCTCATATTGTTCAACGAATAGAATGGTACCTCGAACATACCCGCATTACTGACTGGAGCAGGAACATCCTTTCCAGGATCAATATGCATCACGAAGGTAGTGTGAACCGTTCCGTGACCGGTCGGGGTAAAGACCCACAGCCCCGTCGAGTGACGAACCCGGTGATATTTCGGGTTGTCCGGCAGATAATCAGGCTCACCCTTCATCGTAACCCCTATGGCATTCTCTCCTGCCGATACCAGCCCGGTACGCATAATCATCTCCCGCTTTTGCAAAGGCCAGGGAGTATTCATGACCTGGCGTACAACGTACTCTACACCGTCATTTTTTTCAAGAACATCCATATCAGCAAGCTGATGAATCCAGCGACCATAACTTCCCATGTCATGAAAAAGGCTGATCAGCTTTTTCAAAGAGACCGGCATCTCAGTCTCTCCCTTAAAACTGTGGATATCGGAACCGCTGACCTTTGAAGAAAAGATTTTGATCCCTTTGTGTTCTACACGAAACTTCCAGTCTCCATGAAGAATTAACTCAACATCCATACGCTCTCCACTGAAATAATGATTGACAGATAGCACAAAAAATCCAAAAAACTCACTCGGTTATAAATTTTTCATAATGCTGGATAACATCTTTGGCTGATTTTTTGAACGGGGCATCAATCGGAATCATGTATTTTTCCTTCTTGACCATTTCACGTAAATTAACCAGGGTATGGTAAGGTGTATCGATAACGGCAATATTTGCAAGCCAGGAGGGGATTTCTCCACCCGGTTCGATGTGAAGGCGAAAAACCACCCTGCACTGGTTCTCGGAAACAGGGATAATGTTCCATGCACCCTCAAGCTCCGGAACACGTACGTATTTATTGTTTATGGGGAGAAAATCCGCCACACACTCAAGTTTGATAAACACTTCGGATGTTTCAGGATCCATATACCCCTGTGATCGGGTTATGATTTCCCGGTCAGAAACAGGCCAGGGCGCGCTGACAAGCTGATAGACAATCCGCCCTTCATCTTCTTCCGACAATTCCTGCAGCAGTCGCATTTCTCTTGTTTTCCAGACCCACTCAGGAGCAACTTCAATATCATATAAAAGACTCAAGACAGCATGTTGGGGAGCGTCGATGAGCGCCACAGCAACAAACGAGAGAAAATCAGAGGTTGGAACAGGGCAGGTGAATATTTTGAGCCAGTCATTCTGAAGTCGTAACGTACAGGCTGCGCTACTGATTTTTTTTAATAGTGACATAAAACAAGGTTTTAACAGTTAACAAACAAAATCACTCTTCATTTCCGGATGTCAAGGCCGACTGATCGGCACTGTTGCAGCTATTTTGACAACCGGATCAGCATATCGCACCAAAAACCTTATCTGGCCTTCAGCGCCAAAAAGCTGATGGGTAATCTTCGATTTCACTGCACGTGCAATGTATTTTCTGTCCCGGATAAAACCAACACGATCAAAGGCAATTTTTTTTGCCTTGCAGATATTTACGACAAGAGACTCAAAGCGGCCCTCTTCACGATATTCTTCAATAAATCGCTTTAATGAAGAGCGGTATTCCTGAGCCGAGCTGCGGGGATCATCAAGAATCTTTCGCGCCATCTCATCATAAGAACCTGACTGGTAGAGCTGCTGATACAAATCCGAGTAAACCCTGCCAGTTACCCAAAAATCAGGAATAACCCCACCCGCATCCCTCAGCGCCGCCAACTTACCCAACCCGTTCACCTTACCGCCTGCAAGTGACAACACCAACGCGGGTAGAGAGTTGGTCTTATAGACAACAACATCACCGTTTTTAACGTACAACAAACTGTCGGGGTGCACAAAGAGTTTCTGGGGAAGAATGTTTGTCATTGCTTCCTGATAATAATGTTCACGTCCTGCAACACCCTTACGGTAGACCCGCTGAATTTGCCTGCCTGAAGGTGTATAATATCGAGCAACTGTCAGCCGAATTGCTGAACTGTCAGGCAACGAAAACTGACGTTGAACAAGGCCCTTGCCGAAGGTCAGTTCACCGACAACGACAGCCCTCTTGTTGTCCTGCAACGCTCCAGCAAGAATTTCGGATGCCGAGGCACTGCCTTTGTCGACAAGCACAATCAAATCTCCTTTTTCATATCCATCCCCGGACTTTGCAACAAAACGCTCATCCTCTACACCACCTTTGCGGCTTTTGGTATAGACAATCAACTGGCCCTGAGAAAGAAATTCATCAGCAACCTCTACAGCCTGTTCAAGAAATCCGCCAGGATTTCCCCGTAGATCAATAACAAGCCGCGCCATCCCTTGTTTCTTCAATAAGGCAAGTACCTGACGAAACTCAACGGCTGTAGTGGCAATGAAACGACTCAATCGAATATATCCCACACGATTATCAAGCATAAATGCAGCATCAATACTCGAAGTCGATATTTTTCCCCTGGTCACCTGAAAATCAATAAACTTGCCACTGAGAGGCCTGAGCACTTTTAACCGCACCTTCGTTCCACGTGCTCCTCTCAACTTTTTAAGCACCTCCTGCCGTGTAATTCCCACTGCTGAAACAGAGTCAATCGCGAGAATACGATCACCGGCAGAAATTCCAACTGCCGCACTTGGTCCCCCGGAAAGGGATGTGACAACAAGAAGTGTGTCATTGATCACATCAAACTCTATTCCTATGCCATCAAAATTGCCTTTGAATTCCGCCTGATCATAGGAAACCTTTTCTGGCTCAAGATAAACCGAATGAGGATCCAGAAACTCGGCCATCCCCTTAATACCGGCACTTTCAAGACTGTCGCCATTAACCTCATCAACATAATAATTTTTTATCAGCCCATAGGCATCAAACATTTTCTGCTGTGGCTCGAGGGCCCTCCCGCCTCCACCATTGAACTTCAAGCCGACTAAACAGCCACAAAAAAAAACAACAAGCACCATCAGAATGGTCAGTATACGAGACATAAAGGGTTTGTTAGTTGCCAGAGAGAGCGAACGTGATTAATTCCCAAACTGCAGTTTACCGATCATGAATCAAAATCACAAAAAACATTATGCAATAAAACAGACAACACTCCTCATGAACTTCATGATGCCAGGAAAGCAGATTCCGCCCCCTCAAAAAAAGAAAATAGAGCCAACTATCAAAGGCAGTAGATCAGAAGAAAATCAAGTTAAAATCAGAAATATAAACCAACAAGAAACCAAAGGTACTAAATAATTATAACACAAAAAAATAGATCGACATGCCACACAAAAAAAAATTATTAACATAACCGATCAAAAAAAATGAACACAATAAATTAATAGATAAAAATTTATAAAGTCCGAATAAATAACATTGTTAAATCAATGTTTTTGACATAAAAATTGTTTTATTTGTGAAAGTAAAAAAAGCAATAAATAATATAAATATATTATTATATAAACGTATGTAAGATATTTTAATAAAACAAATTAATAGATTTTATCTAATGTTAACTTAAATAAGTTTTATCAAATTTTTATTATTTTAATAATAAATTATTCTTTTGATTAAATAAGGCGTTATTTAATAATATTTATTAAAAAAACTTGTCAAAAGATTTTTTGTTGTTTTGCTGTAAAGTGTTACTATTTAATTATTTATGTTGATATTAATAATTTGAATAGTAACACTTTTTTTGTTGGATAACGTTTGTGATTTGGTCGATGGATTACGGTTTTATGGTAATCGATCTGAGGATTAAGCGTGCGGGAATTTTTAAAGTACCGGGAACTTGCACTGCACAATAAGTTCAAGCTCAAGGCTTGCGTTGAGCGGCAATTCAGCAACGCCTACAGCACTTCTTGCGTGGCTTCCCTTTTCACCGAAGATCTCATGCAGTAATGAAGATGCTCCGTTGGCAACGAGATGCTGGCTTGAAAAGTGGTATTCGCTGGCGACATACAGAGTGAGTTTTACAATTCGTTCAATACTGTCAAGCGTTCCTGTCACTGATTTAATGGCTGCAAGCGCATTGAGAAGAGCTACTCTGGATGCATAAACAGCGCCCTCTTTACTCTCATCATTAACCTTTCCTTTTCCACCTGGTTCCACCAGTTTTCCGTCAAGAAGGGGAAGTTGACCCGAAGTATAGACATTGTTGCCGCTCCGGATTGCGGGTACGTAAAGACCTGCTGCTGATGATGTCTGTGGCAACAGAAGACCGATAAGGGTGATTTTTTCTTCAAAGATACTCATCAGAAAAGGGGTAAAGAGGTTACAGAAACTGTTGCTAAAGACTTTTTCGGTAGCAATGGTGTCTGGAAAAAAACGTCTGAATAAAATCTCATCCGGTTGGAGCAAAAAGTAACGCTGGCGGAAGTGCTTGTTGCGATTATGGCTAATATTATTTATAGTCTGTCACAAATCAAAGTATTTTGATTACATGAAACACAAACAACAAAAAAAGGCCCCGCTTCCGCGCCTTTATCTCATAAGCAGTGGTGATGAAAATGCTGATATCGGGACACTTCTCCTGAATCAGCTTCATCTCCTTCCCCGCTCTCACCCCTGTATTATACAAATCCGGGAAAAAAAGCTTACAGCAAAAAAACTTTTGATACTGGCTCAACAGGCTCAGGCAATCGAACTTCCCGAAGGCACTCTTTTGCTGATGAATGAGCGGGTTGATCTTGCCATTGCGGCCAGCCTTGACGGAGTGCATTTGCCGGAAAACGCTTGTTCAGTCAAGACAATGCGCGGTATTGCGCCGGGATTGATCTATGGCTGCAGCATACACTCTCCCTCCGCCCTGCGCATTGCAGAAGAGTCTGGTGCTGAATACCTGCTTTTTGGTCCTGTATTTGATACTCCCTCAAAAAGAAAATATGGTGCGCCTCAGGGTCTTGAAAAACTTGGAGCGATCTGCCGGCAAACCTCCCTTCCCGTTTTTGCACTGGGCGGCGTAAATCAAAAAAATGCACTGCTTTGCATGGCAGAAGGTGCTTACGGAATAGCCACACTCTCTCTCTTTCGAGATAGTGCCCGATTTGCTCAAACCATTGAAGAACTTTATCTCCTCTTGAATCCATGATGCCATCCTCACCATTTCTTTGCGTCATAACCGATGATGCGCTCTGCCCTGTTTCACTTGCAGAACAGGTTCTCACAGGTGGAGCGTCAATGATCCAGCTCAGGCATAAAAATGCATCCGGGAGCCAGCTTTTTTCTTGGGCTGTTGAAATCCGTAAACGCTGCAAACCATATCATGCACTTTGCATCATTAATGACCGTGTGGACATTGCCATGGCGAGCCATGCCGACGGTGTGCACCTTGGTCAGCAGGATATGCCTGCTGAAGCAGCACGAAAAATCCTTGGAAACAATAGCATTATCGGGGTTTCTGCCTCTTCGCTCGGAGAGGCGATGCAGGCGGAAAAGGACGGGGCTGACTATATCGGCTTCGGACATATTTTTCCTACCGTTTCAAAAAAGAAGGAGTACGCGCCATTGGGCACCGAAACTTTGCGAAAAGCAGCCGACGGTCTCTCTCTGCCGATTGTTGCCATTGGGGGTATCGACCTTGAAAACGCAGCATCAATTATCTCCTCCGGAGCCTCCGGTATAGCGGTCATTTCGGCAGTCATCAGAGCCTCTGACCCCTCCTTTGCTGCACACCAACTGGTCTGCGCCATAAAAAAGAACCGTTCATGAAAACCTACACAACCGTTCTCACCATTGCTGGCTCTGATGGCAGTGGCGGCGCAGGTATCCAGGCGGATATCAAGACATTTGGTGCCATGGGATGTTACGGATTATCGGTGATAACCGCACTGACAGCACAAAACACAATGGGAGTCCATGCAATATACCCGGTTGATGAAAGCTGCGTTGCCGCGCAGTTCAGGGCTATTGCATCCGATATCCCAATTGATGCGGTAAAAATCGGTATGCTTGGAAGTGCCGGTATGATCACTACCATTTCCAGATTATTGAGCGAACTGAGAGGAAATCCCCCTGTTATTCTTGACACCATCCTCGCATCTTCCAGAGGAACCCCCCTTCTTCCAAGGGATGCTATCCAGTTCATGAAAGAAAAGCTCTTTCCTCTTGCCTCACTGATTACGCCTAATCTGCCGGAAACCACTATACTGTTGGGCCTGAAAGATGCTCCGGCAACTCGGGAATCCATAGAGGAGGCTGCAATGAAGCTGCTTGAAACAGGAACGGCCTCTGTACTTATAAAAGGAGGGCATGGAGAGGGTCGCATGTGCTGCGATTGCCTCCTTCATGAGAATCGTTTTTTCTGGTTCAGCTCAAAAAAAATCACGACCGACAACACGCATGGCACAGGATGCACACTTTCATCAGCGATTGCGGCATTCATGGCAAAAGGAGAAACAACGGAGAACGCCGTTGAAAAGGCAAAAACCTACCTCAATGAAGCCCTGCATGCAGGCGCAACTTACCGTCTCGGAAATGGAAACGGTCCGTTGTTTCAACACTGCAGGCAGTGGAGGTGAATCAGGAGACTCCCCGTGGCGTTCGACCTATGGAGTAGTAAGTGAATCCTGACTGCTCCATAAACTCGGGACTGTAGATATTCCTGCCATCAAAAACGACCGGATGGGTAAGATCTCGTTTAATCATCTCGAAGTCAGGACTGCGGAATACAAGCCACTCTGTGAGCACAACAAGGGCATCCGAGCTTTTTATGGCATCTTCCGGATTTGAGGCATAAAAAATCTCATCACATTCACCATATATTCTTCTTACCTCATCCATAGCCACAGGGTCATACACTCTTACCCTTGCGCCACCTTTCAGAAGCTCTTCAATAACCCTGCGGCTCGGAGCTTCACGCATATCATCAGTATTCGGTTTAAAGGAGAGTCCCCAGATAGCAAAAACACAACCATCGATATTGTCCGCGAAATGCCCCTTTATTTTTCTGACAAGAGAGCTTTTTTGATCATGATTGACCGCCTCGACAGCCTGCAGAATCCTTGAATGATAGCCGTGCTTGTGCGCCGTTCTTTCAAGAGCCTGCACATCCTTGGGAAAACAGGAGCCACCATAACCAATCCCTGGGTAAATAAAAGAAAACCCGATTCTTGAATCCGAACCAATACCCTTTCTGACGGCTTCAACATCAGCGCCAACCCGTTCGGCAATATTGGCTATCTCATTCATGAAACTGATTTTTGTCGCGAGCATGGCGTTGGCAGCATACTTGGTCAGTTCGGCTGAACGAACATCCATAGCGATAAAACGCTCGTGACTGCGATTGAATGGAGAGTACAGAAAACGAAGAAGCTCTTTTGTGCGCGGATTATCGACACCAACAACAATGCGCTCTGGTTTCATAAAATCGTTGACTGCATCACCCTCCTTGAGAAATTCAGGATTTGATACCACATCAAAATCAATATCTGATTTTCTGCTGGCGAGAACTGAACTTATTTTTTCCCTCACAAGGTCGGCTGTCCCGACAGGGACTGTCGATTTGTTGATGACAATCCTGTACTCATTCATGAATGTGCCGATACTTTCGGCAACACTGAGTACATGGCGCAAATCCGCCGAACCATCTTCATCGGGAGGTGTTCCTACGGCAATAAATTGATAGAGTCCAAATTCAACTCCTTCACGAAGATTCGACGTAAAGCGTAACCGCCCCTCTTTGATGTTTTCAGCAACAATTTCATCAAGACCGGGCTCATGAATGGGAATCTTGCCTTCACTCAGACTATCGATCTTTTTCTGGTCAATATCAACACAAAGAACATCATTACCGACTTCCGCAAAACATGCTCCAGTAACAAGACCGACATAACCTGATCCAAATACAGATATTTTCATAAAAAACAAGCGTGGTTAATGAGTCTTGATATATTTTGCAATGGCTTCTGCTTCCCCGTTTTTTATGGTCACTCCTCAATAACAATCACAAGACAGCGGGATTTTTGCCAGAAAGCGTTCTCATCACGAACAAGAAGCATCGATGAGGTTTTACCTCCCACAAGTTCATAAGAACCAACGGTATGTGGGGTTATAATTTTCAGGTTTCTCAGTGGCTTATCAAAAAAGAGATCTCTTGTTTCCGTAATATCAACCTTTTTGAAGAGTTTGACGTTAAAGTCGGAGGCAAGACGATACTCACTGCCGAAAAGTTTCTCAAGCGGATTGATACGAACAAGAACGCCCTTGGCAACAAGTTCATTAAAGGTGCCTGAAATATAATAGGCCGTATAGAGTTGGCCTTCCTGACCCTGAATAAATTCATCCAGCACATCCACCGTTGCCAAAAGGGAGGAAACCTGCTTGTTCAGCTTCTGAACATGGCCCTTGAGCGCATTGACCTCTCTATCCTTTGTATTGAGTGCCATTTTCAGCTCAGAGACCAGCCGGTCAAGAGATTCTACACGATAGGATGACGAGCGGTTCTCCTCTTCAAGCTTCCGGACAAGATTTTTGCTTGCCACCATTGAGGAGTCGATAAAACGGATACTCGCCGTAATATCCTTGCCGATTTGCTCAACACTTGTCGTGTCCTTGCCCTCAATACCGGCAGAAAGGCGCTCAACAACAGCCTCTTTCTGCTGAATCCTGCCAAGATTCTTCTGAACCTGGGCAAGAATAGCCATCATTGATTCGAGATGCTCCTGCCGAGGATCGGTCTTTTGCTTCTCCGGACTGCACGCCGACAGAACCAGAAGGAACGCAAAAAAAACAACCCCGGCAACCCTGAGCCGACTATCTCTTACAGCCATTGAATCCATTGTTCAACCCCTTCTTTTGTACCATACCACCTGGTATGCGGTGTTGGAAGATGTTCTGCATCTGCAATAGTAACATTTTCAGCACCTTCAAGAAAACAGCTTTTTGCTGGAACAATCCCGTCACCATCAACATTGCCATCTTCCTGAACGCTTTTATAAAACTTGAAACACATTTTCTCGACAAAACTTCCCTGACGATTGCCATGATACTTATCACTGGCGACAGAAACAACACGACAACGCTCAAAAAAATCCGATTGCAGGTTTTTGAAGATAAAATCGGTCTTTATCTTTGCATAATGTTCATGAGTATGAAACGGTGTCCCAAGCGTAACCAGTTTCGCAACACGCTTGTGAGTAAGGTAAACATCGCCCTGAAAAGGCTTTTCAAGCAGGTAGATCATGGCCACTGTTCCGCCTCCGCTATGTGCTACAAGCGTCACAGGCTCATCGGGAAATTTCCTCTGCATCTCCCTTACAGCACGGTCAACCGCTTTCATGACCCGATTTGTTGATTTTTCCGGTGAGGGCGGAAACCCTACCCAGTCAACAAGGTTTACCGGCGCAACCGTAACTCTCTCTTTCGAAATATACCCTGCAAGCACATCTCTCATCGTCTCATACAGAGTATCCCAGAAAAGTACGCCGGGAATAATCACTACAGGGTTTTGCGGTACGGCCTTCATGATGGTTCAGGTTGGTGATGTACTGCTGAAACTGACACGCTGTTTACTGTTTTTTTTAAGCCAATTTTTTCAGGACTTCAACAAGCAGGCTGACACCGAAACCTGTTCCCCCACTTACCTTGCCTGCACTTTTCGGCAAAAATGATGGCCCGGCAATATCAATATGAGCCCAATTTTTATGGCCATCAATAAATTTCTCAAGAAATTTGGCGGCAGTAATCGTTCCTGCTCCACGCCCGCCAGTATTGTTAACATCGGCAACATCAGACTTAATCTGCTCATCATAGAGATCCCAAAGCGGCATACGCCATACTTTTTCACCCGACTGCTGACCAGCCTGAAAAATCTCTTCAGCCAGCTTGTCGTTATTGCTGAAAAGACCAGCAACAGCATAACCCAATGCAACAATACAAGCACCGGTCAGAGTTGCAATATCAATAATAACATCCGGTTTATACTTCTCTATCCCATAGGTCAGTGCATCAGCAAGAATCAGCCGACCCTCGGCATCAGTATTACCAACCTCGACCGTAATTCCCGAATAGGTGGTAATAACATCTCCCGGCTGCTGGGCTGTGGCTCCAGGCATATTGTCAGTAGCCGGAATCAAACCGATAATATGTACGGGAAGCCCAAGACGTGCTGCCGCTTCAACCGCTCCCAACACACTTGCAGCACCCGACATATCAGACTTCATCTCCCCCATGTTTTCGGAAGGCTTAAGCGAAATACCGCCTGAATCGAAAGTGACCCCCTTGCCGACCAAGGCAACAACCGTTGTGACTTTTCCTTTTGGCTTATAGTCAAGAATAATAAAGGCAGGGGGATGATGGCTACCCTTGTTGACGGCAAGCAGGCCGCCCATGGCAAGATCCACGATATCCTTTTTATGAAAAACCGTCACATCATAACCATATTTTTCACCTGACTCCTCTGCCGCTTTTGCAATATCCACTGCCTGCAAATGGCTTCCGGGAAGATTCACCAGATCCTTGGCCATTTTCTGACATGAGCCAATAACGGTCCCTTCGGCAACACCTTTTTCACTCTCTTCAAAAGCTCCGGAATCAACCCTGAACAGAAGTTCAACAATCCCCTTCGATTTAACGTCGGACTTCTTTTTATCCAGCTTGCCACTTTTCAGACTATCAAACCGATATGATCCGGTATAACAGCCCTCAACAAAAGCGGTTGCAAGCGTTGCTACACTTTGCCCGGTCGAAACCGCGTGAGCCTCAATACATGAACAGTCAACCGCGACATTTTCAAGTTTCATCTCCACACTTCTGGCAGCAAAAGAGACAGCAGCCTTGCGCCAATCATCGACGGATTTTCCCTCTCCAAGACCAAGCAATGCAATCCTCTGTGCAGAGTGCTTTCCTGACTCACCATACAAAACGATAACCTCTCCAGCATCAGCCTTGAAATCATTCAAGACCTGCTGATTAATTCCCAACGCGGCAAGCCTCTTGGCAGCATCTTCTTTTAGCCCATCACTACTGAACGGCAGTGCAAGCAGATCACTCTCTAAACTGGCAATATCACATTTTGTTACGGTTACTTTCATAGTTTCAACAATCGATGTTAACGGTAATGCTATTTACTTTTTATGATTTTTCATGAAAAGCCGCAAATCTTCAAGCAACACTTGCTGAGCCTTGTCGGAAGAGAACTGAAAGAGACATCCGGCAGCATTCATGTGGCCACCGCCTCCATATTTTTTGGCAAACTGATTGACATAGATGTTGCCGCGTGACCTGAAACTGGCCTTGGTTCTGCCATCCTGCATTTCAACAATAAGCACGGCAACGCGAACCGAAGGAACACTAAGAAGATAACGAATGATAAGATCGGTATCGAATAATTTACTTCCTGTCGCCTTGATCATATCCTGCGAAATAAACAACCACGAAATATCACCCTCATCAAGAATGGTAATTGCGCTCAAGGCTGCACCAAGAAGTTTGAGCGCAGAAGTTGTCAGAGAGTTATAGATCTTGTCGTAAATCTCCGAAGCATCAGCCCCCTTGCTTACAAGGTCGCCGGCAAGCTGGTAAACATAGGGCGTGCTTTTGGGAAAGCGGAATGAACCGGTATCGGTCATGACGGCAACATAGAGTGCTTCGGCAATTTCGGGGGTGAAAAGCTCACGATCCAAGCGCTCCTGAAGTGCAGAAATCAAACCATAAACAAGTTCACCAGTCGAAGAGGCATAACTTTCACACACCATCACATCAGTAAAATCATCCGGTTCAAGATGATGATCAACACAGACTATTTTCAGTGCACCGAGTTCTTTCGCAAAACTCACATGAGGCCACAGCGAACCCATCCTGTCATGAAGGTTTGCATCAAGCAAAACAACAACGTCGCAAAGCGAAAGTTCCTGAATAGCCTCCTCACTCTTCTTGTCAAAAAGTGTTATCGGGTATAACTTCTTTAGAAACTGGTAATTCGGGGGTACTTCAGTGGGATTGACAATGGCCACCTCCTTGCCAAGCGCCTTGAGCACTTTCGCAAGGGCAACCTCGCTGCCGAGACCGTCACCATCAGAATTTTCATGGGTTGTAAGAACAAAATGCTGACCCTCAAGCAGTTCATCGATGATCGGAGACCATTCCTCAGCACTAAGCGTCCGACCATACTGTGGTACTATCATTAGTTGGTTGTAACTTTAAAAAAACAAACTATCAAATCCATATCCTTTCTGTCCCGTCGCTTTGCGTTGAGCGATACTCCGGATACGTCTCCAAAGATAAAAGATAAAAAGAGAAAAGCGGGAGAATATTTTTTTTGTTCTTGCGCATCCCATTACGTCATCCGCTGGTACCCTTCGATTCGGGTTAACCGGAGGTTTTATGTCGATTCGCTAAACATAATGTTGAGATAAAGTTTTACCTATTGCATAAGTAAAAACCGCCCACGGCGTCGTCCAACATTGCGTCGGTAAGTCCTCCATCTGACTTCTGCGGGAGAATAACATGAAAGAGAGCTGGCGTATTTTCAACGATTTTGACGGTCATGCCCTCCGGTACTGGAACCCCTTCTTCATTGAGAACGTTTGCGGGATTGTCGGTCAAGCGCTGCTTGTAGGCTTCATCAGCCCATGCTTTGGCAATGATTTTGCCCATCAACTGTTGTTGTTCCTGTGCATTCATGGGGGACTCCCTTGCGAGTAAGGGTTAAATGATAATCAAAAATTATACGAAAAGACAAGCTACGGAAAGATTCATTACAAAACGCAACAGTAACAGCATAAGCAAAAACAACTCAGCAGCCAGCCCGATAATGCAGGATGAATGCTCCATGATACGCGGGTTGTTCCGAAGTACCGCGATGTTTGCAATAACAGCAGGTAATTGCGTATTGTGGACCATAAGCACTTTCTCAACGGGAATCCACGATCTGTCCCATGCTCCATATTCCAGCATTCAAGGCATATCTCCATCCGGTGACGATTCCAGACGAGGGCGTTATCCTTCTTTCAGAGAATGGCTCCAAGGTTCTTTACGGTGCATTGTACGAGCAACTGGTTCCCCTGGTTGACGGGATACGGAGCAGCGACGACATCGTGGCTGCGCTTGCCGGAAAGCATGATACCGCCAAGGTCTATTATGCACTGCTGATGCTCGAGCAGAAAGGCTATATCACCGAGCAGATCCCTGGCATGGACCCTGCCGTTGCAGGCTTCTGGCAAGGGGTCGGCATCGATCCCCGGTCGGTGGTGGAGTCGCTGCGGCAGGGCGTCCGCGTGTTCGGAGTCGGCGGTATCGATCCAGCCCCGATGAAGAGAGTGTTGGAAGCGTTGGGAGTGGGTGTCGTGGCCGATGAAGGAGAATGCCTGCTGGACCTCGTGCTCACAGGCGACTACCTCCATGAAGGTCTGGCTGCAATGGCGGCCCATGCCCGTTCCGAGGGCAGAATGTTTTTGCCGTTTCGCCCCACGGGTTTCGAACTCTGGATCGGCCCGGTGTTCAGGCCGGACGCTGCCGGTTGTCTCGGGTGTCTTCGCCACAAGCTGAAGCGTCACCGTCTTGTCCACAGGTTCGCCGAAGCTCATGGCACGTCAGTTGTACCTGTGCAGCCCGCATTGGCTGTATCGATGAATGCCGCCTATGCGCTTGCCGCGGCGGAAGTCGTCAAGGTGCTTACAGGGGCTGAAAGCGGGCTCGACGGCAAGCTCTTCTCCCTTGACCTGAGGAACTGTGCCTCACGAATGCATGCTCTGGCGGCAAACCCGTATTGCCCGACCTGCGGCACTGCACCGGCAAAAAGCATGGAGCCTGTGGTGCTATCGAGCGGTAAGGTAACCTTCATGCAAGACGGTGGCCATCGGACGGTACCGCCCGAAAATACCCTCGAGAAATACGACCGCTTTGTCAGCCCTGTCACGGGCGTGGTCACCGCACTGGTAAAGCTGCCGCAATCCAACGGGATCGTCCATGTTTACCTTGCGGGGCATAATTCTGCGATGAAGCTGGAGCATCTCGAAGATCTTAAAACCGGGCTTCGCAACGCCAGTGCCGGCAAGGGTGCCTCCGAAACGCAGGCGAAGGCCAGTGCGTTGTGCGAAGCGCTTGAACGCTATTCCGGCGAAGCGCACGGCCAGGAGATCCGCATCCCCGGCAGCTACAGCGCCATGCTCTCAAAACACGGCGATGCCGTCATCCACCCCAACGCCGTCATGGGCTACAGCGACCGCCAGTACACCGACCGCAAGATGTGGAACGATCGCAAGTCAAAATTCAACGTCGTGCCTGAGCCGTTCGACGAAAATGCCGAGATAGACTGGACGCCCGTCTGGTCGCTGACAGAAGCCCGCCACAAATACCTTCCAACACAATTGCTCTATTTTAGGGTAAGGGGGGGGAAGTCATTGGATGCTTTTTACGCAATGGGCTGCGCGAATGGCAATGCCTCGGGCAACACGCTCGAAGAGGCCGTGATGCAGGGTTTCTTCGAACTGGTCGAACGCGATGCCGTGGCACTCTGGTGGTACAACATGCTCCGGAAGCCCGGTGTTGACATCGACAGTTTCGGGGAACCCTGGTTCATGGAACTCCGGGCCCATTACGGAACGCTCGGCAGGGAACTCTGGGCGCTCGAAATCACCACCGATCTCGGCATTCCCGCATTTGCAGCATTTTCAGCGCGTCCGAAGGGCGGCCAGGAGCGGATCATTTTCGGTCTTGGCTGCCATCTCGATTCGCGCATCGCCCTTCAGCGTGCGCTCGCCGAAATGAACCAGATGCTCGGAATAGCCGATTCAAAAGAGTCAGACGGTTCGTTTCGGATAGAAGATCAGGGTGTGCTGTCTTGGTTGACACAGGCGACCAGAACCAACCAGCCCTACGTCGTACCCGATCCTGCCGTGCCTCTCCGCAAGCGCTTCGACTATCCCTTGCAGCATAGCGGGGATCTGCTTCTCGACATCGAAACCTGCCGCAAGCGGATCGAAGGGCTGGGCATGGAGATGCTGGTGCTCGACCAGACCAGAGCCGAAATCGGGATGCCGGTTGCCAAGGTGATTGTGCCGGGCCTGCGCCATTTCTGGGCACGCTTCGGGCCGGGCCGCCTCTATGATATTCCTGTGGCCATGGGATGGCTGCAGCAGCCCCGAGCCGAAGAGGAGCTGAACCCGATACCCATTTTTTTCTGATGACGCCATGATCAACACAAAAACAATAAAACAGATTCTGAAACTCAGCTCCGGGGTCGTACTCGAAGATGTTGCAGAGATAGGGGTATGGATTTCTTCAGCCGAAGGTGTGCATTTTGTTGCAGGCGCTATTTATCCGGCTTTGTTACCCCTCTTTGAGGGTACGCGCATGGGGATGAACTCGCTTCAGCCACCGGCCTCCTTCATGGTTATGCAATTGCCTATAACGCCATCGCCGTGTTGGACGTCGAAAATGCTGTAGCATTCACTCAATCCTGCGAGGCCAGCATACCCGATAGCCGCTTGGACGAAACAGCGAACTGGGTTGCCGCGGCAAGAGCAGAAGAAAGCAAGAGAGTTTACCGATTGTTCGATGACCCACTTGCAAACCTGTTGGCCGGGGAGGCTGGATTTTCATGGCTGGCGAAGTATCCGCATTCAGCAAATAGTCTGGCCATACGCACGCGCTTTTTTGATGATTTTCTGGTAGAGGCGACTTTGTCTCACGGCATCCGTCAGGTCGTTATTCTCGCATCGGGATTCGATATGCGCTCCTGGCGCATCGAATGGCCGGAGGGGGTCCGACTCTTTGAGCTTGACCGCAAGGAGCTGCTGGAGAAGAAATGCTCGACTGCAGAGGCTTCGGGCGCTCTTCCTTTGTGCCGACCAACGTTTATTGGCGCAGACTTGACTGTTGACTGGAAAAACCTTCTGCTTGACGAATCGGTCGGGTTCGATCCTGCAACGCCGTCGGCATGGCTGATCGAGGGTTTGCTGGTTTATCTTGACGACTGGCAGGTTGGGAGTCTCATTGACGACGTCACCATGTTATCAGCGGCAGGCAGTCGTATCGGTATCGACCTTGCTTCCAGGGCAATATTGGACCCTCGCCGAAATTTCACCGGGCTCAAGGAGTTGCGGGTAAGGGGGTGCCCCTGGCTATTTGGTACCGACGAGCCTAACCGCTTACTCGAAGAGAGAGGCTGGGATACGACGGTGTGTGAATTTGAAGAGGCTGAACAGCGATACGGGAGGAGGAGGCCGATGAGTTATGGCAGAGCGTCCCCTGAACCAAAAGATAAACCCAACTCTTTTTTTGTCACCGCAGCCAAGTTGCCTGAAAGCGAATTTCCAAAATCAGCGTATAAAAATGGATAAACAGGATTACCTGCTCAAGTTCGCTCAAGGGATCTCTGCAAATTCTTTAGATCCTTGCCAGCTAGACATCCAGATGCATCGTACCTTTTCCAGGCACAAGCTCACGAGCCTCTCGCCGGGCCTGATAGCCGCATGTGCAACACTTGTCACTGAAGGTGGGACGGAAGAGCAGCTCGCCGGGATGGTATCGGCAGTGGATGGCCCGTCCGGCTTTGCCATGCTCTACCATTACCTCCACCTGTTCGCCAAACGCCAAATGCTCGCCTACGCCATCAACGTCGATGGAGCTGTATGGGCAACCATTCAGCCGATTTCAAACCAGTTCCGGTTTGAACCCAGTGCTCTCGATCCCCACAAGCGCTTCATGCTCTCCCGGTTCGCATGCATCCACCGCGAAGGGGAGGAGATGGTGCTCGAATCACCCCTCTGCCACGGCAAAATCATCATGCATGACTCCCGTGCAGCCTCCCTCGTTTCGGCTTTGGCTTCGCCACACTCTGCGGACTCTCTGCCGCACAGCCAGCCGGCAATTCCCCAAGCGCTCGCTGTTCTGTTTCTCGGCATGCTCGTTGCCGGAGGGTTTGCCGACGCGGTGCCAGCGGGCCAGCAGGAGCCGGAGGAGAGCATAGCCCAGCGCCACTGGAGCTTCCACGAGCTGCTCTTCCATGCCCGGAGCCGAAGCGGGAGGCATGCAAACCCCTCCGGCGGGACCTATCGGTTCCTGCGCCGGATTGACCCGCTTCCCCTTGTCAAAAAAATTGAGGCAGCCGAAGTGATCGACCTTTTCCGGCCTGACATGGAGGCACTCACCCTCGCAGACGAACTGCCATTCTCCCTTGTTATGGAAGAGCGGGCCTCGGTCAGGGAGTACAGCGACCGAAGCATCGACGCCCGGCAGCTCGGAGAGTTCCTTTACCGAACGGCGAGAATCAAGCAAAAGATCAGCAACGAGCATCAGGATCTGAGCCAGCGTATCTACCCGTCAGGCGGCGCGATCTACGAGCTCGAACTCTACCTCACCATTCATGCCTGCGAAGGTGTACCCCGCGGCTTCTACCACTACTGCCCCGATCTCCACCGCCTCGAAAAAATCGAAACGACCAACGAACAGCACGAAGCCCTGTTGCGGGATGCCCGTAGCTCATCAGGGCTCGACGCAAACCCCCAGGTACTCATCACCATCAGCGCCCGGTTCGAGCGTCTCTTTTGGAAATACGAATCTATGGCCTACAGCGTGATGCTGAAAAACGTCGGCACCCTCTACCAGACCATGTACCTCGTAGCAACCGCCATGGATCTGGCTCCCTGCGCCCTTGGAGGCGGAGACTCCGATCTCTTCACCAGAGTAGCTGGCACCGATTATCTCGAAGAGAGCTCTGTAGGGGAGTTCATGCTCGGAAGAAAGTGGATTGGATAGCAAGTTTGGAAATGCAAGAACTCTTCATCCATCCAAACCATAAACTTCGCCCTTCGGCGATAAGCCTGCATCGCCTTACGGAACGTGCGCGCCGGCTTTATGAGCGAGGAGTCTCTCTTGCGGGGCTCCGGCAGTACGTCATCCTCTGGCACCGCTGGTTCCATGGTGGTTTGGAAGGTATGGTATCATACAACGGCGGTGTCACTCAATACTGGGTCTATGTCCTGAGACAGGTGTACATCACCTGGGCCACGGTTCCATCCTGATGCCGGGGCGGTTTATGACCACGCCCTCCTTATAACCCACATATTACACCACCACTACTCGAGCAAAACGCCCCCTTCCCCCCCGCTGCGCCATCTAATGCTTCGTCGGTCAATTCCCCATCCGGGCTCTGAGGAAGAATAAAGTGAAACAGGGTCGGTGTGTTTTCAACTACTTTGAAGGTCATGCCCTCCGGTACGGGCACTCCTTCCTCCTTGAGTACGTCTGCGGGATTGTCTGTCAAGCGCTGCTTGTAGGCTTCATCAGCCCATGCTTTGGCAATTATTTTGCCCATCAACTGTTGTTGTTTCTGTGCATTCATGAGGGTAAAGTTAAATTGGTTATTGAGCAATGTATTGTTCACTAACGTTTTACGCGTTTGCGATAGCATTTGCAAATGATACGAAGCGCGCAGAAGACAGAAGAATGAGATAAGCTGAATTGCACCGGCGCAAAGCAAGCGGCAAAGCTGAGCAGAAAAATCGTGCGCCGGTGCGATTGAGCGCCAAGCTTTCAGTATGAAGAGCCCTAAAAAGCCGGATTCGGGTAAGCAACTCCTCCCCACTGCCCACGTGAATACTGTTTTATTGTTTACTGAAAACAGGTAAATTACAGCTTTTTGTATTCCGGCATCATCCAACCCTATCCAAGGAGATTATCATGTCATTAGATCAGGCAAGATCGTTCATTGAATGTTGACATTTGTCGTACATTCGTGTTCGTCGGGCACATTTTTGCCAGTCGACCGTTGCCCTGCCAAGGTGGTTTGCGACCACTCCGGCAGTATCGCTTTGTGATGTTTGAGGTAATTGTATTTGAATTACATTTGCCTTAACCTATTTTTTATTAAGCGATTCATACAAGCCATAGTCCCCATGAACTGGTCACGGTACAACACCCTTTTTCAGTCAAGGCGTTTCGGCAACTTTGTCTATAACGCTCTGTCGAACACGCTCTTTGAACTTGATGCTCCGCACTACGATGCTGTAGAGGCTATCCAGAAAGGTATGGGCGATTCCGGTTTATCCAACGACAGAGACTTTCTCGCACTGTTGCGGAAAAACAAGGTGCTTGTCGAAGAGGGTGAAGAAGAGCAGTTGCTGCTTTCACGGCAGTATCAGCGCCACGCGCTTTGCTTCGATACATCAAGGCTTGGCCTGACCATCTGCCCGACCCTGCAGTGCAACTTTCGCTGCACCTATTGCTTCGAGCACAGCCAGACAGTCTCCAGCGTGATGACCCCCGAGACTGTTGACAGGCTTATGCATTTCATCAAAAGTTACAATGATATCCAGCATCTCTCGATCGCCTGGTACGGCGGAGAACCCCTTCTCGCGTTTGATGTCATATGCAACATCACCGAAAAGGTCAAGGGCCTTGATCTCGATATCGAAGATTTCGGCATAGTCACCAACGGCTATCTGCTGGATGCCGAAAAGATCGTCCGGCTCAACGATCTCGAGATCAAGAGCATCCAGATAACCCTCGACGGCCCTGAGGAGGTTCACGACAATCGACGGGTTCTTGCCGGGGGTGGGCCAACATTTCAGCGCATTCTCGACAACATCGATGCCCTGATGAACTCTGATTACGTAGGCATCTGCGCTATACGTGTCAATGTCGACAAAACCAACCAGGGAAAATTTATTGCCTTGCGGAGTACGCTACTTGAGCGCTACAAGGGCAAAAAACTCACGGTCTATGCCGGTCACGTCAACACCGGCTTCGGCCAGGCCTATGATCATGCATGCAGTCATAACCTCCAGGAATGGACGGACTTCACCTTCGAACAGCACCGCTGTAATGGTAAGGCACCAACCGCCAACTTCTACCCGTCCGGCAACCTCGACAGCATTTGCGTGGCAACATTCCATCAGGGTTTTGTTGTCGGTCCTGAGGGAGAGCTCTACCAGTGCTGGGAAGATGTGGGTAAACCCGAGATGGTCATCGGCAACATTCATGAAAATGAGCCAATTACCAACCCTGCACTGCAGGCACGATACTCCATCGGCACCGACGCGTATAACGATCCCGACTGTCGCGAGTGCAACGTCCTGCCCATCTGCGGCGGAGGGTGCGCCAACAAGCGGCTTCGGGCAAAGCAGTTCGGTGAAGTGGGGCTCGAGTTCTGCTCTTCCTACAGAGATAACCTCACGACATTCCTCGATGCCTACATCGATGTTTTCCGGAGTAAAGAGATCTGCGAGGCCGTGCTCAACCCGAAATCCGGGCGTGCAAACGAACAGGGATACCGCATTATCTCGCCAAAACAGAAGAAACGAGGTCAGGACGCGAAACCAGGTATAACCGCCGTAGCTGAAACTGGTTGAGTGAGGGAACGTGCACGCCGGCTTTATGAGCAGGTAACCTCTCTTGAGAGACTCCGCCTGTATGTCGTCTGATTGCATCGCCAGCTAATGCTGTTTTATTATTGGCTGAAAACAGGTAACTTAAAACTGTACAAAGAAGCTGACGGCCAGCTTCCAAGCAAGGAATTCCGCTATGACACTTCCGAGGAAGCTCCCCTGATGCCGAAGCGGTTTATGAGCACACAATGCCTCCCCCACCGCCGCATCAAACTCCTCATCGTTTAGCTCTCCTGCTACCTCTTTAATCTCCGCCTCGCTGCAGTCAATTTTGCAAAAAGCCAAAGTGTAGGCGAAACCATAGAGCCTCTCCTTTCTCCGTCTGACAGTTTGCGATAATAAATTTAAGGAGGTATGTTTTGGTTGAAGCAGTATAAGTTAGAGTTGCCGTAGTTTGCTGCACCCATTTTAATTTTGCGGTAAAAGCAGTTATAAATGGAGGCTATTATGATGAGAAATGTTTTGCTTTACTCCGTTGCAGTGGTGCTTTTATTATCGTTTAAAACCACATCGGCTCATGAGGCGATTACAACACCAATCCTGATATCGGCTCCAAATTTCAGAGACCTTGCCGGAATCTCGGCAAGCCATGGGGGAACCGGACTGGTCAACCCGACCAGCAACGATGGAGTGATGCGAACCGGGGTTTTCTATCGATCCGACGCCCTGGGGAATCTTAATAACGCGGACTTCGTAACCATCTCCTCACTTCGAATCGGCGGGGACATCGATCTGCGGACACCCTCTGAAATAAACCAGAATCCCGATCGCGTGCCAGCCGGCGCCATTTATACCAACGTCAACATCGCCGGTACGCAGAGTCTGTCAAACCCCTTCAGAGGTATTCCCTCCCAGGAAGTAGTGCTCAACACGTTCCAGATTGGTTACCGAGCGTTTGTCACCGATCCGACCGTCCGAGCGGGGTTTCGCACTGTCCTTAACACCCTGGCTCAAGACCCCGGTACTGATCTATTCCACTGCGCGTCCGGCAAGGATCGCACCGGATGGACGGCAGCCCTTCTGGAAAGTATCGCCGGCGCATCCCCTACGACCATCATGAATGACTATCTGGCCTCCAACACCTATCTGGCCGGGGTCATTACTTCCCAGGCGCAGTCCATTTTGACGGTGGACCCGGGACTCTCCGGAACGTATTTCAACCAGTTGTTTGGGGTTGACCCAAGTTATCTCCAGGCCTCGCTCAACCAGGTGATCGCATCCTATGGTTCGATGGATGCCTATTTGACCCAAGGGTTAGGACTCACTCATGCAGATATTTACGTTTTGCGCGCCAAGATGGTCGTCTATAAGACCTTGCCCGGACAAAGCGGATTTACCGGCAATGCCGCTTCTGGTGCCACACTCCTGAACGCGTTACAGAACTCGCCACTGTCTGGCCACTATACCGCCTACAATTACTATCTGCAGTCGGCCGTAGATGCGGGCACACTCGGAGGCATCCAGACGCAGGTTGGCGGCCAAGTTCATGCCGATGCCGCCTCATATCTGTTGCGTCAGCCTCTGTTGATTGATCAGGATATCACGCCTTATACGAACGGCTGTGATCTTCGTGAAGGTCAGACCCGTGTCTGGCTGGCAGGACTTGGGGGTAATTCGGCGTCCGATGGCCACAGCGGTATTGCCAGCAGTACCGAGAACAGCGCCGGTTCTGTCTTTGGAGCCACGTACCGCATGAACAACCATGCCAGCGCCAATCTCGGCATCGGCTATAATTGGGGCTCGGTCGGAAGTGCCGATGCCACCGTCACTATCAACACTGTTCTGTCCACGATTGGCGGACGTTTCGGATTTTTGGCTCTTGAGGCGGGTCCTTTTATGGAAGCCCGTGCGGATGCCGGTTGGGTCGATTACCAAAGCAGGCGTGTCTTGGGCGCGGGCTTGGGAACCCAAACCGGCAACACCAACGGCGCTGTTTACAGCGGCAAAGTCAGTCTTGGAGACGTTATTCCCCTAACTCCATTTACTGTCATGCTACAAACAGGGGTTCGCCTTGCCGGTGTATCCCTCGGGAGTTTCAAAGAAAACGGCAGTGACCTTGCCCTTAATTTTCACGACATCAACAAAACGGTTACGAGCCTATTGGTCGACCTGAATGTCAGCCTTGATCGTAAACAACTGGAAGATTGGACCATAGCTCCCTCCGTAACTATAGGTTATGAGCGTGTGCTCAGCAATCCTCAAGCAGAAAGTATAGGGACGCTTTACGGTTTCGCTGTGACCCAAAATTCAGCTTATGGCAGCCACAACCTCATGAAAGCCGTTTTGGGCCTCTCGGCCCAGCACGATGCAGTCAATGCAAAGGCTGGGTTTAATGCTTTAGTAGGTGACGGAGGAAAAAGCACCTGCCTCGGTGGACAACTGTTTATTGGTTACAGTTTTTAGGATAAAACATGAGTGGGAAGAAGGCTGATTGAGCAGGTCTGCGGGATTGTTGGTCAAGCGCTGCTGTCCGGCTGCCATGCCCCAGGCAAAATGACGAGCTTGGGGCTGGTTGCGGGCGGATAAGTGCTGAAGTGCTTGTATTGTATCAGTGTGCAGCCGCCGAAGCTGAAGATACTGAGAGAAGAGAAAACCGTTGATGCAACAGGGAGGTCGACTCTCTGTTCCGGGGTGGCTTACATCAGTCCGGCAGATGATAGCCTTTTTCGCGAAACAGGCGGAGCATGGCATCAACCACATCTGCATCGAATAAGCTGCCACGATGTGTCTCAATCTCACTAATGGCAGCGTCAATGCCCAAGGAGGCTCGGTAAGGTCTATTTGAGGCCATGGCTTCAAGTACATCGGCTACGGCAAGTAGGCGAGATTCAGGAAGTGTATTTTCTCCTTTCAGGCCCTGCGGGTAACCGCTGCCGTCCATACGCTCGTGGTGCTCCCGGATGATTCGTGCAATCGGCAGAGGGAACTCGACATCTTTGAGGATTTCATAGCCTTGTTCAGCATGAGTCTTGACGAGCTCAAACTCGATTGCTGACAATGTGCATGGTTTGGTAAGTATCTCGCCAGGTATACTCATTTTGCCTATGTCGTGCACTAACCCGACAAGCTGCATTGTTTGGCAGGTCTCTTCGCTCCAACCCATTTCCCGTGCTATATCCATCGAGATCTGACCAACGCGACGCTCATGACCTGCGGTGTAGGGATCATGGGCTTCCACAACTTTTGCAACTGCCTGGAGAGTGCTTTTCATTGCACCTTCCAATTGTTTGACATAGTCCCTTATCTTTTGTTCTCCAGCTTTTTTCTCGGTAATGTCTTGAATGATTGAAAAAAAGAGCTTTTTTCCTCCGATCTCAATTGCATTGGTGAACACTTCAACATCACGAAGGGATCCATCTGCCATGCGGTGTTGTGATACAAACTGTTTTTTTCCGTTCAATCTGATTTGCTGCATACGATCGCCAAACTCTTCAGACGAGAGCGTTGTGATCTCCTGTACACACATCGTGCGGAGTTTTTCAATTGAGTACCCATAGAAATCAGCGGCAGATTGGTTGGCATCGGTAATGTTACCGGTATCCGAATCAACAACTAATTTTATGGCGGAATGCTCCTCAAACATCTTCCTGAAGCGCTCTTCACTTTGCTTCAGTTCATTTTCTGCCAGCTTGCGATCGGTGATGTCATGAATAATTGAATAGAGAAAACTTTTACCTCCAATCTCAATGGTAATGCTGAAAACTTCAACATCGCGAACCGAGTTGTCGGCTATGCGATGTTGGAAAAAAAAGTGGTTCTGCTCTCCTGTTCTGCTTTTTTCCATTGCCGATTTTATCTCTTCA
>CAIJPS010000021.1 GCA_903822595.1 uncultured Chlorobiaceae bacterium
CAGCGTTTCATTATGCCTCAGATTCTCAAGCTCAGGCCGCAGCTCCTCGGTCATCTCCTTCAAAATGCGCTCAATCTCGCGCCGCTCGCTGATCTCCAGATCCTGAATGCGGTTACTGATCTCAAGCGTTTCGGCAGGCTCAATAAAGACCGTCTGCCCGCTCCCGGAGTAATCCTGGATATAGCCCGCTATTTTATATTTGTACTCCACCCTGAGCCCGAGCGTCAGCCGCCCGTTCTTGATCGCTATCGTATCCTCCATCAGCCATCCGCTCTCCTGGCAACGCCTGAGCAGCCGCTCCATTTTCCGCCGGATCAGCTCACGGCTGCCACTCAGCTCACGCCGGATCATCAAAAGCGCCTCACTGGCCGTATCGCGCACCCTCGACTGCTCGTCAATAATGCGTCGAATGGAGGCCTGAAGGCTCTTCTCAAGCCAGAGTCGGATGGTGAACTCATTCAGCAGAGGATAAACCTCGCGATTGAGAAACATGAACTTGCGCAACTGCACCGATGAAAAGAGGAGATGATGAATATCCTGCAACTCCTCCGGCTCAAGATAACTCTCAAGGATTTCAAGCTTTTTCAAAAGAGGCCGCGTATCCGGCAACCAGGAAAACGGGAGCGCTGTACCCTCCTGCAGCAGATTGCGCAACTCAAGCACCCGCTCAAGCTCAGCCACCAGCGCCCCGCGTCCAGACTCCGGAATGGCCGCCAGAAGCCTGTCGCGCCCCATAGCGGAGAGGCAGAACTGCGTCGTATAGTTGGCTACTTTATCAAATTCGAGTTTTTTAAGGGAAAGGGGATTCATGGGTACACTGTAATTCTATAAGCCGTTACGGCATTTGCATCAGTAAAAAATCTCTGACAGAAACAGACGCCTGTTCATAAGCATCACGTTCGAAACCAACATAGTAAAATTATATAAAGTTGAGCGGGTTCAGGAAATAAAAAAGCCGGGTAATTGTTCCGGGATCTTCCTGTTAAGGTAAGTTATTTAAAAATATGGTTATTTGCGTGAAACAGGGATTCGGCAAACATATCGCCACAAACAGCACTATTAAAACTTTTTTTGTTTCAATAGAAACTATTGCATATACTTTTTCAGGCATCACAACAAACGGAGGGAACAATGGGGACGATACTTGAACGCCAAAGCATCACATCAAAAGATCGTGGAGCATTAGCCAAAATGGTGATGACGCTTTTTGACCACTGGAAGCTGACGACGGAAGATCAGGCCATTCTTTTAGGGCTTGCGCCAGCCAACAGGGCCGCCTTGACGCGCTATCGCAAAGGCGAACCAATCGGTACCAGTCGTGATCAATATGAACGGGTCGGTCATTTGCTGGCCATCCACAAAAATCTCCGTACGCTCTTTCCGAAAAACCGGGATCTTGCCTATCGCTGGATCTCCACACGGAACAAAGCCTTCGATAACCTCACCCCGGTAGAGGTCATCAAAGAGTGGGGCTTTGCCGGTCTTTTGATGGTGCGATTCTATCTTGACCGTGCAAGCGGAATGTAAACTGGCTGCACCCAATGGATAACCTTTTCTCCCATATCACGGTAGCCGATATTCATCACGACTTGCTGCGCAACATCGTATCCTTGAATGAATCAGAAAATCCTTTCGACGACTTGAGCAGCAACACGGAGGAGTGGTTCCTGGCTCGTCAGGTCGAATCCAATACCAGACCGCAGCCTTATGCGGTCGCACACCCTGAAATCCATCGCCCCTTTGAAGACGCCCAATGGCTTAATGCTATACATTGGCCATTTAAAAACCGGCAAGCAAGCCGATTCTCTGATGGATCATTCGGAGTCTGGTATGGCAGCGACAGGCTCGAAACATCCGTCCTTGAATCAGCTTATCACTGGTTTCGGGGTTTACTCTGCGATGCCGGCTTTGAACATGAAGAGGTTACCATTGATCGCACACTCTACGCTGTGGCGTGCGATGCGATACTGCTTGATTTTCGTTCTGCCACTGACAACTATCCAAATCTCCTTCATAAAACCGATTACACCTTCACCCACTCTATCGGAGCGAGAATTCACCGGGAAGGTCATCCCGGCCTGCTCACCTTCTCCGTTCGACACCAGGGAGGAATAAATTATGCCATTCTGAACCCCAATGTCCTCTCCAATCCAAGGCAGCAGAGCCAACTGAGCTACAGGCTTTATGGGCAAACCATTACGGTAGAAGAGCATCCCGGAATGCCCCGTATGGAAATAGAGATTGATACTTTCTTGTCTTGACCGCTCACGACAGCAAAATATCTGGAACAGCGTTATTTATCCTCTTTAAATGAATACAGTTTAGCACTTTTTCAGTAGGGGTTTATGAGCAACATCTCCGCGTAGCCAACAATCGACTTGCATTATCCAGCAAAAAACAGTATCTACATTGTAGAAATAAAATGGAGCAAGATATGCTTACAAAGGTTCAAAAATGGGGCAACAGTCTGGCCTTGAGAATACCAAAAACCTATGCACTTGAGGCTAAGCTGGAAAACAACTCCGATGTAGATATCTCAATGGTAGAGGGACAACTTGTTATCCGTCCAATTGTCATCGTCAAACAAGATCTCGCTCAACTGCTTTCCGGCATCACTGAAGCTAATCTGCATAACGAATACGATACCGGTGAGGCTGTCGGCAACGAAAACTGGTGATCTTTATGGCTTACACTCCAGATCGTGGTGATATGGTATGGATTGCATTTAATCCACAAGCCGGACATGAACAGGCAGGACATCGCCCTGCGTTAGTGCTCTCTCCGGCTGCATACAACTCCAGAGTTGGTTTGGCGCTTTTTTGCCCCATTACCACACGGATTAAAGGGTATCCATTTGAAGTGTTGCTCCCTGAAGGGTTGAAGATCAATGGAGCGGTGTTATCTGACCAGATAAAAAGTCTTGACTGGCGGATCAGGCAAGCTGAGTTTATTTGCCAATTACCAGCAGTAGCACTTGATAAAGTGCTGCAAAAGCTCAATGCTTTATTGGGATTATAGAGATGCAGTCCGTATCCACCGTCTTCTACGGATCATAAACGTAACCATCTCTATTATAATAAGTTGTCGCTTAAAAAAGTGTTGGCACCACATTTTTGATGTTTTCATTCAGCTTACCCAGAGTGAAGATGAGGAACTGCCCGCAAATTGGGAGCCATTACACTTGAAGTCACAAACTCGTCGCTTGAATCTTGGTGGTGACGATATTTCGTCACAATAGCTTGCAGCTTTTCCACAAAGGTATAGCCGGGATGATAGCATCGAATTTGCAGCGCTCTGTTATCAATGACATCAACAGGCTTTTCCAGGGCGAAATCTACCATCCATGAACTGATGTCCATCGGCTGATTGGGAATGATATCATCAAACCCGACTTCAAGCAGAACCCCTTGGAAAGAGAGGTTCCTCCTTTAAGCTGAAAATTGTATCCACCTTTTTTGAGCCCATAACGGAAGTTCCAGCAATAAACGAACGAGAAATCTCTATAACGCTTTATTATATTTTTGCTTACGCTTTGGGGCCAGTTTTTTTCTTGTGACTACATCAACATTTTTAGCATCAATGATCGAAGGAAGGGTAATCCCGGCAGCGGCAAGTAACTCAGCAGCCAGTCCTTTTGACTGGGGAATTTTCTGACAGCTTGCCTCTTTGAGGGTGACAATCGTACTGCGTATAGCACCAAGTTCATCAATTCCTTCTGGTACCGTGCATTCACATTTTTTCCAGAGTTCTGATAACTGCCTCTCGATTTTATAGGCAAGCATAACGGCAAAGACATGGCCACGGGTACTGGCTTCCGTTCGCACATGAACCGGTCTGATTTCAAGATGACTTTGTTTGAACGTCCGGAAAGCATGCTCAACTTTGGCCAGATCTTTGTACCGATCATGGACTTGTTCGGTCGACAGAAGCTCTTTCTTCACATCAGTTTTGATCACATAACAGCCATCAAGAAGAGCGGCTCCTTTCAGGATCTCTTCATTGACCGTTACCTTGAAGACCCTCTCCTGATGGGTTAGTTCCAGTATATCATTGAGCTTGTACTGGCTGATCTTTTTCTGAAGAGACCGTTGAGCAACATCCTTGTCACGCTTGAGAGAACCGGCAAGGTAGCTGTTTTTCTCCTCAACGTAACGCTGGATTTTTTTGACCCGTTCTTGGCGATTCTTTGCCATCTCTGCCTCTCGAACAGGATTCCTTCTCAGCACATATCGTACACCATCCGCTTTATTTTCAACCTCATACAGATCTGAATCGAAAAAATCCATTTGCAGAACCTCTGCCCTCAGCAGAGTTCTGATTTCGGGTTTCGAGAGTGAGGTGATGTAATGAAATCCAGCCTCGGTCAACTCTTTGGCCTGCGGGGTTTTGATCATTCCCTTGTCGCCAACCATCGTGATCTCTTCAATGCCAAAGGTGTTGGCAACGATGCGAATCTGCTCTGCAACGGTTGACTTGTCACCGGTATTGCCTGCAAATACCCGAACGGCAACCGGATCACCATCTGCTGTACACAACAAACCAATGACGATCTGTTTCTTCCCCTTTTTGCCATCCCGGTTGTACCCAAAGGCAGCAAGCACATTCTCCATTCCTTCAAGATATGATGAGGTAACATCATAGAGCAGCAATTCCGGACCAGCACCCGCCGAATTATGCTTGAACAACTGCTTCTCAATGCGCTCTTGATTCTCCATCAGCCATGCCAGGTTGGCGTACAGGTCATCCTCCGTAAAACTTTCTAATTCAAGCACATCACAGGCGCCATAACTTGCCGCCATCCTGACCGCACCGAGGCGTGAACCCTGCCCGATCAATCGAGCCATGATCTGCCACAAGGCAAGCATTCCCTGGCGGGTATTGCCAAGCGCCTTACTGATACCGAGTCTCTCTGCAAGCGTTTTGAGCGCAAACACCACACCAACACGAAGGCCTTCATGAAGCTCAACATCTTCAACATGCAACAGGGCCGCCAGATTGTCTTTGTACTTCAGTGCAAGTTTAATGGCGGCAATTTCTCCTTCTGAACATTTTGAAATTTTGCCCAGAGTGCGATTCTTCACCTTGCCATCTTCACGATAGGATTCGCGAAAAAGATGGCGCTGGTAGGTCTTGCCATTGATGGTGGTCTTGCTGGAGTCGATATACATTGTGACTATATCATAGATTTATTAAACGCTTAAATATATGATATAAGAAATAATATTCCAAGTATTTTAGTGACTACATTTTTCGCGCCTTTTCCTTGTAAAAATACTTTTTATGAGAAGTTAACGCAGTAGCGTCCGGTAAAAAAATGAAAAAGGTCTGAAACGACTTGAAAAACAGCGACATTAAAAGTGACCAAACCTTTGATATCAGTAACGTTTATAAGGAGTTTCAGACCATGCGACAAATTACAACGATTATGGGTGAGTTGCTAAAAATTCTTCCTCGATATGAATTTGAAAAACTCG
>CAIJPS010000022.1 GCA_903822595.1 uncultured Chlorobiaceae bacterium
CCAGTTCCGGCTGTTTTTGCATTCAGCAGCTTATGTTTTGCTGCACAGTTTCCGATCCAACATGCTCAAGGGAACCAGCATGGCTACGGCGACCTTTGACACTATTGGCTTGAAACTCTTGAAAATAGGAGCAAGAATCATCGAGCGAAAAACAAAAATCAGTGTGCATTTGCCCACGGCATACCCTCACCAGTGGATTCTCTCAAAATGTCTGGCAATCTTTGAACATTTGCGTCGTCAGCCTTGGCCTCCACCAGCTATGTCGTAAGGCGACAATTGGCAACAAAATGAACACTCATATATTTTACACCAGCGCAGCAAGACTCACTTGCCACATGGGACTGGTACGGACACTGTGTAACATAGCCTGCTTTTTCAGACCATTCAGTGCTGTTTTTAGATGGTTATAAACTCCTGCAAGTGAGTTCATTTGAGATGACGACATTATTTACCTGACCACAGCAATGAGAAGTTCCGTTTTTTACTTCAAATTCCGATTTTTGTGGCTATCATGAATTAATCAGGTTAACTTTGTTGTACAGAGTTACTTTTTTTATCTGTTTCCTCATAGCTCGGGGGTTTGATTTGGTTCGCACCTTCAAACTACGAGATATGGGTGTTTTTTACGCTAACCCTGGGTGATTGCTAATTTCCGAAATTGGCCTATTCTTGTTTTCCGATCACATAAGCCCTATGCTCGATCGATGAACCCGGCTTTCTGGTGCAGGGTAGCATGGTAATTTCACACCCTGCACCCCGGAGAGGCTTGCCCCTTTTGCATCGTGCAGGATGTGCAGTAAATGCACCTTTTTAGAAGGGAAAAATATTTGCACTTCAACAGTTCACTCTCCCCATTTCCTTATTTATATTAATTTCCCTGTATATTGAAAGTATGCGAGATGGTTCAAAAAGGGGGATTTTTGACGGATTCGCGAAGTTTTGGCAAGATCGAAGCCGGATTCCATATCAAAACAAACTTTTAAGTAATTACAAAGAAACGCTTTGCCGCATTCATGATAACGAATTTAATTTATAATGGTATATATTACTGAGTTACCTTTTAAAACTGCAAGTATCACCAAGCCTGCAATAATGGTATACGGGACGGCATGAGCGAGAGAACAACCGAGCGCAAGCAGGATCACGTGGAGATCTGCCTGCATGGCGATGTTGTTTTTAACGGGAAAACAACGGGGTTTGAGCAATTTGTATTTGCGCATGATGCCTTGCCGGAGCTCTCGTTTTCTGATATTGATCTCTCCACCACCTTTCTTGGAAAGGCAATCGGGGCTCCGCTGATGATCTCGTCAATGACGGGTGGGTACAGCGAAGCGGCAACCCTCAATCAGCGACTTGCTGAGGCGGCTGAACGTTTCGGTATTCCGCTTGGGGTGGGAAGTATGCGGCAGGCACTTGAAAACAGTTCGTACCGGGAGAGCTTTGCTGTTGTAAGAAAATATGCGCCAACCATACAGATTTTTGCAAACATCGGGGCACCGGAGGTTGCAAAAGGGCTGAAGAAAAGCGACATCAACACCATGCTGGAACTTCTGCAGGCAGATGGGCTGATCGTCCATCTGAATGCCGCACAGGAGCTTTTTCAGCCTGAAGGGAACACTGATTTTCGCCATGTGCTTGATCAGCTTGCGATACTGACGGCAAACATTCCGGTACCGGTTATCGTCAAGGAGGTGGGCTGCGGTATTTCGGCATCGGTTGCCCGGCGGCTCATTGAGGCTGGCGTGAAAGCAATTGATGTTGCTGGTGCGGGGGGTATCAGTTGGCAGAAAGTTGAGGAGATCCGCTATACCCGGCAGTTCGGCCAGGAAAGGCGGTTCAGCCTTCCGGCTCTTGATGAGCTGCTGAACTGGGGGATTCCGACGGCACAATGCCTGCTCGATATCAGAGCACTTAAAAAAGAGTCGCCTGCTTTCAATGCCATTGAAATCATTGCTTCAGGAGGGATCCAGTGCGGCACTGATATCGCAAAATCCCTTGCACTTGGAGCACAACTGGCTGCTTCGGCAAGATCTCTTCTCAAGGCCCTTCATGACAGCACGCTTGAAGAAACCATTACATCCTGGCTGAACGACCTCAGGGCAGTCATGTTCCTGACCGGAGCCGCCACCATCGCAGAGCTTCGGCATAAAACACTTATCACTAAACCATGAGCGATTTCACCATGAATGCAGCCCTGACACAGGAACTTGTCGAAAACAAGTACGGCCTTTACCTTTCGAGAATCAATGATGCTCTCGGGAAATGTTTCGACAGGGAGAGCCCGGCCACCCTTTATGCTCCAGCCAGGTATATTCTTGAAGGGAAGGGAAAGAGAATCCGCCCTTTTCTTACCCTGCTTGCAGCGGAGGCAGTATGCGGTTCCTCGGAAAACGCTCTGAATGTCGCTTTGGCGGTTGAAATCCTGCATAACTTCACCCTTATTCATGACGACATCATGGACCAGGCTGAGCTCCGCCACGGCAGACCGACCGTGCACAAGCAGTGGAATGTCAATGCGGCTATTCTGTCGGGAGATATGATGATTGCCTACGCATACGAACTCGCCCTGCATGGAAAAAGCGACCGGCATGGAGAACTTGTCCATATCCTCAACGACGCAAATATCACGATTTGTGAAGGACAGGCGCTTGATATGGAGCTTGAAGAGAAAAAAGATGCTACGATTGCCGACTACCTCGACATGATTGCAAAAAAAACTGGACGGCTTATTTCAGCCGCGCTTGAAGCTGGAGGAGTTGCAGGCAATGGAACGGATGAACAATTGCGAAGTCTGGTGCTTTTTGGTGAGAAAATCGGCCGTGCGTTTCAAATACAGGATGATTATCTCGATATTATGGCCGAAGACGGAAAGTCCGGCAAGATGGCTGGCGGCGATATCATCAATGGAAAAAAAACCTACCTGCTGCTGCGCTCTCTTGAACTGACATCAGGCACAGAGCGTGATCTTTTAAACTCCATCATTACAAATAAAGGGATCAGCGCCAACAGGGTTCCTGAAGTGAAGGCTGTTTATGAGCGGTGTGGCGTCCTTGAAGAGACTGCATCACTGATTAACCGCAATACTGAAGAGGCGCTCACGGCAATTGATGAGCTTCCTTATGCGGAGGGACGGGAGTACCTTAAGGGATTTGCAAACATTCTTATGAAAAGGGACTTCTAACCATACAGCTTTTATGAGTCGAACCGTTACCATGGAAGAGCGGATATTGCTGCTTGCCCTGACACTCATTCCGGGTATCGGTCCCGCCAGAATCAAGGCCATTACGGCTTACCTGCCAGGCAGAATGATGGATGTGCAGCATTTAGCAGTGAACGAGCTTATGCTGATATCGGGAATTGGTGAATCTCTGGCTCGACAGGTTCACCATTTTCTTCACCATGCGCCAACAAGAGATGAGGCTGTAACAAGTGCGGAAAAACAGATTGCAGAACTGCCGCGGCACAATGCAAGGTTGGTCACCATTCTTGATGCTGACTACCCTGCCCTTTTGAAGGAAATTTATGATCCTCCTCCATGCCTTTTTGTGCGGGGAAAGCTGCCCGATGCAAGCCATCCGGGCCTTGCGGTAGTCGGTACAAGATATGCCTCGCAATATGGCAAACAGGTTACTGCCCTGCTCTGCCGTGATCTGGCCACTTGCGGAGTCGTCGTTTACAGTGGACTGGCTTATGGCATTGATATGGCTGCACATACAGCAACACTGCAAAATGGGGGAAAAACCGTTGCTGTTCTTGCAAGCGGCGTTGATACCATTTATACCGATCCGAAAGGAAAAATCTGGCCGAAAATCATTGAGCAGGGTGCCCTCATCTCGGAGGAGTGGTTTGGTTCAGAACTCACTCCGGGAAAATTCCCGAAACGCAATCGCATCATATCGGGCATCACTTCCGGCACCATTGTGGTCGAATCGGATTTGAAGGGGGGATCGCTCATCACTGCGGCATCAGCCCTTGAGCAGAATCGTGAGGTGTTTGCTGTTCCCGGAAGTATCTTTTCCCGAACCTCAAGGGGAACAAACCGCCTTATCCAGCAGGGGTCGGCCAAAGCGGTTATGAGCGTTGACGATATCATCAGCGAACTCGGGCCTCAATTCACGAGAGGTTGTTCCAAAACACCGCTGTTGCAGCAGAATACGGCACAGGCAAACCAGCTTACTCCTGCCGAACAGGCCATTCTGCAGATCATGGATACAGAACCCTTGCATATTGATGCACTTGCCGTTGCATCAGGTATTGATGTATCCTCACTGTTGGTACTCCTTTTTGAACTTGAATTGAAAGCGGCAATCGTTCAACAACCCGGGCAGTTTTTCCAGAAGAGAATTTTCTGAATACAAAACAGTTAAATGCACAGGGGCATTTCAGCTTTATGTAGTTTTTTACCGCGGAATTCTTACCTTTGGATTGTGTAATTGTGGCCAATTGAATATTCCGAAGGTATTGACCTGTTAGCATACCAACCTAAACTATAAAATTGATGATTTATTCAGGAAAATTTATGAAAATGTCTCGCCGTATCATTATGGCGGTTGTCTTGAGCGTGGTATTGGTTGCCCCTCAATCGTTTGCTGCACAGGAGGCCGGGAAAGTCAGTGTTGTGGATTCAGGCAAAATCCTGCAGCAGTTGCCTGAAACAAAACAGGCTGAAACAGCCTTGCAGGCAGTGGCCGTTCCGTTCCAGAAAGAGCTTGATCGTCTGAACCAGGACTATCAGAAAACCATTGCCGCATATCGGCAGCAGGGACCATCCATGACAAAACCAGCAAGAGAGCTCAAAGAAAAGGAGATCGGTGCAAAAGCTCTGGCTTTCGAAAAATACAAGCAGGAAAAGTTTGGCACTGGAGGTGTTTTTGAGAAAAAACAGCAGGAACTTTTCATTCCGATTCGCCAGAAAGTATTGACTGCTATTGAGTCAATCGCCCAGAAAGAGGGATTTACCCTTGTACTTGAAAAAAATGTTGCCCTTTATGTAGCGCCTGAAAGTGATCTCACCTTCAAGGTGATGAACCAGTTGAATATCAAGTAAGGATCTCCTGATTTGAGAAGAGTTATCGTTCTTTTTCTGCTTATGGTTCTGATTATAGCATCGGGATGCGGCAATCCGGTCAAGGAGCGCCGCTCTCCCGAAACAGGCTTTATCGGTATCAATCATCCCGTACAGGAGAGCTGGACAGTTCGGCTTGCCCTCACGGAATCAGGAATAAAGCGTGGGGTCATTGAAGCTGGACACAGCGCGGAATACAGAAGTAATGCTGGCAGTGAACATCATCTTGACCACGGGATCAGGCTTACCCTCTTTGACAACAACGGCCATGCCACAACGACCATCAGGTCCGAGAAGGCTGTCATTCATGATAATCAGGATATTGAAGCAGAGGGAAATGTTATTATCACCTCCAGCGGCACAACAGTCATAAAAACCGAATATGTCAAACGAACCGCCAGGGACAAGATGATTCGTTCCGAGCGGTTTGTTACGATTACCAAACCGGGTGAAACCATTCGGGGAGTAGGTTTTGAGAGTGATCAAGCCTTGAAAAAGTACCGGATTTTCCGGGGAAGCGGAGAGGCATTTATAAAACAATAATGAAGGTTTTTCTGTTCATGAAATTACATATCCTGAAATCAAAAATCCATAACGCAATAGTAACCAGCGGTGATCTCGAATATGAAGGGAGTATCACCATTGACAGTGAGCTTCTTGAAATGGTCGATATGATTCCCAATGAAAAAGTTCTTGTAGTCAACAACAATAACGGTGAGCGGTTTGAAACCTACATTATCAAAGGCGCGCACGGCTCCAGGGAAATTCAGCTCAACGGAGCTGCCGCGCGGTGCGCTCTGGTTGGCGATGAAATTATTATCATGACTTTTGCTGTCATGAAAGAGGAGGAAGCTCGAAACTACAAACCCATGGTTCTGATTGTCGACAAGCACAACAATCCAAAATCCCGCCACCATGTAGGCGAGGACGATGAACCGTTGTCATAATTCCCGCCGAATACATCCCAAACTATCAAGCAATCAATGGCACTTGCAATAATCATTATGGCGGCAGGAAAGGGTACCCGAATGCAGTCAGAACTGCCCAAGGTACTCCATCTGGCCAACGGACGTCCTCTTATTGACTATGTTCTTGATACAGCGAACGCTCTTGACCCCGAAGAAATCGTCCTGATTGTCGGGCACCAGGCAGAGCTGGTCAGAAAAGCTACTACCCGGTATCGATTGACCACAGCACTTCAGGAACCACAACTTGGAACCGGTCATGCCATCATGCAGGCAGAAACCTGTCTTAGTGATTTTGAAGGTGAAATTCTCATTCTCTCCGGAGATGCCCCATTGGTCAGTACCACTACACTGCAAGCACTGATTGCCTTTCACCGCTCCAGAAATGGCGCTGCAACCGTCCTGACCGCCAAGCTTGACGATCCTACCGGATATGGAAGGATTATCCGACAGGAAAAGAGTGACAGCGTCCTGAAAATTGTGGAACAGAAAGATGCTTCCAAAGAGGAGTTGGCCGTCAGAGAGATCAATTCAGGTGTTTACGTTTTCAATGCACGGCTGCTTTTTCAGGCGCTTGGCCAAATCAACACGAACAATGCACAGAAAGAATACTATCTGACGGATGTTTTCGGTATCTGCTTCCAGAACGGCAAGAGGGTTTATGCCTTCGGAACAGACAATCCCTGCGAAATCCTCGGCATCAATACCCCGGAACAACTGATGGAAGCAGAGCGACTGCTTCTGCAAAATAACAGAAAGAGCACAGGAGAGCAATAACGCTGAAGGGCCCCGACGAAGTCGGGGCGGAGAGATACTTTTATTTCCTGGTTCGGCGGGGTTTTTGCGATTCTCTCTCTTTTGGTGTTTGTTGACGACCTCCTGTGACAAAAGAGCCTGGAGAGGAGAGCTCAATATCCGTACTGTCATTCTGTATTCCGCGATCATGCATGGAATAAAACTCCACGAGGTTACCATCGGGATCCATGACAAAAAAAGCTCTGCCTTCCCGTCGATGGGCAGGACGGGTCACCATATGCACTCCGCAGTCATCAAGATAGAGGGCGGCGGCATCGACTTCGGCATCTGAAGCAAGCCTGAATCCAAAATGATCTACCCTGATATCCCTTGCCTCAGGAGAACCTGGCGTTTCGGCTTTCACCAGTACAAGCATATCCGAATTGATGCGCAGATAGGAGATGTTTGCACCGACCCTGTGATCAAGCTTGAGACCAAGAATCCCCCCATAAAATTCTTCGGCCATGCGCAAGTCATTGACGCGAAGGGTGATCTGACTAATCCCCGTCAGTTTCATCATCTTCTTCAACTTGAATAATCTTTTTTTCTACTGGTTTTTCCAGTGTGTAATTGTATTTATGCGCGAAGTAATCGGCAACGGCTTTATGCGATGACTTCTCGCGAACTTCAAATTCAAGACTGATCGCTATCTGTTCAGGAAAGACTTTATCCGATTCGGATTCACTGCTGGGATTGCGAATCATCTCTTTATAGGGAAGAAGCTTGTCTTCAAGTTCTGCCCGCTCTTCATCATGTAATCTTTTTGCTTTTTTTGAAATAGCGACCACAGTCTCGTACAGGTTTGAGTGCGCACTTCTCAACTTGCTCAGATCAACAGGTTTAACCGACATTGCACTTTTTTTTACGTGTTTGAAAGAAATTTACTGATTAGAGCTGTCACCGTATCAACTGCCTTGTCAAGATTATCGTTCACGATAACCTCATCAAACCGGTCTGCGTACTCCAGCTCCAGCCGGGCCCGTTCAAGACGAGCTTTCAGACTCTCTTCATCTTCACTCTCGCGCCCTTCAAGCCTTTGCTGTAAAACCTCCATACTCGGTGGTTTTAAGAAAAGCAGTAATGAGTTCTCAGGAAAAAGCCGCTTGAGGTTCAGCGCACCCTTCACATCCAGATCAAAAAGGATATGGCTCCCGCTATCAATGATTTCAATTGTTTTATCAAGCCGGGTACCGTAATGGTTTCCAAAAAAGAATTCATGTTCTATAAAACCGCCGTTGCGGATCTTTTCTTCAAAATCCTCTTTCTTGAGAAAATAGTAGTTCACTCCCTCTTGCTCCCCCGGCCTTTTCTGTCGGGTTGTGGCTGATACCGAAAACCTGATATTTGGAATCCGTTCAAGCACCATTTTGGCAATGGTGGATTTTCCCGTGCCTGATGGAGCTGAAAAAACAAGAAGCTTTCCCGGCTGCCGCAACGCTTCAACCATAGGATTACTCTATATTTTGCAATTGCTCCCTGACCTTCTCAAGATCTTCCTTGATCTGGACAATTTTCTGGGATATTTCTGCATTCTGGGATTTTGAGGCAATCGTGTTTGCTTCGCGCAACTGTTCCTGAAGCAGAAAATTGAGTTTCCTTCCGGTACCACTTTCGTCGTTCTGCAACTCTTCAACAAAAAATTTGTTGTGGCTGGCAAAACGGGTCAGTTCCTCGGTAATGTCAAGCTTGTCGGCTGCAAGAACCAGCTCCATTTCAAGACGATCGCGGCTGTAAGCCAAATCCTTTCCGGCAACAGCTTCCACTTTTGCCGCAAGTCTTTTTCTTACCGCTTCAAGATTCTCAGCCGCAAGAGCGGTAATGAGTTTAAGCGTACTTTCAATTTCAGCAATTCTTCCACGGAAGTCAACTGAAAGCTCTTCGCCTTCCCTGCGCCGCATTGCCTTGAGACGTTCAATTGCCTCATTGAGAAGATGCTTAACGAAGGGCCAATGCTGATCGACATGATCAAGCGAAGTCGCGCCATTATCAAATATTTCAGGAAACCGAAGCAGGTGCTCAAGAAGAACTGGAGTGTCGATTCCAGCTTCCCTGTTGAGAGTATCAAGCAACTCTTTATAAGCTTTTACTTTCGGCACATTGATACTGATGGGGATCGGCTGCGTATCATCAAGTTGGATTTGAATGAACGCTGCAATTTTACCTCTCTGAAAATGCGCACGAATCATCTCCCTGACTTCGAGCTCGTAGGAGAGTAACTGACGGGGAAGCTTGACACTTATTTCAGCAAAGCGGTTATTTACTGACCGTAACTCAACAAGAGTCCGTACACCACCCTCAACTGACTCCGCGCTGCCATATCCGGTCATGCTTTCCAACATAGTCTTTCAAATGCATTCTTTGTTAAAAAGATAACCTGCAGAGCCTGAGCCCTGCAGAGATCGGGCAAAAAAAAGTCCAACTTGCCCTTTTACTTGCGAAGATCAAGTTCAGCAATCACTTTACGATAACGATCGATATCAACATTTTTCACGTAATTCAGCATTTTCTTGCGTTTTGCTACCAGCATAAGCAATCCGCGACGGGAGTGCTTGTCCTTCGGATGCAACTGCAAGTGACCGGTGAGATCACTGATTCTGCGGGTATATAACGCAACCTGAACCTCGGATTTTCCGGTATTCTTTTCTGAAGCGCCAAACTGCTTGATTACTTCCGTTTTAAACTCTTTTGTCAGACTCATATCTCTTCGTTTGTTATGTTAAATCGGTTGACCTTTAATATAATATTATTAGCGATACAACTCCACCGTTATTTTATCTTTTTCAATCTGCATTTTCAGCTCTTCAAGAGAGGAAAATTTCCTTTCTTCCCTGATGAAACGGAGCAGCGTGAAGCTCATCACGCAGCCATACAGGTTCCCGGTATAACCAAGGATGTGGGCCTCTACCGTTTTCATCCCATCAAGTGAAACCGTCGGACGAATACCAACATTCATGAGCACGACAAAGGAAACACCGTCCAGCACGGTTTGAGCCAGATAGACTCCGGCACGGGGGAGGAGCTTGTCGGAATCTGAGAGCCTGAGATTCACCGTTGGAAACCCGATTTCCCGTCCGCGCCTGTCACCGGCAACAACCGTTCCACTGATTATATACGGAGAACCGAGAAATTTATTGGCCTCTTCGATCATGCCGTTTGCAAGCAGTACCCGTATTCTTGTACTGGAAAAATGTTCATCGCCGATCTTCACTTCGTCAACAACCTCGACGTCAAAACCGAACTCAGAGCCGAGAGTTGCAAGCGTCTTGCCACTCCCGCTTCTGTCACGACCAAAAGTATGATCATATCCGATAACAATGCTTTTGGCGCCAAGCAGCCCGACCAGTACATTGCGGATAAAATCTTCCGAACTGCGCGTTGCAAAATCAGGGGTAAAGCGGACAACAAAAAGAAGATCAACGCCTTCACAGGAAAGAAGGGCAATTTTTTCATCAAGAGTGGTAAGCAGTCCAAGAGGTCCCGAAACCTTCCCCTTGAGTACTCTTCTTGGATGGGGCTCAAAAGTCACGACAACACTTCTCAAGCTGCGAGTCTTCGCAATGGCAACCATACGGGCAATGATTATCCGGTGCCCTTTATGCACTCCATCATAGGAGCCAACCGTTACAGAGGAAGGGGTGGGGGAAAAATCAACCGGAGCGGTCGAACCATAAGTGTAGACATCATTATTGTCATACTCGACGATACGCATACTTTTTTAACTCTCCTCACCCGGCGGACGGGTATTTGATGCCTCTTGAAGAATTGCGTCAATGCTCTCTGATACCGTTCTTGCAGAGTTCAGCTCCCAAGGGCCGATAGAGAGCCTTCTGAGGGATGCCAGATAACCTCCGACTCCAAGCGCAGAGCCAAATTCATGCGCAATGACCCTGATATAGGCGCCCTTGGATACATGGAGATTAAAATAGACCAGGGGAAGTTCAACTCGGGTAACTTCAAAGCGATGAATGACAATCTCTTTTGCTTTTCGCTCCCTGATCACTTCTCCCTTGCGGGCATGTTCGTAGAGGCGCTTTCCATTGTGCCAGGCTGCGGAATGCATCGGCGGCTGCTGTTGGTGCGTACCAACAAAGGTTGATGCTGTTGATCGAATCTCTCTTTCAGTCAGGTGAGCCGTGCTGCAATGGCCATATTCCAGGGTTTCGATATCATGACTTTCCGTCATGGCACCAAGCTTTATAACACCCTCATAGACTTTGTCAAGAATTTCAAGGGAGGCAATTTCTTTTGTTTTCCGTCCCGTAGCAAGAATAAGCAACCCTGTTGCTTTCGGATCCAGAGTTCCGCAATGGCCAACCTTGCACTTCAGACCCGTGCGTTTATACGTATTCCTTATTTTTGCTACCACATCGAATGATGTCCACTCGATCGGTTTGTCAATCAGGAGGAAATTGCCCTCATAGGGTAAAGGCTCCCTGTTTCGCTGTTCATCCATGCACACTGCTGTTGACAACAAACTCTCTGTTAAGCATTTTCAACGGAACCTTTTCTCACCTCGCTCAAAAGCTGCTCAATACGGTTTGCACGCTCATAGAGATGATCCTCATGGAATTCGAGTTCTGGAATCCGCCGAAAATGGTGCCGGATCTTTGCCGACAAAATCTTTCTGATACTCTTTGTTTTGTCCTGCAGGGAGGCCATGGCTGTCTGCTGCTCCTTGGGCGTCCCAATAATGGAAACATAGACCCTTGCAATGCTCAAATCGATCGTAATCTTCACATCTACAACGGTGATGATCGGACTACGGGGAAGCTCCTTTTGAAGGATTGCTCCAAGTTCCTGCTGCAACAGTGATGCAACTCTCTCAGTACGTATCGACATAGATCAACAATAAGCTGTTCATAGTTTTCGTTTTTTCTCAACGATCTTATAGGCCTCAACAACGTCTCCCACCTTGATATCGTCATAGTTCTTGAGGCTCATACCGCACTCATATCCTGCATCAACTTCCTTGACATCGTCCTTGAAGCGCTTGAGCGCTGCAAGCTGACCTTCATAGATCTGCACACCGTCACGAAGCAGACGAACCTTGGAATCACGGAACATCTTGCCCTCAAGCATATAACAGCCGCCAACATTACCAATCTTTGGCACCTTGAAAATCTGGCGGATTTCAAGCGAACCAAGACTCTCTTCATGAAGCTCAGGAGAGAGCATTCCTTCAAGCGCCTTCTCGACATCTTCAAGTACATGATAAATAACGCTGTAGAAACGAACATCAAGATCTTCCTTTTCTGCCAGCTTTTTGGCGTTGACGTTCGGGCGCACCCTGAAGCCGATAATAATGGCATCGGAAGCAGCAGCAAGCAGCACGTCGGTTTCAGTAATCTGCCCTACGCCCTGATGAATAATCTGTACCTTAACCTCTTCGTTCTGAATTTTCATGAGTCCATCTGCAAGGGCCTGAATGGAGCCGTCGGTATCGGCCTTGATAATGACGCTCAGCTCTTTCATCAACCCTTCCTTGATCTGACGGGCAATACTGTCGAGCTTGACGCGTGTGCTGCGGCGGAAGTCATGCTCACGACGGATAACCTGGCGCTTTTGGGCCAAATCGCGCGCCTCCCTGTCCGTCACCATAACGGTCAATGCATCGCCCGATTGCGGAAGATCCTCAAATCCAAGCACCCTGACTGGCTGCGAAGGATTGGCAAAAAGAATTCTTTTACCTCTCTCATCCATAAGGGCGCGAACCTTGCCCATGGTATTACCGGCAACAAAGGGATCGCCAACCTTGAGAATTCCTCGTTGCACAAGCACCGTTGAAATAACGCCCTTACCCTTGTCGAGCTCAGATTCAACAATAATTCCGCTTGCCGGGACCTCTCTTGAATAATTACCCCTCAGCTCACGCATTTCAGCCTCGGTCAATACTTTTTCCATGAGTTCAGCAATGCCGATCCCTTTCTTTGCCGAGATTTCCTGACACTGATAGGCACCACCCCACTCCTCAACAAGCACACCTGCTTCAGACAATTGGGTCTTGATCTTCTCTGGATTAGCTTCAACCTTGTCAATTTTATTGAGAGCAACAACAATCGGGACACCAGCCGCTTTGGCATGATTGATCGCCTCGATGGTCTGGGGCATGACACTGTCATCAGCCGCAACCACAAGAATAACGATATCGGTCACCTGTGCGCCCCTTGCACGCATGGCAGTAAAGGCTTCATGGCCCGGGGTATCGAGAAACGTTATTTTGCGGTCGCCTTCAACCGTCACTTCGTACGCTCCGATATGCTGGGTAATTCCGCCGGATTCACCGGCAACAACTTTACTGTTACGAATATAATCGAGAAGCGAAGTCTTTCCATGATCAACATGCCCCATTATCGTAACGACTGGTGGACGAGTCTGCATGTCCGCTTCCTCATCCTCCGTCACAATAACCGCAGTTGCCTCAACCTCTGAAATAAACTCAGCCTCAAAGCCGAACTCAAGGGCGATCAGTTCAATCGACTCCTTGTCAAGCCGCTGATTGATGGTGACAAACTTGCCAAGCGCAAAACACTTCTGGATAATATCTTTGGCCGTAATCCCCATAAGCTCAGCCAGTTCATGGGGCGAGGCGTACTCAGTAACCCGGACAACCATCCGCTGTGACTCACGAAAGGCTTCATCCTCTTCATGCTCCCGCTCTCGCTCACTGCGACGCATCTTGCGAAATTTCTGGCGGGAACCTGTGCTGCTGCGATCATCAATCCCGCTGATCGTTTTTTGAATATTTGCCGAAATGACCTTGTCGTCCACGGCAGGCTTCTTTTTCTTCTTCCCTTTTTTCTTGGCGTTGGCAGAACTGTCAGCAACGACAGGCTTTGGCTTGGCGTCCACTGAAGCTTTGACCGGCGGCTTCTTTGCGACAGCAACCTTCTCTTCTGCACGAATCTCCTCAGCAGGTTTTGGCACAAACTCATCTTTGAGGGCATCAGCCTGTTCCTGAAAATTCTTTTTACGGTTTTTCTTGTTCCTGCCAGCATGCATATCAAGGGTACCAAGCACCGTAAGACCACCCATCATCTGTGGAGAATCAAAAGAGACAAGATGCTCGTTGACCGACGGTTCCTCTTTTTTAGGTACCAGATCGGGTAGTTCAGCGATCACCGGAAGTTCAGAGGGTTCAGGTAGCTCAGAAAGTTCAGGAAGTTCAGAAATCGCAGGGTGTTGAGCAACTTCAGGAACAATATCATGAGACTCAGGAAGTTCTATGGATACAAGAACTTCGGAAAGTTCAGGAAGTTCAGTGAGAGCTGGTACCTCAGGAGCTGAAGAGGGCTCTACTACAACCTGGGGTTCAGTAACTGCAGGAAGAGGCTGAAGCTCAATGAGCTCTGAAAAATCGGCAACATTAATTTCCTGCGTTGTAATCGGTTCTGGAATATCCTCTATGACTGCTGGAGCAATAACCTCTTTTTTTACTTCATGCGCAACAACCACAGGATGTGGCGGTGGGCTGAGGGTTTCGCTGAGATGCTGCTCTTTTTCATACGTTTTTCGCGACTGCTCCTCAAGCCTCGATAAACGCTTCTCTTTCTCCGCCCTTATTTTTTTGGCCTCATCAACCATTTTCTTTTCGACACTGAAATGGCCGAAAATCAGGCTTTGTATCTCTTCACCGACCATAGAGGATGTAGAGGCAACCCTGCCCCCTTCCTGCTTGACAAAAAGTAATACTTCCTGCGGACTCACCTGCAGTTCTCTTGCTATATCACTTATCCGGTATTTCTTTTCCATGTCCTCAAGGGCCATTACATCCTCCTCTGGATTTAAAAACGCTTTACTCTTTAGCGATGTTCACTCTGTGACGGTTCTCATGACTGATCATCCGCCAGTTCATCTGGTTCAGGCTCGATAGAATCATCAAAAAGACCCGCCAGATCCGCTTCGGTAAACTGTTCCTTTACGGTTTTATAAATATTTTCAGCAATCTTCTTCCAATAGCGCTTTTCCTCGTCGGTAACTTTTCGTTCCCTTGGTTTCACGCTTGTCTTGTAACTTTTACCAAAGACCGTCTGCTCTTCCGGTTTTGACGATCCGAGAAGAGAGAGCTCAATTTCATCAACTCCAGCCTTCAGCACTTTCTTGGCAGTATCAAGACCACCATCAAGAAGCTGGTAAATCATATCGTCACCAAACTCTTCACGGAACTCAATGATATCAATATCGGTTGGATCTTCCGTCGATTTATCAATCACATCACGATAAACATCAATCTCATAACCGGTAAGTTTTTCTGCGAGGTGGATATTGTTTCCATTCTTTCCGATAGCATACTTGATCTGGTCAGGCTTGAGCATCACCCTTGCTTTCCGGGTTTTCATATCAGCATGAACCGTCAAAGGATCAATTTTCGCGGGCTGCATTGCCCTTGAAATATAAATCTGCGGCTCATCGGCATAGTAAATGACGTCGATATTTTCGTTGTTCAACTCCTTGACAATACTCTGGATACGTTTGCCACGATATCCGACGGTAGCGCCAACAGGGTCAATTCTTGCACTGGTAGATTCAACGGCAACCTTTGCACGCTCACCCGGTACCCGAGCAATGGCCTTGATAACAATAAGCCCATCAAGAATTTCCGGAACTTCATGTTCAAAAAGCTTGTATAAAAACCGGTCATCAACTCTTGATACAATAACTTTCATGCCACCGTCAGATTTTTCCCGCTCAACCATACTGCCATCATCAAGCCGAACTTTTGCTTTCTCACGCTCAATACGTTTGACATAGAGTTTCATCCGCGGGGTGCGACGCGGATTATCCTTCTTCATCATCTCTGACTTCGGCAACACCAGCTCAACACGGTGGTCTTTCGACGTGTTATAGGTAAAAATAACTTCATTTGCGCGAACCTGATAGACCTCGCCTGCTACAATCTCCCCAACTTTTTCAAGACACTCTTCATAAACAACAAGCCGTTCAAGATCCCGTACTTTCTTCTGTACAGACTGCTTGATAATCTGAATGGACTTGCGACTCAGATAGTCCTCAAGGCGGATCGGCCCCTCTTCATAGTAATCGCCAATTTCGAGGGAATCATCTATTTTTCTCACCTCTTTGAGGGTGATCTCGATACTTTCAATATCTATCTCTTCGACAATCTTTTTCAGAATATAGACTTCGAAATCTCCCCGTTCGGGGTTAATGAAAATGTTGGATTCAACTTCAGGATCATAATCTTTTCTGAGTTGCTTCTGGATAATATCCTTAAGAAGATCAGCAATATCCATTTTTACAGCCGCACTTTCCGTGCGTTTATCCAGAAAGATCTTGGACTGCTCGATTTCGCCGAAAGCGCTGGCAATCTGCAACCTCCGATCCTGTCCCTCATCTTTTATCTTCTTTCTGACCATCTCTTTCTTAGATTGTGCATTTTTAAAAGAAAATTTCCACTCACAAGTATAAACCTCTTTATAATTCAGCCTCAGGAACCGCACGGATTACCTGATTGAGGTACAGTGTTATAGCTTCTGTTTTGGGCTGTTGCCCTCTTTTTTTGTTTTTTTCCGGCATAATCACGATGTGCGACCCACTTTCGTCCGAAAGCGACACATCCTGAAGATGACCAGCCAGCTCAACAGGCTCACCATCCGGACCAGTATAGGTAACCTGCAACAACTTGCCAACATGCCGTATGTACTGACGGGGAATGATAATTGGTTCACCAAGACCGGGAGATGAAACGATCAGGTCAAAATTTTCGCCAATCATCTCAAGAAGTTCATCATCGCCTTCAATCTGTTCCCTTATTCTTCTGCTCATATAGGCACACTGATGGATACGAATGCCAATATCGGCATCCATCAATATCTCTATTTTCCGGCTATTCCCTTTCCCTTTGACCTTAATATCAATAAGATAGGCCCCTTCACCCCGCGTACCCGCAGACTCTCCAATAACCCGGGAAACACAATTATTGATACGCTCTTGCATGAACACCCCGTACAAACTTTAAATAGAAAACAAAAAAGTGGGGAATCCCCACTTCAGATAAGATATTGTCGACGTCGTTAAATCAAGTTGCTCAATATACGAAAAAACAATCCAAAGCAAAAAGCCTTATAGATCATCCTGATCTTTATTGTTGAGACGACTTGCTATAACCTCATAATCAGCCTCTTCAATACATGACTCTGAAGAAAATGAAGCCGCTGAAGCTTCACTGTGACCGGAACCACCTTTTTTGATGAAAAAGAAAGCTCTCCGCAACGCACGCACGAGTGTACGAATCACCACGAAGGAAACAACAAGAAAAAAAAGAAAAAGAAAAAAAATCAGTCTCAGCATCGCCAACAACAATTATTCAAGCTGTTTAACATCCCCCATCAACAATTCAGTTGTTAACATGGATCGCAACCTCGCTTCGTTCACCCGGTATTTGAATACCTCAACACCGTCAACAAAAATGACAGGGATTTTAAGTCCGAACTTTTCCAAAAGTTCCGGATTGCCCGAAATATCTCTTTTTTCCAGATCAAACGGCAAAGATATGCTGACTCTCGTCAGAAGATCCATGGCCTCATCACAAAGACAGCACTCTTTTTTTCCATAGAGGAGTACCTTATGGCGCATAATCGTCACAATTTCAACGGCTCCTTCGCAGCCGATTCCTGCAAAAGTTCAAGCACTGCCTCCAAAGACAACAGAGTCTGTTCGGAGGTTATTAAATTTTTCAATGAATAGAACCCGGTAGTCTGTTCCATCGACCCGATAAAGAGCGCAAAGGATGCGTTTATCTTGTTTGCCTCTCTCATCTGCGCCTTCATGCTCCTTGCTGCCAGATCTATCTCTGTCTTGATACCCGCATGACGCAATTGCCATGCAATCTGCATGCCGTGATCAAACAAATCCTGCTGCTGCACAACAACATAAACAAGTGGAGCACGAGAATCAAGAGCGGCAAAAAGCCCCTGTTTTTCCATCGTCATTAAGAGTCTCTCCATCCCAACTGCAAACCCGACGGCTGGCACATCAGCCGAACTGCCAAGTTCACGGGCAAGACCATCGTAGCGACCGCCCCCTCCAATAGCATCCTGGGCGCCGAGCTCTGAACTGGTAACCTCGAAAGCCGTATTGCAATAATAATCAAGCCCCCGAACAAGACGATAATCGATTTCGTAAGCAATACCGCGTTCTCTGAGATAAAAAAGCACCTTTTCAAAATCCTGCAAAGAAGCATCGTTGAGATAATCGTATAATCTTGGAGCACCTGCAATAAGCTCCTGAAGAGCTGGATTTTTTGAATCAAGAATCCTCAGCGGATTTTTTTCAAGCCGCTCTTTCGAAGAGTCGTCAAGAATATCGCGAAAAGGCGAAAAATAGCCCTGCAAAGCCTCCCGATAACGGATCCGGTCATCCGTATCGCCAAGACTGTTGATCCTGAGCTTGAGACCATGCAAATCAAGCGACTCAAAAACCTGCATCATGAGGGTTATAACCTCGGCTACCGCAGCAGGTGAGGAGACACCAAGCAGTTCAGCTCCAAACTGAGAAAACTGACGCTGCCGTCCAGCCTGGGGCCTCTCCTTGCGAAAAAGTTCACCGATATAGTAAAGTTTGTGTACAGGAGCAGAAGAGAGCAGATTGTTCTGAAGAGCAGCCCTCATCACCCCGGCAGTCATCTCCGGACGCAAAGTAAGAGAACGCCCTTTCGGATCAGGCAAAAAAGAGAACATCTCTTTGCCAACAATGTCTGTAGTCGAACCGATGCCTCTCTGGAACAACTCGGTATATTCAAAAACCGGTGTCCGTATCTCACTGAACCCGTATAGGGAGGCGAGAACATGAACCATTCCTTCGACAAATTTCCATCGGGCAGCCTCGTCCGGGAAAATATCCCTTGTGCCCTTTACGGCCTGGTACTGCGGCATAACTGTAATATTCCCTGCTGATAAAAGTGTTGTTATATTTGTGGAAAATCTTTTTCCTCTTCTCTGAACAGCTCAATAATCTCTGAGGCTGCTGTTAAAAGAACAAGCCGCTGGCGAACATCATCCCGACCAGCAAGCCTCGTAATCCGACCAAGAAGCTTCAAATGCTCTGAAAGCATCTCCTCAGGAGTTGCCAGAAGAAAGACAATACGAACCGGTTCATTATCAATAGAATCAAAATTAATTGCGTTCCTGAGTGTTGCAAACGCCATAACCGGCCTGCTCACTCCGGCACTCTTTGCGTGAGGCAGGGCTAATGTTTTGCCAATACCAGTGGACATATCCTGTTCACGCTTAAGAACATCCTCCCGCAATTTGCCAATATCCATCACCCCGGGATGATCAGCCACAATAGACAGCATTTTTTCAATCACCTGGCTTTTCAAGGCAAGATCAAGATTCAAAACGATATATTTTTCGGAAAGAAGGTCTTCGATTTTCATGATGACAACCTCTTGCGGTTAATGCTTCTGCCTGTTGTAAGGTGCTCTCTCGGCACACATCTGACCATCAATATAAAAAAACATTTCCATCCCTGCCGCCACTCAGCCCTACCCTTTATGCCAGTTTAGAGATGAACGGTAATAAAATAGATAAATGGCGAGACAAACATGATGGTATCGAACCGGTCAAGCACTCCACCGTGACCGGGAATCAGATGTGAAGAGTCTTTGACCCCTGCATCCCTTTTGAACATCGATTCAATCAGGTCTCCAGCCGGACTTGCCAGCCCAATCAAGAGCCCTGTCAACAACGCTTTGGTCAACGACAACTCCGGCACAAAACTGCTGTAGATCATCGATGCTGCAATGCTTCCTGCAAGACCGGACAAAAAACCCTCCCATGTCTTGTGGGGACTCAAACGCTCGAACAATTTGCGATGAATAAACCTTCCGCCCAGGGTACTACCGCCAAAGTAGGCAAATATATCGGCTGCCCATACACAGAAAAACATGAGGAAAACCATTATTTCCCCTTTGCCGTCACCAGCATCAAGACGAAGCCGCAGCAGGGAACCAAAAGAGAGATTGGCATAGAGCAGACCGGGCAGGATGGCCCCTAAATTAAGCAACGGTGAACCCTCTTTCAAAAAAAGCTCCATAACCAGAAGAGCGAGTACAACAGTCAGTAAAAGCTCCCATACTTCAGCCCAATGCAGATAGAAGTTCACCTGAAATATCAGCGTTATCAAGAGCACAATCCAGAGTGCTGGAGGCTTGGCCTTGTGGCATGCAAGACGATGAAACTCAAAAACAGCGAGAAGCGCCAGAAGCGAAAAAAACAAAAAGAAAGCCAACCCACCAAGATCGATGAGCCACAGCAAAAGAGGAATACCCACAAGGGCCACAAGGACCCGCTGCAATAAATTATTGCTTAAAAGTTTACCCATACATCATCTGTTAAAAACTGATCCACCTCAATGAGAAGCCACTCCCTTCAGCACATCCTCCTTCAAAAAAGGTAGAACCGCAAATCGCCGAAGAACCATTACAAAAAGGAAGAAACTTCCCGCAACAACAATCCACCACCAAGGCAAACGAAGAATGTGCTCCGATCCAAAAGCTTCCTCCGAACTTCTCCCTTCTGTAAAAAAAAGAAAAAGCAACGCCGCAAGATTATTCGCAAGATGCACAACAAACGGAATCACCAGATTACCCACCCTCGCATAAATATAGCCAATATACCACCCAAGCAACGCAAGAGGCAAAAGATTTGCCGCGCTCATATGAAAAAATGCAAAAATCAATCCGGTCAGCAGCACAGCAGCGCCTGATGACATGGTACGAGTGTAATTCTGCTGGACATAACCCCTGAAAAGCAGCTCTTCACAAACTGCTGGAGTGAAGGCAAGAACCAATGCAACCGAAAAAAATTCCTGTACTGAACGAATCTGTCCCAATTCTTTAATGAAGGACTCCATCAAATCACGCTGATGAACCACTTCAGCACCTGCAGAGCCAAGAGCTGGCCAGAGATAGTGATCCTGAAGTGCTGTGATGGTGTAGAGCAATGGCTGAAGCAAAAAAATACCCCCAACTGCCAATGCCGCCATACCAAAATCGACACGCCTCTGTATCCCCAAAAAAGCAAGACTTTGTGGAGAAAAGGGATTTTTCCTGCCCGTATGCCATGCTGCAAGCAATAAAACGGGCAGGGCAAGCACAAGAATTTGCCCAACAGCCTGAATCAATCGAATGGAAGTGAGCATACTCTCCTCAATATGCAACAAAGAAAAACCCATCTGACTGCCACCGCTGACAAGAGAAAAAAGCAAAAAACCGGTAATCGGATAAAGCACCATGACAGCGATCAAAAAAAGAGTATTGGCAAAAAAAGCGGGACGTCCAACTGTCAATGGATCGGAAGAGGAAAACGTCTGCATTGATTATCCGTTAAATGAATCCTTGTGAATTTGATACCTTGTCTTTTTGAAAGCCCGACTCTCATACTCTATCAACAGATAGGTATTGGAGAGGGAAAAAACAAGCGAATATCATAACAAAACTGCATCAACCCGATTCTCCTGCGATGGGTGGCTTGCTCTACATCCTGCGGAAGTTGACATACTGACCATATCTGCCCATGATAAAGATCCTCTGCTTTCACAACGCAACCCACCGAGCCAGTTACCGTTATAGAGTTGGACAGTTCCTGCCTTTTTGGAGCAACTACACTATTGAGATGCAAGCCGTCTGTATTTCCGGGAAACAGTACCTCAACCTGCTCAAGTTTCTCTTTTCTTTTAACAGATACGATTATATACTGTTACAAAAAAAAATAGTTCCAAGGCTACTTATCGGGATCATGACGAAACAAACAAAACTCATTTATGACTTTGACGATGCATTGTACACCAGAGAAAGCCAGGAGCTGGAACAAAATAAACCACCATCAAGACGTACCATCAAAAAGCTGAACTACATCCTGAAAAAATCAACTCTTGTTTTTGCAGGAAGCAGCGAGCTGGCACACTATGCCGGAGCATATAACTACAACGTCCATATTATACCGACAGCTCTTGACAAACAGGTAGCAGAACCGATGATACCTCCCCACTCCGACTGCATAACAATCGGATGGATCGGTAATGACGTTAATCTCTTTTACCTCTCGATTATTGATGATGCCACCCTTTTTTTGCAACAAAAGTATCCCTGCGTAAGATTTTCCCTCCTGTGCGGAAATCCTCCAAAGGGGCTTGTTACGAATTGGCATTTTACAAAATGGTCATCTGTAACAGAAAAATCATGGCTGCAGTCGATCGATATCGGCATCATGCCGCTGACTGATGATCCCTGGAGCCGTGGAAAATGTGCATTCAAACTGCTGCAATACATGGCTCATGGAAAGCCGGTGGTAGCATCCGATGTAGGTGCGAACAAGACAACGGTCTCTCATTGCGTAAATGGCTATCTTGTAAAAACAAAAGAAGAGTGGATTTCGGCCCTGGAGCGACTTATTCTTGATCGGGAAAAGCGTATCCGGATGGGCCAGGAAAGCCTGAAAATCTTTGTCGGGCAATTTGAACGGAGTCGCATTCAGCAGAAAATTGCCGATATTCTTCTTTCAGAAACAAATAACCACTCCGAGAGAATATCTTGAACAGGAGGCACCTTTTCACAAAAAATCAACCCTGTTTCGTAAACGCCTCAGGGGGGCTATCTTACACTGAGTAAAGCAATGAATTTCCTGTTCCTCAACTCATCACGAAGCAAATGGGGTGGTGGTAATGAAAAGTCAATACTGCTGGCCACAAAAGCACTGGCAAAGCATAAAACCGTACTCGCATACCGAAACGAACAGGTAGGAGAACATTTCAACATCCCGAAATACAAGCTTCCTTTTCTCAATGAAGCCGATCTCACGACCATCATAAAACTGATCGCGATCGTAAAAAAACATCAAATCGACGTCATCATACCCTCAATGCGTAAAGATTACGCCCTTGCCGGTATTGTCAGCACCATCTGTGGCGTCAAAAATGTTTTATGGCTCGGCACCACACTGGATCTCAAAAATAAATGGGTCTATAACCTCGTATTCAACTTGATGGCCGACGGAATCATCGTCAACGCAGAAAAAATCAGAGAGATCCTTCTTTTGTCGAGATTTATGAGACCGGAGAACATCAAGGTTATCTACTACGGACTGGATCCAGCAGCCATCGCACAGCAAACCAGAGAGAAGGAAATCTGCAAGCCCTTTCCATTTATGATCACTGCCATGGGAAGAATCGAACCCAACAAGGGATTTGACTTCCTGATCAGAAGTTTTGCCCGGTTTCTCAACCTCACCTCTGCACCCGATGCCGGAATCGTGATCATGGGCCACGGCCCACAGCTTGAAGAGTACAAACAACTTGCCGCAAATCTCGGAATTGCCCACCACATCATATTCACGGGCTTCATGGCAAATCCTTTTCCCTATTTGAAGCAGAGCGACATCTTCACCCTTACCTCCATCGTGGAAGGACTTTCCATCGCGCTGCTTGAAGCCATGTTCCTCGGCGTCGCCCCCATCAGCACCTATGCGGGCGGAGTTGAAGAGGTAATAACTGATGGAACAAACGGTTTTCTGATTCACTATGGCGATGAAAAAAAACTTGCCGAACTGCTTGCCATGCTCTACAGAGACCCTGGAGCAAGAAAAGAAATTGCCGCAACAGCCCGCAAAACCATCGCCCCCATGTTCTCACTCGACAAACTGCAAGAGGAAATAATCAGTTTTTGCCAGACTACCAGCCGTAAACAAAAGAAAAAAAGGCCGTTCCGTCATCGCTTTGCAAAAATGCTTCAGTGCATCACGAAAAAACGAACAACAAAGCCTGTTCCTGACAAACCGCTTGAAAGCATCATCATTCTTGCCAAAGAACGCTATGGTGACTGCATTATGCTTACACCCCTTATTGGCAGTTTGCGAAGAGAGTTTCCTGAGCTTTTAATTTACATCATCACCTTTAATCAGATCATCTTTGATTTTTTCAGTGCTGATCCTAATATCACCGCAGTCTATCACACAAAAAAGAATCTGAAACGCTATGGCAAAGAGATACTTTCAAAAAAATTTGATCTACTTTTTAATCCGAAAGACCATCCCTCGACCAATTTTCTCATCCACTCCACGCTTATCCGCGCACGGTATAAAATAGCGCACTTCAATACCTTTCACGAAGGGCTCTACGACCATCTCATCAACAGCGACCCAAAGACGCATGAATCGGCAAAAAACCTTGCAATTCTGAGCGTTATCGATTCCACCTTACAACCGGGGCAGTGCAAGCCATACCTGCCGTCCATGCCAGTTTCAACGGATATCACCACATTCCTTCAAACTCTTCATCCCGGTCTCTGCATAGGCATCAATATAAGTGCAGGCCACAGCGGAGGGCACAGAAGCATCAAGCAATGGGCGGAACTCATCAGCCGTTTCCCTGACGAAACGTTTGTTATCTTCTCAGCCCCTGGAGATCTTGAAGAAAAAAAAGAACTGGAAGGGTTGCAATCCAGCATCCTGCCATCACCATCTACCGCAAACCTCTATGAAGTCGGTGAAATTGTCAAAAAACTCAAGCTCCTTATTACACCCGACACCGCACTTGTCCATGTTGCCTCTTGCTTTGACACCCCATTGATAGGACTCTACCGTAACACCCAGGTCGACCACAACCAGTTCGGGCCAATGAGCACCATGCAAGAGGTCATTATTTCGCCAACACCCAACGTCGTCGATATTGAGAACGACGCAATAAGTTTGTCACTCAACAAGATGCTGACACAGGCTGTCGCAAGAGACGGAAACTGCTCAAGCCAAAAGAAATAACACACCATAGACTCTTTTTTGGATCTCAACTCAACAGGATTATGCACATTACAGCACGGAGCAACTTTTCAGGAAATTCCACTCACGCAGGATGAACATCGCTTTTGTTAACTTTATAGGCACCAGCAAATTCGGTGGCGGTGAAAAATGGATGGTATCGGCCGCAACACAACTTGCTGTGAGAGGTCATAAGGTCATCATGATCGGCAAAGCCGGATCAAAATTTCTCGACCATGCAGCAAAAAACAATCTTTCTTCTCTTGGAATCAACACCTGGCAAAAAGCAACAGGGCTTTACCTTCGTACGCTTGCCCATAAACTCTTACAGCTAAAAATTGAAATCCTCATCTGCAACCTGAACACTGATGTCCGATCGGCAGGCCTGCTTGCCAAAATGAAGGGGACTCCAATTATCCTTGCCCGGCATGGTTCGCTGAATTACCCTAAAAAAAGGTTGCGTTACCGGCTTTCGGCACACTACATTCTTGACGGCATCATCACGAACAGCCAGATGATCAAGAATATTTACGCTCACTATGGATGGTTTAATGACCATTTTGTCAAAGTCATCCATAATGGGATTACCATACCCGAAGCAGTTGCTCCGTACGACTTTTCAATCCGTTTTCCCGGCAAAAAAATTATTTACAGTGCAGGAAGGCTCTCCGAAGTTAAAGGATTTACTTACCTGATTGATGCTGCCGCTATCTTGAAAACGTACAGAAATGACTTGGTCTTTGTCGTTTCGGGCGAGGGAAAACTGGAAATGGAGCTCAAAAAACAGGCAATTGATGCTGGACTTGAAGAATCATTCATTTTTACCGGATTTTCCGCTGATATTTTTCCTGCACTGAAAGGATGCGACCTCTTTGTTCTCTCATCCATTCTCGAAGGGATGCCTAACGTGGTCATGGAAGCTATGGCGATGCAGAAGCCAGTGGTTGCTACAAATGTCAACGGAGTTCAGGAACTGATGGTTGACGGTAAAACCGGCATTATCGTTCCTCCGAAAGAGCCGCATGCCCTTGCCACAGCGATAGCCAAAATCATCGATAACCCTGATATGCTTGAGGATTTTGGCAGTGCAGGATATCAGCGGATAAAAAGAGAGTTCACTCTGTCTGCCATGACCGGCAACCTTGAAGCCTACCTTCAGCAAAAACTCCGGGAAAAGGAAAACAATAATCATGAAACAAGCAAGCAAGAGAACCGGTAAATAGTATTAAAACTTTTGCACGATAATCTGCCGACACACCAAATTGTAACCATACATGTCATTGGCTTTAACCCTGATTCTTCTGCTTTTCACAGCGACAGCCCCACTCATCCTGTATCGCCTGAAACGAAACAGAAAAAAAAGGGCTCAACGAGACCAGGAAATCTGGTCTATCGGCATCTATGAAGGGCCATCACCGATTCTGCTCGGCCCTGCTGACAACATCAAAAACCCCGTATTCAGCGCACAGCAGGTAAGTGACATCAAGACAAGGTTTGTCGCCGACCCCTTCATGATAAAGCACAACGGGGAGTTCTACCTCTTTTTTGAAGCCCTGAACAGCAAACGGGAGAAGGGTGAGATCGGCTACGCCCGAAGCCGCGACATGAGAGTGTGGCAATATGGTAGTATCATACTCCGGGAACGGTTTCACCTCTCCTACCCTTACGTTTTCTTCCATGACGGCGATATCTACATGCTTCCTGAATGTGCAGATTCACATGAAATACGACTGTACAAAGCAGTAACATTCCCTTGTCGCTGGGAGTATGCCGCCACGCTCATCAGCAGTAAAAAGCGCTATCCACCGCTGCTTGACCCCTCGATTGTCCATCACGAAGGGCGCTGGTACCTCTTCAGCAATGCCCGCAAACTGAATAACCTGCATCTGTTCTCTTCAGATACTCTTTTAGAGCCGTGGGCAGAACACCCTCAAAGCCCGATACTCACCGAAAGCCCGCATTTCGCGCGCCCGGGAGGCAGAGTGGTCAGGGATGGCGACGTGCTCTACCGATTTGCACAGGATGGTATCCCGAACTACGGAAGCAAAGTATGGGCATTCAGAATTACGGAACTCTCGAAGGAAAGCTATCGCGAAGAACAGGTATCCGGCGGACCCATCATTCAGCCAGGGCAAGAGGGATGGAACAGCAGAGGCATGCACACGGTTGACGCGCATCAAATGGAAAGTGGAGGATGGATTGCACTCGTTGACGGACTGACATACTGAATGATTCTTGATGGCGTTTGCTGTAGTCAACAAGACAACAAGAACACCTGACCCATCAAGAACGAACCTCAATGATTAACCCTGGACGCAATGGGGTTGGTTTAAAACAATGTTTAACGGCATAAAAAACAGTCTTTAGCGCTTGTTTAAGGCTGTACCTGAACCCTCGTTTTGTTGTTCTGTCAGTGAATGCATGTAAAAGAGCAAACTGAACTTTCTCCTGGGGAGTCATCTGGGCAAGAAAGCGATACATTTGCTTGCTGGCGAGTGAACCTCCGTAGCCAGTCCCTCTTGGGTGCATAATTTTAACAGACATGTCACGAAACACAAGGAGGTTATTCGCTGTGGCATAACTGATTGCAAACCAGTCAATACCCCAGCCAAAATTGTTGCACTCATAGTCAAGTTCCTGCAATCGTTTTACGACCGGTGCGGAAAGACTCCATACAATACTGTCCGTTTGAGCGACAAAAACAAGTTGCGAGTCCTTGAGATCGGCAATCTTGACGGTTTTAAGGTTCCAGTCTGTGTAATCAATGTCCGGCGCCCAAACCCCCAAATTGTCATACTGAGCATGCATACTTTTGCATCGGTTGACAAGTTGCAACCAATCCGGAGCAGCAACATCGGCTGTAATATGCAGCATGATCCCTCCTTCATGCAAGCGTAAACACTCCTGGCACTTTTTACCGTAGTACCACTCATTTGGTACCTTCACCCAATCACCGGCTCCTTGTTCCGTTGTATCGGTCTGATTCGAGTATATGACCGTCAAATGCTCAACTGCATGTTGAACAGCATCAGCAATGTGGCGGGCAGACTCCTCCTGACCCGGCCAACAGATGATAAAGGCATGAACACTTTGGCTGGTGGTTCTGTTACGTGCCAGTGACATAGGTATCAACTTGATTATCCAGGCTTTTCAATGCCCGGAACCTGACGGATATTTCATGAGAAGCTGCTCAAACTGCCCGATCACCTGCTCAGGTGTCAGGATAAGCCGACAGGGATCCTTTTTCCATCGGATAGCGCGATCCTTGCATCCGACATCCCAACACGGATAGCAGGCAAGCCCTTGAGGCTCAATAACCTCATACTTCCGGTAATAACTGAGCCGAGCTTCTGCCAGCACCCCGCCGGTAAAAATGGCAAGAAAGGGAATACCTGACAAGCCTGCGATATGGCATGCGCTCGTGTCAGAGCTGATAACATACCTGCCCAGTTTTACGGCCTCTATGTATTCCGGAATGGTATTGGTCTTCCCGACAAGATTGACAACTTTCTCTCCCTTGAGATAAGGGCTCTCTTTTGTCCCGATAACAACAGGCACGAAGCCCATCTTTTCAACCGCAGCGATAAGCTCAGGATAGTACGGCTCCCACCAACTCCGGGCTGGATTCGTAGCCATCAAATTTAAAACCACAAAAGGGGAATCTATCGGGACCCCCATTTCAAGAAGTATCTCCTCAACACGCGCCTTCGCCTCCGGGTATTCCGGCATCGGTACAAGGGTATAGGTATCGTCAAAACCAAACTTCCTGCTAAATGCAATATGCCGATGAACCTTGTTCTCCTCCTTCGTCTCTGCAAACGTTCCACCGAAATTCATTTCGATGTCGATCAGGTTATACTCAATGGTTTTCTTCGATGGAACCGGAAGCGGCGAATACTTCTTACCATTCTCAATAGGAAGAATTTCGTCAAAAATCCCGAATTTCTCCATCATGGAAGTATTCCGCGCAAAAGTTATCAAAACAAGCTTTCGCGCAGGATACTTGTCACGAAGCTTCTTGAACGCAGCAATCCCCATGAGCAAGTCACCAATACCGTCATCACGGATGACCACAATCGCACCACTATAAGCATGTACATCAAAGGGTATACGCTGGACTTTTGATTCAGAAAGTTCCTGAATCTGATCTCCCCACCTCTCTCTGAGCAAAATTCTGTCAGCCTCACCTTTCCGCCAGTCCCTGGTTGAACCTTCAAAATGAAACAGTTCTGCTTTTGGCTCATAAAGTATGGCAAATCCAGCCGCACGCAAACGCAGACAGAAATCGGTATCCTGCGCCTCTTCAACAAAATCAGCGCTCAACTGAAAGCGGTCATAGACGTCGTGCCGCATCGCCACACAGGCAAAGGTCACCCCGGGTACAACCGAAGCTACGTTAGCCGCTGGCAAGTCGGAGGGCTCATCACGGAATCTATGGTATCCGTTAGCCTGATCATTATACTCTATACCCGCATGTTGTATCGTCCCATCCTGATTCAGCAGCTTCGCCCCGACAATCCCGACTCGCCTGTCTTCAAGCGGCTCGATGAGAGCGTCAAGCCACCCTGGTTTTGCTATCGTGTCATTGTTAAGCAGAACGAGATACTCCCCGCCGACATGTGTCCAGACTAAATCGTTATAATTCTGGGAGAAATGATAGGTATCAAAGAGCACAATACGGATGTTCTTGAACTGCCGTACCGCTTTCCTGTAGAATGCAAGTACCTGCGGGTCGCGAGTACCGGTATCACCAATAATAATTTCAATCTTGTGATTTCCGCGATATTTCTCGATAGATTCAATGCACTGACGAATAAGATCATATCCATCTTTCGAAAGGATCGCAATCGTTACAAGCCCCTTCACATAATCGTTCTTTACCGGATAGCCGACTGACATAACCTGACCTTGCGGATTGTGGCGGGTCTCAGTCCTTCGTTTGCGGATATACCTTCGCACAGCATACTTCAAGCCCTCAAAACCATTGATCCAATACTGATTCCAGGATAATAAATAGGCAAAGTTTCTTGATCGTTTTCTGAATGAGTTTGAGAGTTTTCGAAGAGGTTTTATCATTTTTTGAACTTCTGAGTAAAATCCTGGAGGATCAATTTCTGTTATAAACCATTATGAATGCTGATACTGATCGGTTGCTTGCCGCTTACTGGATCTCCATATAATCAGGAGGCAAGTAACGGTGTTCCGTTGTCCGGAGTTCTACCAGAAAACTGGATGTCATAAAGATGCTTGTACAAACCACCTTGCTTGAGAAGCTCTTCATGGTTGCCCGACTCAGCAGTTCTGCCACGATCCATGACAATGATCCGGTCTGCATTCCTGATTGTTGACAAGCGGTGTGCCACCACAAGCGCGGTACGGTTTTCAAGAGCGTGATCAATAGCCTCCTGCACCACCTTTTCTGATTCATTATCGAGTGCACTGGTCGCCTCATCAAAAATAAGCAATTGAGGATTCTTCACCATTGCACGCGCAATGGCCAACCGCTGTCGCTGCCCTCCGGAAAGCTGTACTCCCCTGTCACCGATCAAGGTCTCGTACTGCTGAGGCTTCTCTTCAATAAACTGGTGTGCATTTGCCATTTTTGCCGCTATAAGGACCCTCTCACTGGTAATCTCTTCATTGGTGCCATACGCAATATTAGCGTGAATCGTATCGTTAAACAGAATAACCTCCTGACTGACGACACCGATCATTCGACGCAACTGCTTGAAATCATACTCGCGAATATCGACCCCATCAATGGTGATCCTGCCTGAATCAACATCATAGAAACGCAGTAACAGATCAACAGTGGTTGACTTGCCCGAACCGGACTGCCCAACCAGAGCAACCATCTCTCCTTTTTTGATCTCAAAAGAGACATGATCGAGCACATTGGGAGCATCGGGTTCCTTGCTGTATTTGAAGCAAACATCCTCAAAGCGGATATCATGCGAAAACCCGTCAATGACACGCGTGCCATTGACAATATCCGGTACCGTATCAAGCAACTCAAACAAACGCTCTGCAGAGATCATGCCAAGTGCCAACTGGGTATTGACATCCCCAAACATCTTGATGGGACCCATCGTTGAATAGAGGGTAAACGCAAAAAGAATAAGCTCTGATGAGGTCATCCTTCCCTGGAACACCTGCAACCCGCCAAACCAGAGCACCAAAGCTATTGCGGCCACAAGCAGCGTTTCATTCAGTGGGCCTATGATATTGCGCAATCGTGCTATCCGGATATCAAGGATCCGAAAACCGCGGGTAAAGGCCTGAAAGCGTTCAAGTTCAACATTTTCAAATGCACTCGACTTGATGACCTTGATGCCGCTGAATTTTTCCTGCAAGACGGAGTTCATATCACCCATAGAGCTGCGGAAACTGGTTGCAAGACCCTTTATTTGTTTTCCAATAGTACGGATAACAAAAAAAATGATGAGCGACGTGAACGAGGCAAAAAGCGTCAATTTCCAGTTCAACACAACCAAAACGCCAACATAGACCAGTATGGAAAATGGGTTTTGCAAAAAATTGACAAAGGTTGAACTAACCGTATTGTTCACAGCCTGCACGTCATTGTAGACCAGGTTCATCAGATTACCAACCCTGTTCTTGTTAAAATAATCAAGATGCATCTCGATTATATTACTGAACACATCATCCCTGAGTTTCTTGGCAGTTTTAGTCTGAATCCTGAAAATGATCTGCCCGTTGACATAGACAAAAAGGTTTTTGACCGCGAACGATGCAATCAAAAAAAGGCAGATATTAAGCAGTGTTTGCTCTTTGGTTTTGGCAGCAAATGCATGTTCAAATGCCGACGTAATAGAGGCTTTGATTTTCTCGGTATCAAAATTCTTGACCGCCTCCAGACCGGACTGGGTCGATAACTTCAAACTGTTATCCTGATCCTGTTTAACCGAGGCAATATTACCTGAAGGAACCGATGCCACAAGAGTACTGTCAGCGGTAAAAACCGCGTTCAGAAGAGGAAGTACCGAATAGATTGAGATAACGCCAAGGAACGAAGTCATAATGCTGACAACCACAACAAGCACTATCTTCCCCTTTGAAGGAAGCAGATAGCGCAAAACCCTTATATACAAACTCATAACAATGTAATCTGTTCAAAAAACGCACGTCAAGACAAAAGTGAACCAATCATTGGCCCACCGTACGAAACGCAAAAAAGATGCTCACAGCCTCTTCGTAGCGACAAGCCACCCATTCACCTCTTCAATATCAGCGACAGATAATGTGCCGGAAGCTTGCTTGAGCATGAGACGATTGAGAATATATTGATAGCGAGATTTTGCAAGATTCCTCCTGCTTGCAAAAAGTTTCTGCTGAGCATCAAGCACATCAATGTTGCTCCGCAACCCTGCTTCAAACCCTTTTTTTGTACCGGTCAGCGCAACTTCATGAGAGGTTAAAGCCTGTTCGTAGGCATGTATCTGCGCAATACTGGTGACCACACCGTTATAATACTTGCGCACCTCAGATTGAACACCCCTCTCCTGTGAAGTAAGCTGCTCCTGGGCCTTGAGCCATTTTGCATGAGCCTGACGCACCGAAGCGCTGACATAGCCTCCGGTATAGATTGGCATACTCATCTGCAGACTAACCGAATAGGTGTCATAAATTGAGCCGATTGAATAACTATTATCACTCTCAGAATAGTTTTTCCCACCGACAAGATCAATGGTTGGATAACGCGAATATTTCTGCTTTTCTATCTCCCTTTTCGCAATCTGCATTTCCTGGTGACCGCCAACCACATCGTAATTGTTCGCTAAAGCAAGATCGATCCAGGATTGAACACTATTGGGGACTGGCTGTGCTAAAACCAGCTTTTCGGGTACAATTTTACAGAGATCAGTCGGATACTGACCGGTAAGATGCTCCAGCTCACGCCGGGTAAACTCAACGCTGTTGACAATCTCCAAGCCATCAGCCAATGCCATATCATAACCAGCCTGCGCCTCATTGATCTCGGTAATCGTACCAAATCCCTTTTCAAACCGTCGTTTAGCCTGCTGAAGCTGCTCCTGTGCCGCCTTGATCAGCGCCTGACTGAAATCACGGTTGTCATCTGCATAGAGAGCATTGCAATAGGCCTCTGTTATTCTGACAATCAACGCAATATCCTCTTTCTGAAGGTCAACATCGCTTTTTTCCGCGGCAGCTTTGGCCTGTTTGTAGCCCGCATAAGAGGAAAGATTGAACAGGGGTTGCCGTATTGAAACACCATAGTTGACTGAATTATAATAGCTTGAGGATGTTCTTGCGGTAAGAATACTGGTATATTCCGTCGCATTACGACCCCGTGAAGCGTTCACACGTACACTTGGACGTAACTGCGACCTCGCCTTCCCGATCTCCTCCCTGTACATCAGATTATCTGCCTTTGCCGTAGCCAGTCGGGAATCATACTCCTTCGCCCTCTGATAAGCCGTAGAAAGATCAACCGCATCACCATACAACGGCAGAGCGAAAAACATCGCGGCCACAACAATTATAGATATCAATAGCTTCATGATCGACTCACTCATTGCGTTTGGTTCTCTAAACAACCCTACTCCTCTTTCATTGATACCGTAATGCGCTTGATCAGCGGATCAATAAGGTAGGTCAAAAGTGTACGTTCACCAGTCTTGATCACAACCTGCACCGGCATTCCCGGCTGCATCTCACGATGTCCAAGAGACTTCATACCTTCCGGTGTTACAGAGACACGCGCAAGATAATAGGAGGCACCGGGCGTCATCGGATTAACCTGAGGATCCGTTACAATATCTTTTGAAAGCGACTCAACCACTCCCTGAACCACGAGTTGCGGGGAGTGGGCAAATGAAGAAAAGCTCACATTGACCGGTAACCCTTTATGAATACTGTCGATCAGATGGGGCGCAACCTTGGTATCAATAAGAAGGCCCTCATGCATCGGCACAATATCCATAATCTTCTGACCAGGCTGGATGACCGCACCTACCGTCTGCACCTGCAGGCCAACAACCTGCCCTGATGCCGGTGAGCGTACCTCCGTATCGGCAAGCTCGTCAGCAAGCGCTCTGGTTTTTTCACCATCAGCTTCCACTTCAAGCTGAACCTGCGCCAACTGTGATGCCGTACCGCTCTTGAACTCAGCAATCTTCAGCTCTAATTCATGCTGTTGGCTTAATGGCGCATAACCCTCCTTTACCAAAGATGCTATGGCAGCCATTTGCTCATTCAGAATTCTCAGCGTTGCGCGGCGTGACAAAAAGAGCTGACGCTGGTTCTGCATATTCTGCTCAGCCAGTTGACGATCAGACTCTTGCAACAAATCTTTATGAAAAGAGATAGAACCGGCACCACGCATCTCAGCAATCAAGCGGTCGGCAGTTGCCCGCATACCAAGGTAGTGTTGATGCACCTCATCATAACGGGCCCTGGCCGTCTGACTGTCGAGCATTATCAGTACATCTCCCACCTGAACCATTTGACCCTCGCGGACATTGACCTTCTCTATCCGTCCCCCACGCAAATTCTCCACAACCTTCCGCTTTGTGGCAATACTCACCAGCCCCTGACAGGGAACACCCTCATCAAGCGGAGCAAACCCGGCCCAGATCAGAAATCCTCCAAATCCGACAAGCAGTATCCATATCCCAAGCTTTACGGGACTGCGGGTATCACGATACTCCTCACTTTTACTGCCTGCCCCCTTTTCCGCGGGAACAAGCTTCATTTTTACCATTATATCACGAATACTCATTGCTGTTGTTTAAACATTTGTCAAAAACCGAAATCAGGCGGGCGAAACCGAAACCGGCCGGGTACTCTCGGAACGCATGGCCATCAAAACTTCATCGCGAGCTCCGCAACGAACAATCCTCCCATTCTGCATCAAAACAATCAAATCCGCAGCCGCAAGAACACTCGGACGATGCGTAACAAGAATAACTGTTTTGCCAGCTTTTCTCAAATCCTTGACCGCATCAAGCAGCGAACGCTCGCCGGCATCATCAAGGTTGGCATTCGGCTCATCAAGCACCAGAAGAGCTGGATTGCCATACATCGCCCTTGCAAGACCAAGCCGCTGCCGCTGCCCGCCCGAAAGCATTCCACCAGCCTCTCCAATCTCAGTATTGTAGCCACGAGGAAAACGCAAGATCATCTCATGGATACCAGTACGCTTTGCAGCCTCAATGACCTTTTGAGAGTCCACCTCGGCAAAACGGGCGATATTTTCAGCAATCGTTCCATCGAAGAGCTCTATATCCTGGGGAAGATAGCCAATATGCGGTCCAAGTTCCATCCTGTCCCAACTCTCAACCGGTTCACCATCGATAAGCACACGCCCTTTCAACTCTGGCCAAACCCCGACAATACAGCGCGCAAGTGTTGATTTGCCAGATCCGGAAGGACCAAGAACTACTGTAACCTTGCCTGAGGGAAACATGGCATTAAGATCATTGAGAATCGGAGTCTCGCGACCCTCGACAAGAGCAGTAAGATTTTCAAGCCTTATCTCTCCGAAAGGATCCTGATGCCGCGCACCAGGCTTCCGCTCGGGAAACTCCTCAAGAAGTTTCTCCAGACGAACAAAGGCTGTACGCGCCTGAACAAAAGGCTTCCAGGTAGCCACGACAAGATCAAGCGGCTGAAGAGCTCTCGACATCAGCACATTGGCCGCAATCATCGAACCCGCCGACATTTTTCCCTCTATAACCATTAGAGCGCCAGCACCAAGCGTCAAGGACTGCATGCTGTAACGCACAAACTTGGCAAATGCCTGCTGGCGATGCTGCCGGTCCAGAGAGTCTTCAGCCTTGGCAAGCGAAGCATCATGCAGCCTGAACCAGCGATCGCGAAGGTTCCCTGCCATACCCATCGCATGAACCGGTTCAATATTGCGAAGTTTGCTCTGCACATATCGGAAACTGTCACTGCCAGCATCTGCTGCTATCTGGATCTCCCTGATGCTCATCCGATTGCTGAGCCAGGTCACGCCAAGCTGAATCAAGGCAAACAAAATGGAAAGCCAACCCAGAAAAGGGCTAAGCAAAAAAATCACGGCAATATAAACCGGTGTCCAGGGTGTATCGAAAAAAGCGATCATCCCGTTAGCCGTCAAAAACTGGCGAATATTGGTCAGATCAGAAAAAGCCTCTGCCACATTGTGACGGGTACGGTTCAGATATGCCTCGAAGCTTGCATTAAAGACCAGCGAATTAAGCGCCTCATCCAGCCTGACTCCCGCCCTTACCAGCAATCGTGAACGAAGCCACTCAGCAAAAGCCATCACTGCATAAAAAAAGATCAGAAAAAAGGTCACCATAAGAAGCGTCAACTCACTGCCGCTCTTCATGACTCGACCATAGACCTGAAGCATATATATAGTAGGCGTTAACATCAGCACATTGGCAATCATGCTGAAAATGCCTACCCAAAAAAACTCCCGCCGAAACTCCCAGAGCTGACGGGACAATGCACTGCGATCAAAAAAATCAGGTTTCATAAAGTGTCTGTTTGCATATAAAGAGTTAGCCTCGAGGCTTCGGGGTTAATGGCTGCTGTGCCGCCTGCGGCGACTTAAGAGCCTCCATAACCTCCTGGCAGGTGCCGAAGCGCTGTACCTGACCGTCAAACAGTACAAGCATATGCTCTATTGCCCCCAGAATATTCAACCGATGCGTAATAACAATCACCGTCGAACCATGTTCCCTCAAAAGTTTTACCGCAGTGAGCAAAGCGGCATCACCGGCTTCATCAAGGCTTGCATTCGGCTCATCAAGCACCACAAACTTCGGCATATCGTATACCGCCCGTGCCAGAGCCACTCGCTGCCGCTCACCCCCGGAAAGAAATGAACCATCATCGCCAATCTGCGTGTCATACCTCTTGGGAAGCTGCTCAATAAAGCTATCAAGCCCAACCATTCGACAGGCCTCTCTCACTTTTTCATAGTCAGGTTCACCAAATCGAGCAACATTTTCAGCAATGGTACCCTCGAAGAGTTCCACATTCTGCGGCAAATAGCCTATATGCTGCCCAAGCTCCTCCTTGTCCCACTGATAAATATCGTTCCCATCGAGCCGAACTTTCCCCTGCATTGCCGGCCAGATACCGACCAGCAACCTTGCCAAGGTAGTTTTTCCAGAGGCTGATGGCCCTACAATCGCCAGCGAACCTCCAGGAGCGACCCTGAAACTTATCCCTTTCAGAATCTGTACCGGACTCCTTGGCGCACCAGCAATAACACCCTCAACTGAAAGCAATCCGGTCGGTGCTGGCAGCGCCATTCCCTTTTCCGGCAACGAAAACTCTTTCAGTAAACCCTCCAGACGGTTGAATGCCTCAAGGGCACCTTCCACCTGGCGCCAGCTCCCGATAATCTGCACGAGCGGCGCAAGCACCCTTCCACCAAGAATGGACGCAACAATCATGCCGGATCCATGCAATTCCCCTTTCAGGGTCAGCCAGCAACCCATACCAAGCAAAAGAGAGGCCAAAAGACTCTGCACAAGCTTGGAAAGCGCTGCATTTGTCCCTGCATGATCAGACGCTTCCGCCTGCTGCAAAAGAAAATCCTGCTGACGGCCCATCCAGCGCTTATGGATATGATCAAGCATTCCCATCGACTCGATAACCTGTGCATTGCGGATTACCCCGTCAGCGTAAGTCTGTGCACCGATAGCGCTTCGATTTGCAGCCAGAAGCGGTTCACGGATACGACGCTCATTAACGACGCCAATTATAAATTGCACCAGAGCACCGACCACGGCAAACCAGCCAAGAGGGGGCGCCATCAGAAAAATGATCACCAGAACAAGCAAAGCAAGCGGGGTGTCAATAACGGCGAGAAGAGCCGGAGAGGGCAAAAACTCACGAAGAGTCTTAAGGTCACGCAAAGCCTGAGCACCTGCTGCCGGAATATTCTGAATTCTTGCCATAAAAATGGCACTAAACACACGTTCCCGCAATCCCTTGTCCAACTCCATGCCAGCATCGTGCATCACCTGACGACGCACCCACTCGAGTGCTTCGAGGAGCAGATAGATGCCTACCACAAGAATCGTAAGCATAAGCAACGTTGTATGACTACGGCTATTGACAACCCGGTCATACACCTCCATCATATAAGCGCTTGGCGCAAGCACAAGCACATTGACAACGAGACTGAAATAAAAGGTCCGTTTGAGAAAAGGGGTAAGCGCAGCAAGAGCCTCGCGTAATGGAGATTGTACTTTAACTTGTTTCACAGCAGTTTATCCTTGCGTGCATAAATCATTCATCATCTTTTTTCTCAAACAACAACCACTCATCATCATGATCAGATAGCCGCAACACACCATTAAAAGCGGAAAACCGCTTCAGGTAGTTGCGGATAAATCTGTTCTACAGGAATAGAGTCTCTATCCTCACTCTTGCGCAGGAAGTGCTTCAATCAACGCCTGCTGGTATGCACTATGGGCAGTTTGAGCAATCGCCAACTGCACTTGCAAACGCCTGATTTCACTGTCAGCAATTTTAACGTTCATCAATTGTTTTTGTGCTGCTTCAGAAAGTTCTGAAACATTATACGTTTTACCATTGTGGGTCAAGGTCGGTTCTTCGTTCATTGTTGCAGCCATGATGAAAATATCCATTTATTGTTTTTCAAAAAAAATGTACCAAACCGGTACATATACAAATCTGAGTATAGTATACCGGCACTAAATATACAAACCTTCATTTCCGATTCATCCCCTCACGTCCCAGCTCAAATTACGGCATATCACCAGTCATTGCACTACTGAATCAGCAGAATTTTTCTGGCAAAAAAACGCAACAAATCCCTGGCACAGAATAAACGGGATAACACAGACCAAAATCAGAAGCGAAAAAAAACATGTGTGAATTGCTTGAATCCAATCGAACAATAATGGCACAAATACAATCATTTCGAGCCACGCTTACGAACAACCTTGATCCTGGAACAGCAACTCAAACAAAAACTTCACTTATAAGTTAAGTTTTTATTCATAAAAAACAATATATAAAAACAAAAAATCATGATGCCAACCACCGAAGACGGATACAACGCCACGAAACCAGGTATGAAGAGTCACGGATTCATCCGCCTTGCGCCAGGCTGATGTCTGACACGGCTTTCGTGATGAACCCATCATTCAGGAGAGATGAGCATGTTCTCTCTGTTGATCTCTAATCCCTAAACCCGATCCGGAAAGTGCAGGTTCAGCCGCAGCGTCTTACCAGATCGGGTTGGGCTCCCCCCAAAAACAAGATCGACAGTGAAGATTGCGCAGTGATGACAAGCTGGAAAGGAAAGGACAGGAAAGGCAAAGCAACTGGGGGGTTATGCTTTTCCTTCAACCCCTCCCTTTCACGGTCGTACCAATACCGAGAAGGTCTGCAAGATTGGCTTTCGGATCAATAACCGGCCTGATGAGCGGAGAGGCTGCGGTCATGAGCGTGGTGACTCCCGGTCCGTGTCCAGCTTCAAGGCAGTCGCTGTGAACAACAATACCAACCGTAATCGCACCTTTACGATATGCTCTGCCGTAACGGTTGTCATGGTCGAGCAGGGCTACAAAATCACCGAGTCGGATCTTGTCGATTCCATACTTTTTGACGGTTTCCGGATCACTTGTCATGATATCATAGTCCCCTTTTGCCACATGGGCGGAACCGATGCCCGATCCCATGCAAACGGCAGGAATAAGAGTGGTCACGGGTACTTCAAGCACTCCGCCCTCAAGTTCCCGAATGTTCAACGCCTGCAGCAAAGCGGGATCGAGGTTGAAAAGAGTAATGTCGGGGTAATCCGTGAGCTTCAGTCCCTGCCCTTTCCCTCGAATGATAATGGTATCATTATAGAGCAGCTTTTCCTTGACATCACGCTCAAAATCAACGATCACATGCTCCGACCCTCCATGATGACCAATCACACGGCCTGTGGCGCCTTTTGCTTCGCCCGTCACAACGGTTGCGATATTGCCTGCGCATGAGTAGATTTGCAAACCAACGTTGGGATGCTCAAAAGGTTTTTGAGTATCGGCGGTACAGCTTACGCCCGGTTCAATATGATCACCTTGCCAGCCGAATGCCGGATCACCAACCTGGACGTTCAGGGTAATACCACCGATAGATGGAAGCAGAAAGGGATTCCCGTGATGATCAACCTCCCAGTTGCCACGGGTTCGGGGCTGTCCCGGCTGGCATTGCAGCAGAAACTCTACAAGATATTGTTCATTGGTTTGAAGCATGTGACTGGATAAGAATGATGTTGATCCGAGAAATACTATGTGTCAAATCCCGGACGAATAAAGGCCCGGGCAGCGGGAAACACAACTTCTACTGAACGGCGGAGCCGGTCAAGATGAATCAGAATCGCAAGCGTATTGTCCTCCTCTTCGGGATACTCTCCATAAAGCAGGCTCCACGCGGCAAGAGAGCGATCAATGGCGATTAATGCAACTTTGGCAGTACCGCAGGCATCAGCTTCCATGCCACCGCCTGAAGCAGCATCCACACTGAGACGCCCCTCAACAGCTCGTACCAGTTTCGGGTAAATGAAATACTGGTAGTGCCTGATAACCTGAATTGGTTCTTCAAGAAGAGATGGAGGATGAGTCAGCAGAGATTCCTCAGCTTCAGGAAACTCATCGGCAGTCGCAAACCATTCGTTAACCATACCGGCATAGAGAAGAGCTGCGCTCGCACAAGGGTGATCACGAGCATCACGCTGAAGAGTCTCAGGCGGTTCAGAGAATACCGTTTCTTTCTGCAGATCAGCAGATTCAAGCCCCTCCCTGACCGCAATTTCCCGGATGAGACGCATGGCCTGCACCAAAGCCTCTCCCATCTCCTGCCAGAACTGCAAATTCAATGCATCAAAACGCTGTAACGCTTCCCCGCTCTCTCTCTCTTCAGCCTCAAGACGAAACTGAAGACAGCGTGAAGTAAATGCACAGCGCTCGCACCAGCGATCGCAATAGGTGTAGATGCCTGGAATCAGGTCTGGTTCGCCAGCCATTATTGACAATTTTTAATGATCGTTATCAATATTTTCGATTCAGGGGATTGACTTTGCTGCACAAGAACAGACCGCATAATGCGCGTATGCAAGAGTTGTAATCTGATTCCGACAAAATACAAGATTCCTTTTGAAGATAACTGGTTGATGAATAAAAACATACTTTGGCAACCAGATTCTTGCAAGCTTGCGGCTTACTTTCTCTGCCACTCAACAGACCCTCGCCATAACGGAACGTCTGAGCACTTACCGTTGAAAAAGAGACTTGTACCCTGATCTCTTCGAACAATCTTTATCCCTTTTCAGGGTTATTTATTTGAGTCACAAAACAACAAAGGACGCATGGCCATGCGTCCTTTGTTGTTTTGTGTGTGATATTCCAATCCTTCCGGCTTCAATCGAAAAAGCCGTGTGAAGCCAAGCACAACAAGCGGAAAGTACTGATAACTGATCCGCTGGAAAAGCCGCTCAAACAAAACGGACTGAAAAACCGTCCTGTGGCAAAAAATAATTTAAAGAGGAGTTACATCTTCAGCCTGCAGGCCTTTTGCTCCCTGAGTTACTTCCATCATGACTTTCTGGCCTTCAACAAGAGTTTTGCGCCCGGTGCCATTGATAGCACTGTGATGCACAAAAACATCCTTTCCGCCTTTCTGCTCAATAAAGCCGTAACCTTTTTCTTCGTTGAACCATTTGACAGTTCCTTCAACCTGAGTACCCATATCTACCTCTTTTTTATTTTTGCCAGTTAAACTTGGCGTTACAATGAGCGAACCTCGACATGAGGCGCTCAAAAATCAATTTATTTTTTGTAAGGTGAATTTACTCACTTTAAGCTAAATCAAAAAGGAAGTTCTTCAGTTTACGCTACTTTTTTAACATTGACAAAAAAAAACCAGGAAGCACCCGAAAGAGCCCCCGGCTACCATAACGCCAATGGTATAAAGCTCCTACCTGATTCCCCAGAGCTTGATCTTGCGGTCATCGCTTCCGCTGGCAATTATTTTTCCATCAGGAGAGACATCAACAGACTGCACTTCAAGCACATGCCCCCGATAAAGATGCAACTGTTTGCCGGACTCAACATCCCACAGCCTTACCGATTCGTCATTTGCAGCACTGACAACCTTTTTGCCATCGGGAGTGAAACAGACGCTCCGAACAGCATCCTCATGACCTTCAAGCACCTTCGTAATCTCTCCGGATGTTGCATCAAGAATCTTGACTAACGCATCCCGCCCGCAAAAAGCAATGAACTTGTCGTCTGGACTGAAGGCCAATGCATGTGAGAGTCGGTCGTTTGTTTTATAGTTTGCAATATTTTTACCGCTCTCAACATCCCATATCTTGATAACCGGTTCCTCTCCGCAGCTCGCAATTTTTTTACCATTGTGGCTGTATGCAAGACACTCAATATAAGATTTATGGCCAAGCAGCCTTGAAAGTTCTTTTCCTGTTTCTACACTCCACAGTCGGATTGTCGTATCGCGTGAACAACTCGCCACAATTTTGCTGTCCGGACTGAACGCAACCATGCGCACTGCCGTATCATGACCTTTACAGACATGCAGGCACTTGCCAGTTGCAGCATCCCAGATTCTTACCGTACTATCGGTGCTTCCACTTGCAAGCAGTTTGCCGTCACGGCTGAAATCGATGCACTCCACCCAGGTATCATGACCTTTCATGGTAAACAGGCTTTGGCCTGACTGCACATCCCACAGCATCACCGTCTCATCAAAACTGCCGCTGACCAGTTTTTTACCATCTGCGCTGAATTTTACACCGAGCACCCGGTCAAGATGACCTTCCATCGTCTTTATCAGGTTAACATCCTCAATAACCTTCGGAAGTTTCAGTTCAACTTCCTTTTTCCCGAATATTTTCGATAAGAAACCCATATACAATACTCTTGTTTGAATTGATACTCTTTTGCCCGCGAAAAATCGCGCTGATATAGACATGGCTTGTTAACGCGCAATTTAAAAAAAATTATCACCTTCCCCGAATTCTCCTCCTCCATCAGGAAAAATTGTAGTTCCTCCCCTTCCAACTTGCGCCATTGCCGAATTTTATGCTGTAAAATGAGTTGCAGGCTATGGCCAGCAGCACGATCTGGGAAAACACATGCAAAAAAGCCACAGCGAGTGACTGGCGAAAGGTCAACGCAATAAGTATCCTGCAGAGCAAAGCAACCGTAACATGGATCAGGGGAAGCCAGAACAGTGAAAAAGTAAAATCTCCGGCAAACATCGAGTGGAAAAGAAAGAGGAATGGCGCAATATAGAGGGCGGCGATCATTGTTATCAGCGCCATGAAACCGAATGTACTGTAACCAAGAGCGGCAAAAAGATTTTTTGAAAAGCCTTCCCAAATGTCCCTGAAATTACGATACATGCGACAACTGACCACATCAGTTCCATTAAAGGCCACAACACTGCCTCCCGCCTTTTTCACGCTCTTGCAGAGCCAGACATCTTCAACCAAGGCATTCTGCACTGCAGCATGGCCGTTGATACGATCATAGAACTCTCTGCGAAAAAGAATAAACTGGCCGTTGGCAAAACAGAATGCGGCCCTTCGACTTGTCCGCACAAACCGGAGCGGCAGGTAACACATAAGAATAACATGAACCAGTGGCACCACAAGCTTTTCCCAGAATGAGTAGAGCTCCTGATGGGGCATCAGGGAGAGCATATCGGCTCCGGAGGTCTCTATTGCACCTACGGTACGCCGGAGGGCATCAGACTCATGCATGGTATCGGCATCTGTAAAGAGCAGCAGCTCACCCTTTGCCTGGTGTCCAAGCTGTGAACAGGCCCAGCTCTTCCCATGCCATCCTTCGGGAAGCGGTTTGCCCTGTAAAACCCTTACTTTACCGCCAGACTCCTTGACAAGGGAGTGCAACAATTCCGGAGTGGCATCAGTTGAGTCATCATCAAGCACAAGAATCTCAAATGGTGCATACTCCTGCCGCAGAAGCGAACGCACACAGCGCTCAATATTCTGTTCCTCATTGCGAGCCGGTACCAAAACCGAAACGAACGCTCCTTGACCAGGGGAGTGCTCAGGAACACCCGGCAGGTCGATCAGGTTTCTCAGCAGAATCCCTAAAAAAACCAGCAATGAAAGCAGTACGGCTATCTGATAAAAAAGCATGGGAACGATAAAAAAGGCCGCCCTCCCCGGGCAGCCTGGATGTTTATAATAGCGACAAACTCGTTCAGTCGATCAGTTTGTTGATATTGTACTCGAAAATACCCTCAGCACCAGCCCGTTTGAGTTCAGGAATCAGCTTGCGCACTATTTTTTCGGTAACAATAACTTCAAGGGCCACCCACTGCTCTTCAGCAAGACTGGATATGGTTGGCTGACGAAGTGCAGGAATAATGGCTATAATCTTGTCGAGTGAAGATTTCGGGGCATTCATTTTCAGACCAACCTTCCCCTGGGCGTTAATGGCTCCAAGCAACAGCATGGCCATGTTCTCAATCTTCTCTCTCTTCCATGGGTCATTCCAGGATGCTTTGTTGGCAATCAGTTTCGTGTTTGACTCAAGAATGGTATCAACAATCCTGAGTTTGTTGGCTCTGAGCGAAGAGCCGGTTTCAGTCACCTCAACAATGGCATCGGCCAGATCGGGAGGTTTGACTTCGGTAGCGCCCCAACTGAACTCCACCGAAGCGTTGACCCCGTTTTTGGCAAGATATTTTTTTGTAATATTTACCACTTCGGTTGCGATATGCTTCCCCTCAAGGTCCTTCACCGATTGTACCGGAGAGTTTTCAGGAACACAAAGTACCCAGCGAACCGGCCTCATGGAAGCTTTGGAATAGACCAGATCAGCAACCTCAACAACATCCGCATCTGTCTCAATAATCCAGTCCTTGCCCGTCAATCCAACATCAAACGCGCCAAGCTCAACATAGTGGGCCATCTCCTGTGCCCTTATCAATATCGCCTCCAGCTCATCGTCATCTATAGAGGGAAAATAGGAACGGCTTTGAACAGAAAAATGAAATCCCGCCTGTGCAAAGAGATCGATTGTGGAATCCTGCAAACTTCCTTTCGGCAAACCAAGTTTCAGTACCTGACTAATATTACTCATAACAGCAATTACCTCTTGATATTAACGTTATAGCTCCTTGAGCTGAAAACAACCATTTTTGAAAACGCCATAGGGCGAACTGCCATCAATCCATGTTCCAAGATTTACGTAGCTGCTGGAAGCAACAGAAAGCTCCCGGATACCTTTTACATGGTTATGACCACACACAAAATAATCAAACTCCTGTTCGGCAATCAATGATTCGGCAAAGTTTAACAACCGATCAATCTCAAACACCCCCTCAGCAGGCTTATGCGCACGGCTGAACTGTGATAACCTCTTCATCACTCCTATCGCCAGATCTGGATGAAACCCCGACAAAAGAGCGAGATTGAAGCGATTCCTGACAATACGGGTAAAAAGCTTGTAACCAATATCCCCCTTGCCCAACCCGTCACCGTGAGCCACGATGAATTTTCGGCCATCGCAAAGGAGCTCATGCATACCATACATCGTTTTTATCCCAAGCTCATCATCGAAGTATCGCCCAAGATAAAAATCATGGTTTCCTGCAACGTAGACAACCTCAATATTATGGCGAACCAGATCAGATAACAGGCAAATAAATCTGGTAAACCCCTTGGGAATGAGATGGCGAAACTCCATCCAGTAATCGAAAATATCTCCCAGCATATAGAGCGAACGCCCCTCTACCTTGATAAGGGCAAAAAGCCGTTCGAGGTTTTCCATCTTGAGCTGCTCGCTTTTTTCGTCCTGCAGACCAATATGGATGTCACTGATAAAATAAGTGGCCCGCATCTCATCCCTTTTCAAGCGATCAGCTTACAAAACCGCAGAGGCAGCAATGACTGCAAACGGAATAGTCAGGTTATCGACCTCCTTGGGACTTACGCCCTCAACAATCGTTGCGATGATGCCAATAAGAATGATTTTTCCGGCGTCAAACGATTCAGGAACAATGAGGTTGACAAAAAAGAGGCCGGCAAGAATGCTTCCGACAAGGAAGGCCAGGCTTCCTTCAACACTTTTGTCGCTGAGTATATGGTATTTCATTTTTCCGTATCGGGTGCCGATTATCGGCGCCAGACCGTCTCCCCAGCCGAGCATGGCCATGGCCATAACGCCTGCAGGCTGCTTGTAATAAACGGTTCCACAGATCATGGCAACAACCACGAAATAAAGGGTTCCTTTCAGCAGCTCCTTTTTGTCACCGGTACGGGTCATGGTTTTAACTGCCTGATCATCATCGGCGGCAAAGAGTCCTTTCTGAATCAGCAGCACGGTCCAGACAGCAAAAACAGTAATGTTGAGATAGTGCGACCAACCGCCATCGACAAAAAGCGGAAGAAACACAATGGCTGATCCGGCACAGATATGGGTAATTTTGCGGCTGATGTCCCTCGGAAGGGAGTGATTGGTCACCAGATAATCCATCAAAGGAGGGACGCTGAACACATAAACAAAAGTCAACAACGTAACCAGTGCATTATGCCATACGACTGGAAGCGAAAAAAAGGTTACCGGAAGAGTATCCATTGCAGCACAATGTTTAAAGATTTCGTTCAAAAACAGACAGGATCAAACAGCTCTGAATGATCCTGTTTTTCACTGAAAATTGACGGCTTGAAGCGCAGCCATACAGAGAATAAAGAAGCGCTTACAGGTATTTAAATCCAACCATGCCTGCAACAACAAGATTGTTGAGCAGGAACAGAACATTATTTGCAATCTGGTAGCGTAGAAAAGCGTTGTGTTCGTTAACGTCGCTTTTACCAAGAACATTGCCAAACCCATCATTGACTGCGCTGTTCATGAAAGAGATACCGCCTTTCGGATCGAGTAAAAGCTGTACCTGGATTACCACGCTCAATACAAGACCAAGCAGGACAAAAAACGTAGGTATCATAAAACCCCAGCTATAGGAAAGCCAGGCAAGCACGGCAAAAACAATGTCTATAATCGTAAATGAAACAAGAAAGGTATTTCGGGCACCAATCATGACGGTGAGTGACTTGAGACCACCATCCTTGTCACCTTCAGCCGATTTAAAATCGTTGAGAATGATCAATGCCACTGCCATAAAAAAGTTGAGGCTGGCAAGCCAGATCGCCTCAGGACGAATGTCTCCAAACAGGGCATTTGCCGAAATAAAAGGGGCAAATCCATAGGAAAAGCCTACCGCCGGTGCAGAGGTCAGGATGTTTTTCTTCAGTTTGAGTGGAGGAGCAGAATAAATGTAAGCAACAAAAAGCGCAAACAGGATAGAGGCCATGATAATCATACCACGAACGCCACCAACATGCAGACCGGTAAATACCCCGAGTCCAATTGCCAGAAGAAGCGCTACGATACTGTTCCCCAGCCCTTCCTTTGGAGAGAGACGACCTGAAGGAATCGGGCGCGTCGGCTCATTAATCCTGTCAAGTTCGAGATCAAAACAGTCATTAACCGACTGACTGAAACCGGTACCGAGCGGGCCAAACATCAAAAACATAGCCAGCAGCAAAAGATAGTCGTGAACGGTGCCCTTCATGGCTCCTGAAGCCATGACACCTGCGGCAAGGCAGGGAAATACGCTGATCCAGGTAACAGGATCGAGAAGTTCAAGATGTGCTCTTACTTTATCGACAAACCCAAGCTTTGCGGGAACTGACATGCTTTACTTCTCTCCAAAGCCCGAAAAAGGGCCGATTAAATGATTAGGAGTTTAAAAACGGTAATTTACAAATACCACTCAAGATAAAAAACTCCTTAATAAAGAGATGGATTACCTTCCTGCCCTCGCTCCGGCCTGCCAGTCATGGTTGCGGATGTGGTCCCGGTAATAAGCACCCTCACCAGATCGCCCGGCTGGTAGCCTTCACGATCAAAAACCACGGCCCGGTTGCCTGAAGTGCGGCCCATAAGCTGCAATGAGGAGCGCTTGCTTTCGGATTCAGCAAGCACTTCGACAACTGAACCGATCGACTCATGGAAAAGCTCAGACGAAATGCTGTTCTGCAAGTCGATGATCTCCTGCAGCCTTCGTTTCTTTACCGCTTCCGGCACATCATCCACCAGAGTCCGCGCCGCAAGGGTACCCGGCCTGGTAGAGTAAAAAAACATATAGGCCGAGTCAAACCGGACACTGGAAAGAAGTTCAAGTGATGCCTGATGATCTTCCTCCTGCTCCCCGCAAAACCCCGCAATAATATCGGTTGAAAGTGCAACGCCAGGAATGATCGAGCGGATCAGCGCTATTTTCTCCTTGTAATCTTCAATGGTATGCCCCCGGTTCATGCGTCCAAGCATCGTTGTTGAACCGGACTGCACCGGCAGATGGATATGATGACAGATATTCTGTCGATCAGCAATGGTACGCACAAGAGCCTCGGAGATATCTTTCGGGTGAGAGGTGGTAAAGCGAATTCTTGCCTCCGGGGCTTCACGACTGACCGAATCAAGCAGGGCGGCAAAATGCATGCCCTGTTCAGGATCATGATAAGAATTGACATTCTGCCCGATCAGGGTAATCTCCCGATATCCGGATGCAACCAGTTGTTTGACCTCTCCCATAACCGCACTGAAGGGTTGGCTCCGTTCCCTTCCCCTGGTAAACGGCACAACACAATAGGCGCACATGTTATTGCACCCACGCATGACAGGTACAAATGCACTGATCACTCCCTGCCTTACCGGATCAACCCCTTCATAGGTTTCTGAATCATTGAAATCCAGCGACACCGGCTTTGCCCCGGTTCGGGCCTGCTCAATAAGCAGCGGAAGAGTACGATAGGTGTCCGGGCCGGCAAGAAAATCAATAGCATAAGAATTAAAAAACATCTCCTCCCGCTGATATTGCGGAATACAGCCAGTTATCCCGACAAGAAGAGCTTTATCTCTTTTTTTCAGCCCCTGAAGGTGCTGTAAATAATTTTCGATGCGATCAACCGCATTTTCGCGTACGGCACAGGTGTTAAGCAGAATAATGCCGGCACGCTCCTCACTTTCTGCAAGAGTATAGCCTGCCTGCTGCAGCAGAGCGGTTATAATTGCGGAATCCGCCTGGTTCATCTGGCAGCCGAACGTATGGATATAAAATGTGTTACTCCTGCCTGTCGTCATAAGAAGTGCTGTTTCTCCAACATCGTGTTCCAAAATTTAAACTGAAGATAGGCAAAAAAGCCTCATCCGTTACCCGCAACTTGTCGGGCAACAAAAACCGATAAGAGACCGGTAAGCGACAACTGGATCAGTGGAAAAAGCCCGACACCAAAAATAAGCGGCATTGAAGGCAGATACTTCCAAGTATGCAACACAAAAAGCGCAACATACTCAACTCCGTATGCTGCAGCAAGAGCGGAAAAGAAAAAAAAAGAGAGCTGAGGTAATCCGGGGATCCAGAACCATGTGCGGAAGACAAGGGCTGTAATAAAGTAAAGGAGCGTTATACCGAGAGTGTCCATAAGAGCCATGAAGAGCATCATTGGAACATAACCCGAGGCAGCCATGCCCGGATGTGCCTGAAAAAGCAACCCGTGCAATGACTCCCAGCAGAAATTGGCCAAAAAAGATGTAACAGCAAGGGCCGCAAAAAAAAGCACCCTCTTCTTTCCGATGATATCCATACAATAGAACACCCTCAAACAATACAAATATGTGTGCCGGTGCGCTCCCGCTCAGACTCCGAAATGGATATGCTTGAATTTTTCAAGCAGCACTTCAGCCTCATCCTTGCACTGACCGCATACCGTACCAAGCTTGGTACGCTCCTGAAGTTCAAAATAGGTTCGAGCCCCCTCCAGCACAGCATCCTCAATATCATGATCGGTAATACTCATGCACTGGCAAATCACCTTTACCTGATCCTGCTTGACCTTGTCCTCTTTACCGTTGCGGGTATAGTAGTTGTTGATGGCCGCACGCAGCGCCTTGTCTCCAAGCACAGAACAGTGAATTTTATGATCCGGCAGCCCTCCAAGTTCCTGGGCAACCTCCTTCGGGGAAATATGAAACGCTGCATCAAGCGTTCGGCCCTTCACCATCTCGGAAAGCACGGAGGTGCTGGCAATTGCACTGGCACAGCCGTAGGTTTTCCACTGGCAATCGGTAATGACATCATGCTCCTTGTCCACCTTGATCACCACCATCATCTGATCGCCGCACTGCAAGTTTCCTTCCATTCCTACCCCGTCAAAATCATCGGTATTCTCGCCCTGCAGAATATTTTTCGGGTTCATGAAATGTTCCTTCAGTGTCTCACTATATGCCCATTCACCTGCTTGCAGCATGCAATCCTCCTTTTATATAAGCTGTTGACATGTTTCTTATTCGTTGAATTATTGGTGGTAAAACATCAAGCAGGTACTCTACCTCCTGCATCGAACTTTCGCGTCCCATACTGAACCGGATCGAACCATGAGCAAGCTCAGCATCGACACCGGTCGCCAAAAGGACATGCGAAGGATCAAGAGAGCCCGAAGCACAAGCCGAACCAGTCGAGACAGCAATCCCTTCAAGGTCCAGATAGAGCAAAATGGCCTCACCTTCCACACCCGTAAATGAGACGTTGAGCGTACTGGCAAGAGAATCGGTAGGGTGCCCGTTAAAATGGATATCATCAATACGCTCCTCAATACCCTTTCTCAATACCTGCTTCAGGTGCAGCAACCGCTCCTCCTCCTCCGGCATTTCAAGCGCTCTCATTTCAACCGCTCTTCCCAGACCGAGAATACCAAGAGTATTTTCAGTTCCTGCGCGTCGGCCAAGCTCCTGGTGACCTCCCCTGATGAGAGGACAGTAGGGAATCCCCTTTTTCACAAAGAGAGCGCCCACCCCTTTCGGGCCATATATTTTGTGAGCTGAAATCGTGAGAAAATCGACACCAAGCTCACGAACATCGACAGGAACTTTCCCGATGGCCTGCACGGCATCGGTATGCATCAATGCGCCACTGTTATGCACCATTCTGGTGATGGCTTCAATATCCTGCAGTGTCCCTATTTCATTGTTTGCCATCATGACCGAGACCAGACCGACATCATCGCCAAGCATACCGGCAAGTTGATCAAGATCAATTTTACCGTACTGGTCAACATCAAGATATTTTACCCGTACACCGCGATGAGCAAGACACTCGGATGTTTCAAGCACACAGGGATGTTCGATTTTGGTCGTAATGATCGTGCTGCGCATCTTACTTCCGGCAATACACTGGCTGGTACCGCAGACAAAAAGCGAGAGCACCGTATTATTGGCTTCCGATCCACTGCCAACAAAAATAATTTCTCGTTCATCAGCGCCGATAAAACCAGCGACTTTCCGGCGCGCATCCTCAACATTTGCTCTTGCCTCACGCCCATAAGAGTGCATGCTTGACGGATTGCCAAACATCTCCATCGCCGCGATCATCTCCTTTTTCACCTCAGGGTGCAGCGGGGTTGTGGCATTGTGATCAAAATAAACTTTCATGTCTGCCATAGTACTTTCAAAATTCGTTATTACAGCTTAAAACCATTATTTAAAATGAGAAAACAAGCCAATAAACTCTCTCTGTTGCAACTCCTGCCTTCACGGGCACACCAAGACTTCAATATACCGCATGTACTGCAAATACATTCACCAATCATAAATATGCATTAAGAACTGTTTCCACAACACGAAATCTTTATAACAGATAATAAGACTTTTTCTGTCTTGTTAAAAGAAAAAACAGCCTAACCTTCATTTTTTTCTTTACTGAAGCACAATTGCTTCTAAAATAAGGTTAAAAAGGTTCCCTGCCGCTGCAAGGTCACCCGCAAACAGGCAAAATGAGATGAGTCGAAGAATTACAGTATCATTATATTGCGTTCAATAGCCACAAAAAGTAACTACTCTCCAAAACCAGAAATTACCATGATAGCAGAGCAAACAAAAGCACCGCTCTTTACCCTTCCCGATTCCGAAGGAAAGCAGGTTTCTCTCTCCGACTTTACCGGAAAAAAAGTACTCATCATCTTCTACCCCGGTGACGACACTCCGGTCTGCACCGCGCAATTGTGCGATTACCGGAACAACGTGCTCGAATTCACCAAACGCGACATCGTGGTGCTCGGCATCAGTTCGGACAGCCAGGCCTCCCACAAAAGTTTTGCCGAGCGCAATCAACTCCCCTTCACCCTTTTGAGCGACACCGAAAAAAAGACCGCCAAGGCCTACGACGCCCTCGGTTTCCTCGGCATGGCGCAACGCGCATACGTGCTTGTTGATGAAAATGGTGTCGTCTTGCTCGCCTACAGCGACTTCCTGCCCATCATCTATCAGCCGATGAAGGATCTGCTTGCGAAAATTGATGCGGCGTAGTCAGAATAGAGTTGAAACAGGTTCCGAGTGGAGACTGAAAAAATACTCCAACGAGAATTTCTCCTTCGGGTAGTAGAAGTGGAACATGCTCTGAGCAAGGGGGTAATGCGTTTAGTCATTCTCTACCTTCTTGTTTGGGGCGCCAGTTCTTGCCGGCAGTCCACCCTTCGGATGCTGAAAGAACAGCGTCGAACTTTGGTATGTAAGGTTTAATGTCCAACAGCGGTGTCTTGTTTAACATATCAACACCCTCAACGATGAGAAAATTGTTTTCCCGGCATACTAATTTTACGATAGACAGTCCTATACTATTTGGCCGGCATGGATGTCTTGATGCGTAGATGCCGTGTGGCTCATCATCAAGAAATGTCGGACGTACCAGTTCTATGCTTCCAGCCCGGTCAAAAAGATAGAGTAAATAAATATGAGAGAATGTCTCGATATCTTTCAGACCAGCTTCATATTTCGGGAATAGCTCAACACGACCAGGAGAATCTGAAGAATAAACCGTTTGCATGGGGCACTCCTTCTTTGAGGTGAAGGGCGTATGTATAATTCCAATTGGTTCTATTTCCATATTTTTATTTGTTTGACGAAAAAGCTCTGATCAAAATCATTTAAGAACAAAAAGAAAAACCAGTATATCAAATAGAAATCAAATGCCAGCAACAGAACAACAGGGAATTGAAAACCAGTAAACAGTCCCGCAACCGCAATTAAAAACAAGAATACTGGCAGTAATGTGAACAGGATATGAAGATATTGCTTTTTTTTATATTGGTGCAATATATTTAACGTTGCACCAATCAATAACGAGAGATGCATTGCCTGCAAAAAAATATTCGTTAAGAACCGATTATCAGTATGAGAGAGCTTATCAAAAGCAATGATCCCGATTAACAAGGTCGTCGATGCAACGATGAGCAAATCGCCGATAATCCTATAAATCCTCATCTGCAAAAGCATTATTATTCATAGAGTTAACGAATAAATTCATCTGCACTGCAAAGCATGATCGGCTGAAGCCCAACAAAAGCGCTTTGGGTTATTCCCTGTTTTTCGGTTTTTCTCGCAATTCTTTTGTTTCCGTCCATCCGTTATTGGCATTTTCCCGATAATCAAATCGGGGAAGATATGGTTTAATGTCAACAAGATGAGTATTGTCTAATATATCTATCTCGCTTAGATCGAGGATATTTTTCACTCTTTTCTCCAACTTTACGATAGACATCCCGATTCGATTAGGCCGACAGGGATGACGGGAAGCAAAGACGCCTTGAACTGTATCTCAATCCGACCTTGCCCGTCAGGCACAACACTTCCTTGAATCGGGCACTCTGCTTTCGTTTTATAGGGTGAAAATATGGTACCGATTTGTTCTATTTCAAAATTCATATCTCCTTCACGTCTAACTGATTGCGCTACTGACAGGTGGGCAGACGCAGACAGTCACCCAATCCCCTGGTTTGTGGGTATTGCACAACTTCACGATTTCATGAACGTCCCGCCGGGATACGCTATCCATAGGTTATTCTTATTTTCCGTTTTTGACTTATTCTTGTTTTCCGATCACAGCAGATACTCTTTGAGGGAAAGTTATACATCAACACCTTGACAATTACACAAATCGGTTGAAGCAATTACTCTGCATCTTCGATTTACGAAGCAGAACTTTCACGAATTACTTCTTCTTCAACCGCTTTTTGAATGAACTGATTTAATGACATTCCCTTCATTAAAGCAAGCCTTGTTGCTTTTTTATGTATCTCCGGAGCTATTCGCACATTGAAGCTCCCCTTATATGACTTGGCAGTTTTCTTGCCGTATTCTTTACATATTTCGATATAATCGCCTACAGCCTCTTCAAATGCCTTTTTTAACTCAGTCACGCTACTACCTTCAAATGAAATCAGATCTTCTACACCCTCTATTTTTCCATAAAACACTTCATCATCTGCATTAAAGTGTACCGATCCTATATAATTCCCATAAACCAGAACGTCTTTCATATAAGCTCCCTTGATTTCAGTTCCTCAATAACCAGATCAATTTGATATTGTTTTAACTCATTACCTGGATGTGGTTTATGTAAACGGATAATATGTTTTGTACTTTTATCAATAAACGCCACTCTTGACCCTGAAGTTTTTCCGCTTTTGCTTTCTTCATAGCCCAATGAGTTGAGAACTCTACATAATTCACTATATGTAAAGTTTTTAGGCCTTATCAGAAGCCTTATAATCAGTTTCTGGTCTTTACTCATACCTCAGCATACAACATAGATTCAATATTTGCAACTATACTTTAGTTACATATAATCGCCAAATTTCTTACACACTCATTTCCTGCATAAGGTTATGCTGACGGCCTACCTTGCACTGGTGTGAATGAAGCGCGACGGAATGAGTACCCCATGTAACGTTGTTGTTCGGCGATTTTCAGCGTATCCCCCGTTTTTTCAGTCATCAGCCAGGATACGTTCAATGGCATAGACAATTTCATCCACATCATCAGGGAGAACCCCGGAAAACCATACCTTCTGAGGGTAAATCATCACATGCGAGCCGTTGCCGCAAAGCCCCATACATCCTGATGTGGAAATCCTGACCTTCCCTTTCCAGCCTTTCTCGTCAACAGCTTGTTTTAACTTGTCTTTCGTAAGCTGACTGTTATTGTCTGCACACGATTTTTTTTCTCCCCCACGGTCATTGGTACAAACAAAAACATGAGAGACGTAAGGCATTTCACGTTGTTTCTGCATTATGGAATATCTCCCTGATAAGTAGTCAACAAAATGTAATTACGTAATCCAATGTTATCAGTCGGCTGCAGCGGCGTGTTCTGCTCTGTGTCCGAAGGGCGGGCGATGACACCTCCGCAGCCGAACGGCTCGTACAGCCGACAGGGCCAATCTGTTCACATGTTGCCGAGTCGTCGTTCGCTTCATCTCTGGCCCGTACTCACTCACGCGTTCACTCGATCGAAGGCGACCGTTCCATCACCTGCCTTGTAAGAGAACAAGTAAGGCTTGCCTCCAAGCAGGAAAGCGATGATGTTCGTCCAGCCGGTGGTCCACTTGCCGCTGAAAAGGTTGGTCGTCCCCTTGCCATCGCCCCTGATCCGGTCGAGGTCGACCCTGCCATCACCTGCCTTGTAGGAGAACAAGTAGGGCTTGCCTCCCAACTGGAACGCGACGATGTTTGTCCAGCCAGTGGTCCACTTGCCGCTGAAGAGGTTGGTCGTCCCCTTGCCGTCATCCCTGATCCGGTCGAAGTCGACCGTGCCATCATCGGCCTTGTAGGAGAACAAGTGGGGCTTGCCTCCCAGCTCGAACGCGACGATGTTCGTCCAGCCAGTGGTCCACTTGCCACTGAAGAGGTTGGTCGTCCCCTTGCCGTCATCCCTGATCCGGTCGAAGTCGACCGTGCCATCACCTGCCTTGTAAGAGCACAAGTGGGGCTTGCCTCCCAACTGGAACTCGACGATGTTCGTCCAGCCAGTGGTCCACTTGCCACTGAAGAGGTTGGTCGTCCCCTTGCCATCATCCCTGATCCGGTCGAAATCGACCGTGCCATCACCTACCTTATATGAGAACAAGTGGGGTTTGCCTCCCAACTGGAACGCGACGGTATTCGTCCAGCCAGTTTTCCACTTGCCGCTGAAGAGGTTGGTCGTCCCCTTGCCGTCACCCCTGATCCGGTCGAAGTCGAGCTTGCCATCACCTGCCTTGTAGGAGAACAGGTGAGGCTTGCCCCCCAACTCGAACGGCACGGTTCTCGTCCAACCAGTGGTCCAACGCCCTCGCCAGATCTCAGTGGGGGATTCCGCCGGCTCTGGATTCAGACGCGCGTTGTTGTAGAGCTTCCTATACGTGAACGGCGATATCCACAGAACGTACTTGTCCGCCGCCGTTCCTGTGTAGCCCCCATAGCCCATGATATCCTTTGCCTGAAGCGGGCTGATGACCGTCCCGTCCACCACATCGAGACCGTACTCACCGATCGAGCCAATGTCGTAGGGCTGATAAAGCGGGAAACTCGGGTCGGGAGCGGGCGCGTTGCCAAACGGTGCGTGAGCCAAGCCGCTCGCGTGGCCGATCTCATGGACGATCGCATCGTAGCCTTCGTCGACTACCATTTCTCGGCCGGCAGTGAGACCGTCGCCCCACTCCATCCCGACAGCCCGAATGTTACCCGTCACCGCGGACTTACCGGTGACCACGAGCAGGGGAGGGATCAGAACGTAGTAGACCCATCCCGGCTTATTGCCATCATCATCACGGGCCTTGATCGCCCTGTCATGCAGCGTGGCCCAGGATCCGGGAACATCCTCGCTGTCCAGTTTCTCCGTCATCGTGATGGTCGTGACGACGCGAAACTGGAGCCCGTCGCTGACGGGCAGAAGGCGAGGAGCCTTCCATGCAGTCTTCTCGAGGCCATTGAGGTTGGGCGCAGCGATCTTGGTGCCCCCCAGGTTGCCTTCCACCATGATTCCGGCAATCTTCAGGGTTTGCCGGAGTTTGGCCGCCGTGCTGACCGACTTGGTGAGAACCTGCACGCCATCCGTAGCCTGGATGTCGATGCGCAGTTCTCCCGCGATCCAATCCGGGGGCAAATGAAAGTTGAGCGACGAACTGAGCGAACTCCGGATGGCGTGGTAGCTCTTCGTGCCAGTCACAACGGGCTTGCAGGTCGCTGAAGCGCTCAGGGGAGCGAATTTCGACCATTCACCGTTGTCCCCTATCTTGTGACTTACCGTCACAGAACCGCTAACGTTTGCGGTGTAGCCGCTATCGCATTCGAGATAGACCCTCACCCAGGTTCGCTTGTTCGCAATCAGCAGCAACGAATTGTCTGCACCTTGGTCGAGAGGTTCAACCAGGTGATCCTTGGAGTGGTAGTACTGAAGCCCTTGCGTCCTGACTTCATACATGATCCACTGTAAATGCATATAAAATAAGAGTCGGCCTAAAAATTTAGGCACTACAATGTGATAGTTCAACAAAAAACTATGCTATGAGGAACGGCATTGAACTGAGTTTTTCACCCATGACCTGA